>NZ_BAAAOP010000005.1:0-393899 GCF_039530485.1 Leucobacter alluvii | reverse complement strand
CCGCATTCGCAGGAGAGTTTCTGCGCTCAGCTCTCGTAGACGAAATCAGCGCCGAGCAGATGCAGCTTCTCGATGAAGTTCTCGTACCCGCGCGAGATGATGCCGAGGTTCGTGACCTTCGACTGGCCCTCCGCGGTCAGCGCAGCGATGAGATGACTGAAGCCGCCGCGCAGGTCGGGCACCTCGATATCGGCTCCGTGGAGTGGTGTTGGTCCGGTGATGACGGCGGCCTGCTCGAACTCCCGTCGCTTCACGCGACGAGTCGCGTCGTGCAGGCCCTCCTTGTACACCACGATGTCGGCACCCATCTTGACGAGGGCGTCGGTGAATCCGAACCGGTTCTCGTACACCGTCTCGTGGATGGTCGACTGGCCCTCGGCCTGCGTGAGCGCCACGACGAGCGGCTGCTGCCAGTCCGTCATGAATCCCGGGTGCACATCGGTCTCGATGGTGACCGGCTTGAGCGCACCACCCGGGTGCCAGAAGCGGATGCCGTCGTCGTGCACGTCGAAGTCGCCGCCGACCTTGCGGAAGACGTTGAGGAAGGTCATCATCTCTTCCTGCTCGACGCCGCCGACGAAGACGTCGCCCTTCGTCGCCAGGGCTGCTGCAGCCCAGCTGGCGGCCTCGTTCCGGTCGAAGATGGCCCGGTGATCGTACCCGCGGAGCTCCGGTACCCCCTCGATGAAGATCACCCGGTTGGGCTCCATCGAGATGATCGCGCCCATCTTCTGCAGGATGCAGATGAGATCGACGATCTCCGGCTCGATCGCCGCATTGCGCAGCTCCGTCTGCCCCTCGGCGAGGACGGCCGTCAGCAGCACCTGCTCCGTCGCTCCGACGGAGGGGTACGGCAGCTCGATGTTGGCTCCCTTGAGACCGTCGGGCGCGGTGAGGCTGATGCCGCTCGGCAGCTTCTCTATGACGGCGCCGAAGTTGCGCAGCGCATCGAGGTGGAAGTCGATCGGGCGATCGCCGATCCGGCATCCGCCGAGATCGGGGATGAACGCCTCGCCGAGGCGGTGCAGCAGCGGTCCGCAGAAGAGGATCGGAATGCGCGACGAGCCGGCGTGCGCATCGATGTCGGCCTGGTGGGCCACCTCGACGTTCGACGGGTCCAGGCGCCACTCGCCGCCCTGCTCGCCGCGCGTGATGAGCACACCGTGGAGGGCGAGCAGCCCGGCCACGACGCGCACGTCGGAGATGTTGGGGACGTTGCGCAGCACGCTCGGCGTCTTACCGAGTAGTGCGGCGACCATCGCCTTCGTCGCGAGGTTCTTCGCGCCGCGCACCTCGATGCGGCCCTTCAGCGGGCGGCCGCCGTTGATGATGATCTCGTCAGAGGTCAGGCCCACACGGGCGCCCGCCTTCTGCGCGTCGAGCTTGCGCCCGGCGGCTTCCGATTCTTCCGTCGACACGGCGGCCGCCTCCTCGGGCGCCTCCGCTTCCGTCTCCAGCTGGGCCTCGTTCACTGTGTGCTTGGTCATTCGGCCTCCACGGGGGTCGTTGTCGGCATCCAGTTCGGGCGGTTCGCCTCGAACCTGGTGATGGCGTCCGCGTCGCGGAGCGTCAAGGAGATATCGTCGTGCCCTTCCATCAGGCGCCAACGCGTGTATTCGTCCACTTCGAAGGGAATCGTGAGCGCGCCCGCGGTGATCGTGCAGTCCTCGAGACTCACCGTGACGCTCATTCCGGGATCGGCGTCGATCGCGGCCCAGATCTGCTTCACTTCGTCCTCGGTCACCTGAGCCGCGAGCAGCCCCTGCTTCCCCGAGTTGCCGCGGAAGATATCCGCGAAGCGGGGCGAGATGACGACCCTGAAACCGTAGTCGCGAAGCGCCCACACCGCGTGCTCGCGCGACGAACCCGTGCCGAAGTCGGCGCCGGCGACGAGGATCTCAGCGCCTTGGAAGGCGGGCTGGTTCAAGACGAAGTTCTCGTCCTGCCGCCAGTGGGAGAACAGCGCGTCTTCGAAGCCGGTCTTCGTGACCCGCTTCAAGAACACTGCGGGGATGATCTGGTCGGTATCGACGTTCGATCGCTGGAGCGGCGCGGCGATGCCAGTGAAAGTCGTGAACTTCTGCATGGTTCAGGCTCCCGCCTTCTCGGAGACGGGCATGATCGGAATACGGCGACGCACGGGGAGGTCGGACCCCTCCGGAGCGTCGTGGGAGATGCCCTTCGCGAGGTCGTCCTGCAAGTCCCACGGGCTCGACAGCGTGCCTCGGATCGCGGTCGCCGCTGCCACGAGCGGCGAGACCAGATGCGTGCGCCCGCCCTTGCCCTGACGCCCCTCGAAGTTTCGATTCGACGTCGACGCGCATCGTTCGCCCGGCGCCAGCTGGTCCGGGTTCATGCCCAGGCACATCGAGCAGCCGGCGAATCGCCACTCGCCGCCGAACGCCTCGACGATGCGGTCGATCCCCTCTGCTTCGGCCTCGGCGCGCACGCGGGCCGACCCGGGGACCACCATGAGCCGCACGCCCTCGGCCTTCTGCTTGCCCTTGATGATCTCGGCGAAGGTGCGCAGATCGTCGAGACGGCTATTCGTGCACGATCCCATGAAGACGGCGTCGACGGGGATCTCCTTCATCGGCGTCCCCGCCTCGAGATCCATGTATTCGAGCGCGCGCTCGGCGGCGGCGCGCTCGTTGGGATCAGCGATCGCATCGGGATTGGGCACCGATTCGCTGAGCAGCACGCCCTGCCCGGGGTTCGTGCCCCACGTCACAAACGGTTCGAGCGACTCGGCGTCGATGAACACTTCCTTGTCGAACACGGCGCCCTCATCGGTCGGGAGCGTCTTCCAGTACGCGACCGCGTCGTCCCAATCGGCGCCGCGCGGGGCGTGGGGGCGGCCCTTGACGTACTCGAACGTCGTCTCGTCAGGGGCCACCATGCCCGCACGTGCGCCGGCTTCGATCGACATGTTGCACATCGTCATGCGACCGTCCATCGAGAGACCGCGGATCGCGGACCCGCGGTACTCGAGCACGTAGCCCTGGCCGCCGCCGGTGCCGATCTTCGCGATGACGGCCAGAATGATGTCCTTCGCGGTGACACCGGGCCGCAGCTCTCCCTCGACGTTGATCGCCATGGTCTTGAACGGCTTCAACGGCAGGGTCTGCGTCGCCATGACGTGCTCGACCTCGCTGGTGCCGATGCCGAACGCCAGAGCGCCGAACGCCCCGTGGGTCGAGGTGTGGCTGTCACCGCACACCACGGTGATTCCCGGCATCGACAAACCCAACTGCGGTCCGACGACGTGCACGATGCCCTGTTCGCGGTCGCCGAGGGGGTGCGCCCGCACACCGAACTCGGCGACGTTCTGCCGCAGCGTCTCGATCTGGAGACGGCTCGTCGGGTCCTCGATCTGCCGCGTGATGTTGACGGTCGGGGTGTTGTGATCCTCCGTCGCGATCATCAGGTCGACGCGGCGAAGCGGTCGCCCTGCGACGCGCAGACCGTCGAACGCCTGCGGACTCGTCACCTCGTGGATGAGGTGGAGATCGATGTAGATGAGATCTGGCTGGCCGTTCTCCCCCTTGACGACGACGTGGTCGTCCCAGAGTTTCTCAGCCAGGGTGCGTGGCCGTACGGTCGACTCCGACGCAAACTGCTCGCTCATGTGTGCTTCTCTTCCCGGTTCTGTGCACTCAGCACTGTGCTGTTCAACACCGCGCGGCACGAATGTATTTCGCGAGCTTCGACGCGGTGGATCGACCATGCGAGAACTCCGCGACGGGCGGCCGATGGACTAGACCCCGTCGCGGCTGTGAAGAAGCAGAGCCCGCGAACGCATGGCGAGAGTCTATCACCGCGCGATGCGGAGTGCCCGATGCGGCCGAGAAGGTGGCGGCGCCGATGACGAGCCACCACCGCTTTCCTAGTGGCGGTTGGCGCGATCGTGGCCCTGCGACGGCTTCTCCATGGGCTCGGCGGCGCCGAGGTGCAGGTGCTCGCCGCGCGCACGAGCCTCGCGATTCGCCTTGATCACGCTCGCCACTGTAGCCACCAGCATCGCCGCGACGATGAAGCCGAGCGACATCCACGTATTGATCTCGGGCACCGGCACGTGCTCGCCGCCGTTGATGAACGGCAGCTCGTTCTCGTGCAGCGCGTGCAGGATCAGCTTCACGCCGATGAACGCCAGGATCGCCGCGATGCCGTACTTGAGGTACTCCAGCCGCTCGAGCAGACCGCCGAGCAGGAAGTACAGCTGCCGGAGGCCCATGAGGGCGAACACATTCGCCGTGAACACGATGAAGGGGCTCTGCGTGATGCCGAAGATTGCGGGAATGGAGTCGAGGGCGAAGAGGAGGTCGGTCACGCCCAACGAGATGAGCACCAGCAGGAAGGGGGTGAACATGCGCTTGCCGTCAACCGTGGTGCGCAGCTTGCCGCCGTCGTAGTGGTCGCTGAAGGGCAGCACCTTCTTGACCTGTCGGATGACCCAGCTCTCGCCCTGCTCGTCGTGCCCGCCCGGCTTCACCTGCTGCCAAGCCGTCCAGATCAGCCACGCGCCGAAGATGAAGAAGATCGCGATGAAGCGTTCGATGATCGCGGCGCCGACCAGGATGAACGCGCCGCGGAAGATCAGTGCGAGCACGATGCCGATCATCAGCGCGCGCTGCTGGTAGGCGCTCGGCACCTTGAAGCTGGCGAGGATCAGCACGAACACGAAGAGGTTGTCGATCGAGAGGCTGTACTCGGTGAGCCAGCCCGCCAAGAACTCCGTGCCGTGCTGCACATCGCCCAGCAGGAAGATGGCGCCGGCGAAGATCAGTGCGAGCAGCACGTAGAAGCCGACCCACAGGCTCGCCTCGCGCATGGAGGGGACGTGGGGACGACGAACGATCAGGGCGAGGTCGATGACGAGGATCACGACGAGCGCGATCATCGAACCGATCTCGAACCAGAGCGGGAGAACTGAAGTCACCGTTGTGTACTTCCTTACGGCTGGGGCGCGGGGCGCACGGCTGGGCCGAAAGTCTCTTCCCGGCGCCCGACTTCCGTCGCATGCGCCGCGCCCGCACCGGCGCCGCTGCGGAGCGACGCGTCTTGACGACACGGGCGAAGTGGAATACTCCCTTTCGCTCCCGCCATCCTAGCCGCGTTGCGGCTCGGTGCCGATCCCCCGGCCCCCGAATCCACATCCGTGCTGCGCTAGCATATGGTGCACTTCATCAGCATGCGGTGCACTCCACCAGCACGAGAGGGCCACCCACGTGAGCAAGCGACCCAGCATCACCGAACGCAGCGCGCAGGCCGGTCCGGGGCCTGCTTCGCGCACACTCGCCGCCTTCATCTTCGCGAGCCGCTGGCTCCAGGCGCCGCTGTACCTCGGCCTCATCGTCGCGCAGGCCGTCTACGTCGTGCTCTTCTTCGTCGAGCTCTGGCACCTCGTCGAGAACGTCATCGCCACCGGGCACATCACCGAGACCGACGTGATGCTGAGTGTGCTCGCACTCATCGACATCGTCATGATCGCGAACCTGCTGATCATGGTGATCATCGGAGGCTACGAGACCTTCGTCTCGAAGATCCGCGTCCAAGGGCACCACGATGAGCCCGAATGGCTGTCGCATGTCAACACGAACCTGCTCAAGGTCAAGCTCGCCGTATCGATCATCTCGATCTCCTCGATTCACCTGCTCAAGACATTCATCGAGGTCGGACGGATGGACAACGGCGTCGTGCTCAACGCGGACGGCAGCGTGCTCTACTCGTCGGATGGCGTGATGTGGGAAGTCGCGATCCATCTCGCGTTCATCGTCTCGGCCATCGCGCTCGCGTGGATCGACCGCATGAGCCAGCACCACCCCACCGGAGAGACGGGCGGCCTGAGCGTCGGCAAGATCGAAGCCGGCCTGCGCGGCGACGAATCCCCGGCCGCCGTTCCCGTCGGCGCTCCTGCTCCTGCTCCTGCGCCTGCAGATGCAGGCTTCGTCACGGTTCGCCTCCCCGCAGGAACTCGCCTTCCCGAGGGCGCCGAGGTCCTGCCGAACGACCGATAAGGTGGTTCTCGGCCGGTCCCGCCGGCCCACGCGCGAGTGGCGGAATTGGCAGACGCGCTGGATTTAGGTTCCAGTGTCTTCGGACGTGGGGGTTCAAGTCCCCCCTCGCGCACGAATGGAAAATGGCCTCTGACCTGGGGTTTAGATCACCAGGTTGGGGGTCATTTTCGTGCCATGTGCTGAGATATGTGCTAAGCGTTCCCGAGATGGGCCGCGAAGCGGTCTGCTGCGGCTTTCTGCATCGTCGGGGTGACATGGCTGTAGATGTTCATCGTGGTGGTGATGGTGGAGTGCCCGAGGCGCTCTTGCACCACCTTGGGATGCTCGCCCAACTCCAACAGGAGTGTGGCGTGCGTGTGGCGCAGCCCCTTGATCGTGATCCTGGGGAGCGTCTTGTGTACCGTGGCGGTCCACTTCATGCGGCGATCCCACCGGCTCGTCATGGCGTCGGGCGAGCGGAGCTTGCCCTCGTCGTCACCGAAGACGTAGGCGTCGGCTTTGGCGAGGTCGAACGACACTTCGGCACGTGCGACCTTGTAGGAGGCGAGCACTTTGAGGGTCGCGGCGTCCACGTCGATCACGCGGGCGTTGCCCGTCTTCGTGGTCTTGGTGGTCGTCCAGTCCTCCGTGTTCACCGCCCGCCGGATGCTCACCCGCCCGGTTCTGGCGTTCACGTCGTTCCACTTCAACGCCAGCGCCTCGCTGCGCCGCATCCCCGTGTAGGCGATGAGTCGCCACAGCGGGAACAGCTCGTCTTTCAACTCGTCACGGTTCCAAGCGAGGAACGTGGCGAGCTGGTCGCCCGTCCACGTCACGATTTCCGGTTTCTGTGCGCGTACCTGCGAGGACTTGGGCGCGTTCACCGTGCGCTTCTTCTTCGCCGGGTTCACACTCAGCAGTCCGTCGTCTATCGCTGCGTCGAGCATCGCTCCGAGGACAACATGCACCTTGTGGATGCTGTTGGCCGACAACGGTTGCCCCTTGCCGTATTCGTCCTTGCGACCTGATTGTTCCAACTGGCGGTAGTGCGCGCCGATGCGGGTGGCGGTGAGCTTGTCGATCCTGATCTTCCCGAGGTCGGGCGTGATGTGGTTGCGGATGATCTTCCGGTACCCCTTGATCGTGGAATCAGCCAACCGCAGCGACGACGCCCAATCCTCGGCATACACCGCGATGGTCGGGGTTTTGCCTTGGAACTTCTCGTTCCGTGCCCGCTTCTTGAGCGCTTCGGTGAGCGCGGCCTGTGCTTCTTCGAGGTCGGTGAACCCGCCACGGGTCAACCGCTTCTCGCCCAGCTCGGGCTTCTCGGGGTCGATGAGCACATAGATCTGGAACTTCCACCGCTTCCCCTTACGGGTCTGATAGTCGCCCAGCGAACCCGCGTGCCGCGACCTCGAACGCCGCTGCTGTCTCTGTGTCACCCCCTCAGCGGGGTCTGCCACCACACTCGGCGGCGGGTCGTTGACTTGTGCCATAGCCCGGCTCCTTTTTCTCCTTGGGTTCACCCGCACCCCTGCGACACGGGTAGCTCTGCGACCCGGCTTACTCGAATGTGAGGGAAGCGTTCGGGTCGATCTGCAACAGCCTGCCGGTGGCCTCGGCTTCGCGTGCGGTCTGCCGGTCGTAGCGCTGCTGGTACACCTCGCGCGGGGTGACACCAACCTGGCCACGGTCGTACTTGGCGAGCATTTCCTCAGCCCAGTGCCCGGAACTGATCGCCAGGAACCGCTGCTCTTTCCAGTAGCGCACGAGGTCGTCGGTGGTGAGCTTCACGCTGCCTGCGACCCAGGCCTGTATCTCTTCGGGAATGAACAACTCCGGCACCCCCGTGAGCGTCACGGCCTCTGCGGGCGGGGTGAGCAACGCGGCGGGGGTGGTGCGGAAGATATAGGCGAGGGCGGTGAGGTCATCCACGTCCACGCGCCGGTCGCCGTTCTCGATCTTGCTGATCCCCGACGGGGCGAGCTTCCGGCCCGCCTCGGTCATGAGGCGGGCGGCGGTGCGCACGTCCATGCCGATGGCCTGGCGCGCGGTGCGGATGTTCTGGGCGACGTGCTCGTGGGTGATGCCAGCGGGATTCCCCCGCACTCTCTCTGTTTCCATACTAGGAACGTATATGCCGACTCTTGACTCGTCAAGTTCCATGATGTACTTTATTGGGATCATATGAATCTTGTTTAGGAACGGCTGGTGTGTGATGAGATCGGTGACGGTGACCCTGGATGATCTGCGGGCCTCGCGCAGCGCGGTCGTAACACGCGCGGAGGCAGCAGCGGCACTCGGCGTTGATCCGCGCACGATCACCGCGAGCATCGAGAACGGGGCTATCCCCTCCGTGAGACTCGGCCGTCGGGTCGTGATCCCGCGCGAGAAGTTCCTGCGCCTCTTCGACGCCGACGACACCCCCACGACGTAAAACTCTGCGGCGGTGCCGAATCGGCACACCCGCGCTATCTGAGTATTCACCCCGCCCACTCGACAAGGTAACTTGCGGCAAGTAAACTTGTGACATGGAATCAGACCCGCTCATCCTTGACAGTGCCCACCGGCACGGCGTCACGGATGCGGCGATGCTCCATGCGCTCCGTTACCCAGTCCGGCACTTCGTGCAAGACGACGCGATGACCATGTTCATCGGCCCCGACGAGACCGGAACCCTGGTCGAAGTCGGAGTCATCGAATGGCACGGCATCATCGCTATCGCTCACGCGATGCGTCCGGCCCGATCCAAGTATTTGAGGTGAACATCATGGCTCCACGCTCTATCGAAGACATCAAGGCACGCGCCGACGAGTTCGCGGACGCGTTCGAGAACTACGACCCCAAGCCCGGCGACGCCGACGCTCCGCTGCCCCCAGTCATGGCGGTCAAGCTCGCCGCCTGGCGGCGCGACTCCGCAGAACGAGAACTCGCCGAAGCGGTACGCACCGCACGCGAACAGCGGCTCTCCTGGCGCGAGGTCGGTGAAGCGATCGGCACCAGCGGCGAAGCCGCCCGCCAACGCTACGCCAGCGCCTAAGCTCTGCTCGTGGGGCGATGGGAGCCGGGTGGCGGCATTGTCGAGTTACCCGATGGTCGCCGCGTTCGAGGTCGCGGGCTTCGCGCGGCGCGCCATGACACCCTCGATCCTGAGTTCGGGGTCTATCTGACGGGTCGCGCTCCCCGTGTCGGAGATTGGCCGCACCAATGGGTGCGATGGCGTGACTTCCGACGACCGGACGGGACCCCGGAGACAGTCGCGGCGCTTCGTGAAGCGTATGAGCGAGCCGCCACGGAGCGAGTCGAGATTGCCTGCGGTGGGGGTATCGGGCGCACGGGAACCGCATTAGCCGTGCTTGCGGTGATGAGCGGTGTTCCCGCGAGCGATGCCGTTGCCTGGGTGCGAGCGCACTACCACCCGCACGCGGTAGAGACTCGCGGGCAACGACGCTGGGTGAGCGAAGTCGCAGCCGCCCTCATCGACTGACGCGAACGGCGTCGGCTCACAGGCCGCGCGCCGGGCCGCTCTGCGGGGGCGTGTGGCGGTACCCGTAGTCGTAGCGGCTGGCGCGCTCCTGCGCCGCCCGTCGGGCTTCTTCGCGGGCGGCTTCGGCGGCTCGGGTCTGCCCGATCCGCGCGACCGCCTCGGCGGGCGTGAGCGAGCGCAGTAGCTCGGCCTCTGCGCGTGCGTACTTCGCCGTCTGAGCGGCGCTGGTGGCGCGCTGTGCGGGGTTGGTGCTCAGGTAGGCGTCGCGGTTGCGGAGGACGCGCTCTGCGCCGAAGACGCGACCGAACGCCGCCAAGCGTGCGGTCTGTGCCCGCTCGGGCCTGCTCAGGACTTCATCACGCGCCGCCCCGTGTGCTTGCTCTGCTTGGATCAGGCGCGGGTCGGTGTTGATCTTCGGGCGGGTGACTCGCTCTACCCAGGCATCGGGGCGTTCGTTCCACCTCGGCGGCTCGCCCCACTCGTTCGCCAACTGCTGGCGCACGTCATAGGTTCGCGCCTTGGCGCTATCCTGCTCGTCGCGGGCGCGCCGCCTACCGAACCACGACGCGGCCCGCATTTGCTCGCCTGCCATCTGCTCGGCGGCTTCGGCCTGCTGCCATTCGGCAAGTGCCGTCCTCGCCGCCGAGACGATGGGCGCAGTGACCTCGACGCGCACCTGCTCGGCGCGCGACCTCGCCTGCCGCTCAGTCTTGCTTGCCGCTTCGCGTATCGCTGTCTCGCGCTGGTTCAGGTCAGCAAGAGCAGCGCCGATCTGCTGCCAGCGTTCGGCCTGCGCCTCAGCAGTCACCGCCCGTTGCATGAGCGCGGCTATCTCGTCGCTCACGAACTGCGCCGGGCCGTGCTCGATGAGCCCGGCGACTTCCTCGGCCGCGCGACGGGTCGCGTCGGCAAGGCCACGGTCGGCCCGGTCGCGTTCCATCGCCGCCACGAACTGCACTCGCGCTTGATCCAAGTCCTCGGCCACGACATGCAACAGATTCGACTCGCGGCCTCTCGTCATGCCGACATAGACGCTCGCGGCGCTGGTCGAGCCCGTGAGGATCGTGTGCGAGGCGGGCACGGTCGCGCCCTGCACCCCGTAAGAAGTCGCCGCGTACGACAGATGGGCGTGCTCGGCCACATACTCGGCAGGCAGGCGCACGGTGCGCGGTCGCTTCCGCCCGCTCCCTGCTTCCCTTGCGGTGACGGTGCCGTCGTCTGCGACATGCTGCACGATCCACTGCTGCCGGTTCGCCACCCCCAAGCGGGTGTTGTTCTTGCGGGTTTGGATCAGGTCGCCCGCGCCGATGGGGAGGCCATCGTTCCCGTAAGCAGTGCTGCGGTCGTCGACCTCGCCGCGTGCCACGCGCTTGTCGCGAATACTCGAGTTCACGGCGCGCGCCTCGTCGTTCGAGGTCCCCGTCACAGCTTCGTCGTTCTGCCGCTCCTGGGCGATGTGCTCTCTCAACTCATCGCCGCCCGTATGGAGGCGCACAAGCCCAAGTTCTGCGAGCTGGTCGAAGACCGCGCCGGGATTCCTGCCGTCGCGCATCTGCAACGTGACCTCGGCATAGGCGGGATCGGCGAAACGGTGAACTTCGGCCATGTCGAACGTGCGCGCTCTGAGCTGCGCGGCCATGTCGAGCACCCCGCCGCGCCCGACGGCTGCGAGCTGCGCACGATCCCCAACCAGCGCGACCGTCGCACCTGCCTCGGCGCAGACGGTCAGCAGGGCGATTGCGGTGTCTTGGTCGAGCATCCCCGCCTCGTCAACGATGACCCGCTCGCCGTGTGCGAGCCGCGCGCTTTCGGATGGGCCGCGATAGGCGTTGCCGGTCTCGGGGTCAGTGTCGCCCGGCGCGAGGCGCGACCATACGCCGTCACGATTCCACCGCCACCCGTGCGCATGCACGAGCGCCGCAACGCTCGCAGTCGGCACCCCGAGTTCGTCGCGCGCCACCAGTGCGGCACGCTTCGTCGGCGCAACCACCCGCGACGGCCTACCCTGCTCGGCCGCGACTTCGATTACAACGCCGAGCATCGTTGTCTTCCCTGCGCCCGCTGCTCCCTCAACGATCACCAACGGGTCGGCGGATGCGACGGCAGCGGCGGCGCGCTCCTGCCCCGCATCAAGACCCCGCGCCTCGGCCGCTGCGCGCACGTCAGCGGGTTTCGGCTCGCGGTCTGGCACTCGTGCGGCGATCAGGTCGCGCAGTTCCGTCTCGGCCTGCACCACGCGCAGGCTCGTGAGGTGCGCCACATGCTCCGGCGTCGGCGCACCTGGCGCGAGTACCGAGAAGCAGTCTTCGAGCGCGAGGCGTGTTGCAGCGGTGATGAGGTCGCGCAACTCTTGGCTGGTTGCGCGCACCCCGGCCTCGGTGATGATCTGGGTTGCATGCTCCTGCACCGTATGGCGATTCCACGCCGATGCGCCAGCCGCGCAACGATCCAAGGCGCGCGAGGCGATCCGCTGCACCGATAGCTCGTCCGGCGACGCCGGCACAGGGCGTGCAGGCCGGCGCAGCGTTGCGGGGTCGTAGCCGGCTTCTCGGAGTTCGGTCAGCCAGGCTTCCTCTTCCCTGAGCGTGGTCGGCTTCTTCGCGGGCCGTTCGTGCGCCCATGCCTGCGCCGTGAGCCGCGAGAATACGACCGGCCCCATCGTCTCACCAGGGTGCGCCGCGTTCCATTCGGCTTCGAGCCGGTTCAGGTTCCGATGCACCTGCTCACCCCGCTTGCTCATCAAGGCGTTGAACGGCTCCAACTCGACTACCTCGCCGGTAACGGGGTCGAGCGTGAGGCCGTGACGATCCAGCACCTCAGCAAGCTCCGGGTGCGCGGCGATGACCGCCGTGCCGAGAGCACGGATCGCGCCTTGCTGCTTGATGAGCGCCCCGGTATCGAGTGCGCGCCACTTCCCGACAGCCCACACCCTGGTGCCGATCTGCATGTGAATGTGCCGGTGCGGGTCACCAGCGCGCGACGTGCGGTGCGTAATCCCGACGACCTGCATGTACTCGACCGGCACGACCTCTTGCTTGCCGCGCCCGCCGACGCGAGTCACGGAGTGCTGGCCGAGCCACCGCTGAATCTCCGCCAGCGCGTCCTGCTGCGCACGATCCAACGCCTCAGACACGTCAGGGTGGAGGGCTGCTGCGATAGAGAGTGACTTCGGGCCGTTGATCGTCATTTCACCAAACCGCGCCGAACCCTGACGATCAGGGCCAGCCGCGCGGGGTCGCCCCATCCGCTCGCCCGTGTCGGGGTTGATCCAATCCACCCACCCGTTGTACTCCTCGCTACTCAGGTCACGGGCACTGACCGTCTCGCCTGTGGCGTCGAGCACCGCGTACTGGATGCCGCTGGTGCCGTCGCTGCGGTAGTAGTCGTCAGCACGCAGGCGGTCGGCCTCGACATAGCGCAGCGCATCAGCCCCGGTTCCCCGGAAGAAGACCACACCGCCATGCATCGCGCTCACCCTCCTTATGTTCCTAAACTAGCAACATATGTATCTACTACAGTAGTGTACGTTCATTCAGAAGTCAGCAGAGCGATCTTAGAATCGCACTGTGCGACACGGAAGGTTCGCGTAAGTCGGTGACGGCTTGTGAGCCGCGAGTGAACACTGCGTGAATGCAGCGCGGCGAGTAGCGCCAGTCCCGGATGGTGCCCCATTCTGAGTAAGAAATGTTATCCGCAGAAGGTGGCCGTCGAACCGACTTTGGCGCGCCATTGCTGGTCCTTCTGGTGTTCTTGAGGTTAGGGTGCACGTCGTTCGGTGGCCCGGTCGCTCATCTTGGATATTTTCGAGCAGAGTTCGTCGAGCGACGCAGATGGCTGGGTGATCGCGCGTATGCGGATCTTGTCGCATTGTGCCAGTTTCTTCCCGGCCCGGCATCAAGCCAGGTCGGCATGGCGATCGGTTTGCAGAGAGCTGGAATACTCGGTCTTGTCGCGGCATGGCTCGGGTTCACACTGCCATCTGCGGTATTGCTGTTCGGGTTCGCGCTCGGCGTATCGACCCTTGGCGACGTATCGCAGGCTGGATGGGTGCTGGGCCTGAAGGCTGCGGCGGTCGCGGTCGTGGGTCATGCTGTGCTCGGGATGGCAAAGTCACTCACGCCTGATGCGCGACGAGCGACGATTGCTGTCGGGGTGCTCACTGTCGTGCTGCTCGTACCCGGCCCGCTGACGATGTTCGGCGCGATGGCCTTGGCCGGGATCGCGGGGTTCTTCGTCTGTCGATCCCCGAGCACGACCGAGAACGATGAACCGCGTTTCCGGGTGCGCCTGCGGCCCGCAGTCGGATGGTTGAGCCTGGCTGTGTTCGTCATGCTGCTCGCAGGGTTGCCGATTCTTGCTGTGTTCACCGGCAACGCCACGGTAGGCCTGATTGACACCTTCTATCGTGCGGGGTCGTTCGTGTTCGGCGGCGGGCATGTCGTGCTCCCGCTTTTGCAGGCTGAGACAGTGCAGACTGGACTGGTGGAGCCGGGTGCGTTCCTCGCGGGGTATGGTGCCGCGCAGGCGGTGCCAGGGCCGCTGTTCACCTTCGCCGCGTTTCTCGGAGCGGTCACCACGGGCGGCCCGAGTGGGCTGTTCGGCGCATCCATTGCGCTGCTCGCGATCTTTCTGCCGTCTGCGCTGCTCGTGATGGGGGTGCTGCCCTTCTGGGAGCGGTTGCGTCGTGCGCCGAGAGTGCAGCGTGTGCTGACGGGCGTGAACTCCGGAGTCGTCGGGCTGCTCGCCGCCGCGCTGTACGACCCCGTATTCACCGCGGGTGTCACGAACGCCGCATCACTCGTCGTCGCGGCACTCGCGTTTGTCGCACTCACGTCCTGGAAAACACCGGCATGGGCGGTAGTGCTCGGGGCCGCAGGAGCCGGGGCATTGCTGCTCTGAACGCGCTACGCGGATACTCAGGCGAGGCTGGCCTGCAATGCGAGAAGCGTGCCCGCATGGGAGGATTGAAGCATGAGCCGTTTTTCATCTCTGGTCAGGGCATATCCACTCGTGATCGCAACACTGTTGGTGGCTATGATCGGGTTGGTTCTTTTAGCGACTCCGGCCATTGAGTCGGCCAGCTGGATTGTGGGTGCGTATGCGCTCGTGATTGCCGGGTGGGAGGCGGTCGGGATGATCCGGCAGCTCATCCGAGGGCACGCCGGGCTCGACATTCTTGCGGTGACGGCAATCACCGCTGCAGTGCTCGTTGGGGAGCCGTGGGCGGCGCTCGTGGTGGTGCTGATGCTCACCGGCGGGGCGGCCCTCGAAGATTACGCTGAGAACCGTTCGAAGCGGGAACTGACCGCGCTGCTGCGTAAGGCACCCCAGCAGGCCACGCGCATCCTCGCCCCAAGCGCACCCGGCGCGGACATGCACGGGCATACTGCCGAGGTCACGACCGAGGACATACCGGTCGAAGAAGTCGAGGTGGGTGATCTGTTGTTGGTGCGGCCGGGTGCACTCGTGCCTGTGGACTCGATCCTCGTCTCCGAGCACGCCGTGTTCGATGAGTCGTCATTGACCGGTGAAAGTCTGCCCGTTGAGCGTGACGCGGGAGAGAAAGTGTCGAGCGGTGCGGTGAATGGACAAGCCGCAGTCACCATGCGGGCTGCGGCTCCGGCCGCCGAGAGCGAGTATCAGCAGATTGTTCGGCTCGTCGAACAAGCCGCGGGGAGCAAAGCCAAAGTCGTGCGGCTCGCAGATCGGTACGCGGTGCCGTTCACAGTGCTCGCGCTCGTGATCGCCGGGATCGCGTGGGCGGTCAGTGGAGAGGCTGTCCGGTTTGCCGAGGTGCTGGTGGTGGCGACCCCATGCCCGCTGCTGATCGCCGCGCCGGTCGCGTTTCTCGGTGGCATGAGCCGTGCCGCGAGGTTCGGGCTGATCGTCAAGGGCGGCGGCACCCTCGAACAGCTTTCACGAGCCCGCTCGGCGGCATTCGATAAGACCGGCACCATCACTACCGGCAAGCCAGTGCTCGAACGCCTTCTGCCCGCCGACCGCGCCAGCGAAGACGAGCTGCTGCGTTTCGCAGCCTCAGCGGAGGTGTACTCCTCTCACGTGCTTGCGGACTCCGTCGTGCAGGCCGCGAAACAGCACGGCTTGTCGCTCGTCGAAGCCGAACATGCCGAGGAGATCGCGACAAACGGAGTCGCGGCTGTGTTCCGCACTCCTGACGCACCTGAGGCAGTGACGGTTCGTGTCGGCAAGCCCTCCTGGGTGCGCCACTCCGCGCCGGACCTCGTGCTGGCAGACCTTGCTCCAGGGGAACTCGCAATCTACGTCTCAGTCGATGGCCGTTTCGCCGGAGCCATCGTCATGCGCGACCAAGTGCGCGAAGAAGCAGCCCAGGCTCTCCGTCAGCTGAGCGCACTCGGTATCGAGCGTACGCTCATGGTCACCGGAGACGTTGCAGCCACCGCCGAACCCATCGCGCGGCGCCTTGGAATCAGCGAGGTGCACGCGGAGTGCCGCCCCGGCGACAAAGTTCGCATTGTCAGTAGCGTGCAGCCCCGCCCGCTCATCATGGTCGGTGACGGCCTCAACGATGCCCCGGTGCTCGCTGCTGCGGATATTGGCTTCGCAATGGGGGCGCGCGGTGCAACCGCAGCATCGGAGTCTGCGGACATCGTGAACCGCTACGACACGCTCTCGGCCCTGCCGCGCGCGGTGAGCATCGGCAAGGACACCGTGCGGATCGCACTGCAAAGCATCTGGCTCGGCATCATCATCAGCGTCGGCCTCATGCTCATCGCCGCCTTCGGGTTCCTCCCAGCACTCCTCGGCGCGTGGCTGCAAGAAGTCGTTGACCTGGTGGCCATCCTCGGCGCACTCCGTGCAGTCGGCCCACGATCTGAGCGAATCACACGATCATCACCAGTCGCATCGACGGAACAACTTCACTTCAGCACGACCCAAGACAGGAAATGAACAATATGGCATCCGACTCAAGCACCACGCCGCATCCCGGCGAAGCCCACCTGCAGAACGTGGGCCAACGTTTGAACTGGCTACGTGCAGGGGTGCTCGGCGCAAACGACGGCATCGTCTCTACCGCGGGTGTCGTCGTCGGTGTCGCTGCCGCTACACCAAACAACGTACTGGCAATCGCGACGGCCGGTATCGCCGCCGTAGTTGCCGGGGCGTTCTCAATGGCTGGCGGAGAGTATGTTTCGGTGAGCACCCAACGCGACACAGAGAAAGCGCTCATCGCAAAAGAACGGTGGGAGCTCGAAACCATGCCCGAGGAGGAGCTTGAAGAACTCACCGAGCTCTATCGACAGCGGGGCCTCTCAGATGACCTCGCACATCAGGTCGCGGTGCAGCTTACCGAGACGGACGCTCTCGCCGCTCACGCAGAGGTCGAACTCGGAATCGACCATGAAGAGTTCACAAGCCCGTGGGCAGCCGCCGTGTCATCGTTCATTGCGTTCGCCGTTGGAGCGCTGATCCCACTCATCATGATCTTGCTCCCCGTCGGCGGACACCGAGTTTGGATCGCAGCCATCGCAGTTGTGATCGGCCTCTTCCTCACCGGTTGGATCAGCGCTGCGCTCGGTGGCGCGCCGCGCGGTCGCGCAATTCTCCGGAACGTGGTCATGGGCTCAGCGACCATGATCGCCACATACGCCATTGGGGCACTCTTTGGCGTGGCCATCGGATAGGCCGCTTCTCGTGATCCGGCCCGCTTTCATGTGCTAACTCATGTGCTACCGACGCTGCTAGGTTGTGAATCGCGGTGCAGTTATCCACAGGTGGGCCTCGCAGAAACCGCGGAATCATGCGGCAGAACGCCGATTCACGATTTCGTGTGCGAGGGGGAACGGATCAGTTCAAGTCCCCCCTCGCGCACGTACGAGGTTCCTTCGTGGCGCGGCCGCGCACGCAGCAGCGGGGTCACTGTTCGTGCGTGTCGGACATGCGACACCCACGAACAGTGACCCCGCTCGCAGATTTGGGGAGCTGCGCGGCTACTCGGCCCGGCGGCGACGCGTGTGCAGCACCGTGACCGCGCCTCCGACGAGCATCATCGCGAGCGCCGCCGTCGTCGCGGCAATCACGGGAGCGCCGCCCGTCTCAGCGAGCTTCGCCGCCGTGGGTGGCGCCGGAGCGGCTACGGGAGTCGCTCCGGCCCCGGAGTTGCCGCCGGCTGCGGTGCCACCGGCCTCGCCCGGTCCACCGGCACCACTGCCACCCGCGCCGGCCCCGGCACCGCCATCAGCCCGTGCGTCGGCTTCGATCTGCACCTCGGTGGCGCCGACCTCGACGCCGTTCCAGAGCAGGGCGATACGGTGCGATCCTGTGCCGGCTGCCATCGGAAGCGTCACGGTCGCGGCGAATGCGCCCGTCTCATCCGTGGATACTTCGGCGAGCTGCACCGGCTCCGACCGCATTTCGAGCGCGTACCCCGTGGTCGACGGCGCGAATCCGCTTCCGCTGACCGTGATCTCGCCGCCCGGGCGCAGATCCCCGCTCACAGCGAGGGCCCCGTGCACAGTTCCGGGATCCACAGGCGGCTCTTCACCACCGGGCTCCTCTCCTGAGGGCGACAGCTGCGACTTGTATGCCATCGCGTAGGCGAGCTTGCCGGGCTTCTCGGCATCGTAGGGCTGCGAGAGCTTGTTCCACTCCCCCTTCGCCTCCGCCTTGCCATCGTTCCATGCCGGCAGCACTCCGAGGTCTGCTGCCGTGAACCCACCGGCGATGGGTGCCGCCGGGTCGAGCGCGACCTGCGCTTCGGAGAGCGAGCGGACGGTCGCGAGGTAACTGTCGCGATCATTCGCGTTCCATCCTGAGAGATCGACGGGCTGCGCATCGCGCACCCACTCGCCCCAGTAGAACTCCTGGAACGGGATCGTTCCGGATGCGAAGCCGATGTCGCGCGCGAAGTACAGGAGGCTGCGGTTGGGGTCGTCGGCGAAGTTGCCGAGACCGACCGAGGCGGGCAGGTCTGCGGGAGTGATCGGTGCCCCGTCGACCTGCTCGAGCCACGTCCACTGATTGGCGATCATCATCTGCCAGAACTGCGCGGGCGCCTGGTCGCTCAGGTTCGCCGTGACGCGAAGCCGCACGTGCAGGTCGAGGCCGCCATCAGCGGTTTCCGCGAACGAGGTCAGCGTGTGGTGCCCGTCGGTGAGGTACAGGGCGCCCTCGGGTCCGATGACGACGGTCTTCATCTCGGCGATGCTCTGCTCGGTCTCGCCGCCGAGCGGCAGCTCGCAGGTGAAGGACGCCGGGTCGTGCAGTGTCGCGTCGGATTCGGCAGCGACAGCGTCCAATTGCCCGTTGGCCTCGCACCAGTCGCCGAAACGCTTGTTGACTGCGTCCTTCCCGAGTTCCGAGTAGCGACCGAGCTTGTAGTACACCTCGTCGTATCCGACGGAGGGCTGGGTCGGGTGCACGTCGCCGATGCGCACGTCGACCAGGTCTCCGACCTGCGCATCCGCGTAGGACGCACCGGTGGTGACAGCAGAGGGTTCGGGCTGGTCCAGGGAGTGCGCCGTTGCGGGGCCGATGGAGGCGATGACGAGCGGTACCGCGAGCAGGGCGCCGGCAAGCCCGAGCGCAGCGAGCCGGAGGCGCGAATAGGACTCGGGTGAGGTCGAGGAGATCAGCACGGAAGCCTTCCGATAGGGGTTCGAGACGGCACGTCCGCAGACGTCGGGGCGGGCCTCGTTCATCCTCCCGATCGACGATGAACCGCTGGTGGCGCCGACGGATCCGGCACATGAACGGTCTCGAGCCACGAGCCGCGGGTGCGTTTGGGGATCGCGCATCGGACTGTTAGGGTTCCCCTGATCAGCCCGATCCCGAACCGAAGCGAGGTGAGCCCGATGTCCAGTGACAGTTGCAGTCATCAGCCGGGTCTCGCGCACGCTCCGACGCGTTCCCTTTAGCGGTCGTTCTCGTCGCCCGCCGCGCACGCCCGGCTCCGCACGTCCCATACGTTTCAGGGCGCGCCCGTGCGCCCGCCGAGCGGCGCCAGCGGCGCCCATGCGAGGAGACCCGTCATGACCACTCAGCAGATTCCGATCATCGAAGCCTCGTTCGACGGCATCCTGCAGCATCTCGCTGCAGGCGATCTTCCCGCGCTCACCCGCGATCTCGCCCCCTTCTCCGCTACGGAGCTCGTGCCGCTCTTCGAGCGACTCGATCTGCGGCAGCGCGCCGTGCTCTTCAGGCTGCTCTCCAAGCAGCGCGCAATGGAGCTCTTCGAGGCGCTGCCGCCCTCATTGCAGGGTGATCTGCTCGCCGGGTTGCAGAACACCGAGGTGAGTCGGCTCTTCACCGAGCTCGACCCCGACGATCGGCTCTGGCTGCTCGACGAGGTGCCGTCGGTGCTCGCGACCCAGATGCTTCGCGGCTTGCCCGAGCAGGATCGCCTGCAGACCGCCGAGCTGCTCGGGTATCCGCAGGGCAGCGTGGGCCGGCGCATGACGCCCGAGTACGTATCGACTCGCGCTTCGCTGACCGTCGCTGAAACGCTCGAACGTGTTCGCGCCCACCTCTCGGACGCCGAGACGGTGTATACGATTCCGGTGCTCGACGGCACGCGGGTCGTGGTCGGCATCATCAGCCTGCGCGAGCTGCTGGCCGCGAACCCCGACGACTTCGTCGCCGACTTGATGCAGTCGGCGCACACGGCCGTCGCGACCGAGTCGGATGAGTTCGCCGCACGTCGATGCGCGGATCTCTCCCTGCTGGCGCTGCCGATCGTCGACAGCGAGGAGCGGCTGGTCGGCATGCTGACGATCGACGACGCGATCCGGATCATCGAGCACGTCGAGAACGAGGACGCGGCGCGTCAGGGCGGCTCCGAGCCGCTGCGCCGCCCGTACCTGTCCACGCCGGTGCGCACGCTCGTGCGCTCTCGCGTGGTGTGGCTGCTCGTCCTGGCCGTCGGCGCCACACTCACCGTTCAGGTGCTCGAGATCTTCGAGGCGACGATCGAACAGGTCACCGTGCTCGCGCTCTTCGTGCCGCTCCTCATCGGAACCGGAGGCAACACGGGCAATCAGGCCGCGACCACCGTCACACGCGCGCTTGCGCTGGGAGACGTGCGCCCGCGCGACATTCTCCGCGTGCTCGCGCGCGAGTTCCGCACGGGGGCACTGCTGGGCCTGCTGCTGGGCTCGCTCGGATTCGGAATCGCCTGGGCGTTCTACTCCGTTCAGATCGGCATGGTGATCGGGCTCACCCTGCTCGCGGTCTGCACGGTCGCCGCGGTGGTGGGCGGCTGCATGCCGCTGCTCGCCCGGACGGTGCGCGTCGACCCGGCCGTCTTCTCGAACCCGTTCATCTCGACATTCGTCGATGCGACCGGCCTCCTCGTCTACTTCGGGATCGCCTCCGCCGTGCTCGGCCTCTAACCGCCGTCGGGGCCAGCAGGATCGCCGAGCCCCCGCGCTCGCGCCGAGCCCCTCCGCGCTCGACGAGCCCCAGCCCGCTGTACGCGCCTCCCTTGGGGGTTCGGCGTGCGGGCAGGGGCTCGACGAGGGGTTGCGGCGCTACCAGCCTTCGGTGAGCACCCGGTCGAGGGCTGCGAGCACGGCGTCAGCGCTCTCCTCGGTGAGGCAGAGCGGCGGCTTCACCTTCAGCACGTTCGAACGCTCGGAGGTCGTGAGGACGATCACGCCGAGTTCTCTGAGCCGCTCGCAGATCGCGGCCGCCTCGGCTGTGGCGGGCTCCAGCGTTTCGCGATCGCGCACGAGTTCCACGCCGAGATACAGCCCCTCGCCGTGGATCGGCCCGACGATCTCGTGGCGTTCCGCGAGTGCGCGGAAGCCGGCGGCGAGTCGCCCGCCGACCCGGAGCGCGTTCTGCTGCAAGCCCTCCTGCTCCATGGCGTCGAGTACCGCGATGCCCACTCGGCAGCTCAGCGGATTCCCGCCCGCCGACGAGAAGAACTGGCCCTGCATCGCGAGCGCATCGGCGATGCGCTTCGACGTGATGACTCCCCCGATCGGAAATCCGTTTCCCATCGGCTTCGCGATCGTGACGATATCGGGCAGCACGCCGGATTGCTCGAAACCCCAGAAGCTCGAACCCATCCGCCCGAACCCGACCTGCACTTCATCGGCGATGCAGAGTCCGCCCGCAGCGCGCACACGAGCGTAGACGTCGGCGAGGTACCCGTCGGGCAGCAGCACCCCGCCCGCGTTGCCCAGCACCGATTCGCAGATGAAGGCGGCCACGTCGCGCCCCTCGTCCGCGAGTCGCTGCAGGTCGGCGCCGAGATCGGCCGCGTACTTCGCACCGGTGCCCGCACCTCGGTAGGTTCCTCGAAAGCGGTTCGGGACGTCCGCGACGTGCACCCAGTCCGGTCGATTCTCGAGCGCGTGCGGGTTGTCGTACGCGCTCGTGGTCACCGCATCGGATGCCATGGTCCACCCGTGATAGGCCTCTCGCAACGCCACGATGGTGTTTCGCCCGGTCGCCGCCTGCGCCAGGCGCAATGCGAGATCGACTGCTTCCGAGCCGCTGTTCACGAGGAGCACCGTGTCGAGAGCCGAGCCTTCGGGCAGGAGTGCGAGCAGACGCTCGCTGTACTCCGCGAGCTCCCGGTAGAGGAAGCGCGAGTTCGTGTTGAGTCGCCGGATCTGCCGATTGACCGCGTCGGCGACGCCCGGATGCCCGTGCCCCAGCCCTGTCACGTTGTTGACCATGTCGATGTACGACCGACCGGTCGTGTCGACGAGGTGATGGCGCCAACCGCGCTCGATCTGCATCGGGCGTTCGTAGTACCGCTCCTGTGCGCTCGCGAAGATCTCCGAGCGGCGAGCGAGCTCGTCCGCGGATGCGTCGTGCTGGGCGAGCGATGGGAGGCCGAGCAGCCTCGCGGGATCCTGAGTGAAACGGCGCCACGCCGGAACCCGCTCGGGAGTGACGAGCGGAGCGCATCCTGCTTCCGGCTCGTCGACCGCCAGAATCGGCGCGTCGGCACCGGTCAGCGCGTCGGCGCGGACCAGGGTCACCGAGATCACTCGCGCTCCGGTCGAGCTCTGAACACGGGCGACGGAAGCGCCTGCCGCGACGGGAGCGCCGGGCTCCACCACGGCATCGACTCCGTCGATCGCGAGGTGCCAGCCGCCGGCGAGTTCGAGCAGCACGCCTTGACTCGTCGCAACCGCGACGGACCCGGAGGTCGGCGCCGAGACCCCCAGGGAGTCGCCGGGCGCCAGGTGGATCTCCGTCGCGATGGGCCAGGTCTCGCTTGCTCGCTGCGCATCGACCCGGGTCCGGGTGAGACGGTACACGCCGTACGGGAAGACGGCGCTGCCATGACCCGATTCGAACGCTGCGCGTACGAGCCGCGCTTCAGCATCTGCGTCGAGCCAGGCGCCCGATGCGAGATCATCAGATTCGACGCCAGGATCGAGTACCGCCGCATCACCGCCGAGCTCTGGCAGTAGCGAGCGCAGCGGCGGTGTCGAGACGCGGGCCGGCGCAGCGACCAGCTGCAGACCGCTACCCGCGGCGACTCCCGCGAATCCGAGCGAGGCGAGCACGGACTCCGTCGCTTCGGCGAGCGGTACCGATGTGGCCGCGTCGAAGATCGCGCGTTCCCCGTCGACGCGCTCGCGTGCGTACGCGTTGTCGCCGTCGATCTCGAGCTGCCGCCAACCGCTCGCGACGAGCAGAGCGGCACGGAGCACGATCAACGGCCATACCGCTCGAGCCTCTGCGACGGCGAGCGGCGCCGCGCGGTGGAACGCGGTGACCGTCTCGAGCACCCGAAGGGGTCGATCCGCTTCGTGATGCAGCAGAGAGCTCGCCGTCACCGCGAGCTCGGCGACGCGCCACCCGTAGGAGAGGTCGCCGAGATCCAGCACAGTCGACGGGTAGACGCGAGTGTCGGCAGCGCGTTCACCCATCACATTGTCATCGGTCAGGTCGCCGTGGATCGCCTGAATCGGCAGCGCGTCGACGAGCGGCTCCAGCGCTTCGTCGGCTGAGGTGGCGGCGAGAACGACGCGATCCCGCAGTTCTTCATCGCTGATCGAGCCGGCGAGGCGCCCGATCTCGTCGAAAGCGACACGCATGTCCCACATGTGGTCGCGATCGAGGCCGGGGTGTTCGAGGCCTGCCAGCGCGTTGGCCGATGCGGCCGACAGCGCCCCGAACGCCTCGAGCACCGGAGAAGCGAAGTAGCCGAGATCGACCATGGGCTCCCCTGCCGCGAATTCGCTCCGGCGCACGGCGAATCCGCGCCAGTGCTGCGTGAGCTCGCCGTCGAGGCCGGGCAGCACCGCGGCCGCTGTCACGCCTGCGGCGCGGTAGGACTCCAGTGCGGCGTGTTGCGCATCCCGCGCGTCGTCCGCGAAGACGGGGTTGTCGATCCGCAGCACGCTGCGGGAGCCGTCGGCGGCCGTCAACGCGAAATTGCGATCCTGATTGCTTCCGAGCTCGGTAGCGGTCACCTCCAACCCGTAGCATTCGCGTGCAATCGTTCTGGCGTCGGCCTCGGTCACGTCCGGGCGCACCAATCCACTCGCTGAAGCGTTGCTCATCGCGTGGTCTCCATCTCTGATGTCGAAGTGATGTCACTCGTGTGTTGGGTGCCGCGTCGCGACCACCACTGCGGAGCAGCAGCGGCCGCGGTGCACTCGGGCTCGGGCCGTGGGGCCGCACAAGCCGACGTCGAAGGTATGCGGGATTACTCCGCGAGCGCGCGGATCGCCGGCGCGAGGGCGGTGAAGGCGCGCGTGCGATGGGACTGCGCGTCCTTCTCGGCACCGGTCAGCTCAGCCGCAGATCGGGACTCCCCATCCGGCTGGAAGATCGGGTCGTACCCGAATCCGTGCTCCCCGGTCGGCTGACGCAGCACCCTGCCGGGCCACACGCCCAGTTCGCAGATGTCGCCGTCGCGAGAGTCGCCCGGCAGCGCGAGCGCCGCTGCGCAGACGAATCCGGCATCGCGGTGGTCGTCTGCGACATCGGTCAGCTGCCAGAGCAGGAGCTCGACGTTCGCGCGGTCGTCGCGCGCCGGCCCGCCCCACCGCGCCGAGAAGATGCCGGGGCTGCCGCCGAGCACATCGACGGCGATGCCGGAGTCGTCGGCGATCGCTGGAAGCCCGGTGCGGGCCGCAGCTGCGCGAGCTTTGATGAACGCGTTCTGCTCGAAGCTCAGGCCGTTCTCCACCGGCTCTGGCCCGTCGTATCCGACGAGTTCGACGCCGGGGATCAGCGGGCCGAGAATGCGGCGGAGTTCTTCGAGCTTGTGCGCATTGTGCGAGGCGAGTACCACGGTGGTCATGGTCGGCGCGCCTCCGCCAGGGCTGCTCGCTGCAGCTCGGCCAGCTCGGTCGTGCTCACGAGCGCGAGGTCGAGCAGCGCGTCGAGTTCGGCACGGTTGAACGGAGCACCCTCGGCGGTGCCCTGCACCTCGACGAAGTCGCCGGAACCGGTCACGACGACGTTCATGTCGGTCTCGGCGCGCGAATCCTCGACGTAGGCGAGGTCGCTCAGCGGCACGCCGCCCACGATGCCGACCGAGATCGCAGCGACGCTGTCCGTGAGCGGCTTCGCCTTCTTCGCGATGAACCCTCGCTCACGAGCCCACTCCAGCGCGTCGACGAGCGCGACGTACGCGCCGGTGATCGAGGCGGTGCGCGTTCCGCCGTCGGCCTGCAGCACGTCGCAGTCGATGACGATGGTGTTCTCCCCCAGCGCTTTCGTATCGATGACGGCGCGGAGGCTGCGACCGATGAGACGCGAGATCTCGTGGGTGCGCCCGCCGACCTTGCCCTTGATCGACTCGCGCTGCATGCGCTCGTTCGTGGAGCGGGGCAGCATCGAGTACTCGGCGGTCACCCAACCGGTGCCCTTGCCGGTGAGCCAGCGGGGCACCCCCGGCGTGAACGAAGCGGTGCACAGCACCTTCGTGCTGCCGAACGAGATGAGCGCGCTGCCTTCGGCCTGGGCGCTCCAACCCCGTTCGATCGTGACGGGTCGGGTCTGCTGCGGCGTGCGCCCGTCGGCGCGGAGGGTCTCAGTCATTCAGGTCTCCAGAGGTTGCGGCGGATCAGGTCGGCGAACGCACAGCGAACGCGAGTCAGTTGGGCAGGCGGATCGCGCCGGTCTCCAGGCGATCGACGGCATCGATGCCGATCCCGAGCATGCGGCGGGCCAATTCGACGAACGCCGCCGTATCCTCACCGGTCGCCTCGTATCGCAGCTCGGGTTCCCCAGAGCCGGGCGGACGCAGCAACTGCAACTCGGTGAGTACCTGGAACACGGCATTCGCGGTCTCGATGTCACTCGACACCAGCGCGACGTCCGGCCCGACCACCTGCCGAATCGCGCCGCGCAGGAACGGGTAGTGCGTGCATCCGAGCACCAGGGTGTCGATGCCCTGCGCGACGAGCGGAGCGAGATACTGCTGCGCGACCTCGTGCACGGCGGGACCGCTGGTCTCGCCCGCCTCGACGAGATCCACGAACCGCGGGCACGCCGCAGAGCTCAGCGCGATCTCGGGCCGCATTGCGAACAGGTCGTCGTAGGCGCGCGATTGGATCGTCCCCTGCGTGCCGATCAGACCGACGCGGCGGTTCCTCGTGATCGAGGCCGCGCTGCGCACCGTCGGGCCGATGACTTCGACGACAGGCACGTCGTAGCGCTCACGGGCGTCGCGCAGCACCGCCGCAGATGCCGTGTTGCAGGCGATCACGAGCATCTTCACGCCCTGCTCGACGAGCCCGTCGAGGATCTCGAGAGCGAATCGGCGAACGTCCGCGATCGGCCGCGGACCATACGGCGTGCGGGCGGTGTCGCCGACGTAGATCATCGACTCGCCGGGGAGCTGATCGTGAATCGCTCGCGCCACCGTCAAACCGCCGACTCCCGAGTCGAACACCCCGATCGGGGCGGACGCGTCTGGCTGCTGCGAACTCACCCGTCCAGACTACCCGAGCCGATCGCGGAGAGTTTGATCCACGTATGCCGGTGCAGTTCGGTGAGGCCGTTCGTCGCGATGCCGGCGAAGTGGGCCTTCGCGCCGTATCCCTTGTTCGACGCCCATGCGTACTCGGGGTGCGCTGCATCGGCCTCACGCATCAGGGCGTCGCGCGAGACCTTCGCCCGCACCGAAGCGGCGGCCACGCTGGCGCACTCGCGATCCGCCCCCACCCGCGTGCGGATGTCGAGCGGAGCGCGCAGCACTGCGGAGAGCCAGTCGTGCGCGCCGTCGAGCAGGATCACTGAGCGTTCGACCGGCACTCCCGTCGCACGCAGCTGGAGCAGCGCGCGACGCGCGGCATGGCCGAGCATCGTCGTGATGCCCTGCGTATCGATCTCCTCGGCGCTCGCGAAGCCGACGGCACCGGCTCCCCACGCATGCACGAGCGGCGCGATCGCGTCGCGTCGTTTCTCGCTCAGGAGCTTCGAATCGCGAAGCCCGTCCGGAAACGAGTGGGTGCCCGCCACCACGGCGTGCACGCCGACGGCGACCGGCCCGGCGATCGCTCCACGGCCCACCTCGTCGATGCCGATGACGATCTGCGCACCCGCCGCGAAGAACGCGCGTTCGACGTCGAGCGTCGGATCCTTCGTCGTAGGTGCTGCCTCGACGGGCACGGCTCAGTTCTCCTTCGCGGCGTCCACGCCGGTGAACGTTCCTTCTGGAGTCCCCAACCAGGTGAACCGGTTGAGCGGCCAGTTCAACACGAACGCACGCCCCACGACCTCTTCCTCCGGCACGAACCCCTTGCCCGGCTGATCCTGGTTGTAGCGCGAGTCCTTGCTCTGATACCGGTTGTCACCCATCACCCACAAAGAGCCCTCGGGCACCGTGACGTCGAAATCGATCGCCGACGCTCGCTCCTCGCCCGCAGGCTGCACGATGTACGGCTCGTCGATGGGCACACCGTTCACCATCACACGCCCCTGAGCGTCGCAGCACTCGACACGATCACCGCCGACGCCGATGACGCGCTTGACCACGTACTCATTGCTCGTGTCAGCCGCGAGACCGATCGACTGGAGCACCCGCTCGAACCCGCGGGGCGGCTCACTCCCGCGGGGGTACAACCACCCCCCCGGATCCTTGAACACCACGATGTCGCCGCGCTGCACATCGATGAGATCGGGCACCAACTGGTTCACGAGGATGCGGTCATCGATCTGCAGCGTGTTCTCCATCGACTCCGAAGGGATGAAGAAACTGCGCACGAGAAACGTCTTCAACAGAAACGAGACCAGGAACGCCACCACGAGGATGACCAGCAGATCTCGCAGGAACCCGAGGATTCCGCCTCGACGCGTCCGTTGCTGTGAGGTCGTGGCCTCGGCTTCACTCATGTGGGGTTCCCCTGTCGATGGGAGCGGTCGTGCGAATCCGACGCTCCGGGCCTCACCGATCGGTGAGACACTTCAGGCTCCCACCCTATTCCAGGGGGGAGCCTGAGAGCGTCGCGGGCGCGTTGATAACGGCCCGTGAGAAGTGCGACTTAGCGGTCGCGCTTCTCCTTGATCTTCGCCTTCTTGCCGGTGAGGCCGCGCAGGTAGTAGAGCTTCGCACGACGCACGTCGCCACGGCTGACGACCTCGATCTTCTCGATCGCGGGCGAGTGCACCGGGAACTTGCGCTCCACGCCCACCTGGAAGCTGATCTTGCGCACGGTGAACGTCTCGCGAACGCCCTCACCGTGGCGGGAGATCACGACGCCCTGGAACACCTGAACACGCGAGCGGTTGCCCTCGACGATGTTCACGTGCACCTTGACGGTGTCGCCTGCGCGGAAATCGGGGATGTCGCTCTTGAGCGACGCGGCGTCGACCAGGTCGAGCTTCTGCATGATTGTCTACTCTCTGCGCCCGCCGCAAGTCGGGAACGCGGATATCGAAAAGTACTGGAGTGTTCGGCTCACGGTCCGTGCGGACCCTCGCGGCAGTACCGCACCGTGGCACAAGGATCAATTATGTCACACTTCTGCCGCACGCTGGGCGCTCGACGACGACGAGCGCTCCTGATCCTCCGCGAGGGACCCGAGCACACGATGCCGCGCGACGATGAAGGCTCCGTTGCGCTCGACCTGCATCAGCTCGAGATCGAGACGACGCGGCAGCAGCGGCCGACCCGCACCGAGCACCACTGGCGCAATCGACGTCACAATCTCATCGAGCTGCCCGAGATCGGCGAACTGACCCGCCAGATCACCGCCGCCGACCACCCACAGATCGTTCGCGCCGGCGGCATCGCGCATCTCCTGTCCGAGCTCGGCGATGCCTCCCTGTCTGAAGCGGACGTCGGCTGGCCCTCCATTCGTCGTACTCCGGGGGGACGGCAGATCGCGATGCGTGAGTACGAACGCCGGCAGCTCGTAGCTCCAGACCCCCTGCTCGTGTTCGAGCAACCATTCGTAGGTGGTCGCTCCCATGACGAGTGCGCCGATCCCCCTGATGAACGAATCGTAATCACCGGCACCGCCGGCCTCCTGCGGCTGGCGCAGCAGCCAGTCGAGGGAATCGTCGGGATCTGCGAGATACCCGTCGAGGGTGGTGGCCGTGTAGTAGATGGTGCGGGTCATGCTGAGCTCCTTCAATCGATGCGGTCGCCGTCATCAGTCTGACGGGCACCGCCGACATTCACGCACGCGCGCGCAGCGCGCTGCACCGGCACCGAGACGGCGCCGGGGGTTGCATGAACGGCCAGAAATGGCCGTTCACCTGACTGCGTCAGGTCTGACAGCCACGCGCGCGCACCGCGCACCGCGCTGCACCGGCACCGAGACGGCGCCGGGGGCTGCATGAACGGCCAGAAATGGCCGTTCACCTGACTGCGTCAGGTCTGACAGCCCGGGCACCAGTAGAGCTTGCGGGCGCCGAACTCCTCCAGCGCGATGTTCGTGCCGCACCGCTTGCACGGTGTGCCCTCGAGCTTGTACACGGAGTGCCGCTCGTCGCGATCGACCAGCGCTCGCTCGTACTCCTCGCCGGCGAGACCGTCGATCGTCATCATCTGCCCGACCGTGATGCCGATCTCGAGCAGATGCGCCCAATCGTCCCAGAGCGCCTCGAGCACGGTGCGGTCGATCGTGTTCGCGGGAGTATGAGGGTTCAGCTCCGCCCGGAAGAGCATCTCGGCCCGGTACACATTGCCGATCCCCGCGATGACCGACTGATCCATGAGCACGAGGCCGATCGGCGTCTTCTTGCGCAGTGCACGCTCCACGAAGCGCTCGCGCTCCGCCGGAGTGTTCGCGTTCGCAGGATCGGGCCCGAGCTTCTGGATCACGGCATCCACCTCGGCCGGGGTGAGCACTTCGCACGCGGTCGGACCGCGCAGGTCGGCGCAGACGAGATCATTGAGCAGCCGCACTCGCACCTGCCCGACGGGCTCAGGAGGAAACGCTGCGGGTGCAGCCGTCTCACGATCGGTTTCGGCCATGCGCACGCGGGTACGACGGGGCGCCCCGATCGACGTCACGGAGTCTTCGCCATCACGATCGAGCGGGCGGGCGGGATCCGGCCGCGAGTACTCGCCCGTCTGGCCCAGCTTCGTGCGTCCCGGCGCCTGGCCGTGGATCTGAATGGATGGGTCGACGCGCACGTCTCCCGCGAAATCCCAAGCGCCGTAGATGCCGAGATGCACGCGCAGCCAACGGTCATCCGAGAATTCCAGGAACATCTGCTTGCCGACGGCCCGAGCATCGATCATCTCTCGTCCGCTCAGCAGCGCTGCGCCCTGGGCGAAGCGTCCCTGCGGGCTCGTCACCTCGGGAGCCGTGCCGACGAAGTTCACCGCGAACTGACGAGCAATGCGATGAACGCTGTGCCCCTCAGGCATTAGAGGCTGTCGACGTGCTTGCCGCTGATGGCGCCGGTGCGCTCGTACTCGCCGAGCTGCGCGATGCGACGCACATGGCGCTCCTCGCCGGTGAACGGCGTGTCGATGAAGAGATCGATGAAGCGGATCGCGTCGGCCACATCGTGCTGGCGGGCTCCGATGGAGATCACGTTCGCGTTGTTGTGCTCGCGCGCGAGCGTCGCCGTGGAGTCGTTCCACACCAGTGCGGCTCGAATGCCTGCGACCTTGTTCGCCGCCATCTGCTCACCATTGCCGGAGCCGCCGAAGACGACGCCGAGCGCTTCCACTCCGTCGCGCTCGTCACGTGCGACGCCGAGCGCGGCGTTGATGCAGAACGACGGGTAATCGTCGAGTGCATCGTATTCGGCTGGACCGTGGTCGATGACCTGGTGGCCCTGCGCGCGAAGATGATCCTGCAACTGCTGGCTGAATTCGAGCCCGGCGTGGTCCGTGGCGACGTGAATGCGCATGGATCAGATCCTATCGGAGCGAGGACTCAGAACTGGGGGCCGGAGGTGCGGCCCCGCTTCAGCTCGTAGAATCCCGGCACGCTCGCGGCCGCGACGATGCCGTCCCAGAGGCGGAGCGCCTGCTCCCCCTGAGGCGCCGGCGTCACCACGGGCCCGAAGAACGCGACTCCGTCGACCGAGATCACGGGCACCCCGACGTCTGGCCCGGCGATCTCGAGCGCGTGCGCGGTGTTCTCGCGAAGGTCGGTGTCGTACTGCTCGTCGTCTGCGGCTGCTGCGAGCTCGGCGTCGAGCCCGACTGCGGCGAGCGCCTCGGCGAGAATGCCGTCGAAGTCGTCGCGGCCGCCGGGGTGGATCGCCGTTCCGAATTCGGTGTAGAGACGCCCGACCGCGCTCGGATCCTGCGCACGGGCGACGGCCGCGGCTACGCGGCCGAGGCGATGGCCCTGGCGCATGCCCTCCTCATGGTCGCCGACGTCGTTGCCCTCGTTGATGATCTTGAGGCTGACGGGGTGCCACGCGATGTCGAACCCTCGCGCTGCCGCGACGTCGGAGACCCAGCGGCTGGTCATCCAGCACCACGGGCAGATCGGATCGAACCAGAACTCGACGACGGGCTGTGCGGATTCGGGGCGTTCGATGCTCATGCGGGTCAGCCTACTCTTCAGGACGTCGGCACCGGGAAGAGGGCTTCGATGCGTTCGCGCTGGGCGTCATCCGGGCGCCAGCGCTCACCGGCGAGCGCATTCTGACGGACCTGGTCCGGGGTCGATGCTCCCGCGATGACGCTCGCGACCGGCGCATGATCGAGCAACCAGCCGAACGTCGCTTCGAGCATCGTGACTCCCCAGTCGGCGCAGTGCGCCCGGTACGCGTCGAGGGCATCCCAGTCGGCCTGCTCCGCGACGTGGGGGCGCTGCCGCATGATGCGCGAGTCCTCGGGGAAGCGATCTCGGGCGAACTTGCCCGTGAGCAGCCCGTTGGCCAGCGGGAAGTACGGGAGGAACCCGAGTCCGAGCTCCCGGGCAGCTGGAACGACCTCTCGGTCCGCCTCTCGCTGCACCAGGCTGAGCTCGTTCTGCGCCGACACGAAGGCCGTAACTCCCCCTGCTGCCGCTGCGCCCGCGGCCTCATGCATCTGCTCTGCGGAGAAGTTCGAGTGGCCGATGCTGCGCACCTTCCCCTCGCGCACCAGTTCGTCGAGCGCGTCGAGGGTCTCGCTGATCGGGGTCTCCGGATCCGGAACATGCATCTGGTAGAGATCGATGCGGTCCGTCTGCAACCGCGTGAGCGACCCCTCGACCGAGGCTCTGATGAATTCTCGTGAACCTCGGCGTCCGAGGTACGGGGCCTGCGCGTCCGGATGCCCGAACTTGGTGGCGAGCACGATCTCGTCGCGCCGCGTCCCGAGTGCGCGTCCCATCATCTCTTCGCTGCGGCCGAAGGCGTACCCGTAGAGGTCGGCGGTGTCGAAGAATGTGATGCCAGCGTCGATCGCCGCTCCGATGACGGCGTCGGTCCCGTGCTGGTCCTCGGTGAAGGCTCCCGGCCGGCCGAAATTGTTGCAGCCGAGCCCGACGGACGAGAGGAGGAGATCTGAGGTGCCGAGTGCGCGTTCCATGCATTCCACTGTACGGCGACGACGGGGGCTGGCAGCAGCCCCAGCGCAGCGCCTCACATGCGGCGTACAGGGGTTTCATCACTGATGTCGAGGGTCGGGCCTAGGCTGGAGCCATACGTATTCCCCATCGTCAGGAGCATCAGTGCCAGGAACGAATCTCACCCGTGCAGAAGCCCAGGAGCGCGCTGCCGCCGTCTCGACGGAACGTTACGAGGTCGCGCTCGACCTCACGACCGGTGCCGAGCAGTTCGCAGCGGTTACGACCGTCCACTTCGGCGGTACGCGCGGAGCGGCCACCTTCATCGATCTGATCGCCGACTCCGTCGAGAGCATCGATTTGAACGGCGAGGCCCTCGACCCAGCTGCGGTGTTCGCGGACTCGCGCATCCAGTTGCCCCGACTCGCGGAGCGGAACGTCCTGCGCATCGCTTCGACGCAGCGCTACACGAATACGGGCGAGGGCCTGCACCGCTTCGTCGATCCTGCTGACGGAGAGGTCTACCTCTACTCCCAGTTCGAGGTGCCCGACTCCCGCCGGATGTTCCCGGTCTTCGAGCAGCCGGACCTGAAGGCGACGTTCTCGTTCACGATCACAGCTCCCGCGCGGTGGCAGATCGTGAGCAACCAGCCGACCCCCGAACCCGTCGGCACCGGCACGAAGGCCGCTGCCCAGGGCGAGGACTGGCCGGAGCAGGAGATCGCGACCTGGTCGTTCGATCCCACCCCGGTGATTTCGAGCTACATCACCGCGCTCATCGCCGGCCCGTACCACGTCGTGCGCTCGGAGCTCACGAGCCGCGACGGCCGCACGATTCCGCTCGGCGTATTCTGCCGAGAGTCGTTGGCGCCGCACCTGGACGCCGACTACATCTTCGAGAAGACGCGAGAAGGGTTCGCATTCTTCGAAGAGCAGTTCGATTACGCGTACCCCTTCGACAAGTACGACCAGCTCTTCGTCCCCGAGTACAACATGGGGGCGATGGAGAACGTGGGCGCCGTGACCTTCACGGAGGCCTACGTCTTCCGCAGCCAGGTGACCGACGCGATGCGCGAGCGCCGCGTCGTCACGATCCTGCACGAACTCGCGCACATGTGGTTCGGCGATCTCGTCACGATGCGATGGTGGAACGACCTATGGCTCAATGAATCGTTCGCCGAGTACATGTCGACGCTCGGCGTGGCAGAGGCCACTGAATGGACGGATTGCTGGACGACGTTCGCCGCCTCGGAGAAGTCGTGGGCGTACCGGCAGGATCAGCTGCCGTCGACCCATCCGATCGTCGCACCGATCCGCGACCTCGAAGACGTGCTCGTGAACTTCGACGGCATCACCTACGCGAAGGGCGCCTCGGTGCTCAAGCAGCTCGTCGCATGGGTGGGCCGGGAACCGTTCATGCAGGGCGTGCACGACTACTTCGTCAAGCACCATCACTCGAACACCGAGTTGCCCGACCTCCTCACCGAACTCGAAGCCCGCAGCGGCCGCGACCTCGCCGATTGGTCGAAGCTCTGGTTGGAGACCGCCGGCGTCAACACGCTCCGTCCCGTCTTCGAGCTCGACGACGCCGGCAGATACAGCAGCTTCACCATCGAGCAGTCGGCAGAAGCCGAGTACCCGACGATCCGACCGCACCGCATCGCCGTGGGGCTCTACGCGCTCGACGGCGGAGTGCTGCGCCGCACGCAGCGCATCGAGCTCGATGTCGACGGTGCGGGCACTGCGGTTCCCGAGCTCGTCGGGGTCGAGCAGCCCGCGTTGCTGCTGCTCAACGACGACGACCTGACGTACGCGAAGATTCGACTGGACGACCGATCGCTCGAGACCGCGGCGCAGCATCTCGGCGACGCGGAGGACTCGCTCACCCGGGCACTGCTCTGGGGCACGCTCTGGGACGCGACCCGGGACGGCGAATTCCCGGCCAGCCGCTTCATCGACATCGTTCTCGCCCACGTCGGCAGCGAAACGGGTTCGACCACGCTGCGCACCCTCCTCGGGCAGCTGTCGCTCGCTGCGGCGAGCTACGTCGCGCGCGATCGACGTGCCGCGACGCTCGAGAAGGTCGCCGACGCCCTCTGGAACCTCGCGGAGAGCGCCGACCCAGGTTCCGATCGACAGTTCCAGTTCGTGAAGTCGTTCGCCCAGCTCGCCGGAAGCGATGCACAGCTCGACACCGTGCACGCGCTATTCGAGGGAACGCGTGAGCTCGATGGCCTGGCCATCGATACCGATCTCGGCTGGGAACTGCTCGTCTCACTCTCGGCGGGCGGCCGAGTAACTTCCGAGCAGATCGACGCGCGTCTCGCAGAGGACCGCACCGCCAACGGCAACCAGTCTGCTGCTCACGCTCGGGCGGCGCTTCCCAGCGCCGACGACAAAGCACGCGCATGGGCGTCAGTGTTCGACGAGGCCGATCAGCCGAACGCCATCGTTCGCGCGACCGCCTCAGGATTCACGCGCGCACGCGATCTGACGCTGCTCGAACCGTACGTCGCACGCTTCTTCGACGCGCTGCTGCCCGTATGGGAATCCCGCAGCTACGCGATCGCCGAGGAGCTGGTCGAGGGGTTCTACCCCGCCGAACTCGCGAACACGGAGCTGGCGAGCGCGACCCGCGACTGGCTCGAAGCGAACGCGGACGCGCCTGCAGCCCTGCGACGGATGGTCTCGGAGCACCTGTCGGGCGTCGAGCGGGCTCTGCGCGTGCAGGCCGCAGACCGGGAGGTGTGAATGGAAGGCGTTGACGAGGTGGAGCAGGCGGTCGGGAATGCCTTCCAGGGCTTTCTGACGGCGTATCAGGTGCCGTTGGCCATCGCGGTGATCGTGATCGCGGCGCTCCTCGCGAATTGGCTGCTGCGCAAGCTCCTCATGCGCACCGTCACGCATGTGGTGCGCGGCGTGAAGAAGGCGCAGGACGTCGATACGACCTCTGAGATGCGCGCCGCGCCGTACGTCAGCGCGCGGGCGGTGCAGCGCACGCGCACACTAGGCACTGTTGGACGTGCCGTGATCACCTGGGTGATCGTCGTCATCGCGATGATCCTCATCCTGGGACAGCTGGGCGTGAATCTCGCAGCACTGCTCACCTCTGCCGGCATCGTCGCCGCCGGCCTCGCCTTCGGCGCCCAGAACATCGTGAAAGATCTGCTCAACGGCATCTTCATGGTGTTCGAAGACCAGCTCGGGGTCGGCGACATCGTGACCATCGGCACGATCAGCGGCACCGTCGAAGACGTGGGGATCCGCGTGACGCAGGTGCGCGCGATGGACGGCACTCTGTGGTTCATCCGCAACGGAGAGATCCTGACCCTGGGCAACGCTTCGCAGGGCTGGGGCCAGGCGATCATCGACATCACCGTCGATGCGCGGCAAGACATGACGCGGGTCTCCGATGTCGCACTCGATGCCGCGCGCGAATTGCTCCGCTCCGAGAAGTACGCGCGCAAGGTCACCGGGTCACCCGAGCTGCTCGGTCTCGAGAGCATCTTCGGCGATCGGGCGACGCTCCGGCTGCTCGTGAAGACCCGCCCGGAGGCACAATGGGAGGTGCAGCGCGGCGTGCGCGCCGAGCTGCGCCGCAAGTTCGGCGAGCACGACATCAAGCTCGCCGATGAGCTGCCGAGGCAGCCGGGAGGAGCAGTATGAACGACAGCACCCAGCCCGGCCCGCGGCTCACCCTGCGCTCGGGCGCGAGCGGCGACGCCGTCACCGAGACGCTCTGGTCGCAGGTCGGCGGAACCCCCACATTCGAGCTCATCGCGTCGGAGTTCTACCGCGGCGTGCGCGAAGACCCCGTTCTCGCTCCCATGTATCCCGACGATGATTGGGAAGGCGCGACCTGGCGACTGCGCGCCTTCCTCGAGCAGTACTGGGGAGGCCCGACAACGTACTCGGAGCAGCGCGGCCACCCGCGGTTGCGCATGCGTCACCACCCCTTCGCGGTGACGCCCGACGCGAGGGATCGCTGGCTTCGACACATGCATGCGGCACTCGACGCGGCAGGTCTCGCCCCCATGCACGACGCGGCATTCCGCGACTACGTCGAACGCGCCGCGCTCGCCATGGTCAACCGCTTCGAGTGACCTGCGTCCGCAGTACACTGACTCCATGAGCCTGCACCTCACTGACGATTCAGCCGCCGATGAGCTGCTGACCGAGAATCCGCTCGCATTGCTCATCGGCATGCTGCTCGATCAGCAGATCGCGATGGAGGTCGCGTTCGCGGGCCCGCTCAAGATCCAGGAGCGCTTCGGCAGCGTCGACGCGCGGGCGATCGCAAGCGCCGACCCCGAGGATCTCCTCGCGGTGTTCAAGGAGTCGCCCGCCATTCACCGCTTCCCCGGCTCGATGGCGGCGCGCGTGCAAACGCTGTGCCAGACCCTCGTCGACGAGTGGGGCGGCGACGCCTCCGCCATCTGGACTTCGGGCGATCCCGACGGAAAGACCGTGCTCACACGGCTGCGGGCGCTACCCGGCTTCGGCGAGCAGAAGGCGAAGATCTTCCTGGCGCTGCTCGGCAAACAGCTCGGCTTCGACGGTGACGGCTGGGAGCAGGCTGCCGGAGCGTACGGCGAGCCCGACTCATACCGCAGCGTCGCAGACATCACCTCACCGGAATCGCTGCAGCGAGTGCGCGAGACGAAGCGCGCGGCCAAGGCCGCCGCGAAGGCGGAGCGGTCCTCATGAACCGGAACGCCGAAGAGTTCACCCGCGCCACGCTCGACGAGACGCTGCCCTGATGACGGATCTGCTCAATGGAGCCGTCACCTTCACGCAGTCGGCAGAACGCGTCGTGGCCTACTTGAATGAGCACACACCACTCACCGACTGGTCCGTCTCCCGCGTCACGAACGGCGAGCAGATCCACGTGCACGTGCACCACGATCAGGTGCTCTCGGTCGGCGACCGCATCGACTGGGGTGAGTCGTTCTGCAGCCGAATGTCCGCTGGCGCCGCTCACGTCGTCCCCGATTCGCGTTCCGATCCGCACTACGCCGACCTCGGGGCCGCCGAACGGATCGGTTCGTATGCCGGGTACACGATTCGGGACGACACGGGAGCCCTATTCGGAGTGCTCTGCGGGGTGCGCGAGACCCCGCTCGCGGAGGGCGAGTCCGTCGACGAAGAGCTCATCCGCCTGCTGAGCGAACTCCTCTCGTCCCAGCTCGAACTCTCGCGAGGCATCGACCGGGGGCGGCGCAGCGTCGCGATCGCCGACGCACTCGCGCACACCGACGCCCTCACCGGGCTTCTCAACCGACGAGGCTGGGACCGCGTGCTCGTCGACGCGCAAGAGCGGGTCGACGCGTTCGGCGACCCGGTGTCGGTGGCCATCATCGATCTGAACGGTCTCAAAGGCGTCAACGACACGCTGGGCCACCTCGCCGGTGACCGTCTGCTCACGCGGGCCGCTGAAGCGCTCGCATCGGCGTCGGCCGAGGCGCACCGGGTCGCGCGGATCGGTGGCGACGAATTCGCGATCCTCGCGAACGGCGTCACCGCTCGCGAGGCAGCCGACCATTTCTCTCGTTTCGACGCGGCGCTCGAAGGCGCCGGCGTGTCGGCCGCGATGGGCGTGGCAGCCGCAGCCCCGGGTCTCGCGACGCTCGCCGATGCGATCGCGCAGGCGGACCGTGCGATGTACGCCCGCAAAGTCGGCGCGCACTCCTGAGCCGACTGCGAGCCCATCGAACTCGGTGTACGCTCGTAGAGCTGCCTCCGTAGCTCAGTGGATAGAGCAACGGCCTTCTAATCCGTTGGTCGCAGGTTCGAATCCTGCCGGAGGCACTGGGAATTCCGCGTTCGCTGCGGCGACACCGAAAGGACCTCAACGCGTGCGCACCCCGAAGCAGGCCAGGCTTCCCTTCGAAGTCTGGGCGCTCGTCGCGGGCGGCTTCACGGTCGCCCTCGGGTACGGCGTCGTCGCACCGGCCATTCCGCAGTTCGCGCTCGAGTTCGACGTCTCGAACTTCGCCGCCTCGGCGATCGTCAGCGCGTTCGCGCTCATGCGACTCGTGTCCGCGCCGCTCGCCGGCTGGGTCGTCGGCCGCCTCGGCGAGCGACGCACCTACATCATCGGCATCCTCATCGTCGCCGTCTCGACGGGCGCTGCGGCACTCGCGGGCAACTACACCCAGTTCGTCGTGCTGCGGGGGGTGGGCGGCATCGGCTCTGCGATGTTCACCGTCGCCGCGACAGCCCTGCTCATCAAGGTGAGCCCGCCCTCGGCGCGCGGACGCGTGGCCAGCGTGAACGCCGCCGGATTCCTGCTCGGCGGCCTCCTCGGACCGGTGCTCGGCGGCGCCGTCGCGATCTTCGGACTCCGCGCCCCGTTCGTCTTCTACTTCTTCACGCTCCTCGCCGCCGCCACCGTCGTCGCCGTCGCGCTCCGACGCTCCGTTCTCGCGGACCGCGCCCCACGCGGCTCGAACGACGCCGACGAGACGATGAGCCTGGGCATGGCACTGCGCGTGCCGCAGTACCGCACGCTGCTGCTGTCCGTGTTCGCGTTCGGATGGTCGTCGTTCGGCGTGCGCGTCTCGGTGATCCCGCTGCTGGTCGCGGCGACGTTCCACGGCGACGCGACCATGGCGGCATGGGTGCTCGCCGCCTATGCCGCGGGGAACGCGATACTCATCTTCCCGTCCGGCAGATGGAATGACACCCTCGGACGGAAGCCTCTGCTCATCACCGGATCGGTCATCCTGGCGGCGAGCTATGCGGTCTTCCCGTTCGCCCCTGAGCTGTGGGTCGCGTTGGCCGTGATGTTCGTCGCGGGAGCAGGGTCGGCGCTCGTCAATCCGGGCCAGCAGGCCGTGCTCGCCGATATTCTCGCCGGACGCCGAGGCGGATCGGTGGTCGCCGGGTACTCGATGACGAGCGATCTCGGCGGCGTGCTCGGTCCGCTCATCGCCGGTGCGATCGTCGACCTCGCCGGATTCGGCTGGGCGTTCGGCGTGACAGCGGCGCTCATCGGCCTGGCCGCGCTCGCGTGGGCGCTGACACCGGCGACGCGACCGCCCGCAGCATCGGCGGCGTCACCGTCGTGACTGCTCGTCAGCGTCCCTGGCGCTGCGGATCACATCTCGTCTCGGCGCGTCAGCCTTCGAGATCGTCGACACCCGGGAGCCAGCTCAGGCCCGGTGTGCCCCAGCCGTTCTTCCGCTGAGCCTTCTGCGCTCCGCGGTGCTCCGGGTGCACGAGCCGGTCGACGTAGAGCAGACCGTTGAGGTGGTCGAATTCGTGCTGCAGGATGCGCGCGAACCATCCGCTCGAAGTGATCTCGAACGGCTTTCCGTCGACGTCCTGCGCACGCAGCATTGCCCGTGGCGCCCGTCGCAGGGCGAAGCGCTCTCCGGGGAACGAGAGGCACCCCTCGACCTCGTCCTCGCCAGGCAGTCCCGGCTCGGGAGGAGTGATCCACAACTCGGGGTTGATCGCGACCCCGCGTTCCGGTCCCTCGTCCTGGTCTTCGTAGATCCACACGAAGACCCGCTTGCCGATGCCCACCTGAGGTGCGGCCAGGCCCACTCCGGGAGCCGCCACCGTGGTGTCGAACATGTCGTCGACGAGTGCGCGCAGTTCGTCGTCGAAGTCTGTGACGGGAGCGGCGGGACGATGCAGAACGGGTTCACCGGAGATCACGATGGGAAGAACAGCCATGGAGTCCAGTTTACGTCCTGCGACGCGCGCCCTTCTGCCACAGCCCCGCCGCCGACCGAACCGGGCCGGAACAGTAGACTGGACCGATTGCGGGCGCGCGCCCGCGCACTGCTACTGCACTGAGGAGCCACTGTGCCGAATACGCCAGCTGACCAGATCGTCTGGATCGACTGCGAAATGACCGGTCTCGACGTCGATCAGGACGGCCTCTGCGAGATTGCGGTGATCGTGACCGACTTCGACCTGACGCCGCTGGATTCCGGTTTCGAGATCGTGATCAACCCGGGCGACGATGCACTCGCCCACATGAACGACTTCGTGCGCTCCATGCATGAGAAGTCCGGTCTCCTCCCCCGCATCGCCGAAGGGGCGTCGCTCGAGGACGCCGAGCAGCAGGTCCTCGCCTACCTGGAGCGATTCGTGACCGCCGGCCGACGCCCGCTCGTAGCGGGGAACACGATCGGAATGGACCGCCGCTTCATCGCGAAGTACCTGCCGACGCTCGAAGAACGACTGCACTACCGCAGCGTCGACGTCTCCACGATCAAAGAGCTCAGCCGCCGCTGGTATCCGGCCGCATTCTCGGGAGCGCCCGAGAAGACCGGAGGGCATCGAGCGCTCGCCGATATCGCGGAGTCCATTCAGGAGCTGGCGTACTTCCGCGATGCCGTCATGAGTGCTGCGCCCGGACCCGATAAGGCGACGGCGGCAGCGCACGCGAAGCGGGCGACCGAGCGCTTCGCGACGCTCGTGCACGGCGATTCCGCCGAGTAGCCGCCGCCGCATCGCTCGTGCTCACTGCGACGCGCGCATCAGCGGGCCCGGTTTGGCATTGGCGCCTCGCATTGGGTTATGATGATCTGGTTGCCTGGCGCGCTAGCGCGAGTCAGGTCAGCATGGTGGCTATAGCTCAGTCGGTAGAGCACCGGCTTGTGGTGCCGGTGGTCGCGGGTTCAAGTCCCGTTAGCCACCCCAAATGGGAGAGGTTCAAACCCTCGACAAGAGTAACCACTCTTTGTCCGGTCTGAACCTCTCCCTTCTTCTTCGCTTCAGCGGCCCAGTTCAGAGCGTTCATCTGCTCCTCGGTATCGCAGAGTGAACCGAAGGGGCGTTCGTATTCGACACGGACATCCCCGTCTTCCTCGATGAAGATCCGGTGAAAGAACGCCTGATTGCACAGTCGCCGGTTTGCGTCATCAGCACGCTCATACACGCTGACGATGTTGGCAAGCAGCCCGAGCGAGTCGTCGAGGTTTGCTCTCGCTGACGCATATTCATCGTGATGCGCTTCGATTCGGTGCTGAATGTCTCCGATCTGATCCGCGATGCGATCCTGCTCCTGCTTCAACAGGTCTATCGGAACCGCACCCGCATAGTGGGCCTTCAAGAGCTTCATCCGTTCGTCATCGAGCCGGTCCCGTTCGCTTGTGAGTCGCGAGAGTTCTTTTGTCTCGTTCGCCATGAGCAGGTCGAAGTCTGCGTGGATCTTTCCAGCGAGGCCTTGCCGCATCCCGGGTGACACTTCGATCATCTCGTAGTACTTCTCGATGAGCCGCTCGACATCTTCGATAAGCATCGCCTGCCTGGTGCACTCGGTCTTGCCAGAGTGCCTACCCGAGCACACGAAGTACGGGTAGACGTTGCCGTGCCGGTTCTTTGCGTTCGTGATGATCAGCCGCTCGCCGCACTGACCGCAGTAGACGGTGCCTTTCAGGTAGTGGTCATGCACCTGCGTGGCATCAGCTGCGGATTTGTGTGCGCCGAGCACGGCCTGTACCTGGTACCAGACTTCTTTGGGCACAATCGCTTCATGGCTGCCCTTGTAGGTGGCTCCTTTGAACGTCACGTCGCCCTTGTAGTACGGGTTCGACAGCAACCGGTGCAAGGTTGAGATCGCGATCGGTTTCGAGGGGCGCTTCGGAGTTGGCAGTGTGGTGAGGCCGCGGGCGATGAGTTCGCGATGGATTTGAGAGAGCGTCCAACGGCCTGAAGCGTACACCTGGAACGCCCAGGTGATGTGGCGGGCTCGTTCTTCGTCGACTTTCACGGTGCGGCTCTCGCGGCCGCGTTCATCACGCACGCCAATGTTGACGTACCCGATCGGCGCACGATTGATGGTGCCACCTTGCGCTGCCTTTTGTGTGAGTCCCTTCACAGTCTCGGTGGCGAGGTTCCGTGAATAGAACTCTGCGATCGATGACATGATGCCGTGCAGCAGCATGCCCGACGGGGTCTCGTCAATGTTCTCGCTGGCGGAGACGAGCATGACTCCTGCGTCACGCAGTGCGAGATGGATGGCGACATCGTCAGCCCGGTTACGTGCAAGCCGATCCACTTTGTGCACGATGCAGTAGTTGACCTGGTGTTCGGCCACATACTTGATCATTCGCATCAGCTCGGGCCGGTCTGCCTTGCGTGCAGACTCGCCTGCATCAACGAACTCTTCGATGACCGTTGCACCGATCTGTTCAGCTTTGCGACGGTTCGCTTCGCGCTGGGCCGGGATCGAGTACCCCTCGTCCGTGCCGCCCTCTCTGCCTGCTCTTTCGTCGACACACGTAGATAGGTGACCGCAATTGCGCCACCAGACGGCACTGAGGGTCGCGCCAGGTCATCGACCGCGGTGCGGTTCGGTGTTGGGCTCTTCATCACACTTCTCCGCATTTCGGGGTTCTGAATGTCCACCGCGGTTGTTCAACTGTGAATGTTGATCGTGAGAAGAGCCGAAAGGCTGTAGGACTAGGCTGAAAAGCCACGTAATTTTGCCAAGCGCCGAAGCGCGAGGGTTTAAGAACCACAACATCCACCACCGCGGCGGATAACTTCATTCTACGTCTGAGCCCTGATGCCCTCCAGGGCTGCCTTCCGCGACTCTGAGGCAGAGGCACGGCCTGCTCCGGCCTCCTGCAGCGCAAAGCGAATCAACAGTTCTGCCAGCAGATCGACATCCGGTTGCTCCCGGTGCTCGGCTCGTACGGAGTACTTGCGCTCCTCGCGGCTGCGGCGCTCGGTCTTCCTCTCATATGGTCGAGACATTACTCACGCACCTCCCCAGTTTCGAAGTCGATGTTCGCGTAGAACGCGTCTTCAGCCGCTCCGCGGGCCTGCACCTGTTCGAGTACGAACTCGACGAAGTCGGCTTCGCGATCGTGAATGACCTGTTCTACGACCTCCTGGGAGTGTTCTTCGCCTGGCCAGGGTGTCTGTCTGGTAGGTCGATCGCGGTCTCGTCGAGTGCCGCTTGCAGCAACCCAATCACGGAGTCGGCCGCGAGCATCAGCGAAGTCTCGATGCCAACCGAACGGTGCCGAGCCGTCCTGTTCCGCATCGTATGCGCTGAGCCAGTGAAGGTGCAGCGCCGACAACTCCCAGGGAAGCTCTGGGTGGCGGTGCCAGAGCGGAGGAACTTCTGAGGCCGGAAGCCCATATTCCAACCTGAGCCAGTTCACCCACCGATTGAGTGCGAGAAGCTCTTGCTCAAGGTCGTGGGAGGTGAGCAGATTCCAGTTGATCGGGCGCGGCGGCGGTGTCTCGTCTTCAGGCCTGAAACTTGGTTCGGGCAAATCGTCGAATACTTCGTCAGTGCGATTGTTGTTAGTCATTGTTGCGCTCCTGCAGTTTCAGCGACCGAGTGTCGGAGCGTCAGTGCTCGGTCGCTTCTGAGGGGGTTCGAACGCACGGCTCTGACCGCGTGCCGGTGCATCGTGATCTGTGGCGCGCTGGCTTCGTTCCAAGCTGTACTGGGTGCGAGCGGTGTCGTGACCGATCTTTTTGGCGACAAACTCCACGCCGTCTGTGGCTTGGCCGTCGCGCTCGTAGCTGTACTCGTGCAAGTAGCCTTCGGCGACGAAGCTGTAGCCCTTCGAAAAGCGCTCGTACGCGCGCTCTGCGGTGGCGCGATACATCACTAGGTTGTGGAAGGTTGTTTCGAGCTTCGTAAACGTGCCATCGTCTTCGCGGCGAAAGTTCTCTTGGCCGAAGCGGGCGTAGAACCGTGCGTCGCCGCGGTCCGTCTGAGTGAGTTGAGGGCGCTGGCGATGAAACCTGAGACGGACTGCTGTGTGCGGATGGTCATGGGATCGTCCTCCTGCCTGGTTGGGAGCGGCCACGTCAGCCGCTCGTATCAGGAAGGTGCGTAGGCGCAACCAGCTCGGTAGCTCGTCACTCGCTGATGGGTCGGTTTTCGAGCAGTGTTTCGATCTCACTGCGCTCGCGTTTGAGAGAGGCTGCGTCAGAGCGCTTCGGCCAGGGCAGTAGGTCGACGATGATCGGTGGAGCTGAGCGCAGCAGATAGGACTCCTGTGCCGAATGGCATGGTGCGGATACGGTCGGGCGGCATAATCGGCACCCGGCGCACTGATCGCTGACTGCTTCGTGAACCGTAGTCACCGAGCGTGACAGAATCGGTGAACTCGTCGCGTTCACCGATCAAGGTCGAGAGATCCTGCAAGTCGCGCGAGTTCGATGCACCTTTGCATCCGCTCGAAGACGGGCGCCTTGGTCTCTACGCTTGGCAGGAAGAAGCATTTTGAATTGGCCTGGTTCTTGTTCCGACCGGTTTCCCTGTCAGCCGGTCGGTGACAGAAGCGTCTCGGTTTCAGCGTAGTACGCCTGTTCGACCTCGATCGGAGTACGCATATCGAGTTCCCCGTGGAGCCGCTCATGGTTCCACCACCACACGTATTCGAGGGTCGCAAGCTCGACCTGCTCGACCGTCCGCCAGGGCCTTGCTGACGGATCAGTTCGGTCTTGTAGACCTTCATGGCGCCCAGCAGATCAACCAAGAAGCGACTCACAGCGCCCAAGTAGCTGGTGAGCCACAGAGAGGAGCTCCGAGCACGACTTGATCTAGGTCAAGGCTGAGGCTCTGTCAACACAATAGTCTGGGTCGTGAAGGCCAGGAACCTCCTGGTCGATCCCCGTTTCGGGGTGAAGCGAAAGGACTCATCATGGCGAACGCTACTGACACCACCCACACTCTGCTGCGCGCCGAGGGTTTCTCGTGCCCGTCGTGCGTGACCAAGATCGAGAAGCAGGTCGGAAAGCTCGATGGCGTCGAGAACGTGACGGTGCACTTCGCCTCGGGTCGCGTTGAGATCGACCACGATGAGACAAGAAGTTCCGTCGACGATCTCATTGCTGCTGTCGATAAGGCCGGCTATAAGTCGAAGGCCTCCGCGTTCTAGCCAAACGGCTCCTAACGCACTAAGTTCACCAATTCGAAAGGCGGCACATTCGTGAACGCGTTCCGTAAGTGGCGGTATGGCAACTGGTTCATTCCCGTTGTCTCGGGCCTCCTCATTCTCGTGTCGTTCGGCGTCGAAAAGCTCTTCGGCGGCAGCTGGAACGTCACGGTCGGTCCGCAATGGTGGATCGACGCTGGCGAACACGCCCACGGTTCTGGTCATGTGTTTACCCTTGCGAACGCGTTCATGCTCGCCGCAGCAATTGTCGCGGGGTACGGAATCGTCGTGAAGGCCGTCCGGGCACTGCTCGTAAAGTTCATCAGTATCGACCTGCTCGTATCGATTGCAGCGATCGGCGCGACACTCATCGGCAACTTCTGGGAAGCTGCCGCCGTGACGTTCCTCTTCGCGATCGGTCACGCACTCGAAGCCGGCACGATGAACAAGACCCGTGCAGCGCTCGCTGAGTTGGTCTCGGTGGCCCCCGACGTTGCAGTCGTGATGCGCGACGGTGAGCAGGTCGAGATCGCCGCACATCAGGTGCGCATGGGCGAGATCGTGCTCGTAAAGAACGGAGCGAAAGTTCCCGTCGACGGGCAGGTCGTGTCAGGCACCGGAGCGATCGACGAGGCATCGATCACGGGTGAGTCGATCCCTGTCGAAAAGACGAAGTCAGATCACGTGTTTGCGGGCACGATCTCGCGGGGCGGATTCCTACAGGTCATGGCGACCGGCATCGGAGCCGACACGACGCTCGCGCGCATCATTCACCGTGTCGAAGAAGCGCAGGATGCGAAAGCGAAAACGCAGGCATTCATCGACCGATTCTCGAAGTGGTACACGCCCGCGGTGATGGTACTCGCGCTTGCGGCGGGCCTCATCTCTGGTGACGTAGTGCTCGGCCTCACGTTGCTCGTGATCGGTTGCCCGGGCGCGCTCGTCATCTCGATTCCCGTGGCGATCGTAGCGGGAATCGGCCGCTCGGCCCGCAACGGGATTCTCATCAAGGGCGGCGAGTACCTCGAAACCTCGGCCAAGATCTCGGCCGTCGCAGTCGATAAGACGGGGACTCTCACCGAGGGCCGCCCGGTACTCACCGACATCGTTGTGCTCAATTCTGAAGCGGATCGGCGCGAGGTGCTTCGCTGGGCAGCCGCCGCAGAAGCAGGGTCCGAGCACCCACTTGCCCGCCCGATCCTCGACACCGCACGAGAAGAAGGAGTGGCCCCCGAGGGCCTTCCGGGATCGGTCACACCGGTCGTGGGCAAGGGGATCGTGGCCGACGCTCACGGCAAGCGGGTACTCATCGGTAACGTGCCGCTGCTCGAACAGTACGGGATCGTGAACGACGCGGGGGCGGCTGTGGCTGCGAACAAACTGGCAGCGGCAGGCAAGACCCCCATGATTGTCGCGGTCGATGAGAGCGTGCTTGGCGTAATCGGTGTCGCAGATACGATCCGCGAGGATGCCCCCGAGATGATCAGGCGCTTGCACGCTAGCGGGGTGCAGAAGGTGGTGATGCTCACCGGAGATACGCGCCTTGTCGCCGAAGCCATCGGTGAGGCGGTCGGTATCGATGAGATCCATGCTTCGTTGCTACCCGAGGACAAGCTCGACGCTGTCGCGCGGTTGCAGCGCGAGGGGCACACGGTCGCGATGGTGGGCGACGGCGTGAACGACGCCCCGGCCCTCGCGACCGCCGACATTGGTGTTGCCATGGGTGCAGCGGGCTCAGCGGTGGCCGTGGAGACGGCAGACATTGCCCTGATGGGCGACAACCTCTTGAAACTGCCCGAAGCAATCAGCCTCGCCAAACGCACCGTGAACGTCATGCACCAGAACATCTGGATCGCGCTCATCACCGTTGTCGTGCTGCTCGTCGGGGTCTTCGCAGGGGGTGTCACGATGGCTATCGGCATGCTCGTGCACGAGGGATCGGTGCTCATCGTAATCCTCAACGCGATGCGCCTGCTGCGCAACACCCAAGGAGCCACTGCGTTGTCGAGGAGTGAACGCGCCCGAGCCGCACATGAAACAGGCCGCCCGGTCGAACCAGCCACGGCCCAGAGTTCATCCGAACTTCCATCTTAAGAAAGGACCACACACATGAGTGAGAACCAGTTCAGCGTCGGCGAGAAGGCGACGCACTTCATCATCGACGAGGTCGCGAAAGCAAACACGAATTTTCGTCAGGTGCTCTGGACGGGAAAGCATTCCCAACTCGTTGCGATGACGATTCCGGTGGGCGGGGAGATCGGCGAGGAGGTGCATGACACCACCGACCAGTTGCTGAGTTTTGTGTCGGGCAGCGGAGAGGCCGACCTTGACGGCGAGACGCACACCGTTGATGCTGGCGACCTGTGCGCTGTCCCGGCCGGTACTCGCCACAACTTCCGCAACACTGGCGATGAGCCTTTGGTGCTCTACACCGTCTATTCACCTCCGGAGCACGCAATTGACGCGGAGTATGCCACGAAGGAACTCGCTGATGCGGCAGAGGCTTCGGGTGAAGACGCTCCGCCACAGGCAACCACGTAAGTGTCACTCACCTGGAGAACGAGGAGAAGTCAATAATGTCGAAAGCGCTGGTCTTCGCCGCCTATGGCGGCCCCGAGACGCAGGAACTCGTTGAACGCCCGGCTCCGGCGCCTGGGCCTGGAGAGCTCGCGATCGAAGTGAAAGCGGCCGGGGTGAACCCTGCTGACTGGAAGATCCGTGCGGGGCAGATGGGCTCCCACTGGTCGCTTCCCGCACCGATGGGCCGAGAGGCCTCCGGTGCCGTCACCGCCGTAGGCGCAGAGGTCGAGAACTTCGCTGTCGGTGACATGGTGCTCGGCCTCGCGGCCAAAGGACAGGGAACGTTCGCGAAGCACACGGTGTTGGATGCGGCACAAACCGTCCAGAAGCCCGAAGAGCTTTCCTTTGCTGACGCTGCAGCACTGCCTGTCGCAGGGGCGACTGCGTATGACGTGACGCATCAGATCGAGCTGGAACCTGGTCAGACGATGCTGATTCTTGGCGCCGGAGGTGGGGTCGGGCTGATGGCGGCGCAGATCGGCAATGTGCACAAGTTCACGGTCATCGGTGTGGCCAGTGCAGCGAAGCAGGAACTGGTGGAGTCGACCGGTGCGACGTTCGTTGCCTCCGGGGAGGGTGCGGCTGACCGGGTGCGTGCCATCGCGCCGGAGGGTGTTGATGTGCTCATCGACCTGGTCGGTGGGCAGGCGCTTCGTGATCTCGCGGTCGTCGCCAAAGACCCGAGCGTCATCATCAGTACCGCAGACCCGACCACCGTGCAGCAACTCGGTGGCGTAGCGGTGGTGCGCACGCGTGAAGGGCTCGAGAAGGTCACCGGCGTCGCCCAGTACGGTCTCGTCGATCCGCAGGTGACGGACCGGTACAGTCTCGATCGGGCTGCGGAAGCCATCGCCATGGTGGAGGCCGGGCACACTGCCGGCAAAGTGATCATCGAACCATGACCCAGCGGCCTGAGGCACCGACGGACGCCGTATTCACAGCAGCACGGACGTCTGATCCTGTGGCCTCAATAAACCGGGTGGCCGATGCATACGGGTCGCCTGAGGTTGATATCGAGGGCATTCTCGGTGCCGAGATCTCACCGGATGACCCTGATCGTGCGGTCATCGAGCCGTGGGCCGCGGCAGTCGATGGCCCCATTCTCGATGTCGGCGCGGGTACCGGGCGTTGGACCGGTCACCTCGCACGCCTCGGACACGCGGTGGAAGGGCTCGAGCCATCGGATCGCCTCATCACGATTGCCCGAGCCAGACATCCCGCGGTTGTGTTCCATCACGATTCCATCGACGATCTCGCCCGTTGCGAGACCCGCTGGGGCGGGATCCTCGCCTGGTATTCGACCATTCACATGAGCTCAGAAGAGCTCCTACACGCGCTCGCAACACTGCGCACTCGGCTGGGTGACGGCGGATCGCTGCTGATGTCCTTTTTCGCGGGGCCGCGGCTAGAGGCATTCGACCATCCGATCGCCGCCGCATACCGGTGGCCGATGAACAAAATGGTCGAAGCCCTCACACACGCCGGTTTCGAGGTGATCGGGCAGCGCTCGAACCCGCGGACGCCCCACGCGCACATCACTGCACGCGCCACCCCTGGCTTCAGCTGAAGCGCGGGTGTTGTGCCACGAGTCGCCATACTAGAAGGGAAGGGAAGGATGCCGTTGGCTGTTTCAACCGATGTGGATGCTGATCCAGCAAATGATCTCTGCGTGGCCCGTGTACCACTGTTTCAAGGGCTCACACATGCGCAGCAAGTGGAAGTTGCGGGATTTGCACGTACCGTCCGATTAGACGCTGTCGAGCAGGCGTATACAGCAGGCTCGGACATGTCGCAGTTGATGGTGGTGCACACCGGTCAGGTGAAGATCGCTCGCACAAGTGCGGCTGGGCACGAGCAGGTGATCCGGGTCCTCGGGCCGGGCGACTTCATCGGAGAATCCGCGTTTCTCACCGGCACGAGACCCGATCACGCAGCAGAAGCGCTCGTGCATACCGAACTGTGCGTGTTCCGTCATGCCGATCTCGGGCGTCTCGTCGAGAAGCATCCGAGCATCGGGCTGCGCATGCTGCAAGGAGTGAGTCAGCGCTTGGATGATACTGAGGCGCGACTGGCTTCTGTCATCTCGGGAAACGTGAGCTCTCGTCTCGCCGATTACCTGCTCTCGCTCCCTGCGACGCCAGGGCCGCGAGGAGCCATCGACGTGACGCTGCCGCTCGCAAAGAAGGACATCGCTTCGCTCCTGTCCACGACACCAGAGTCCCTCAGTCGGCAACTTCGCAAACTCACCGACACCGGGGTGATCTCACAACAGGAACAGGGGCGGATCACGATCACTGATGTGACCGCGCTCACCGCACTCTCAACCCTCTCGAAGAGAGACTGAGAACAGCACCGTGCCAGCCCAGACCATCGCCCCACGTACCTCGGAAGCGTCACACGCAATGTCATCGACGGTGGAATTTCTTCGCAACCGCAAGCTCATGATGTTCGTGCTCGTCGGTTTGGCGACCGGGGTTATGCTCTGGCTGACCGGCGCAGAGATGGCTCTCGGGGTCACCGCATACTTGGTGCTCGGTATCGTGATCGTGATCACCGCGATCGACATGTTCAAAGATCTGATGCGCGGGCATTGGGGGCTCGACATTCTTGCGGTCATCGCCATGATCGCGACACTCGCCGTACAGGAATATGTCGCGGGGCTCATCATCGCGTTGATGCTCACCGGAGGGGAAGCACTCGAAGACCTCGCCGCTCGCCGCGCGAGCCGAGAACTCGACCAACTGTTGAACCGAGCCCCAGCATTCGCGGGTCGAATTCACCCGGTAACAGGTGAGGTCGAACGCATCGCGATCGAAGAGGTGAAAGTCGGCGACGAACTGCTGGTGCGCTCCTCAGAGATCCTCCCCGTCGACGGGGTGCTCCTATCGGATCACGCGACGATTGATGAATCATCCGTGACCGGTGAACCGATCCCGGTGAACTACCACGCGGGCGACCCACTGCTTTCTGGAACGGTCAACAGCACGACGAGCTTCACGATGCGCGCGCAGAAGGTGGCAGCCGATTCGAACTACGCCTCGATCGTACGGTTGGTCGAGGAGGCCGTGGACTCCCGGGCACCGATGGTGCGACTCGCCGACCGTTATGCGGTGCCGTTCACCATTGTGTCATTGCTGATTGCGGGCTTCGCGTGGTTTCTCAGCGGGGATCCGGTGCGATTTGCCGAGGTGCTCGTCGTGGCGACGCCGTGCCCGCTGCTCATCGCCACCCCGGTCGCGTTTATGGGCGGGATGAGTTCCGCGGCAAAGCTCAACGTCATCATCAAAGACGGTGGCGTGTTAGAGGTGCTCGCCCGGGTCCGTGCAGTCGCATTCGACAAGACCGGCACCTTGACCGAAGGTAAAGCCGACGTCGTCGAGATTCACCCTGCTGCTCGCACCGTAGACGAGACGCTGCAGCTCGCGGCCGCCGCCGAGCAGTACTCCGTGCACGTGTTCGCCGATCCGATCGTGGCATCGGCACGCACACAGCAACTTGAGCTTCCCGAAGTGGTGACGGCCGACGAGGTGGCAACAAACGGTGTCCTCGCCTCCCTGGCAGACGGCACTTCGGTGCGAGTGGGCAAGCCCTCATTTATCGAAGAGGTGACCGGGCCGATCGATCGACCCGTACTCTCAGCTGGGGAGACGGCCGTCTACGTATCGGTCGGTGACGAGCTCGCCGGAGTGATCATCTTGTCCGACCCGATTCGTGAGCAGTCTGCAGACACGGTGTCCCGTCTTCGCCGAGCAGGCGTAGCCGAGATCGCGATGGTGACCGGTGATATCACGTCGACCGCGGAGTCTGTCGCACACGCGGTCGACATTCAGACGGTGCACGCTGAGACCACTCCCCAGACCAAGGTGCGGATTGTGCAGGCGATGCGGCCGAGACCCGTACTCATGGTCGGCGATGGGATCAATGATGCCCCGGTGCTGGCGGCCGCCGATGTCGGTGTTGCGATGGCGGGCAGGGGTGCAACGGTCGCGAGCGAGTCAGCAGCGGCGGTGATCACCTCGAACGACATCGCGCGAGTGGCAGATGTGGCCTATGTCTCGCGGCGCACGGTGCAGATCGCCCTGCAGTCGATCTGGATGGGCATCATCATCTCAGTCGGTTTGATGCTCGTCGCCGCATTCGGCTATTTGCCGGCGGTGGTGGGAGCGCTGCTGCAAGAGATTGTTGACCTTGTGGCCATTCTGTCGGCGCTCCGCGCGCTCCGAGCGCACCGGGGTGCGCGGCGCGAGAGCCCTGCTCGGCGGGAAGTGCCGGTAGGCTAACCCGCGAGGCCGACTCACACAGTCACGATCGGATCAGCCGGTTGACCGCGGCAGTGGACTCCTGAATCTTCTCGTGGGCGGCCTCGTCGCTAAGCTTGGCGGCATCGAGCACACAGTGCTTCAGGTGATCATCGAGCAGCCCCGTCGCCACCCCCTGCAGCGAGCGGGTGAGCGCACTGACCTGGGTCAGAATGTGGACACAGTACTGCTCTTCGTCGATCGTGTTCGCGATGCCCCGGGCCAAACCTTCGATTCGTTTCATGCGCTGCAGGTAGCGCTTCTTATCGCCGATATACCCGTGGTGCGACGCGTGCGATTCAGTGGTTGATGACATGTGCTGATCCTGGGCTGCGTGAGGTCAGTTCGTGCGTTCGAGCACGGCGCGAGTGCTGGCTTCTGGACTGAGATCGATGCGGCGCAAGAGCTGGGCATTCAGCGCCACGACGATCGTCGACAGCGACATCAGAATCGCTCCGACCGACATCGGCAGCACGAACCCGACGCGGGCGAGCACCCCGGCGGCAAGCGGCACCGAAATCAAGTTGTACCCCGCCGCCCACCACAGGTTCTGTTTCATCTTGCGGTAGGCAGCACGTGAGAGTTCGATCACTGAGAGCACCGAACGCGGGTCAGAGCTGGCGAGGATCACCCCTGCCGACGCGATCGCCACATCGGTGCCCGCCCCGATAGCGATACCAACATCGGCTTGCGCGAGGGCGGGGGCATCGTTGACACCGTCGCCGACCATCGCGACAGCCGTGCCTTCGTGCTGCAACTCGGCCACCTTCGCGGCCTTATCTTCGGGGCGCACGCCCGCGAACACACGGTCGATACCGAGTTCGCGAGCAACCTCCCCCGCGACGGCTGCAGCGTCACCGGTGATCATCACGACCTCAACACCGAGCCGATGCAGTGCGGCGAGGGCATCGCGCGACTCCGGGCGAATCTCATCGGCGAGCTTCAGCCCGCCGATCATGATTCCGTCACGAACGACATGCAGAATGATGGCACCTTCGGCCCGCCAGGCATCGGCTGCACCGATCTCGGGCTGCCCGGTTTCTTCCAGAAGCCGGGGCCCACCGACCCGAATCTCGTGGCCGGCCACGGTGGCGGTGACGCCAACCGCCGGTGAAGAAGAGAACCCGGTGGCGGGTGCAAGGCTGAGGCCTCGGTCGCTCGCCGCGGCGACGATCGCTTTGGCGAGGGGGTGTTCGCTGTCGGCCTCGGCCGCGGCAGCCAGGGCCAGCAGGGCGTGCTCGTCAACATCGCCGACTGGCGCGACACCGGTGACAACCGGTTCGCCCTTGGTGAGTGTGCCCGTCTTGTCGAAGAGCACCGCGTCGACTTGGCGCATCGTCTCGAGCGCGAAACGATCTTTCACGAGCACCCCGCCGCGAGCCGCGCGCTCGGTGGCGATGGAAACCACGAGCGGAATCGCCAAGCCGAGCGCGTGCGGGCAGGCGATCACTAGCACGGTAATGGTGCGCATCACGGCCGCATCTGGGTCGCCCACGAGCATCCAAACGATCGCGGTGCTGACCGCTGCGGCGAGGGCGAACCAGAACAGCCACCCTGCAGCCCGGTCGGCGATGCGCTGCGCCCGAGACGACGAGTTTTGTGCGTCGGCGACGAGTCGGTTGATGCCGGCAAGTGTCGTGTCGTCTCCGATGGCGGTGACTCTGACCCGCAGCCCCGAATCGGTCGCGACCGTGCCGGCGGTCACCGCATCACCCTCGCTGCGGGTCGCGGGGAGCGATTCGCCGGTGATCATCGATTCATCCATGGCCGCACGTCCGTCAACAATCATGCCGTCGGCCGGCACGCTGCCGCCCGGGCGCACGATCACGAGATCATCAACGCGCAACTCCGCCGGGCTCACCGTGACGACCGTTTCACCCTCGACCCGCTCGGCTTCGTCGGGCAAAAGCGCAGCGAGGGAGTCGAGCGCAGAAGTGGTCTGGGCGAGCGAACGCATCTCGATCCAGTGCCCGAGCAGCATAATGACCACCAGCAGCGCGAGTTCCCACCAGAATTCGAGCTCGTGATGCAACAGCCCGAGTGTTGCGCCCCACGATGCGAGGAAGGCCACGGTGATGCCCAGGGCGATCAGCAGCATCATGCCCGGTTTGCGGGCCTTGATTTCGCTCACCGTGCCCGTCAAGAATGGGGAGCCGCCCCAGACATACATCACGGTGCCGATAACAGGTGCGATCCACGTGGCCCAGCCTGGTACTGAATAGCCGAGGATCATGGCAAACATTGGCGAGAACGCGACGACTGGCACCGCGAGCACGAGATTCACCCAGAACAGGCGCCGAAACTGTGCCACATGATCGCCGTGGCTGCCGTGACCGCAGTGGCCCATATGGCCAGCGTGACCACCGTGATCCTCGTGCCCAGTGCGCTCGTGGTGCTCGTGGTGCTCGTGGTGCTCGTGGCCACTGTGAGGCCCGTGGTCGTGCCCGTGGCCCGAGTGTGGCTTCGTCATGGGTGTCTCCTCTCGGCTGGGCGACCGGGCCCGGTGTGCTAGGCAGCCTGCTTGGTGATGGACGTGAAGCCGCGCAGACGCAGGCTGTTGCCAACCACGAAGACGCTCGAGAACGCCATCGCCGGCGATCATTGGGTTGAGCATACCGAACGCTGCGACCGGAATCGCTGCCACGTTATAGGCGAACGCCCAAGACAGGTTCGTCTTGATGGTGCCGAGCGTCTTGTGTCAGAGTCGGATCACATCGACAGCGCTCCGCAGATCGCCGCGCTACTGCCTTTACTCACCGACCTTCAAGCAGTTCGTCTTCCGACCCAGACTTGTAGAGCGAATGGCAGAAGCTGTTGAGAAGTACCAAGCGCTACTTTGCCGTGCGCCGGTCGAAAAAGGTTCGGTCAAAGTCTGACGGGTTGCAGAGGAGATCGAGTGCCGTCGCACTGGCGGCGTGACTAGAACTGTCACCTATCCGTGCAGCACTCCCGTCTGTGCGTTCGGCTCACTTAGCTGGACAGGCAGCACTTGAACTTGCTGGTCTTGATTCTGCCGAGTTGCCGACTCTTGCAACGGCAAGTGATGTAGATCCGGCAGCAGTAGTTCTGGTTACACCGTCCGAATGTCGAGCGTAGGGTGGCAGTTGGAAGTTGATTGGCCAGGCGTGATAGAGGCGGGACTTCTCAGGGAGAGTCACGTCGACAACATCAACCGTCTTGCGGACGTTGCCAGAGTCGGCAATTGGGAGGCGGTATTTCGTCTTCTTGATCGAGAGCGATTTCTGAGCGTAAATCAATAGAGAATCGCTGGTGACTCTTGGTTCACACCACTTCACCAGGCAGCTTGGCTCGGCGCCTCATCGGAGGTCGTGGATGAACTCATCCGCCGCGGAGCATGGCGTTCGTTACGGAACGCTGAAGGCGATCGTCCAATCGTTATTGCTTTGAAACGCAATCATCAGCATCTTGCTGATGCTCTGACCGTGCGTGATCTGAGCGACAACCAGTTGCGAAAGTTTGCTGCATGGGACAAGCACCTATCTGAACTGATTCAGGAACGTACCGAGTCTTTGGAGCCCGTAAAGATTCGGCCAATCCCTTCCGAGATCATCGCGTTGGAGACATTGGACAATCTGTACTTTGGTTATCCAGGTATGTACGGCGGCTTCTCGATGTCGATATTCAAGGGTCGATTGCTGGTTGAGAGTTGGAGCCGAGTCGTTGACGGCTCAGGCCAGGCCCATGTCATTACCGAGAGCGGTTGTGTGCTTGTCGAGGAAGGCTTCGTTTAAATTCTCATGGTCGAGGCTTGATCGACGAGTGCACCAGCTGCGACTAAGGAGATGCGAACCTGCTTACGGTCGACACCGAGAGTGCGTGAGATAGCGCGCATTGAGATGCCACCGCCGTGCAGCTTCACTATCTCTGCGGCTTCCTCGATTGTGAGGCCGTGCTGGCGGCGCACGACGTTGCTCCGGGTGAGATGCTTCGAGACGGTTGCACGGTGCACACCATACTTCTGAGCGAGGTATCCGACGCTGAAACCAGTGAGGTAATCGTCGACAAGTCGATCTACTTCTGCGGGGGTGAGAAAGGTTTGAGGTTTTCCAATCCTCCTTACGCAAGGCCCTCGTACGTCGTGAATCGGGGTATTATCGGCCCGCTGCGATACCCGGTATACCCCTCGTTTCCAGCGAGAAATCAACGATTTCAGCTTCGGGGTGGGGTTTGAGAACTTTCTACGCAGGGACCCCAAGTAGTACCGAGGCCCGCCTCGCGCATTCACGGATCAGATCCGGCGCGAGGCGGGCCTCGTTCGTGTTGTGCGTCCAGGCGTAATGTGCGTCCAGGCGTGCCGTGCGCCCACGCCCCCGGCGTATGCCGGCAGGGGCGCAGACGCTCGCTAGGAGCGCCTGCGCGTGATGTCGGCGACCGTGTAGCTGCCGAGCGGATTCAGATTCAGCTTCTGCCTCGCAGCGGCCACGAGCAGACCCAGCACGTGCGGGGCGCGCCCCGCCCGCACGATGCGGGTGCGGAGACGATAGGCGTCAGTGTAGGCGATCCGGGGCGCCCAGATCGGAGAACGGCGATGATTCGCCACCCCAGCAGTCAGATGCAGAAACGCCTGCGCGCTGCCGATCGCTGACGCCGCGTCCACGCCGATCGAGATCGACGGCAGGGAGGCCGGCTCGTGGCCATCCTCCCCCGCAACCGCACGCAACGATCGCAGGTCGGTGTAGGGCGGGATGTACGGCAGGCACCGAGCGAGATCCACTCCCGCTTCCGCGATCTCGTCGAGCGGCATCTCCGCGTCGAACCCCATGAATCGTTCGAACGTCCAGGGAGAAGCCGGAGCGAACGATGTGACCTGCGCGGCGAAGCCGACGTTCATGACGAGGAGATCTGGAATGCCCTGCATTCGCGCTCGACGCGCGATGAGCGATCCGATCTCCGGCTTCGTGAGCTCCGACTCGTCGAGCACCAGGGAGGCGCCCTGCATGAAGTCCGCGATGTTCTCCGGGATCACGCCATCGAAGAAGGTGCGCACCTCCGCGTCCGGGTTGATGTCGAGCACGCGCTCCCGAAACACCTCGGCCTTGCGCCGGCCCAGCGTCGCCGTGCTCGCGCCCTCGACGCGATTCACGTTCTCCAATTCGAACACCTCGGGGTCAGCGACGCTGAACGACGCGACTCCCATGCGGGCCAGCTTGACGCCCAGTTGGAAGCCGTCTCCTCCGACCCCTGCGATGGCGACCCGAGACTCGACGAGCGCGCGCTGCTCGTCTTCGCTCCAGAAGCCGTAGTTGCGAGAGAACTGCGGAGCCTCGGTGCCCAGACGCATCACCGCGGCTGCTCGGTGAGCGCGCGCTTCGGGGCGCGGCCGACGTAGGTCATGGCGCCGTCTTCGGCCCGGTACTGATCGATGAATCCGCCCTGGCGAGCATTCACGCGCTCCGTGGAGGCGGGAATGTCGATCTCGATCGGGAGATTGTAGTCGAGGTAGTGCTCCACGTACCTGGGCTCGCCGATGCGCGAAATGGCGATCGTTCCGCGCAGATGGCGTTCGAGCCACGGCTCGATGATCGCGAATGTGCGCTCCAACGCGTGGTTCGCCTCGTACGCGAGCATGACCGCGAACAGATGCCACTGCACCAGCTCCTGCATGACGGCGTGCTCATGGCGCGCGATCACTCGCGAGACCTCGACGCTGCGCGGAGTCAGCCCATCGTCGGTGAACGAGTCCGGGCAGAACTCCTCGACGGGCAGTGGGCTTTCGTCGCCCCGCACGATCAGCCGTGAGACTCCCACGACGCGCACGCCCTCGACGTGGTTCTCGAAGACTGCGAACGTCACGGAGCGTGCGTCGTCGCTATCGCGATCCGTACCGTCCGGCTGGATCTCGCTCTCATCGAGCTGTCCCGTCTGGTCGACGTAGACCTTGCGCCGCAGCACGAAGTGCGCGAGATACTCGGCCTCGAGCCCGGGGCGAGCGACGTCGTTCTCTGCGATGATGCCGACGCACATGCGCGCGGTCGGGTGATCGACGAAGAGCGAGGAGCCGATCACCGGGATAACGTCGTGGTTCGTCACGGAACGGTCGATATGGGACAACGCCGGGGATCCTCCTGTTAGCGCGGCCTGCTGCACCGCGGATACGTCATTGAATGCCCGGGTGTGACCTCGAACGACTCGTGTAAGTCTTATTGTGCCCGAATCGCCGTTCTTCGCGCATCGCTTCCGCCGCCCGGCGAGTCGCGGATGCGCGAAGGAGCCCCATTCGATGGCGACGGAAGCGGGATGCTAGCATATGTGCACTACTGACGTCGAAATTGGGGGAACGGTGCAGGCAGACGGCTGGAACCGCGGGAGCAGTGTTCGATCTCGCTCGACGACCGACGACCTGGGCGCGAAAGTCCTGCTCAGCGCAGTGAAGCACGTCGAGACCGTCGGACTCTCCCTCGGCGTCTCGCAAGAACTCATCGACCAGATCTGCTCGGACGCCGGTGTCTCAGCGAAGCAGTTCGCGCAGGTGTGGTCGTCTCCTGACGCTTTCATGGCGGATCTTTTCTGCGAACTCGCGAACCAGGCGCAGATCGACCGCGCTGATACCGAAACGCTGTTGACGACGTGGCAGTACCTCAGCATGCGCACCGACGACCTGCACACGCTCGAAGGTCGGCGCAGCGTGTTGAACGACATCATTCGCACCGCCGCGGAGTACAACTTCGAGGTCATCACGGCATCGAGCAAGTGGCGCACGTACGCGGCGCTCTCGACCACCATCGTGGCCTGGCCGGAAGGACCCGCGCGGACGCGTGTACTGGACGCGTTGCAGGCGAGCGAGCTCTCGTTCGTCGAGACGATGGAGAACTTCTACCGCAACGTCCTCCCCACGGTCGGGTATCGCCTGAAGCCGATGTTCCACAACGATTACCAGCCGTTCGTCGTCGCTGCGGCCTCAGTGATCGAGGGCCTGGGCATCGTTCGCGCGACCGTCCCCGCCCTCGTCGAGGCGCATTTCGACGGGTCGTCTGCGGGCGCCGATGGGAACGCTGATGAGCAGGCGCAGGAAGACTCCTGGTCCGTGTCAGCGCTCGCGTTCATGGGTGTCGTCGATGCCTTCATCGAACCGGATCCGCACTTCGTCCCGACGGAGGCCATCTCGCGCCTCAGCTCGGGCGTCGATGTCACTCCCCCGTCGCCCGAGGCCGACGCGGCGTACTGACCTGCATCGGCCGCTGACCGCTGCCGACGTACTGGGCGGCGACTACGCGATCTCCGCGCGCGTGCCGGTGCGACGGAGCCGGTCGCGCGTCAGCGCGAACGACTGCGGCCGGCCGTAGTAGTAGCCCTGCACGCTGCGCACGCCGAGCGCTCGCAGCGTCTCCGCTACGGCGGCGCTCTCGATGCCTTCGACGACGACGGTATGACCGAGATTATCGCCGAAGCCCTGCAGCGCTTTGATGAGCTCCCGCTGCCTGGAGTCGTCGAGGTTGCCGATCAGGCTCTTGTCTATCTTGAGGATGTTCATCGGGAAGTGGACCAGAGCCCCGACGGACGAGTCGTCCGAGCCGTAGTCGTCGAGCGCGATGATCAGGCCGGCGGCTTGCAGGTTCTCCGCATCGCGACGGAGCTCGTCGGTGACGGAACGCAGGGAGCGCTCGTTGAGTTCGATGCAGAGGGTCACGTCGGGGTGCGTCTGCGCCGCCTCGCGAAGATACGGTCCGAGCTCGGAGTCGCTGATCTGGCCGAGGTCGAGGTTGACGGTCATGCAGGTGATGCTGGGCTCCAGCCTGCGGAACTGCTCGGCCGCTTGCAGAGCCTTCGTGATCACCTGCTCCGTCAGCGCGTTCATGAGCCCCAGGCTCTTCGCGCGGGCGATGAGCGATGGAGCCGAGATCGGACCCAACTCAGGATCGACGTATCGCGTCAGGGCCTCGAACGCCCAGATCTTGCCGGTCGAGATGTCGACGATGGGTTGGAAGGCGAGCATGAGCCGATTGCACTCGATGGCTCGGGCCACGATGTCGTTGAGCCGTGTCGAACGGTGCGACGAGATGCTCACCGTGCTTCCGGCGACGATCGTCCCCTGCCGACGGGAGCGTTTCGCCTGGAGCATCGTACGGTCCGCATCCTCGACGAGGGACTGAGCGTCGATCTCACGGTGGCTCGAGAAGGCTAGACCGGCGCTCACCAGCGGCGTCAGATCGTGCCCCTCGAGGTCCAGGCGCTCGCTCACCGCGGCGATGACGCGGTCGGCGGCCTCTTTGGCCTGATCGATCGAGACGAGGCCGGTGAAGATGACGACGAACTCGTCGCCTCCGACACGGGAGACGAAATCGCCGCCGCCCGACGATCGTTCGAGGCGCACCGCGATGGCTTGGAGGAGCGCGTCTCCGGCGCGGTGACCGAAATTGTCGTTGAGCTTCTTGAAGTCATCGAGATCGATGAACAGCAGCGCGATGCCTTCGTGGTAGGGGCGGTGCTCGTTCGCGTCGATCAGTGCCTGCTGGAACGCCCCGTAATTCGGCAGGCCCGTGAGCGGGTCGGTGTTGGCCCGCTGCTCGAGCGAGTCGACTTCGTACTGCATGCGGGCCGCCTCGCTCGCCAGGTGGGCGAGTGAGACCAGGGCACGCTCGTCGTCCCGGCTGAAGGCGCTGCCGCCGAGCTTGCGCGAGGCCACGAGGTACTGCTCCGATCCTGCGGCGAGGCTCACCGGGGCGCCGATCTCATCGCTCTCGGGAGGTGAGTCCCGCAGTTCGACGGCGTTGGCGCGCACGATCCCTCTCGCGCGGTTCAGCAGCGCGGTCCCCAGCGCCTCACCGCTCTCCGTCGGGAGTTCGATCGCGGCATCCACCACCGCGGAGAGACGGGACTCGATGTCGTCCGAGCGCGAGCGCTGCGCGAGCACGTAGAAGATGGAACCGGCGAGCAGCACGACGAACGGCGTGAAGCTGACATCGGGGTCGCCCTCGATCCACGAGATGACGGTCGCATCGATGTAGTGAATCAGTGTGGCGGTGAGCGAGACCACGGCCACGAGCAGGACCAGCCGGCTCGGTTTCACCGAAGACGCGCTCACGCCGCGGTCCACCTCCTCGCGGCCCCATTGGCGGGCGAACTCGCCGAGCAGCGCGACGCCGTAGAACGCCATGGTCGCGGCGACGAAGCTCGGGAGCAACCACACCCCGAGCGCGTCGAGCCCGTTGCGCACTGCGACGAAGGCGACTGCCCCGACGGTGGCGAGCCCTGTCGTGTACAGCGCCAGCCACAGGTTTCGTCGAAGGGAGATCTGCGCGATCAGGACTCCCATCGTCCAGATGCACACACCGATGAACGGAGCCTCGGTGAGCGGCTCGATCGAGAGCATCACGATCGAGACGCCGGCTTGCGGGAACCCGCGGTCGTAGCCGATGCGGATGTGGAAGGGCCCGCAGATGATGACGCTTGCGATGACGGCGAGTACCAGCGTCCACGAGGACGGCGCCGTCCCGATGAGATGCGCGATGCCGGTGCCGATCGCGATGAGCGCGAAGACGATGAACGGTGCAGCGAATACGGTGTCACCCTTCGCCACTCCAGAGCGCTTCACTGCGACCACTTTCCTCCCCATGTTCGGCGCATTCCCCTGCTTCAGTGCATGAACGCGGCAGCTCATTATGTCACGCACCGGGCGCCCGGTTTTCGCGCAATGTTCCACGACGCCGCAGAGGGGTTCTGTGTAGGGTGAAGACATGCTCGACATCTCACACGAGGAGTTCGAATCGCTGGTCGCCGACGGCCTCGACTCGTTGCACGACGACATGCTCGCGCAGCTCGACAACGTGATCTTCCTGGTCGAGGACCGCCCGTCGGACGGGAACGAGATTCTCGGCGTGTACGAGGGCTTCTCACTCGCCGAGCGGGGAGTCTACGGGTACGGCGAGGAGCCGGACCGCATCATCTTGTTCCGAGAGAACCTGCTGGGCCACTGCTCCGATCGATCGGATCTCGTCCACGAGATCCGGGTGACCCTCGTGCACGAGATCGCGCACTTCTACGGCATCACCGAGGAGCGCATCCACGAACTCGGGTGGGGCTGATGTCGGCGGCGCAGCCGGAGGCGCAGACGCGGCGTCTCGGCGAACCGGCGCATCTGGAGTCTCCGGTGTGGCAGACCGTCGTTTGGGACGATCCGGTCAATCTCATGTCGTACGTCGCGTTCGTGTTCCAGAAGCACTTCGCGTTCACGCGAGATCGCGCTGAGGAGCTCATGCTGCAGGTGCATCAGACCGGAAGCGCGGTCGTGGCCGAGGGCTCGCGGGAGACGATGGAGATGCATGTGGAGGCGATGCACGGATACGGCCTCTGGGCGACGGTGCGGCGGGCGGGCGAACTGTGAAACTCCTGCCTCTGCCCGATCATGGCCTGCGGCTCCTGCTCGACCACGACGAGGCGGCCATGCTCGACCAGCTCATCGCGCAGCTCATCCAGTTGCTGCAGAGTCACAGCGGCACTGCACTCGACCCGGATCCCCTGTTCGCGAGCCTCGAAGTGGGCGGCTCAGACTCGACCCCAGACGATCCGGCGCTCGCCCGCCTCTTCCCAGACGCCTACGAGCAGGATGCGGAAGCAGGCGCGTTTCGCAGCGTCACCGAGCAGGGGCTGCTCAATCGGAAGCTGCAGGACGCAATGGACGTCACGGCCGCTCTGGGGCTCGGGGGCGGGGCCCCCGACGACACGGCGCTGGTCGAGGTGGACATCTCCCCGACGACGCTTCCCGCATGGGTGCGCACCGTCACGGCGCTCCGCCTCGCGATCGCTGCGCGCATCGGTCTCGACGAGCCCGATGACCGGCCGCGGCTCCTCGATGACGAGGAGACTCGAGGCACCGTGCTCGTGTTCGATTGGCTCGCCGCGATTCTCGAATCGGTGCTCGCCATCGTCGAGTCGGGTGAACCGGAATCCGCCGGCACGCATCCCGATGCCGAGCCGACGCCCGGCGACGACTGAGGCCGCTTCAGCCCGGCGTCTCAAGGGAACGCGGATCGACGACGGAGCCTCTTCCCGTCAGCAGGCTGGCCGAGGTCACCCCGGAGGCGCCGAACCGCTCACGAACCTCGTCCACGGCCTGATCGACGGCTCGCCAGCCGTCGTCTTCGCTCCAGAGCGCAGCGATATCGCTGCCTGCGGGCAGCAGCTGCTCGGCCCTGACGCCGATGAGCCGCACTGCGCGTCCGCCGCGATCGAGCCCGTCGAAGAGTTCCCGTGCGGTGTGATAGATCCGCTGCGTCGCATCCGTCGCCTCCGAAAGGGTGCGCGAACGCGTGATGGTCTCGAAATTGCCCCAGCGAACCTTGATGGAGATCGTCCGCGCCTCGGCCCCGGCTCCGCGCAGGCGCTCGCCCGTGCGCGTGGCGAGCCGCAGGAGCTCGCGCTGCAGCGCTCCAGCGTCTGAGACGTCGTGCGCGAACGTCTCCTCGTGCCCGATGCTCTTCTCCGAGCGAGTGGTCACGATGCGCCGCGCGTCTCGGCCATTCGCCAACTCGTGCAGCCGCCGTGCGCTCGCCCCGCCGACGATTCGTTCGAGCGAGTGGATCGGTTCACGGGCGAGCTCCCCCACGGTCCGAATCGCACGCGCGTGCAGTGCCCGTTCCGTCGCCTGCCCGACACCCCACATCGCTCCGATCGGCAACGGGTGCAAGAACTCGAGGGTGCGATGCGGAGGGATTTCGAGGATGCCGTCAGGTTTTGCGCGCTGCGACGCGAGCTTCGCGACGAACTTCGTCCCGGCGAGACCCACCGAAGCGGGCAGGCCCGTGCGCTCGCGCACCCGCTCGCGGATCGCACGGGCGATCTCCACCGGCTGCCCGAAGAGCCGTACGGTGCCGGCGACGTCGAGAAACGCCTCGTCGATGCTCAGCGGTTCGACGAGCGGAGTGAATTCCTGGAACACGGCCATCACCGCCTTCGAAGCGCTGCGGTACTTCGCGTAGACGGGCTCGACGAGCACGAGCTGCGGGCAGAGCTGTTTGGCGCGAGCGACGGGCATCGCCGAACGCACCCCGAACCGGCGCGCCTCGTAGCTGGCGCTCGACACCACGGAACGCGCGGTGTCGTGCGCGGCCGCCACTGGCAGCCCCACGAGTTCCGGGCGTTCGAGCAATTCCACCGACACGAAGAAGGAATCCATGTCGACGTGCAGCACGGAGGCGATCTCTCGCGGCGAATCGAACATGTGTACTATTCCACCACGTCCACGGCTCAGCCGCCAGCGTCCACGACGAGCCGCGCGAGTTCTTCGTCCACGACCAGCTCCGTGATGATCCGAGCAGCGAGCGCCCCGCGAAGACTCTCCCGCTTCGCGGCACCCGAAACGACGCACAGTCGATGCGGGATGCGCCGCACGGTGTCGAGCGAAGGTCCGCTCGAGCGCTCGTTCAGGGCGACGCCGTCGGTGCTTCCGTCGTTGCGGTAGAAGACGGTTCCGCAGTCGCCCACCACACCGGCCCGCACGAGCTCCTGCAGGTCCTCGCGGTCGAGGTATCCACCCGAGTAGATCCGCGATCTCGGGTCGCCGATCCGTGATCCCAGTCCGAAGACGTAGACGTCGCTCGATGCCTGCAATTCGAGCACTCGGCTCACGGATCGCTCCCGCCAGAGCGCTCGGCGCGTGTCGGGGTCGTCGAAGATCGCCGGGACGGAGAACTGGTACACGGAGGCCGCGAACGCGTTGCCGAACCCGCCGAGCAGCTCGGCGGAGTAGGACACGCCCGTCGTGCGCACGTTGGCCGCACCGTTCATCTGCACGACTCGCGCCTCGTGCACCGTCTTCGAGGGCAGATGCCGAGCGACCGCGCTCATGGTCGCGCCCCATGCGACGCCGACGGTCGAACGATCGACGACGGCGGCGGCGACGCGATGCGCGGCGGTGCGCGCAGTTCGCTCGAGGCGGTCGGCCTCCGTCGCGCGCGCGGGAGAGGACACGACGTGCGCGGTGATGCCGTACCGCTCGGCCATGCGCAGTTCGAGCTGGGATCGGGCCTCCTGGGGTGAATGCACCTGGATCTCGACGAGCCCTGAGTCGCGCGCGTGCGTGAGCAGGCGCGACACCGAGGATCGGGACACGCGCATCTCCTGCGCGATCGCCTCCATCGTGAGATGCTGCAGGTAGTAGAGTTGCGCCGCTCGCAGAGCGTCACGCGATCTGGACGAATGTGCAGTCATTACTGCCCCCTTCGCTCGCTTTGATGAATACATCATGCACATACGTGCAATGAGCTTGCAACTTGGTGCACGGCGGGTGGAAGCTGACCTCGAACGTCGAAAGGTTGAAGTCATGAATGATCGCACGCCGACCACCCGTCCCGCGATTCGCAGCCTGCGGGATCGCCCCCACGCCGAAGTCCTCATCATCGGCGGCGGCATCAACGGCATTGCGACATTCCGCGAACTCGCGCTGCAGGGAGTCGACGTCGCACTCGTGGAGCGCGGCGACTTCGTCTCCGGCGCATCCTCGGCATCGAGCCACATGGTGCACGGCGGGGTGCGCTACCTCGAGAACGGCGAGTTCCGCCTCGTCCAGGAGGCGGTCGCAGAGCGCAACCGCCTGCTGCGCACGGCACCGCATTACGTGCGCCCCCTCGAGACGACGATCCCGATCTTCTCGACATTCTCCGGCATTCTCTCGGCGCCGTTCCGTCTGCTCGTGACCCACGGCCGCGGAAAGGCTCGGGAGCGCGGAGCCGCGCTCATCAAGATCGGGCTGACGCTGTACGACACCTTCTCGCGCGACGGCGGACAGGTGCCCCGCCACAAGTTCCGGGGACGCCGCCGATCGCTCAGCGAGCTGCCGCGCCTGAACAGCGATGTGAAGTACACGGCGACCTATTACGACGCGTCGATGCACGACCCCGAGCGCCTCGCCCTCGACGTCCTGCACGACGGAATCGTCGCGGGCGGCGACCGCGCGCGGGCGGCGAACTACCTTCCCGCTGTCGGCTTCGAGAACGGTGCAGTGCAACTGCGCGACGAGACCACCGGCGACGTCTTCGACGTCACGGCGAAGGTGATCCTCAACACCAGCGGGCCGTGGACCGATCTCACCAACGAAGCGCTCGGCCGCGGCACGCGGTTCATGGGCGGCACGAAGGGCTCGCACATCGTGCTCGACCACCCCGAGCTCCTCGCCGCCACCGGTGGACGAGAGATCTTCTTCGAGCACTCCGACGGCCGGATCGTGCTGATCTACCCATTGAAGGATCGCGTGCTCGTCGGCACCACCGACATCGACGCGGACCCCAGCGCGCCGACCTCCTGCACGAGCGAGGAGGTCGACTACTTCATCGATCTCGTGGGCCACGTCTTCCCCGACATCTCCGTCGATCGGTCGCAGATCGTCTACACGTTCTCAGGGATCCGGCCGCTTCCCCGCCACGACGACACGGCGCCCGGCTTCGTGTCCCGCGACTACCGCATCGAGCCCTCCGAGCATGCCGGGGTTCCGCTCCTCAGCCTCGTCGGCGGCAAATGGACCACCTTCCGAGCACTCGCCGCGCACCTCGCGAACGACACCCTCGAGCTGCTCGGGAAGACCCGCAGCGTCGGCACGGAGACACTCGCGATCGGCGGCGGGAAGGACTTCCCGAAAGGCCGCGCCGCGCGCACCCGCTGGGTGGCGGAGCGCGCGGACGGCAACGACCGCAGTCGCGTCGAGGTGCTGCTCGACCGGTACGGCACCCGAGCCGATGAAGTACTGGCCGCGACGCCCGAGCACGACGAGACGATCGCTCTGCTCCCGGGATACACGGCAGCCGAGCTCGCGCATCTCGCAGCCTCCGAGCAGGTCGTCCATCTCGACGACCTCCTGCTCCGCCGCACCTCCATCGCATTCTTGGGGGGACTGACCCTCGAGCGCGTGCGCGCAGCCGCGGAGGCGATCGCGCCCGTCCTGAACTGGGACGGTGCTCGCGTCGATGAGGAGATCCGCCGCATGGCGCAACTGCTTCGCACCGCTCACCGTATCGATGTCGAACGCGGAGGCGCGGTCGTCGATATCTGAGCGGGGCGACCCTTCGGGTGCGGCGCCAACGCTCCGCGCCCGAACTCACCACCCTTCGCGAGGCTCAGCCCTCGCTTGTTTGAAAGGTCAATGACGACATGCCAGATGTCAATCTCGGGTACTACTTCCTCTCCGAGTTCGTCGGTACCGCTCTCCTCGTACTCCTGGGCTGCGGCGTCGTCGCCAACGTCGCCCTGGCGAAGACGAAGGGGAACGCCGGCGGGTTCCTGCTGGTCAACTGGGGCTGGGGCCTCGCCGTCTTCGTCGGCGTGCTCGGTTCCGCCTACTCCGGCGCCATCCTGAACCCCGCCGTCGGCATCGGGCTCGCGATCGCCGGCAAGATCAGCGTGGTGCAGTTCCTCGTAGCCGCAGCCGCCGAGCTCCTCGGAGCCATCGTCGGTGCCGTGCTCTGCTGGGTTGCGTACCGTTCGCACTTCGATGCAGAACCCGATCCCGCCGCGAAGCTCGGCGTCTTCTCGACCGGCCCAGCGATCCGAACCCCGTTCGGCAACTTCCTCACCGAGGTCATCGGCACCTTCGTACTCGTCTTCGCGGTGTTCGCCTTCGCGGATTACGGCGACATCCAGGTCGGCGTGCCCGGGGGCCTCGGGCCGCTGACCGCGCTTCCCGTCGCGCTCGTCGTCGTCGGCATCGGCGCCTCCCTCGGCGGACCGACCGGCTACGCGATCAACCCCGCCCGAGACCTGGGCCCGCGCATCGCGCATGCGATCCTGCCGATCAAGGGCAAGGGCGGCAGCGACTGGGGCTACGCCTGGGTGCCCGTCGCCGGACCGCTCGTCGGCGGAGCGATCGCCGCACTCGTCTCCCCGCTGGTCCTGGGCCTCGCCGCGGCCGCGGCCTGACCCGCGCACCCGCACGAGCAACGAAGCTGATACGAAAGGAACACCATGTCTGAATACATCATCGCGATCGACCAGGGAACCACCTCCAGTCGGGCGATCATCTTCGACAAGAGCGGCACCATCATCTCGGTCGGTCAGAAGGAGCATGAGCAGATCATGCCGCAGGCCGGCTGGGTCGAGCACGACGCGCTCGAGATCTGGCGCAACGTGCAGGAGGTCATCGGGATCGCACTGGGGCGAGCCGATCTCACTCGGCACGACATCTCGGCGATCGGCATCACCAATCAGCGCGAGACCGCGGTCGTCTGGAACCGGAAGACGGGCAAGCCCGTCTACAACGCGATCGTCTGGCAGGATACGCGGACGCAGGACATCGTCGACCGACTCGCGGCGGACGGCGGGATCGAACGTTTCAAGGACATCGTCGGCCTCCCCCTTGCGACCTACTTCTCCGGGACGAAGGTCGCCTGGATCCTCGAGAATGTCGAGGGGGCGCGCGAAGCCGCCGATGCGGGCGATCTGCTGTTCGGCACCACCGACAGCTGGGTGATCTGGAACCTCACCGGCGGCTCGGAGCACGGCGTGCACGTCACCGACGTGACCAACGCATCGCGCACGCTGTTCATGGATCTGAAGACTCTCGAATGGCGAGACGACATCCTCGAAGCGTTCGGCGTCCCCAGGTCGATGCTTCCCGAGATCAAGTCATCCTCCGAGGTGTACGGAACCGCCGAGGATTCCTCGTTGCTGCGCGAGACGCCGATCGCCGGCATCCTGGGCGACCAGCAGGCATCCACCTTCGGCCAGGCGGCGTTCACCGCCGGTGAGTCGAAGAACACGTACGGAACGGGCTGCTTCCTGATCTTCAACACGGGCGAGGAGATCATCCACTCGAAGAACGGCCTCCTCACCACCGTCGGCTACAAGCTCGGCGACGGACCCACGCACTACGCACTCGAAGGCTCCATCGCCGTCACCGGATCGCTCATCCAGTGGCTGCGGGACCAGCTCGGCATCATCTCGGACGCGCCGGAGGTCGAGCAGCTCGCCGACAGCGTGCCGGACAACGGCGGCGTGTACATCGTGCCCGCCTTCTCCGGCCTGTACGCGCCCTACTGGCGCCCCGATGCGCGCGGTGCCATCCTCGGGCTCACGCGCTACGCCAACAAGGGACACCTGTCTCGGGCTGCGCTCGAGGCTGTCGCGTACCAGACGCGGGACGTGCTCGATGCGGTGAACGCCGATGCCGGCGTCGATCTCACCGAGCTGAAAGTCGATGGCGGCATGGTCGCCAACGACATGCTCATGCAGTTCCAGGCCGACATCCTCGGCGTACCGGTCGTGCGGCCCGTCGTCTCGGAGACGACCGCGCTCGGTGCGGCGTATGCGGCGGGGCTCGCGGTCGGTTTCTGGTCGGGACTCGATGATCTGTCCGCCAACTGGCAGGAGGATCGCCGATGGGAGCCGGAGCTCGACTCCGCCGAGCAGGAGCGGCTGCTGCGTCAGTGGCGCAAGGCTGTGACGAAGTCCATGGACTGGGTCGACGAAGACGTGCGCTGACACAGCGCGCGTGCGCACAGAGGCCGGCAGCTCATCGAGCTGCCGGCCTCTGTGCGTCTCCCCCGAAGCTATTCGGCGGCTGATGCCCGTTCGAGCACGAGTTCTCGCACGCGCGCTGCGTCGGCCGAACCTCGCATCGCCTTCATGACGGCTCCGATGATCGCGCCGGCCGCCTGCACCTTTCCGTCGCGAATCTTCGCGAGGACGTCGGGCTGCTGGGCGAGCGCCGCATCCACGGCCTCGATGAGCGCGCCGTCGTCCGAGACGATCGCCAGACCTCTGGACTCGACGATCTCGGCGGCGGTCCCCTCGCCGTCGATGATTCCGGCGATCACCTGGCGCGCGAGCTTATCGTTGAGCGTTCCCGCATCGATGAGCTCGACGACCGAGGCGACCTGGGCGGGCGTGATGAGGTCTGCCGAGGGCGTCGACCGCTCATTCGCGATGCGCGCGATCTCACCGGTCCACCACTTGCGAGCCGTCTGCGGGGGCACCCCGATGGCGACCGTCTGCTCGATGGTGGTGAGCAGGCCCGCGTTGACGAGGTCCTGGAACTCGAGCGCCGAGAACTGCCATTCCCCGCGGAGGCGTCGACGACGCAACGTCGGATGCTCGGGGAGCTGCGCGCGCAGTTCCTCGATGAGTTCGCGCTCGGGAGTGAGCGGGGCGAGATCCGGTTCGGGGAAGTAGCGGTAGTCGTCTGCATCGCTCTTGGGGCGGCCGGGCGAGGTCTCCCCCGTATCCTCGTGCCAGTGCCGTGTCTCCTGCGTGATCGTCCCGCCGCCATCGAGAATCTGCGCCTGGCGCTGGATCTCGAATCGCACGGCGCGCTCGATGGAGCGCAGGGAGTTGACGTTCTTCGTCTCGGTCCGCGTGCCGAGCACCGACATTCCGGCGCCCTCATTGCCTCGCGGTCGCAGCGACACGTTCGCGTCGCATCGGATGTTCCCGCGCTCCATGCGCGCGTCTGAGATGCCGAGCGACACGACCAGGTCCCGAATGGTCGAGACGTACGCCGCTGCGATCTCCGGGGTATCCGCCTCTCCGCCGAAGATCGGACGGGTGACGATCTCGACGAGCGGCACGCCCGCCCGGTTGTAGTCGACCAGGGAGTACTCGGCGCCCTGAATGCGGCCCGTCGATCCCCCGACGTGGTTCAGCTTGCCCGCGTCCTCTTCCATGTGAGCACGCTCGATCGGCACATGGATGATGCGGCCGGACGCGAGTTCGATCTCGACCGACCCGTCGTGGGCGATCGGATCGTCGTACTGCGAGATCTGGTAGTTCTTGCCCATATCCGGGTAGAAGTAGTTCTTGCGCGCGAAGCCGGAAACCTCGGCGATCTCGCATCCGAGCGCCAGACCCAGGCTGATGGAGTAGCGCACCGCCTCATGGTTGAGCACGGGCAGTGAGCCGGGCAATCCGAGGCACACCGGCGCGAGGTTCGTGTTCGGCTCCGAGCCGAAGATGTTCGGCGCGGTCGAGAACATCTTGGTCTTCGTGTTGAGCTCGACGTGCACCTCGAGGCCGATCACCGGTTCGAAGAGCTCGAGTGCGCGGTCGAAATCCATCAGCTTCGTCTTGGCCATCAGTTCGTCGCCTTTCCGGTCCGGGCCGTCGCAAGGAAGGCTGCATCGAGCTCCGGTGCCTGCGTCCAGAACGGCGCGTCGTCGCGATCGGCGACGAGCTGTTCGATGGCGCTTCCGGCGCGGTAGAGCCGCGCGTCTTCGAAGGCGGGGGCCATGAGCTGCAGACCGACCGGGAGGCCGTCTTCGCTCGCCGTGCCGATGGGCAGGCTGATGCCGGGGATTCCCGCGAGGTTCGCGGGAATCGTCGTCGCGTCATTGAGGTAATCGCGCATGGGGTCTCCGGAGTGAGCGCCGAGCGCCCAAGCGGTGGTGGGCGCGGTCGGCGAGGCGATCACGTCGACCTGGTCGAAAGCGGCGGCGAAATCACGCTGAATCAGCGTGCGCACCTGCTGGGCGCTGCCGTAGTAGGCGTCGTAGTAGCCCGCTGACAGCGCGTAGGTGCCGAGGATGATGCGTCGTTTCACCTCGGCACCGAACCCTGCCGCACGAGTCTCGCTCATCACGCCCTCCACGGTCGCCCCGCCCTGCGGCGTCACGCGGAGCCCGAATCGCACGGAGTCGTACTTCGCGAGATTGCTCGAGGCCTCTGCGGGAAGGATGAGGTAGTAGGCCGCCACCGCGTACTCGAAATGCGGCGCATCGATCTCGACGATCTCCGCACCCTGAGCGGTGAGCAGATCGAGCGCCTGCTCGAACCGCGCCTGCACCCCTGATTGCACGCCGTCGATCATCAGCTGCTTCACGACGCCGACGCGCAGGCCGGCGAGGGTGGCGGGGTCTGCACCGCTTCGCGCAGCTGCAGCCATCGACGGCCACGCGAAGTCGAGCGATGTCGAGTCGTGCCGATCGTGCCCGGAGATGGCGTCGTGCAGCAGCGCCGTGTCGAGCACCGTGCGAGCGCACGGCCCGATCTGATCGAGCGACGAGGCGAGCGCGATCGCGCCATATCGGCTCACGCCGCCGTAGGTCGGCTTCATGCCGACGGTGCCGGTCAGGGCGGCAGGCTGACGGATCGATCCGCCGGTATCAGAGCCGAGTGCGAGCGGGGCTTCGAAAGCGCTCACCGCCACGGCGGAGCCGCCTCCTGAACCACCGGGAACGCGGTCGAGCTTCCACGGATTCAGCGTGGGTCCGTAGGCCGAGTTCTCGGTCGAAGAACCCATCGCGAATTCATCCATGTTCGTCTTGCCGATGGGAATCAGACCGGCTGCACGCGCCCGCGCGACGGCCGTCGCGTCGAAGGGCGAACGGTATCCCTCGAGGATCTTCGATCCCGAGGTCGCCGGCATGTCAGTCGTGACGAGCACGTCCTTGATGGCGAGGGGCACTCCGGCGAGCTCTCCGAGCGACTCTCCGGATGCGCGGCGGGCGTCGATGTCGCGCGCCGCTGCGAGTGAGATCTCGGCGTCGGTCGCGAGAAACGCGTTCAGTGTTCCGTCGACGGCGGCGATGCGATCGAGATGAGCCTGCGTCGCTTCTGCGGAGGACACCTCACCCGCGGTGAGCCGAGCGGCGAGCTCGGCCGCAGTCAGCTGGATCACGTCGTTCATCGCGGCGCTCACTGCTCTTCACCGAGGATCGACGACACGCGGAACATGCCGTCGGTGGTCTCCGGTGCGTTCGCGAGCGCTTCCTCCTGCGTCAGCACGTCGGAGACGATGTCGGGCCGCGTGACGTTGCTCAGTGGAATGGGGTGACTGGTCGCGGGGACATCGGGGGTCGTCACCTCGCCGACCTTCGCGATGTGGGTCAGGATCGAGTCGAGGTCGCTGGTGAGCGCCCCGATCTCGTCGTTGGTGAGGGCGATTCGTGCGAGGCCCGCGAGATGTGCGACGGTGTCCGCCGTGATCTCGGTGCTCGCCGCGCTGGCTTCAGGCATGCTGCTCCATCGGGAGGGGTCATCTGGGAACGCCCACCATCCTATCGGCGGCTCGAGCGCGAGATCTCAGCGGCGCTCAGCCGGGAATTCGCGGGGCCGTCACCGGAGCCTGAAACGGCAGATCGGCTCCCGCCCAGGTCCCATCGGGCGACCAGAGCTCCGAGCATCCGCGTCGATGACTCGTCACCACATGCGCGTCGACGATTCCGATCGCCGTCATCAGGGCGTAGACGGTCGTCGGACCGACGAACGCGAACCCTCGGCGTTTGAGCGCACGCGCCAACGCTGTGGATTCCGAGGAGAGCGTCGGTACGTCGGCGTCGCGCGCGGGCACGGGCGATCGCTCCGGGCGGAACGACCAGACGAACTCTGCGAGGCCCGTCCCATCCTCCTCGCGGAGCCGAAGGGCCGCCCGCGCGTTCGCGATCGTGGCGATGATCTTCCGCTCGTTGCGAATGATGCGCGCATCGGCGAGCAACCGCGTGACGTCGCCATCGCTGAAGCGCGACACCTGCTCGATCGAGAAACCGTCAAATGCCTCGCGGAATGCGACGCGCTTGCGCAGCACCGTCAGCCACGACAGTCCTGACTGGAACGCCTCGAGGGAGAGACGTTCGAAGACGCCGTCGTCGTCGAACACCGGCATCCCCCACTCCGCGTCGTAGTAGGCCGTCAGCAGCGGATCCTGCAGTGCCCATGCTGCGCGAACCGGTGTGTCGGTGTTCTCTGCCATCGGCGCTCCTTCACGAAGATCGGCGCGGCCTGCAGCCGCTATCGGTCATCTCACCGTATCTTCCGCGAGATGCGCAGACATGTTCGAGCGGACGGATGTGCATAAGTCGAGGAATTTCGTCTCACTCAGCGTCTGTGGGCGGAGAATCAGGCTGTCCGATCGCATCCGGCCCCTCCGTCACGAGCAGCGCGAACTGAGCTGCATCGAGCACCGGGATGCCCAGTTCTTCGGCTTTCGCGAGCTTCGAGCCAGCCCCTGGCCCAGCAGCGACGAAATCGGTCTTCTTCGAGACACTCGAAGCGGCCTTCCCGCCGGCGGCGATGATCGCTTCGGTCGCGCCCTCACGGGTGAATCCGTCGAGCGATCCCGTTGCCACGATCGTGAGCCCGGACAGCACCCCGTCCGCACCAACGACACCCGGCCCGGCATGCCCGGGAGTGGCCCATTGCACGCCGGCGGCGCTCCACCGATCCACGATCTCGCGGTGCCAATCGACGTCGAACCAGGCGATCAACGATTCCGCGATGATGCCGCCGACCCCGTCGACCTCGGCGAGCGCCTCCTGCGACGCGCTGCGGATGGCGTCGAGCGAACCGAACCAGTCGGCGAGCGCCCGTGCCGCTACGGGCCCGACGTGGCGGATATTGAGCGCGACCAGCAGACGCCAGAGCGGTTTGGTCTTTGCTCTCTCGAGCTCGGAGAGGAACGTCTCGGCGTCGCGAGAAGGCCGGACGATGCGATGGTCTTTGCGAATCCCCGCTCGACGTCGCTCGGCTGCGCTCAACCCTTCGGCGGCAGGTGGGTATTCGTAGGTCACGCGCTGGAACGGCGCGCGCCGCACGAACTCACCCGTTGCCTCGTCGACGCGCTGCTCGCCCGTCTCGGCGTCCCGGACGATCACCTCGATCGGCACGATCTGCTCCAACGTCAGCTCGAAGAGCCCCGCCTCGGTTTCGAGGGGCGGCGCTGCTGGCACCTCGGGCTGCGTGAGCGCGGCCGCGGTGATCTCACCGAGTACCTCGATGTCGAGCGCTCCGCGCGAGCCGATGTGCTCCACTCGGCCGCGCACCTGTGCGGGGCATGCTCGGGCGTTCGGGCAGCGGAGGTCGATGTCGCCCTCCTTCATCGGCCGGAGCGGCGTACCGCACTCGGGGCAGACATCGGGCATCTGCCATTCTCGCTCCGTGCCATCCCGCAGCTCGAGCACGGCACCGAGCACCTCCGGGATCACGTCGCCCGCCTTGCGCAGCACGACGGTGTCGCCGATCCGCACGCCCTTGGCCTGGACGACCTGCTGATTGTGCAGCGTCGCCTGGCGCACCGTCGAACCGGCGACCTTCACCGGCTCCATGACGGCGTACGGTGTCGCGCGCCCAGTGCGTCCGACGCCGACGCGGATGTCGATGAGGCGCGTGTGCACCTCCTCGGGCGGGTACTTGTACGCGATCGCCCACCGCGGGGCCCGGCTCGTCTCTCCGAGTTCTCCGTGCAGCGAGAGCTCGTCGACCTTCACAACGATGCCGTCGATGTCGTGCTCGACATCATGGCGGTGCTCCCCCCGATCCTCGATGAACGCGGCGACCTCGTCGACCGAGTCGAACACTCGCGAGTGCGGCGAAACGGGCAGACCCCACTCCGCCAGAAGCTCGTACACGTCCGACTGATTCTCAATAGCCGGATCCGGCCATGCACCGATGCCGTGCACGTACAGCGAGAGCCTCGCGAGGCGCTCCCGCATGAGGGTGAGCTCGGTCTCGGACTTCTTCTCCGCTCGCTGGCGCAGGCTCCCGGCCGCGGTGTTGCGGGCGTTCGCGAATTCGGCGTACCGCACGGGAATCTGCTCGATGTCTCGCCCCTTGACCGACTGCTCGTCGATGTAGGCCTGCTGCAGTGCGTGCTGGCGCTCATTCAGGGCGGCGAAGTCCTCGGAGGTCAAGAACACCTCGCCGCGAGCTTCGAAGAACGATGGGAACCCGCTTCCGTGCAATCTGCGCGGAATCACCGGGATGAGAGCCACATTCTCGGTGATGTCTTCTCCGACGCGCCCGTCGCCGCGAGTGGTCGCCGTCTCCAGTACGCCGTCTCGGTACGCGAGGCTGATCGCCAATCCGTCGATCTTGAGCTCGGAGAGCCAGCGCACGGGGCGACCGGCTGCGGTGCGGACCTTCGCCGCCCACTCACGGAACTCCTCGATGGAGAAGACGTTGTCCAGACTGAGCATGCGCTCAGCGTGCTGGTGCTCGGGAAACCCTGCCGACACCACAGCAGCCCCGACTTCGCGAGTCGGGCTGTCCTGGCTCGCCAACTCGGGGAATGCCCGCTCGATCGCTTCGAGCCGACGGAACATCTCGTCGTACTCCGCGTCCGATACGAGGCTCGATGCTTCGGAGTAGTAGGCGACGCGCAGTCGCTCGACCTCGTCGGAGAGACGCTTCGCCTCCTCGCGGGCTACGTCGAAGTCTTCGGGGATCTGCTGCGCGTTCGTGCTCACGCCTCCAGTGTAGAAGCGAGGTCCGACATTCAGGAGCGGGTTGCGGCCGTCTCCAGCGGCACCGCACGATCGATCGTGAACTGCCCGAGTACACGCGTTCCCACGTAGAGCACGGCTGTCTGCCCCGGCGCCACGCCGACGAGCGGCTCCGCGTGCTCGAGGTCGATATCGACGACGACCTCGTGGGTCGCGTCCGCGCGATGCAGCTCCGTTCGCTCCTCCGGCAGGATCGGCTCGAGCCTGGCGAAGGCGGGCACGGGATCGGCGTGCGCCCGGATCTGCACATCGCAGCCGAAGCGTTCCGAGAGCTCGAACCCGGGCTCCCCGGCCCAGCTGAACCGTCCCCCCGCGATCCTGGAGATCTCGAGCTGCTCTTTCGGGCCGACGACGACCTGATTCGAAACGGGGCGGATGGAGAGCACGTATCTCGGCTTCCCGTCCGGAGCCGGACGCCCGAGCTGCAGCCCGCGGCGCTGGCCCACCGTGTATCCGTGCGCTCCGTCGTGACTGCCGACGACGTCGCCCGACTCATCGAGAATGTCTCCGGGCGTGCGGTCGACGTGATCCGAGAGCCATCCTCGCGTGTCGCCGTCGGGGATGAAGCAGATGTCGTGGCTGTCCGGCTTCTGAGCGACCTGCAATCCGCGCTCCGCGGCCTCGGCCCGGATGAGCTGCTTCGACGGGGTATCGCCGAGCGGGAAATAGCAATGAGCGAGCTGGCGCTCCGTCAGCACGCCGAGCACGTACGACTGATCCTTCGCCCAAGCGCTCGCACGATGCAGCTCCGGGCCGTGAGCACCCTCCGCGAGTGTCGCGTAGTGCCCCGTCGCGACCGCGTCGAAACCGAGGGCCATCGCCTTGTCGAGCAGGGCGGCGAACTTGATCTTCTCATTGCAGCGCATGCACGGGTTCGGTGTGCGGCCCGCAGCGTACTCAGCGATGAAGTCGTCGACCACGTCTTCTTTGAACCGCTCGCTCAGGTCCCAGACGTAGAACGGGATGCCGAGCAGATTCGCGGCGCGACGCGCGTCCATCGCATCCTCGATGGTGCAGCACCCCCGCGAGCCGGTGCGGATGGTGCCGGGCATTCGGCTGAGTGCCAGATGCACGCCGACCACTTCGTGGCCGGCCTCTACAGCGCGGGCGGCGGCTACGGCAGAGTCCACGCCCCCGCTCATCGCTGCCAAAATCTTCACCAGAGCATTCTAGTCTTCCGAAACCCGGGAGTCGACTTCGCGAAATCGTCGGCTGCCCGTCGCGGATTGAACCGCGAGGCTCGAGTCAGCTGAGCCCTGCCGCACGGGCCGAACGCAGCGCCGCAGGGAGCGCCGCGAGGAGCGCATCCACCTCCGACTCCGTGCTCTCCTGGCCCAGCGTGAAACGCAGCGCCCCTGCCGCGTCGTCGGGAGCGACCCCCATGGCGAGCAGCACATGCGAGAGCTCGGCCACCCCGGCCTGGCACGCGGAACCGACGGAGACCGAGACGCCGGCACCGTCGAGGAGGAAGACGAGCGAATCCCCTTGACAGCCGGGGAAGGTGAAGTGGGCATTGCCCGGCAGTCGTCCCGGACCGACTGAGGCTCCGCGGAGCACCGCGGTCGGATCCACCTCGCGCACGCCGGAGATGAGTCGGTCGCGCAGGCGCCCCAAGTGGGCGAGGCCATTGCGTCGGGGACGCCCCTCCTCATCGAGGAGCATCTCGAGCGCCGCAGCGAAGGCTACGGCGCCGGCGACGTCCTGCGTACCAGAACGGGATCGCTGCTGGCTTCCGCCGTGCAGCAGCGGCTCGACGGTGACCCGGCGGCCGAGGATCACGGCGCCGACGCCGACCGGTCCACCCACCTTATGCGCCGAAAGGCTGAGCGCCGAGGCTCCCGATGCTGCGAAATCGATCGGAACCTGCCCGAGCGCCGAGACGGCGTCGACGTGGGCCGGCACGCCGTGGGCCGCGGCTACCGCGCACAGTTCCCGCACGGGTTGCAGCGTGCCGACCTCGTTGTTCGCCCAGAGAAACGAGATGACCGCGACTCGATCGGCGCCCGCTGCGGCGATCGCGGCTTCGAGCGCCCCCGGCGTCAGCAGGCCGTTCTCATCGATCGGCACGCCGACCAGCTCCGCGCCCTGAACATCACGCAGCCACTCCGCGGTCTCCATGGTCGCGTGATGCTCGCCCTCGGCGATCAGCACGACCGGCCCTGAACCGGAGCGACGACGCGACCAGTAGAGTCCCTTGAGCGCGAGATTGATCGACTCTGTCCCGCCCGCCGTGAGGATGAGCTCGGCGTGGTCGCACCCGACCATCCGGGCGATGCTGTCGCGGGCGGCCTCCAGCAGCTGACTCGCACGCTGGCCGTGTCCGTGCGTCGACGCCGGGTTCCCCACTGTGCGGAGTGCATCGGTGTAGACCTCCAGCACCGCTTCGGGCATCGGCGATGTCGCAGCATGGTCGAGATACGCGCGCCCGCCCACCATCATGGCGTCGCGCTCAGTAGAGGAGGTTGGCGAGACGGCTGCGGGCCGCTGCGACTCGCGGATCGGCGACGCCCACGACCTCGAACAGTTCGAGCAGCCGTTCACGGATCGTTGCTCGCCCCTCGGCATCCTGCTCGACGAACAGGTCGAGCAGCCGCAGGAAGGCGTCTTCCACATGGCCCCCGGAGACGTCCAGATCTGCGACGCGGAGTTGCGCCTCGACGTCGCCGGGCGCGGCTGCCGCACCGCTGCGAATCTCGTCGGCGCTGAGCCCCTGCAGGCGATGCAGCAGTTTCACCTGCACGAGCGCAGCTCGCGCTTCGGCGTCCGCCGGGGAGCGCGTGAGCACGGCCTCCCACTCGGTGATGGCCTGCTCGTAGTCACCGCGCTCGGCGGCTTCGATGGCCGCGAGGTGCGCCGCTGGAATCTCCGGTTCTGCCGGAGCGGCCTGCTCGTCAGCGTCCTCGATATCGGGAGCGTTCACGCGGCCGGTGACGCCGTGCTGCTCCGCGAGCTGCAGGAGCTGCCCGAAGTACTCGCGAACCTGCTCCTCGGGAACCGGGCCTTGGAAGAGGGGAACCGGCCGCCCCGCGACCAGTGCGATGACCGTTGGAACCGCCTGCGCCTGGAACGCCTGCGCGAGACCGGGGCTGGCATCGACGTCGATCCTGGCCAGGAGCAGTCGTCCGCCGAGTTCGCGAGTGACCTGCTCGAGCACCGATCCGAGCGACACGGAGGGCTCGCTCCGAGCAGACCACAGCAGTGCCACGACGGGGACGACGCTGGAGAGCTGAGCGGCCTGCTCGAATGTGGCATCGGTGACGTCGATGACGAGCGACGGGACATCGACGACGGAGCCGCCAGCAGCGCTCCCGGGCGCCGCAGATGGGGCACCCCCCTGGGGAGCAGCCGCGCGCGCTGCGAGGTGGCTGAGATCCACCCCTCCACCTGGCAGTCGCTCTGGAATCTGCTGTGTCATCGTGATCGATCCTTCCTCATGTTCGGTCCTCATCGACGGGGCGGCATGAGCCGTCTGGCCGCGGCGCCCCGTCGACGCTAGTTCGTGACGCCGACGAGCTCGCTCGTGACGCCGAGCAGCTCGATCTTCGCATCCTCCGACTTGCTGGGCACGAAGAACAGCATCTGGTGCGCGACTTGCTGCACGAGACGCTCCTGCTCGCCCTCCAGGCCGGAGAGCGCTGTGATCGCACCCTGCGCCTGCGGTTTGAATCGGCCGCCGGCAGCGTCGACGATCTGCTCATCGATGACGGTCGTGGCGACCAGCGCGCCGCCGGCACCCGTCGAGAGCGCGACGACCGGCGCGTCGCCCTGTCGGGCAGTCGCGCTGTACTTCATCGTCTGCCCCTTCTCGTCGGATTGCTGCTGCGCCGCAGCGGCACGAGCCTTGCCGTAGTTCTCGAGGAGCGTGTCGCTCTCGAGGTCGAAGAGCTCGGCCTCCGGAGCTTCAGTGCCGTTCTCGAGCAGCGAAGCGTAGGCTGCCCCGACCTCGCCGGGCGGCAGCATCAGCGTCTCGATGTCGTTGGAAAGCAGTGCCGTGCCGTCCTCGGCCGGGGCCGCCTGAGGCATTGAGATGCCTCCGCGCAGCGCGATCACGCGCGACACCTCGAAGTTCTCCTGCGGCGACTGCTGCGTCATGATCAGGGCGATCGACGGAGAGGTCTGCTCATCGGTCGCGCCGTCTCCCGCTTCCGCATCGGCGTCAGCCGCTGCGGAAGCGGCATCCGCCGAACCGTCGGCGGTCCCGTCGGCCGCAGCATCGGCATCGGTCTTGCCGGACGACGACGCCACGGTGACGAACGCGGTTCTCGGCCAGGACTCCGTGCTCTGCACCAGCGCGTAGTCGAGTTCTTCATCGGTGATCCTGGGCGGAACCACCGCATAATCGGGCACCGAAGCGCGAATCGTGTAGTTCGCCGTGCGCTGCGCGAGGGCGTCGTCGACGAACCGCTCGTCGAGCGCGGCCGCGTCGAGGTCATCGTCGCCCTCGTTCGCCGCCGCGGAGACCTGCTCGACGATGCGATGCAGTTGCGCTTCCGTGACGGGCACCGGCGCGATCGACGACGGCTGCGCCGTCGGCGTTTCTTCCACCGGCTTCGGGCCCATCTGCGGCCAGTACTCGGCGGAGCAACCCGACAGCCCGAGCACCGCGGCGATTCCCAGCACGGGGAGCAGGCGGCGCCCGTATCGTCGGTTCTGCCTCGATCGGGCGATCATGCCGTCCCGACCCGCTCGGTTCCGAATGTTCAGCGTCATGCGCTCTCCTCTCGGCGGAGCGTCTGCACGGGCATCGGCTCGCGGCGCAGCACTCCGACCGCGGCGCTCCGGTCGTGCGAACGCATTCCTCAGCCCTTGCAGCGGTCCTCGGCGTCCACGGCGAGGACCGAGGCCCCGACGATCATGGTCGACGGCGAGCAGGTACAGCACCGCGCCGACGATCGCGAGCACGCCTCCCGCTGCCAGCAACGGCCCGGCCCACGGCGTGCTGCGATCCTGCGCCCACACGAGGGACACCTCGCTCGGAATCGGGTCCGTCCCGTTGGTCGCGATCAGCACCGACTGGTCGACGGCGATGGACACTGGAACGCGGAGCGTCTCGGTCTCGGTCTCGGTCGATCCTCCGTTGCCGTCGATGAATCGGGAGTCGAGCCACAGGTCGCTCCCCCGAGGGTCGAGCCCGTCGCCCGCTTCGTCGGCCTCCGTCGTCGCGGCTCCGGAACCGGTCTCCGGCGCTTCCGCAGGGGCCCCGGGGATCAACGCCGTGAGGAGTCGCTGCTTCCGCTGGTCCACGGTGAGTTCGGCGTGCGGGAACGGGGCCAGCCAGGCATCGACGTCGCGTGTCATCGCGGTGGCGACGAACGCGTCGGCGCCCTGCACCACGACGTTCGCCTGGCCGGGGAGCTTCGAGAACTCGGTGCCGTCGACCACGGCGAAGGCCGCTTCCGACTGGGTGTCGACGGGCAAACTGATCTCTGCCGGACCGGCGAGGAATGTGCGCTGCCCGAGCCCGAGCAGCAGAAGCACTCCAGACAGCACGAGCACTGCGATCGCAAGCGCATGTCGCACGGGATCTCCTCTACTTTCGCGTCGGTCCGGGAGCGAGCGATGGAAGCCGCGGGGCCCGAACACGGATCTTCAGCCTCCAACGCTACCGGAGCTTCCCGGGTGCGACATGAGGACTTCGTTTCTGAGGTCTTCGCCGCGACCGTTCGGAGGGGCTCTGCTCCCCTGCCGTCCGCCGTCGGTTACGCTATCGTTGGGGGGCAATTGTGTTCTCGTCGCGACCCGGTCGGGCACGCGACGACATTCAGATTCCGGAGGGCCCGTGTCCGAACCAGCCCAGCAGTTCTCCCCCGCGTTCCGCGGTTACAACCGTGATGAGGTCGACGAACGCGTCGGCGCGCTGACCGGTCACATCGCGACCCTGCAATCGCACCTCGAATCCCTGCAGCAGGCGCACCGGCAGGCATCGCATGCCGGGGACGAGCAGCGGCAGCTGATCGCCGATCTGCAGGAGCAGGTAGCCGAACTCGGCGCCTCCGGGTACTCCGGGCTCGGGCTTCGAGTGGAGAAGAGCCTGCAGGTTGCCGAGGATCACGCCCAGCGACTGATGGCGCAGGCGGACCTCGACGCTGAGAAGCTGCGTCGCTCCTCCGAGGAGGAGAGCCGCCGGGTGCTCACCCAGGCGCAGCGACGCGCCGACGAACTGCTGACGTCGGCTTCGGAGCAGGCGGAGATCATTCTGACGGGTGCGCGCAACGACGTTGCGACGCAGAGCGCCGCTGCGAATTCCGAGCGCGAGCGGCTCCTCGATGAAGCGCGCAGGGAAGCCGAGCTGACCCGGAGCAGCGCCGAGCGAGAGGCGCTCTCGGAGCGCGAGACCGCGCATCGAGAGGCCCAAGCCGCGATCGCCGCGGCCGAAGCGCAGGCCGAGCGGATCACGACGGAATCCCGTGCCGCGGCCAACGAGCTCCGCGCCCAGACCGAGATACAGGCCGAGGCGTTCGAGCGCCAGAAGGCGGAGAACGAGCGCGAGGCGGAACTCGAGCGTGCACGCCTCGTGCAGGAGGGCGAGCGGGCCCGCGCGGAGTTCGAAGCGAGACGACAGCGCGAAGAAGCTGAGCTGGAGGAGCGCTACACCGAGCAGCAGCGCACCCTCGAGGCGGACATCGAAGCTCAACGACGCGCGCTCACCACCGAGGTCGAAACGCTCCGCGGACGCATCGCGCAAGAGCGGGCCGAGCACGATGCAGCACTCGGCCAGGAGCGCGAGGTGCACGACCGTCGCCTGCGCGCCGAGTCTCAGACGCACGTCGACCGCATCGCTCAGGAGCGAGCGGAGCACGAGGCCGGCATCGTCCGAGAGCGCGAAGCGCTCGAGCAGGAGTTGACGAGCCGGGCCGCGCAGTCAGAACGAGAACGAGAGCGAGCCGACGCCTCGGCGGCCGAGGATCGCGCCGCGGCCGCTGCGAGTCTGGAGACGCGACTCGCAGCGCAGCGCGAGGATCACGACCGGCTCCTCGAGCGTGAAGCTGCAGCGCATCGAGCGGAGCTGTCGAACGAGCGCGATGCTCACGACGCAGCACTGGCGGCCGAAATCGCCGAGCATCGCGAACTGATCTCGCGCGAGCGAAACGAGCACGAGACCAGCATCAGCGCCGAGCGCTCGGAGCACGAGGCCGCCATTCGCGAGGAGCGCGCCGCGCACGATGCCGCCCTCAGCGACGAGCGAGCGGCGCACGAGGCCCGCATCGCCGACGAGCAGCAGCGGCAGGAAGTGCGACTCTCGGATGAACTCGCCGCTCACGTATCGCGGCTCGCGCAGGAGCGGGACGCCCACGAGGCCGCCATCGCCGAGGAGCGGACCGCTCACGACCGTGCCATCACGGAGGAGCGCTCCCAGCACGACGCGGATCTTCGATCCGAACGGGAGTCGCACGATGCGGCGATCGCTTCGGAGCGAGCTGCCCACGAGCGGCGCATCGCTGAGGAATGGGATGCGCATCGCGCGACGATCGCGCATGAGCGAGAGGACCACAACGCATCTCTCGCGGCCGAACTGAGTGAGCACGAGACGCGGATCCAGGCGGAGCGCGCCGAGCACGAGGCTGCGCTAGCCGCCGGTCGTGCCGAGCTCGCGCGCGAGCAGGAGGCTGCGCGGACAGCGCTCGAACGGGAACTCACCGCGAAGCAGGAAGAACACGATGCCCGCCTGACAGCCGAGGTCGCGGCGCACGAAGACCGACTCGGCGCCGAGCTGGCAGCCCATCAGGATCGCGTGATCTCCGAATGGGACGAGCATCGCCAGCGCATTGCCGCGGAGCTCACCGCTCACGAGCGCGAAATGCTGGAGACGCGAGAAATTATCGCACGTCAGCAGGAGCGGGATCAGCAGGAGCACGCAGCGAGGATCGCCGACGAGACGACCATTCACGAAGAGCGCCTGGCATCGCAGTCCCGAGAGCACGAGCAGCGACTTGCCGATGAGCGCGCCGCCGAGGCGGAGCGGCTCCGGATCCAGCGTGACGAGGCGGCCGAGGCGCTCGGCCTCGAGCGGGAGAGCCTCGAACTCCAGATCGAGCGCGAGCGAGCACGCCTCGCCGATGATGTGTCGCGGGAGCGCGAGGAGCACGATCGCACGATCGCGGCGGCGGTCGCGCAGCACGAGGCGGACCTCGCGCGCGAGCGCGAGGAGCAGGCAGCCGCTATCGAACGCGAGGTCGCCGCGAAACGCGCAGCGGTCATCGAAGAGACCGATCTGCTGCGCGCAGACACTGTGGCAGAACTGGCCGAGCATCGCGCCGAAGAAGAAGCGCGCCTGGCGCGTGCGCGCGAAGAGACCGAGGACGCGGTGCGCCAGATGACGGAACGCATCGAGCGGGAGAGCGCGACCTTCAGCACCGGCATCGCGCTGCAGCGAGAGGACTTCGAGCGCGATCTCGCGGAGCGTCAGCGTCTCGCATCTGAGACGTCGCAACGGGAACTCGAAGCCACGCGATCCGAACTCTCCGAGCTCAAGTCCCAGTTGGAAGCCGCGCGCGAGGAATACGAGCGCCTGAGCACGGAAGCCACTCAGGATGCACGAAACGTGCGTGCAGCAGCGGAGCGCCATGCCGCCGAGATCGTCATGGAGGCGGAGCAGCGCGCCCAGACGACGTTCGCCGCTGCTGAAGAGCGCGCGACCAAGGTGCTCGCGGCCGCTGAAGATCGGATGACGCAGTTGAAGGTCGAACGCGGTGCCGTAGCGCGCTATTTCGAGAGTCTCGGCGAGGTCATCACCAATGCGCAGAAGATGAGCACGGTCGCGGGCCGACTTGTGGCGCAGCCCATCGCTGAGGCGCTGCCAGCCGACGAGGCCGAGTCGACCGCAGCGGCTCGCTCCACCCCGGAAGACGCCCGTTCCGCCTCGGCAGACTCGTCGGAGCCGGGCGCCTCCGAACCGCAAGGGACCGACACGTCTTCGACGACGCAGTGACGCGTTAGCGCTGCAGCCGCTCCTCTTCGACGACGGTCGGAAGCGGAGCGGCCGCAGTGCCGACTGCTGAGACCACCTCGTCGAGCACCCGGCGCGTCTGCTTCTCCCCCACCCACAGGTGCCGACCGCCCTCGACCGGTATGAGCGTCATCCGCGGCACGCTCGCGAAGCGCTGCTCGGCCTCCGCCGGGCGCAGGTAGTCGTCGAACTCCGGGATCAGCGCGACGAGTTCTGGTGCGGCCTGCTGCCATGCCGCGACGTCATCCGCTGTCGCACGGTGGAGCGGCGGAGACAGTAGGATCGCCCCCGCTATCGGATGCGCAAGGCCGTACTTCAAGGCGAGCTCCGTTCCGAACGACCACCCGAGCAGCCAGGGATTCGGCAGCCCTCGTTCCGCGACGAAAGCCATCGCCGCCGCTACGTCGTGCTCCTCGGACACCCCGTCGCCGAATTCTCCCTCGCTGGTGCCGCGGGGGGATGAGGTGCCGCGCGTATTGAATCGCAGGACCGCGAGGTCGGCCAGCTCGGGAAGCCGATTCGCGGCCTTCCGAATGATGTGGGATTCCATGAACCCGCCGGCCGTCGGGAGCGGGTGCAGGGTGACGAGTGTGGCTCGAGGCTCGCGGTCCGCAGGAAGCGCGAGCTCTCCGTAGAGTGTGAGCCCGTCGGCAGTATGCAGCTCCACATCCTCGCGACGCGCTCGCAAGACGGTATTGCTCGTAATCTCCACCATGCCGTTCACCCTTCACTCCAAGCTGATGCCACCAGCCTATCCAGGTCGGCGCCTGCGCTCTGGCAGGATAGAAGCCATGGCACTTACGGCAGCGGCAGACGGCTCGGCACTCGGCAACCCAGGCCCCGCCGGTTGGGCCTGGTACGTCGATGACGAGCAGTGGCGGGCAGGCGGCTGGCCGCGCGCCACGAACAACCAGGGCGAACTGATGGCGGTGCTCGACCTCCTCACTGCGACATCGGACCGCGCAGAAGAGCCCCTGCGCATCCTGTGCGACAGCCAGTACGTGATCAATTCCGTGACGCAGTGGATGGCCGGATGGAAGCGACGGGGCTGGCGGAAGGCAGACGGAAAACCCGTTCTCAATCGCGAGTTGCTGGAACGCCTCGACGCTGCGATGTCAGGACGGGACGTTTCGTTCGAGTGGGTCAAGGGTCATGCCGGGCACCCGCTCAACGAGGCCGCGGATCTCCGCGCCCGTGCCGCCGCGACGGCGTTCCAGGCGGGCCGCCAGCCGGATCATGGCCCGGGCCTTGCCTCACGGACTCCCGCGTCGCCCGTGGTCGATGCGCCGCAGACCGTCGCACCCCCGACCTTGTTCTAGTTCACTGAGATCGGCGAGGGCCGATGCTCGGTGTGCTCGATCTCAAGTCAGTCGCCAGCAGTGCGCGTGATAATGGCGGCGATCCCGGACCGCGGCCTCGTCGCCGAAGAAATCGTCGGCCCGCCAGGCTACGACGTGGGATTGCCCCGGAGGGATCTCGATGCGGCATGACGGGCACACGTAAGCCTTCTCAGCGCGCTGGGACGGGATGTCGCGAACGAACCACTCGGTTCCGGCTCGGGATTCGGTCCTGGCACCTCCGTGAGCGAGACGCGTCACGTCAACCTGCGGGGCGAGCGCCGCGCGCTGGTACTTGTTCGGGCCCCGGCGCTTCGCCATGACTCCCAGTCACCACCAGTGGTTGGCGGTCCAGAACGCGTACGCCTGAGCCCATCCCCCGTAGCGATCAGCAGCGTAGCCCGAAGCCCACCGGAGATTGTCGACTGGATCGTATCCGTTGCCGGGAACCTTGCTGCATGGAAGGGCCTGAATCAGCCCGCATGCTCCGGAGCTCGCGTTCGTGGCATTCGGATTCCACGTGCTCTCACGTGAGGCGATGTAATCGACGTAGCCCCAGTCCGACTCCGGAATTCCTGCAGCCGCCATCCACTCCGCCGGTGAGCCGCCGCCCGTGTACTTCGGCGGAGCTCCGGGGGCATCCGAAGCTGGGGCGCCCCCTGCCTCAGCTTCGTCTTTCGCGGCTTCCTCCGCTTCCTTCGCGGCCTTCGCCGCGTCGGCAGCCCGCTTCGCCTCTTGCTTCTTCCGAACCTCCTCGGGATCCGGCAGCTCTACGACGCCGACCTCGGTGTAGACGAGATCCGCTTCAGCCGTGGTCGCCGGGATGAACTCCTGATGGATGCGCTCCTGGAACGCCAGCGTCTCCGCGTCAGCCGGCTCGCTCGGCATCGCGAACGGAGCGACGATCGCTGCACCCAGGAACCCGGATACCGCGAGCACCGCGACCGGAGCTCGAAGCTTCGACCAACGGGAGACGGGAGCAAACTTCACGATAGCCACAATGTAACGATTCTATCTCGGCAGCCTCGAATCGACAACCGGGAGGAGCGGATCGTCCCGAAACCTGTTGCCCGAGCGCTAGCGAGTGGCAAGGATCAACTCGACGACGGCGTCGAGCAGCGCGTCCACCTGTTCTTCGTCGTACCCGCGCCACTGCGAATGGAATACGACGTCGCGCGCCTCTGCGGGCTGCAGGGCGAGCTCACGGCGCTCGAACATCTCCGACACGCGATCGAGGAACGCATCGACCTGAGACCGGCGGTACCCCGTCGCGAACATCCCACGACGCCGAAACCGCTTGCCTCGCGGACGATTGATGCGTCCGCGCACTTCCGAGAGCAGTTGGCGGGTCTCATCCCACCAGGCGTCCTCGCCCGCCGCGCGTACCCGCGCACGCCGCTCCCGCTCATAGAACACCTCTTCCAGGCGATCCATCGCCGCATCAACGTATCGCGCCGAATACCCGCCGCGCTTCACCGCGAACGCGCGGCTCCGCACCGCGGCGGAGGTCATCGCCTCGCCTTCCGTCGCACCTTCGTACGCGGAGCGGGCATCGTTCAGGAAGCGGTCGACCTGCTCCGGCTGATAGCCGAGCTGCGAGCCCGTCGCGAGCGGGAATGAGGTGTGCACCCGACCATTCTGCACGGGAGCAGTGTCCGCCGGCTGAGAGCGCCGCGCCATCACACGACACCCAGCGCGAGCGCGACGCCGTAGACGCCCACCGCGGACGGCAGCAGAGAATCGAGGCGATCGAGAAAACCGCCGTGACCAGGAATCCAGGAACTCATGTCTTTCACACCCAAATTGCGTTTGATGAGGGACTCGGTGAGGTCGCCGCCCGTCGCGGTGAAGAGCACCACGACGCCGATGATGATGCCGACCCACCAGGGCTGTCCGAGGGCGAGCACCGATACCAGGACGCCCGCTCCTGCCGCGACGATCGCAGCTCCTGCGAAGCCCTCCCAGGTCTTGTTCGGACTGATCCGGGGGGTCATCTTGTGCTTGCCGAACGTCACGCCCGCTGCATAGGCGCCCACGTCGACCGAGACGACGACCAGAACGAGCGCGAACACCCACCACTCGCCGTGCTCCGCGAGCACCAGCAGCACGGTGAACGATGCCAGGAATGCGACGTACACGAGCGTGAACCAGCCGGAGAAGACGTCACGCACGAGTGTCCGCGCCGGCGCCTCCCAACGCGGCACGAGCCCTTCGACCAGCCTCCAGAGAATGAGCAGCAGCGATCCGGCGAAGAGGCCCATGAGCATGCCCTCGGCGCCCCAGAACGCCGCACCGGCGACCACGACGAGGCCTGCGAGAACGACGCCCACCCGCGGCACGCGCCGGCCGGCCACCCGGAAAGCCGAAGCGAGTTCCACGAGCGCGATCCCGACCAGGATCGCCACGAGCACGATGAAGATCTGCTTCACCAGCAGCAGGCTCGCGAGGAACACCCCGCCGAGAATGACTCCCGAGGCGATGGCGAATGCGAGATTGCGGCCGGCTCGAGCCTCGATGCGAGCATTCGTCGCTTCGAGCTGCGCGCGAGTCGATTCGAGCGCGCTTCGAATCTCGTCGCGTTTCTCCGAGCCGGCCATCCGGATCAGACCTCCAGCAGCTCGGCTTCTTTGCGCTTGGACGCCTCATCGATCTGCTCGATGAACTGCTTGGTGACCGCCTCGAGCTCCTTCTCAGCGCGAGCGATCTCGTCCTCGCCGACCTCGCCCTTGAGGGCGTCCAGATCGTCCTTGCCGGAGCGACGCACGTTGCGCACCGCCACGCGAGCATCCTCGGCCTTGCCCTTGACGATCTTGACGAACTCCTTGCGGCGCTCAGTCGTCAGCTCGGGAAGCGACAAGCGGATGACCGTGCCGTCGTTGGACGGGTTCGCACCGAGGTTCGGCATATCGCGAATCGCCTGCTCGATGCCCTTCATCGCGCCCTTGTCGTAGGGGGTCACGAGCAGACTCCGAGCATCCTGGTTCTGCACCGAAGCGAGCTGCGACAGGGGCGTGGGGGTTCCGTAATAGTCGACCTGCACGTTCTGCAGCAGCGACGGGTTCGCACGCCCCGTGCGAACCGTGGCGAAGCTCTCCTTCGCGGATTCGACCACACGGCTCATGCGGTCCTTGACGTCGGCGAAGACTTCTTCGATCACGGTGTACTCCTTAGTGAAAACGCTCGGATTTCCAGCTTAGCGGGCACCGCCCGCAAGGCGGTGTCAGGCGTGGACGAGTGTGCCGAGTTCTGCGCCTCGCAGCGCAGCTGTCACGTTTCCGGCCGGCTCCATGCCGAAGACGCGCATCGGCATGCCGTTGTCCATGCAGAGGCTGAAGGATGTGGAGTCGACGACCTTGAGGCCGCGCACGAGAGCATCGTTGTAGGTGATCTTCTCGATGAGGGTCGCATTCGGGTCCTGCCGCGGGTCGGCCGTGTAGACGCCGTCGACGCCGTTCTTAGCGACCAGCACCTCATCGGCCTGGATCTCGAGCGCGCGCTGCGCGGCAACGGTGTCGGTCGAGAAGTACGGAAGGCCGGCTCCCGCCCCGAAGATCACCACGCGCCCCTTCTCGAGATGTCGGATTGCGCGCAGCGGGATGTACGTCTCAGCGACCTGCGTCATCGTGATCGCCGACTGCACGCGCGTCTCGATCCCTGCTTGTTCGAGGAAGTCCTGCAGGGCGAGCGCGTTCATGACGGTTCCCAGCATGCCCATGTAATCGGCGCGCGCGCGATCCATGCCGCGCTGCGAGAGCTCGGCGCCGCGGAAGAAGTTCCCTCCTCCGACGACGACGGCGACCTCGGCCTCTTCCATCGCCGCGGCGATCTCGCGCGCGATCTGGCTCACCACGTCTGGGTTCACTCCCAGCGTTCCCCCTCCGAAGGCCTCCCCCGAGAGCTTCAGCAGTACGCGACGCTTACGATCGGCGGTCTTCGTCATGTGGGGTGTCTCCTTGTTTCGAACGGGGACGCTGGAAGCGTCGTCGGGCCCGGATCGCATCCGGAGCCCATATTAGTGCGGACACAGCACGGGACCCGAGCCGTCTGGCCCGGGTCCCGGTGTGTGTGGTTAGGCGCCGACCTTGCAGCGCGCGAAGCCGGTGACGGTGATGCCTGCGGCTTCAGCGACCTTCTTCACCTCGCGCTTGTCTGCGTCGAGCGCGTGAACCTGCTCGTTGAGTGCGACCTGCTTGAAGAACGCGGTCAGACGACCTTCCACGATCTTCGGCAGTGCGGCCTCGGGCTTGCCCTCGTTCTTGGAGATCTCCGTGACGAGTGCGCGCTCCTTCTCCACATCGGCCTCGGGCACATCCTCGCGGCTCAGGTAGAGCGGATCCGCGAATGAGATGTGACGCGCGATGCTGAGCGCAGCCTCGGCGTCGTCGCCCTCGTACCCAACGACCACGCCGATCTGCGGCGGCAGATCCTTCGAGGTCTGGTGCAGGTACACCGAGGTAGCTGGTGCTTCGACGCGCGACAGCTTGCGCACCTCGATGCGCTCGCCGATGATGGCGGCTTCCTCGGTGATGACGTCGGCGACGGTCTTGCCCTCGGCGGGGGCCGCGAGGGCCTCCTCGACGGTCGAGGCCTGCGCCGCGACGATCGCGTCGAGGACGCGCTCCGCCAGAGCGATGAACTTCTCGTTCTTCGCGACGAAGTCGGTCTCGCAGACGAGCTCGATCATCGTTGCGGCGCCCTCGGTCTGCCGAACGGCGACGAGGCCTTCGCTCGCCTCGCGGTCGCCGCGCTTGGCGACGCCCTTGAGGCCTTTGAGACGCAGGATCTCGATGGCCTTCTCGACGTCTCCGTCAGCCTCGATGAGTGCGTTCTTGCTGTCGAGCATGCCGGCGCCGAGGCGATCGCGCAGCTCCTTCACAGCGGCCATGCTTACTGCAGCCATGTGTGACTCCTTCAGTGGTCGTTCGGTGAACGGTCAGAGATTATTCTGCGGCCGGGGTCTCGGCAGCGGCCTCGGCCGGTGCCTCTTCCGCTGCGGGTGCCTCTGCAGCAGCAGGTGCCTCCTCGGCAGCAGGTGCCTCCTCCTCAGCAGCGGCAGCGGCCGGCGCCTCTGCGGCGGGAGCGTCGGTGCCGAGCAGCTCGACCTCCCACTCGGCGAGCGGCTCAGCGGCCTGCTCGGAACCCTCCGACGGCTTCTGGTGGCGCTCCATGAGGCCCTCAGCAGCGGCATCGGCGATGACGCGGGTGAGCAGCGCGACCGAGCGGATCGCGTCGTCGTTGCCCGGAATCGGGTAGGTGACCTCGTCGGGATCGCAGTTGGTGTCGAGGATCGCGATCACGGGGATCCCGAGCTTCTTCGCCTCGTCGATCGCGAGGTGCTCCTTCTTGGTGTCGACCACCCAGAGAGCCGAGGGGGTCTTGCCCATGTGACGGATTCCGCCGAGCGACTTCTGCAGCTTCTCGAGTTCGCGCTTCTTGAGGAGGAGCTCCTTCTTCGTGAAGCCGCTCGTCGTGCCCTCGAAGTCGAGCTGCTCGAGCTCCTTCATGCGCTCCAGTCGACCGGTGACCGTCTGGAAGTTGGTGAGGAGTCCGCCCAGCCAACGCTGGTTCACGTAGGGCTGGTTGACACGGGTCGCCTGCTCGGCGATGGCCTCCTGCGCCTGCTTCTTGGTGCCGACGAAGAGGATGTTGCCGCCACGGGCAACGGTCTGCTTCACGAACTCGTACGCAGCATCGATGTATCCGAGCGACTGCTGCAGATCGATGATGTAGATGCCCGAGCGCTCGGTGAAGATGAAGCGCTTCATCTTCGGGTTCCAACGGCGGGTCTGGTGTCCGAAGTGAACGCCGCTGTCGAGCAGCTGGCGCATGGTAACGACGGCCATTGCCGTCCTCCTGTTCTGCGCACCCTCGCGGGCGCGCCTATTACGGTTGACATCGGTCGCGATTGCGACCAGATCCTGGTGCCCTCGGGATCAGCCGCCGCGCTCGATACGAGCACGGACCGTTGGCGTCACTCCGATGCGTGGGCACGCGAAGTCACCTCTTGCAAGGTGCTGGTCCAGTGTACACCAGCGCAGTCACCGTTTGATTCGCTCACACCACTCAATTCTCGGACGACCCGCGCGACTTCCTCACAGCCGCGCTGGTACCGACCATCCGAAGCACGTGTTGGTCCACGATGTCTGCATGAACGCACGAATCGCACTGATGCCGCGGGGGCGCTGGCTCATGGTCGGTGCATCTCTCTGGCTCGCTCTGACCCACTCCACGGCAATGACGGGTGCTTCTGGCGAAGCGCGCTGGCTGCCACCACTGGAACTGCCCGGCTTCGTGATCCTCGAGACCTTCCGCGCGCCGCCGCACGAGTACGGGCCCGGCCACCGGGGCATCGACATCGCTGCACCGACGGGCGCGGTGGTGCGGGCGCCCGCGGGCGGGACGGTCAGCTTCGCTGGCTCCGTCGTGGACCGACCCGTGATCTCTGTGCGCGTCGACGACCAGACGGTGTACTCGATGGAACCCGTGTCCAGCGATGTGCGGCAGGGAGACACCGTGGGCATCGGCTCCCCCATCGGCACCGTCGGCGAGGGCGGGCATTGCGGAGCGCGGTGCGTGCATCTCGGAGTGCGCATCGACGGATCGTATGTGCATCCGATGCGGTACTTCGTCAGCCGACCCGTACTGCTGCCGTGGTGAGCGCTGGCGGTGCGGTTCTCACGCGCGGGGGTGCGCCTGCCGATAGCTCTGCGCCAGCCTCTCCGTCGAAACGTGCGTGTACACCTGCGTGCTCGCCAGACTCGAATGCCCCAGCATCTCCTGCACCACCCGCAAGTCAGCCCCACCGTTCAGCAGATGGGTCGCCGCCGTGTGGCGGAAGGTGTGCGGCCCCCTCGGGCCTCCTCCCGTCTCCTCCCCGAGCTCCCGTGCCACCATGCGGTACACCGCGTTCGGAGTCAATCGCCCCCCTCGGCTCCCCACGAACAGGGCTCCGTGATCGCTCGGGGGCGGAGCAGCGCGCTGCGACTGCGCGGCGCGGGCGAGCAGCGCGGGGCGAGCGAGCGTCGCGTACGAATCCACAGCGCGTGCGGCGGGGCCGCCGTACGGCACGACTCGCTCCTTCCCTCCTTTTCCCAGCACCCGGACGGTGCGGGCTTCCGCGTCGACGCCGCTCAGCGGCAGCGTGCACAGCTCGGAAACGCGCAGCGCGGCGGCGTACAGCAGCTCGAACACGGCATGGTCGCGGAGCGATTCGGGATGCTCGACGGTCGCACGTGCCTCGACGCGCGCGAGCAGTCGGCGCATCTGCTCATCGGCGAGGACTCGAGGAAGATCCCGCCCTGCTTTCGGCGCGCGCAGTCGGGATGCGGGGTTCCCAGGCACGAGTCGGGAACGCTCGAGCCAGACTCCGAACGACTTCAGTGTGGCGACGTTACGGGCGATGGTCGTCGCCGCGAGCCCTTGCTGCTGCCGCTGCCACAGCCACTCGCGCATGAGCTCGATGTCGCAGGAGGCGAGATCGTCGCGATCGGAAGCCGCAGCGAATGAGACGAACCAGGCGAGGTCCCGCTGGTAGGCGCGCACGGTGTGCTCCGAGTAGCCGTACTCCAGTTGCACCGCCGCGAGGAACCGCTCGACGGCTGTAGACAATCGCATGGTCTCATTCTCGTCGTTCGCGTACTCCGGGCCCCCCGCATCGGCGGAGTGTCCCCTCGCCTGCGGCGTCATGGGCGCGGGAGCAGGATCTGTCCCGTTTCGAGTCCCGTGTCACGACCGGCTCCCTGAGCACCGGGCGCATCCGCGTCTTCGCTCTGCGAGGGGTCCGACGGCCCGGCACCTGGTCGGCCGGTGAGGAATCCCTGAATCTCGTCGAAGCCTTCGAGCTTGAGGATCTCGCGCTGCTGTTCGGTTTCCACGCCTTCCACCAGCACTGTGGCCGTCAGGGCGTGGCCGAGGGCAAGAATCGCCCGAAGCACATCGCGGGTGCGAGACGGCTGCAGACTCTCGTACAGCACGGAGCGGTCGATCTTCACCCGGTCGAAACCGAACGAGAGCAGCGTGTCCAACGATGAGAAACCGGTCCCGAAGTCGTCGAGCGCGATGAGCACGCCGAGCCTCTGCAATTCCTCGAAGGTCGAGACGACCTCTTTCCGGTGCGAGATCAGCGTTGATTCGGTGATCTCCAGTTCGAGCCTGCCGGGTTCGAGCCCGCTCTCCTCGAGGGCGCGCGTCACCGACCCCAGAAACTCGTCGTCCGTGAGTTGCGCCGCTGAAACGTTGACCGCCACGCGGGAGCTGTTGCCCCAGCCCGCTGCATCTCGGCACGCGCGTCGCAGCACCCACTCTCCCAGCTGCACGATGGTGCCGTTGGCCTCGGCGATGGAGATGAACCCCCCCGGATGCAGCAGGCCGAGAATGGGGTGCCTCCACCGGACGAGGGCCTCCCATCCCACGACGGCTGCATCCTTCAGCGACGACTGCGGCTGATAGAGCACGGTGAACTCATCGCGTGCGATGGCGCCCACAATCTGCCGTCCGAGGAATCGACGTGAGGCTGAATGCTCGAGCAGGCCCTCGCGGTAGCGCATCGCGTCGTCGGCTCCGCGCTCCTTCGCGTCGTACATGGCGGCGTCAGCGCGCACGAGCAGCTCGGAGATGTCGCTCGCATCGGCCGGGAACCGAGCGATCCCGATACTGGCCGGCACTGTTCTCGTCTTCTCGTGGAAGCGCACCGGTGCGCGCATGGCATCGGTGACGCCGTCGACGAAGTCTTCGACCGATTGCGGGTCGGGCGTCAACGCGGCTGCGGCGAATTCGTCCCCGCCCAGTCTGGCGGTCACGATGCCGAGTTCTTCCCTGCGATGCAGGTTCTCGGCGGTGGCGCGCAGCAGCTCGTCGCCCGCCGCATGCCCGAGCGTGTCGTTGATTCGTTTGAAATCGTTGAGGTCGATGATCGCGACCGCGAACGGAGCCGCATCGGCGGACCACTGGGCGAGTTCCGAGAGGAACGCAGATCGATTCCACATCCCGGTGAGCGGGTCCGTGGAGGCTGCGCGGCGCAGCGCATTCGAAGCCTCGCGGGCAACGGTGACGTCTCGCGTGATCTTCGCGAAACCGATCACGACGTCGCGATCGTTCCGCACTGCATTCACCGTGACGTGGGCCCAGAACTGCGACCCGTCCTTGCGCACCCGCCAGCCCTCCGTCTCCATCCGGCCGTCACGGTTCGCAGATGCGAGGATGCGGGCGGGTAAGCCATCGGCCCGGTCTTCCCCGGTGAAGAACGTCTCGAAGGATTTTCCAACGATCTCGTCTCTCCGGTACCCCTTGATGCGCTCTGCGCCGGAATTCCAGGTCGTCACGAGCCCGCCAGGCGAGAGGAGATAGATCGAGTAGTCCTGCACCGCGTCCACGAGGTAGCGGAACATTTCGGCTTCGCCATCCATTGCGGCCTCTCCATCGATCATGCGGTCGCTCTCGCGACCGTTCAACTTCATTTCGACCACGCGCGACGGCGACCGATGAATCTCCAGCGATTGTATGGCCTCTCCATATGCGGATCCTCGCCGATGATGTTTCGCGGTCAGAACCGGGTTGCGGCGCCAGTTCCCGACGGGTTGTACGCGCCCAACCTCACTCATTCTCAATCGCTCAAATAGTTACTTTCTCAGTTGCTTAAATTATGTCATACTTCTTGTATGGGATACATACTGCACGGTGGCCGGGAATACGAGTTCGAAGACCGCACGCTCGCCCACCTGAAAACGGTGATCGGGATGAAGCTCGCGAAACGGGAGGGATTCTTCCTCAGCTGGGCGGTTGATGCGAGCCGGGGAAGCGGGCGACACGAGGTGTGGATCTCGGAGCACTCCCCGATCGCCTTCCGCTTCAGCGGGGGCAAGACGCCCCAGCTGAATCCCGCTTGGATCAAGGCACTCATGGCGATGTCGTACACCCCGCGCGGCCTCGTCGCCCTTCAGGAGAACGATGCCACCAAGTGGGCGCAGCGCAACCCGCTCCTCGCCGCATGAGCCCGCTGCGAACGCACGGCGCGGGCTCCACTACCGTCGCGGGTGGCCAGGTGAGATCCCCTCGACGTCATTCACGACGCAGCAGGCGCCAGCGCTGCCCGCCTGGAGCATCCTCAGCGCGAGCAACGCATTCGAGCATCTCGAGCTCGGCGATGACTCCGCGGACTTCCTCGACGGTCAGCCCGGCGGCGAGCGCCACGTCTTCCGCGCTCCGGCTTCCGCGTAGCGGCAGCGCGTCGAGCACTCGGCGATGCGCTGCCGATTGACGACCGGCGAGGGCGCTGAGAAGTTCACTCGCCGCGTCACCGAGACCGAGGAACTCTCGGAGCTCACGCGCGTTCGACACGAGTGTCGCGCCGTATTCGCGAATGAGCCGGTGACAGCCGGCTGACGTCGCACTGGTGACCGGCCCGGGCACCGCCCCGAGGCTCCGACCGAGTTCGGCCGCGTGCCCGGCCGTGTTGATCGACCCTGAGCGCGTGCCCGCCTCCGTCACGAGCGTGGCCCCGGCGAGTGCGGCGATCGATCGGTTGCGCTGCAGCAAATGTTAATGTAAGTGTGAATTCTTCATGCGCCCTTCAGCGAGGCGGAGGAGCTGGACGCGGGAGATCACATAAGAATGAGAGCAGGGTCAACGCAGCATGCAACCGCTCATTTCCAGCGCTCCGGAGCCACCGTGTTAGGGAAGAAATACGCACCGTTGAATAAAATGGGAACATAATGGTTCACCCATCTGTGCAGATCTGAATTTCGTAATTAGTTGATTCAGACGCTGCGACGTTAGTTCGTAAGATGAGGTCCACGGCCTAAACGTCGAACACGCGGAGTGGATTTGTCATCAGGAAGCTATGTTCCCTTGCAGTACGCGTCTGCTCGCGACGAGCCGATCCTGCACACTCACGTGCTTCAAATCCTGCCGGTGTCACGCCTGTTTCCCCCACGGGAAACGCCACATCCGCGAACCAAATCAGGTCGGATATCAAACGCATCTGCGACGAACGAGGCATCACTATAAAGTTCATCCAGCCGCAGATGGGAGCTACCGGCGTCAGCCAGTTTGGTAGGGTCGCGTCAACGATCGGCAAGGTGGCATACAAGGCTTTCAAGAGGGTACGGCGCCAGAGAGAACTTAGGCATGCCCTGTCGGCTGGCTGGGGCTTCCAGTACTACGCCACACTCAGGCTTCGCGACGAGTACTCACGGACTGGCCTAGAGCTTCACGCGGCGCACATGATGGAATTGGCAACTGCAATTGAGCGCACTCTAAGTTCTCGCTTCGGCAGCAACTTTGCGACGTCCTCAAGCTACGAGATTCAGAATGGCGCGGACTTCAGTAACCGACTCTCTTTCAGCATCGAACAAGAAGCGCTTATCGGTTGCAGCCATCAACATCTTCAGAAGATCGCGGCACGCCTGCCACGCGATATTCACGTTCGCATCTTTCGTGCCTGAATCACCAATCGAGTACGAGTCTCGACGAAATTCCGTAAGCAAGACTCGCGGCTCGATTCGTTACAGCTGGAAACCATGACACTCGCCTCACGAGCAAAGATTCGTCAGAACTAAGTTATTCTGGAGCCCAACGGCGGCTTTCAAGCAAACGGCCGAACGACGGTATGCACTATGTGCCGTTCGCACACAAGAGCAACTTGCACTCCTCAATCCCCGACGTCAGACGGTTCCGACCCACAGCTGCAATCGCATTTTGGGCACGTCCGGTGTTCGAGACTTTCCATACGATCCATCTGCCACAAGAAGCTTCCGGCCCCAGCTAGCTCAGCTAGTTCGCCGGATGGTACCAACTTGCGAGACAGGAATTCAGTCTGCTTCTGGCAGGTACAGCGGCGCAACCAGGTCACCAAGAGATACTTCGAACGCTTGCGCGATCCGAAACCAGGTCCGGAGCGTTCCTTCTGTTGACGGCTTCTCGGAACGTCGAGGCTTCCCAGACTCCAGCGCTACGAGCGTGGCGCGACCAACACCAGATCTTGCTGCCAGTTCATCGTAGGACCACCCTCGGTCGTGACGCAGCTGAGAAAGATGCGCTCGCAGAGCGTCGAAGTTGGGCTCATTAACGGGTCCGAATGACACATATTTAACTCCATCGGCTTGTAGCCACGCTACTGTTATGGATAGCCATCAGAGCATGGATAGCCATCAGATCATGGATAGCCATTACATCCCAGGGAGCGTCCCGTGAACGTACAGTCGAACAGTTCGTCAACTCCACCACCGGGTTGGTACACCAACGCAAACGGTCAAGCGCAGTGGTGGGACGGCACTCGTTGGGGAGTCCTTGCATCTGCCCCGGAGGTAGCGTCATCGACGCATGCGTCAGAGCCTCGCGTCTCGACCGGCTCCCAGGCGACTGCCGATTCGACCTCCGTATTCACGCAGCTGGCACCAGCAGACTGGTATCCGGCAGGGGAGAATATTCTCCGATATTGGGATGGCACGAGCTGGACTGAGCATACAGCCCCGATCGCCTCTAACGACCATATGATGGGCACCTCGCAACCACAGCGCCCATTTCGACTCCGATGGAAAAACCTCCTCAGCCTCCGATGGTGGTGGTTCACCTTCGGCGGCTCAGTCTTTCTCACCGTACTGATCGGCCTGCTCAGTCCCGCAATCGCGGCAGCACTGTTTCCGTTCCTCTTTATACTCGTTGGCTTCGTATGGTTGACCATTCCCATGACCTGCGAGCACTGCGGCAAAATGCTCAAGTCATCGAAAGCAGGCAACGTGTCGATCTGTCACCACTGCCACCTACCCGTCAAGTAAGCCGAGGATCAGCAAGAACGATTTCAATACCGAGGTTCGGCAGAGCTTGGATCCTTTGCCTAAATCCATAAACGCGCTCGAGCGTCCGGCTGGGCTGCATAGCGGGGCCTTTGATTGTTGATCCGATCACTCCCCTATCCCGACCCGGCCGACTCTGAGCGATGGTGACATACCCGGAACGGAATGACTTAGCGCTCCTCCTCGTGAATCAGTAGGATCAAGGAGAGTCCGTGTTGCGCACGCGCAATTACGGGCTTTTTCGTCTTGCCAGAAAGGGGTGCCGATGTCGCGCTTGTCGGACCTGCTGCGCACGCTAGAACAACTCGATCCCAAGCTTGCGAAGGATCTCGGTGACGAGATCCGTCCGCTTCAGAAGCGGCTACCGTTCGGTCTGAACTTCGAGCGGCATGCGCCCGAAGCAGTCGAGCTGGCGGGCCATCGCATCCGCAAGACGAACAAGGTCCGCGTGCTCCCTCCCAGAGGCTCTGCGGAAAGGGGCGATCAGCGTCTCTGGCACGTCGATTCGATTAGCGGCGGCCTCGCCGAGGTTTCGACGCCGAACGGAGAGGACCGCGAGACGCTGTCCGTGCCGGTCGAGGACCTGGTCCTCGTCGCGGAGTTCCGCGACCGCATCTACCCTGGCCTCCGGCCCGACGGCTCTGTGGAGCGGGGTGGCGACAAGCTGTTCCACACGGTGATCAACGGCGAGAACTTCCACGTGCTTGAGCTGCTCACGTTCACGCACGAGCACTCGGTGGACGCGATCTACATCGACCCGCCCTACAACACAGGCTCCCGCGACTGGAAGTACAACAACGACTACGTCGAGGGTGACGACCTATACCGGCACTCGAAGTGGCTGGCGTTCATGGAGCGCCGCCTGAAGCTCGCGAAGCGGCTGCTGAAGCCCGAGGACTCTGTACTGATCGTCACGATCGACGAGAAGGAGTACCTGCGGCTCGGGCTACTGTTGGAGCAGACCTTCCCTGAAGCTCAGATACAGATGGTGTCGAGTCTCATCAATCCTGCAGCGGTTGCACGGAGTGGTCAGTTTGGCCGAAGTGACGAGTACCTCTTCTTTGTAATGCTGGGTGAGGCGAAACCACAGCGACTGCCTCTCGGCGGTGACTGGGTTACAACGAAGGGACGCACTCACAAAGGTGAGATTCGCTGGGACCTCCTGCGTCGTTCGGCAGAGAACGCTGCTCGATCAGATCGCCCGGGCATGTTCTACCCGATCTACGTCGAGGCAGGCACCACGAAGATCGCGTCTATTGGTGACCCTCTGCCCCGAGATGTGGAAAGGTCGGGCGTTGTCCCACCAGAAGGACAGGAAGTCATCTGGCCGATACGTAGAGATGCAAGCGAAGGGCGTTGGCGTCTGGGGCCGGCGGCAGCTCGTGAAGCATGGAAATCAGGCTATTTGCGCGTCGGCTCCAATAAGGGTGAGAACAGTCCTGTCTACTACCTTGCGCGGGGTGAACAGAAAAAGATCACTGATGGCACCTACGAGGTCCTAGGTCGAACCGAAGACGGAGCAGTGATCACTTCTCAGCTCGATGCTTCAGAGCGCAACGTCGTGCCTCCAACCCAATGGCGGAATTCAAGTCACGATTCGACCCAGTACGGATCCCGATTACTGGCTCAGCTCCTTACTGGACGCAAGTTTCCGTTCCCCAAATCGCTCTACGCAGTCGAAGACACTCTCCGTTTCTTCGTCTCTGACAAGCCCGACGCTGTCGTCCTCGATTTCTTCTCTGGTTCTGGCACGACTGCTCACGCGGTAATGCGTTTAAACAAGAAGGATGGCGGCACACGTCAGTGCATCTCGGTCACGAACAACGAAGTCTCGGCCGATGAGCAGACGAAGCTGCGCAAGCAGGGGCTGCGAGCCGGCGACCCCGAATGGGAGCAGTGGGGCATCTGCGACTACATCACGAAGCCCCGCATCCGTGCGGCGCTCACGGGCCTCACACCCAGCGGCGAGCCGATCAAGGGCGACTACAAGTTCGTCGACGAGTTCCCGATGTCCGACGGCTTCGATGAGAACGCAGCGTTCTTCACCCTTAGCTACGAGTCGCCATGGATGGTCGAGGCGGACAAGGCGTTCGCCGCCATCGCGCCGATGCTCTGGCTGCGCGCCGGCGCCGTCGGGGAGCGGATCGACTCCATCGAAGGCGGCTGGGCTGTTGCTGACAGCTACGGCATCCTCAAGGACCTCGACCTCGCCAGCGACTTCGTCGCCGAGCTCCAGCGCCGCGAGGGCATTCGCATCGCCTACGTCGTGACCGACGATGACGGGCGCTACCAGCAGGTCGCAAGCGCGATCCCCGGCATCGAGACCGTACGCCTCTACGAGGACTACCTGCGCAACTGCGAGAGCACGGGTGACATCTGATGCGCTTCACACTGAAGGACTACCAGGCCGACGCCGTCGGCGACACCCTGCGCGAGCTCGCCTCGGCGCGGGACTTCTACCGCAGCGCGAGCAAACGCGTCTCGTCCGTGGCCCTGACCGCGACGACCGGCGCTGGCAAGACGGTCATGGCCGCTGCCGTGATCGAGGCGATGTTCTGGGGAAGCGATGACTTCGACGTGGTGCCCGACGAGGGCGCCGTGGTGCTGTGGTTCAGCGACGACCCTGCTTTGAACCAGCAGACGCGCTATCGGCTTGAGCAGGCGTCAGACCGCCTGCGGAGCAGGCTCGTGACCGTGGAGCACCCGTTCCGCTACCCGAAGCTGCTGCCGGGCCACGTGTACTTCCTGAACACCTCGAAGCTCTCGCGCAATAGCCTCCTAGTGCGCGGCCACGATGATACGAACATGCTCGACGGCGTGCAGTCGCATCCCGACAACGTGCCGTTCACGTTCTGGGACACGCTGCGGAGCACGATAGAGGACGACGACCTCACGCTCTATACGGTCCTCGACGAGGCCCACCGCGGCATGGGCAAGCGCCCATCGGACACGCCGACCATTGTGAAGCGCCTCATCAACGGCCATAGGGGCGTGCCTCCGGTGCCGATCGTGTGGGGCATCTCCGCGACCGTGCAGCGCTTCGAGGCGGCAATGACAGAGGCAGAGGTCCAGTCGAACCGCGTGCACCTCGGCACGGTCCAAGTTGACCCCGTGCGCATCCAGGAGTCAGGTCTCCTGAAGGACGACATCGTGCTCGACTTCCCAGCAGAGACCGGCGATTTCAACACCGTGCTGCTACGCCGCGGCGTGCGCAAGGTGAAAGCGCTCTCCGACGCGTGGGCTGCCTACGCAGCCGAGCAAGGAACAGAGCCGATCAAGCCGCTGATGGTGCTCCAGGTACCGAACAAGCCTGCTGCCGACGAGGTCGCCTCGGCCATCGACGTGATCCGCGATAAGTGGCCAGAGCTGGAGTCCGATGCCATCGCCCATGTGTTCGGCGACCATACGGTCCAGACATTCGGCATGCACAGCGTGCCCTACATCTCGCCGGAGCGGGTGCAAGATGCCTCGTACATTCGTGTGCTGCTCGCCAAGGACGCGATCAGCACGGGCTGGGACTGCCCGCGCGCGGAGGTGATGGTGTCCTTCCGCCCTGCGAAGGACGAAACACACATCACCCAGCTGCTCGGCCGGATGATCCGCACGCCCCTGGCACGACGCGTTGAGGGCGACGACCTGCTCAACAGCGTCGAGTGCATCCTGCCTAAGTTCAGCAAGGCGACGGCCAGTCTTGTGCTGGAGAAGATCATGGGCAACGACCTCACGGGAGGCGGCGACACGGGCCAGCGCGTGCTCGTCGACCCGCAGGTCATGACTACGAACAGCTCCGTACCCGACGAGGTCTGGGAGCTGTTCCAGTCGCTGCCCGCGGAGACGCTGCCGCGCAAGCACGCGAACCCCATCAAGCGGGTCACATCGCTCGCTCACGCCCTCGCCGCAGACGGGCTCGTGCAGGACGCGGGCAAGATCGCCCACGAACGCCTGCACGGTGTGCTCAACGGCCTTGCGGCGCAATACGCCAAGGACCTCGCGAAGGCGAGCGAGGACGTGATGACTGTGGTCGGTTCGACACTTCACGGAAACCAGCGACGTGGAACTCGTGCCGACGGAATTTTTCGCGAAAAATCAGACGACCGTGCAATCCAGGACTCGTACCGCAGCGGTGCACGCACGATCACGCCCGACGTGGCGCGTAGCTACATCGAGCACCTCACAGCCGATGCCGATGACGAGGACGACTACCGCGACGCCTATGTGCGGGTCGCTGCCCTCGCGATGTTGCCTCAGACGCGAGCGAAGCTCGACGAGGAGGCCGACGCGATCTCGAAGGAGTGGCTCGACGAGCACCGTGTCGCGATCAAGGGTCTGCCCGAGTCGCGGCAGAGCCTCTACGCGGAGATCACCGCCATGAGCACTGACCCGCAGCTGATCTCGATGGCGTTGCCGAAGAACCGCCAGGAGGAGACCAAGCGTGCCGTCGGCGACAGCGAGCTGCTCCTCGAACGCCGATCCCTTCATTTGCTGTCCGACGAGGAGGGCATGTTCCCGGTCGGCAAGCTGAACGCCGACGAAACCGAGGTGCTTGACACCGAGATGGCGCGGCGAGGCGCCCTCGCCTGGTACCGAAACCCGACGGGCGGGCGCGACTCGATGAGTATCGCCTACCGCGACTCACACGGCGAGTGGCGCACGCTGCGGCCCGACTTCCTGTTCTTCGTCGACACAGAGGACGGGGTGCGCGCGAGCATCGTCGACCCGCACGGGCACTGGCTCCCGGATGCCGCGTGGAAGCTGCACGGCATGGCCCGGTTTGCGGAGGTCTACGGCGATCAGTTCCACAGGATCGAGGCGATCAGCCGGATCGACGGGAAGCTGCGGGTTCTCGACTTCAAACTCGCAGAGGTGCGCGAGAAAGTGCTGGACCACTCGGACGCGCGGTTCGCTTATGACACCGCCGCTGCGGGGTACTGAGCATGGGGAAAGCGAGCAGGCTGAAGGCTGAACGGGCTGCGGCCAGAAATGCGACGAGTGCGTCTGCAAGTCAAAGGGGAATCCCTGAGGAGGAACTGAGCGCCGCTGTTATTGTCGTAGGTGAGCTCTTTGGCACAGAGGCCGACTGCGCGGCTGCCGCAGGCCTGCTCGTCGCGATCGGCGAAGAGCTGGGGCATACTCTCCGGCCGCGGCCCGTCTCTGCGATCATCCGGGATAAGAAGTCCAAAACGCTGCTTGCGATGGGGCCGAAAGCGACAGAAAAATTCAGTCCCGAGCAGGTTGCCGACATGGAGAGCCGTTGGCCAGGTGGACGAGACACAGGCCACATCGTTGTGACTTCTGACGAGCATGAGCTTCTGCTCGATCCCAACATGCGACAGCTGGGGAGCGTGGGAGTTGATGCGCCCAGCATCTTGATCCGTATCCGAAGCACGGAGCCAGAGACGGGTGAGTGGCAGTTTCGCCACGAGAGTCTTGAGATTCTGTACTTCGTTGACGACGAGAACCGCGCTTTACTGCCGGGCTATGAGAACGCACTTCACGAATCACGTATCTATGCGCAGGCTATCGCCGAGGGGATCCGTGCCGGAGTTGATCCAATCCAGATCGCCGTCCGCATGAAGAAGAGCTGAGATACATCGCTCTTGCGCTGCCTTTTCGCAGTCCATCAGGGCCTACTCGGTGGACAGCTTTTACTGCCGCATGATCACGCGTAAAATGTAGTGGTACATGATCGTCGCTTTACAGGTTCGCCGGGAGGTCTATAACATGGCAACGAAAAAGGCGCACAGCGGCCGCGTCTACGGCTACGCGAGGGTCTCGTCGATCGATCAGAACCTCGACCGGCAGCACGAGGCGCTCTCGGGCGTCGACGTGCTCGTGGAGGAGAAGGTCTCAGGCAAGAGTCGTGACGACCGCGAGAAACTGCGAACCCTTATGGACTTCGCGCAGGCAGGCGACACGATCCGCACCAAGAGCATCGACCGACTCGCGAGAAATACCCGCGACCTGCTCGACATCATCGACGAGCTGCTCGCAAAGGGCGTCTCCGTGGAGTTCGTCGACACGCCCCAGCTGAGCGTCTCTACGAAGGAGGGCCGGGCGATGATCACGATCTTTGCCGCGTTCGCGCAGCTGGAGCGTGAGTCGATCCGCGAGCGCCAGCTGGAGGGCATCGCTCTCGCCAAGGCGGCCGGCAAGTACGAGAAGGCCGCGAAGCTCACGCCTGAGCAGATCGCCCAGGCGCGCCAACGCGCTGACAGCGGAGTCCCGAAGGCGAAGGTGGCCCGTGACCTTGGGGTAAGCCGCCAGACGCTCTACGCGGCGCTCAGCGGCACGGGCAAGTACGCGGAGCTAGCGGGCGCGTCAGCATGATCACCTATCCCGTCGGCCAGGAACCGGACTTCTGGGACCCGAACCCGGCGGATGCGCGGCACCGCTTCGCCCTGGGTCGGATCGGAGGCTCCTCGCCCTCTAAGCCTCCTCTCATCGTTATCGGCATGAATCCCTCGCGCGCGCGCGAGAGCGAGTCCGACAGGACTGTGAACCGGGTGATCCGGGCGAGCGAGGAGATCGGCGGGTACGACGGCTGGCTCATGCTAAACCTCTACCCCGAGCGATCTCCCAAGCCCAGCGCTCTCGGCGGGTACGACAGGGGGCGCTCCGATGCGAACTGCGCGGCCATCGTCCAGGTGCTGCGTCAACTCGGCGCGACCGAGGTGCTTGGCGCGTGGGGCAACATGGGCGGATCGGCCACGCTGAGAAGGGCTCTTTCCGATGTGCGGGCGCTCCTAGCCGGCATTGGTGTTCACGTCTTCACGATGGACCCCCTGACCAGGCAGGGCAACCCGCGCCATCCTCAGCCGCCGGGGCGCCCGTTGCCGATGCTGGGGCCGAAGGCGTACCTGCCATGACCGATATACCGAACGTCCGCGTCGGCGACGGCTCGGGCAACGAGCAGTACAGGACCTGCGCCGAGTGCGGCGGCGAGGGCGTTGGTATCAGGTCCGCGTTCTCGTGTTCCGAGCACGGCCTACACGGCGTCACCGACCCGTTCGAGAGGACGAGGTAGGGAGAGTGCTCGCTGCACCGCTCCGAGTGCTTTGCAGGCCCTCCGTCGCTCCGCTCGTAGCACCGTACAACGAACCGAGACGGGTCTGTCGGCGTCGGCGATGGTAGGTCCGCAATCATCACCGCCACGGGTAACCGGCTCATGCTCGAGGTATGGGACAACCTCTACATTGAGGCCCGGACGGCGGCGACCATCATCAGAGGCCACACCGACCTCAACGCCACAGCCGAAGCCCACGCACCGATCCTGCAAGCCTTCGAAACCGGCCCCCCGGAACTCTGCACGGAACTCGTCATCGACCACCAACACGAATACTCCACCCGCCCGCACCACAAATCACCGCAGCAAGACACATACACCACCTGACCGAATGAGAGACAGCCGCTCGACCCCTTCAAAGTGGGTCCCGCTAAGGCTGCCCTCCGGGTCCCGCTTAGGTTGACATAGCCAGCGTTTAGAGCTCGAAGGTGTTTTTTGATGTTCCTGCTGGTGCGGTGAAGTTCCACCGCGATGCGCCCGACATCACCACCAATGGAATGGAAAGCTCGCAATAAACGCGAAAAGCCCGAATACCAGTATTGCGTAATGCGGGTAAGAGAAGTTTCGGTGTGCTTCCTTCAGCAGCTCAAGTACTTAGTATGCGGCGAGCGCATCGGCTAGTCCTTCCGCGCCCTCTTCCACCAAGTTCTCAATCAGCCTCTCTCGCAGTGCTGGTGCGTCCCGAGAAAGCTTCCCGACTGCCCGAGCAAGAGATTTAGCTTCTTCAATACCCCTTGCTGTGTCTTCATGATCGACGCCGCTGTCGACTGAAGGTGTTGCGACTCAGAATCTCCTCGTGTGACATCGAATCCTCGAAGTACTGCTCATTCGTGGAGACTAGATGATTTGCAGGATCGATAGAAGTAAGTTGCTTGACTGCATTGAAGTTCTACTACGTAATGATCAGTACTAGATCCTTGAATATCATCAAGATCAGTCTTAGTTTCCCCATTGGATGGGGAGCATAGTTCCACCAACACCGTTGATTTTACGCGGATTCATTATTGGGAGTGCTCAGTGCCTTCCTCCAATTCTGAACCGTCTTCGTTGAGACCCCGAAATCCGCCGCGACGATTGAATCTGTCACTTTCGGGTACTTTGAAATGTACGCGGCATACTCCTTCAGCTTGCTTTCCCTTGCAGCATTGCGTTTAGCTCGGGACTTCTGAGCCATCTCAGTACCGTGAAGCGATTGCGCTAAAGCAATCTCCGGATCGAACGCTTCCACTGCGCCCTCAGCAGCACGACGTATTGCACCATCGATGCCCGGTTCACCCCAGAGCTCTCTGATCCAAGGATCGTATGTAAGAAGCATCTCGAGAGCATCTGCATCCATGAAGTGGCCTTCGACCGTAAGCGCCCGTCCGAGTACCTCCATCGACAGTGACGAGAGGTATTCATTCAATAGATTTGACCGCGCTTCCTTGATGAAGGCTCTATTCCAACGCCGTTCAATGAGAAACCTGTTCACGTCCCCTTTAGGCTTCCACCCGTTTTTTATTCGGGCACGATACTTCGCTTCCCTCTGGCTATCGCGCGCCTCGGACCGCGCCCGCTCTGCGTCGGTCTCGGGTCGCCGCCGTGTCGACTGACGGGCGATCGGGCGGATAGCTTCGGACCTCGGCCCAAACCGTCCCCTCCCCTCCTCACGAACAGCGAACTCCGTCATCCATAGCGCGCGCTCAAGTGTCGCGGCAAAAGTATGCCTATCGGGATAGAAGGTATCCAGCATGAGAATCAGATCAGTGTCATCTGGCGCGGGACCTTCGCGCGTGAGCCTGAACTTATGACCCCGTGCGGCCAGTTCAGCCGCAGCTTCCATCTCCGCTGAGCTTCTCGCGCGCCTGAAATAGATTCCCTGGCTCTCACCGAGACACGGAACATTTCTTTCGAACGCCTCAGCGCCGATCTGTGACGCGTCAACCGCGTCCGGCGCGCCATGCCCAGAATCATCGAAAGGACGCGTTAGACCATCTTCTAGGGGACTTTGCGGTTCCGCCTCGTCTGCCTTCTCATCCACGTCGTCAGGGCCTCCTGGAAAAGTGTCCCAACCGGAGCAAGAACGTTCAAGGGAAAAACGGCTGATCCATATTCGGGAAGAACGTCTTCGCCATCGAGTGTTGTCCAGACCAGCAGCAACTCCGAAGCGGGTCCTCGTACGCATCTTGTTATGCCTGCAGGGCAAAATGCGATGGTCACAGGGTGCTGGTTTAAATCGCGCTTCAGGTCATCCGTGGCTCGATATTAACGCCTTGGACCGGGACCCTCGACAACTACTTGCCCAGGCCTCGTCATTGCGCGCTGATCGAAGTTCCTCCGGCGACCCCTCATGACCGCATAAATTGCTGATCCAATAGCGAAAATGACGAGAGTTGCAAGCATCGAGGACCAATCGACTAGCCAGCCGCTTCCGCTTGGGCGAGGCCATAGGACGTTCACTGTTTCGAACACGAGCCAAGCTAAAGCGATCCACGAAACGGGGGGTGCCCATTTTCCCAGAAAAAGCGGCCCGTCGCTTAGCGGCTCCCATTTGCCAGTGAATTTCGCGATCGCGATTCCGAGGACCGGGAATGTGAACGCGAGAAAGAAGCCAATAACCGTAAACGCGATAAGAATGTCGTAGATCCCTGGGCTCTGTAACGGAATAAAGAGGAGCATCGGCAAGACGCCCGCAACTAGTGTTGCAGCAACTGGGAGCGCTTGCTTGCCACGCAACCTCCCGAGGACGTTCGAGAATGGCAGCTTATCAGGACGGAACGGGTGTTTAGTGCCTCAGTTTTGAGGTCACCGGCGGCTTCCACTCGCTGGATAGCAAGCTGCAGGGTCGGAGTCGGGCGCACTCGGCGTCATTTACGTTCTATCCGAATTTGAGGGCGAGTTCTCTGTAAGCTCCACAGAGACACCGGCTGCCCGGATCGCCTCGATCTCTGCAGCATCCGCAACCTCGCTGGTAATAATGATGTCGATGTCCTCAACCGATCCATAGCGCCATAGCGAGACTGTCCCGATCTTACTTCGATCGGTTAATAGGACGGTTCGATGAGAAATTCCGAGCGCAGCTCGCTTCACTTCGGCCTCTGCATTATCAGGCACCGTCAGTCCGTGCAGGGCGGATACCCCATTTGTTCCTAAGAACGCGACATCCACGTGAATTTCACGCAGGCTTCGAAGCGCAAAATTATCTACTTCTCCCAACGTCAAGGGACGCACCCGGCCCCCCAATGTCACTACTGTGATGTTTGTTTTGGGCCGCTCTGCCAGCGATATGGCAGTGGGGAGCGAATTAGTAAAGACAGTCAATTCAGCGTCATCTGGAAGGAGCTCGGCGAGCAGCAAAGAAGTCGATCCTGATTCGATGAATATAGATCCCGATGTAGGCACGTGGGCAAGAGCGCGTGCAGCAATTACGTGCTTCTCAGCAGTGAACATCGTGCGTTTACGCACTCCCAATTCTGTCGCGCTGCGCTCCACGGGCACGGCTCCCCCATGGGTGCGACGAATGAAGCCGGCCTCTTGCAAAGTTGTGAGGTCTTTTCGGATCGTCTCCGCGCTCACGGCATAGGTTTCTGCAAGGTCGGCGACCTGGACCCTTCGCTTTTCCCGTACACGCTGCACGATTTCGTAACGGCGTTCATCCGTGAAGGTCTTTTGATCGGTCACTCTATCTCCCGTCGATCTCATGTAAATCTAGCAAGACTTAGAAATTGTGAGTACTTCCGTTTAGTTCTTGACATCCTTTGTTTAGTTGTGTTTTGCTAACTCTAAAGGCCGGAAAGGTTCCGTTTTTCCTGTCGAACAAAGGAGTTGAGACCAGGCATGGTGAATACCGAGACAACAGCGACCAGCGGAACTATAGCTTTTCGCGGGGTTTCCAAACGATACGGCTCCGAAGTGGCGGTAGACCACATCGACCTCGAGGTTAGGGCGGGAGAATTTCTGTCAATCCTTGGCCCAAGCGGGTGTGGCAAAACCACCTCACTTCGCATGCTTGCCGGCTTTGAAGTGCCCAACACCGGTTCCATCGAAATATCTGGCGTCGATGTTACAAACGAGCCGCCGTATCGCAGAGATGTCAACACGGTCTTTCAGTCGTACGGACTTTTTCCGCACATGACGGTCGCCCAGAACGTCGCCTATGGGCTCCGGCAAAAGCGCGTTTCCAAAGCAGAAATTGCAGACCGTGTGCGTGAGGCGCTTGACATGGTCAAGATGCTCCCGTTCGCAGGTCGGCGCCCGGCGCAACTTTCCGGGGGCCAACAGCAACGCATTGCACTTGCACGGGCCCTCGTAAATCGGCCGAGCGTGTTATTGCTCGATGAGCCACTTGCTGCACTCGACCGAAAGCTCCGCGAGGAAATGCAGGTCGAATTGAAGTTGATGCAACAGCGTCTCGGTATCACTTTCGTTTTCGTCACGCATGATCAACAAGAAGCTCTTTCGATGAGTGATCGAATCGCAATCATGCGAAACGGCAGAGTCCAACAAGTTGGCAGTCCTGACGACGTTTACGATCGCCCAGCGAACATTTTCGTCGCGGGATTTGTGGGGCAGCAGAACTTCCTTAAAGGCGCTCTGGCGCTTGAGGGAACGATTAGAACACCAGAATGCAATGTGGTGACCTCTTCACCGTTGACAGCCGCTAGTAGGGGTGCCGAATACCTGGCCGCAATCCGTCCAGAGTCAGTCCGGATTCTCACGTCTGAACCTCAGCGACTGGAAAATGTGCTGAAGGGAACATTGTCGAGTGTGTCTCATCTAGGTGATGTACTCCAATCCTTGGTGATCACCGAAGCGGGCACTGAGATTCTCGTCCGTGTTCCGCGAAGCTCCGAGGAGGCCCAACCCGTCGGGTCCACGGTTTGGTGTGCGTGGGAGCCCCACCAGGTTCTCGTATTCCCGGTCGATGAGGTGAACACCGAGACGGCGCTTATTGCGGCCACTTCATAATCAGCCATGTCTGTACGCCAAAGAAGGAATGCAAATCATGAATCAAGAATCGATTAAGATCCTCGCCTCACAAGCAATGAGCGCAAAGCTCAACCGCAGAATGTTCCTCGCGGGTGGGCTCGCTGGAATCGGCGCCGTGATGCTCGCTGGATGTAGCCCACAGACTTCTGGAAGTGGTGGATCCGGTAGTGCCGGACAGCTTAGCGACGAACTCGGAATCTACAGCTTTCCGAGCTACTCCAGCCCGGACGTGATCAAGACGTTCTCCGCAAAGAACGGACCGAGGGTCACGATCGACTCCTTTACCAGCGCCGAAGAAATGGTGGCTAAGCTCAGCGCCGCACAGGGCACCACCGGCTATGACCTCGTAACAAGTCCTTCCGCGTATGTGCTGCCTTTGGGTGAGAAGGGTGTCTTCCAGAAACTCGACCATGATCGGCTGAGTAATTATTCAAAGCTAAATCCGTCTCTCATGGGTAGATCGTTCGACCCGAGTAACAGCTATTCAATCCCCAAGGCGACAGGCTCCACGGGGTTCGCTTACGACAACACTAAGATTTCCCGCAAGCTGGAGACCTGGGCTGATTTTCTTGATGCCGGTGCCAATGAGGCGAGTGGTCGCATGTCGATGATCGACGATGCACGCACGATGACGGGCCCATATTTTTGGGCGAACGGTCTCGATTGGAATACCGAAAACAAAGCGCACCTTAAAGCTTGCCAGGACTTCTTTGTGAAGTATGGGTCGAACATTAAGTACTTTGATACGTCCGTCGGTACGAGCGGGAAGATGAATTCGGGCGAGCTGGATCTCGTGCAGGGTTTCAACGGTGACCTGAGAATGGGGCTTCTCAATGAGAAGAATCCCGAACGCTGGACTTTCGTTTTTCCCGACATTTCCGAGGTATGGATTGATAATTGGGCGCTGGCGAGCGGTGCCCCCAATGAAGATGCGGCGTACGCTTACCTCGATTTCCTCTTGGAGCCAAAGAATGCGCTGGCCGAGGTCGACTACTTGGGTTACGACACCGGTGTTCTCGGAGTCGCTGAGGAAGCGGCAATGAGCAACGCCACCAAGTACCCAGAGCTCATGTTCTTCACGCCGGAGCAAATGTCTAAGTGGACATTGTCTGAAGTTAACTCAGGCCGCCAGACACTCGTCGACGTGTGGAACGAGACCAAGTCTGCGGCAGGAGCCTAAACAGATGGCTGGAAACGCCAAGGAAGTACGATTACAACGGCATGGCTTGCCGCGACTCGATGCGAGTTTGCCGACATGGTTTTACTATCTCTTCTTCTTTATACTGCCCGTCGGTCTCGTGTTCTGGTACAGCTTCGGCTATAAGCCTGACCTCTTCACCACACACGCAAATGACCTGCTCTCGTTCGACCGCTACGTCGAAGTCTCTGAAGGAGTCTTCTTCCAGGCTTTTCTTCGGACGCTCGGTATCGCAGTTCTTGGAACTGGATTGGCGCTGATCATCGGTTTCCCGTTCGCTTACTGGCTTTCAGTGAAGCTGACGCCGAAATGGAGGTATGTCGTCTTAGCACTAGTCATGATCCCGTACTGGACAAACTTCCTTATTCGAACCATCGGCTGGCAGCTGATTCTGACCGGAGAAGGATTTCTGTCGCAGATGTTGCAGGCAATCGGGCTGATTCAGGGTCCATTGGATGTGCTCGGCACGAGCGGCGCAGTTCAGCTAGGCGTGGTCTACAACTACCTCCCTATGATGATCCTTCCCCTCTTCGTGGCGCTCGAACGAATCAGCCCTGCATTGCGAGAGGCGAGTTACGACCTAGGGGCAGGACGGTGGCGCACGCTTTTCCAAGTGACCTTGCCGCAGGCAATGCCCGGCATCGGCGCAGGGCTGCTATTGGTATTCGTGCCGCTTATGGGTGACTACATTACTGGCACGGTCCTGGGCGGAGTGAAGGGCACGATGGTCGGGCAGCTCGTCGCAAGCGATTTCCTAGTCGCGCAAGACTGGGCACGGGGATCCGCTGGGGCCATCGTGCTCATCATCACCATTCTGTGCGTTGTCGCCGTTGCCGCTTTGATCTGGCGAATTACGACGCTCCTGTACAGCCGGTTCAACCACATCGATGTGATTGGAGACCCTGGTCGTGAATGAATGGAAGTTCGCCTGGAGAATCATGGGCATTCTGGTGCTCGTCTTCCTCTTCATCCCGATCCTTTTCATTGTGATCTATTCCTTCAATAGTGGACGGCTGTTGGTCTCATGGGGAGGTTTCAGCTTCGATCCCTATATTCAGCTCGGCCAAAACGACAACATATTGCGCTCCGTGTGGACCTCAGTGCGAGTCGCACTGCTGACCGCACTTCTCGCTACGGTCTTGGGGTCGCTCGCCGGCATCGTTCTTGCTCGGATCGGAGGACGAGGAAAACGTCTGCTACTAATTATGCTTGCTCTGGTACTTGTGACACCGGAGATTGTCAATGCAGTGGCGCTCCTGCCATGGTTCGTTTTCCTTGGCGTCGACTTGCATATGCCGTTTTTCAACAATGGGGTCGCTCGAATGGTCATCGGCCATTCTTTGTTCTCAACGGCCGTTGTAGCTTTCGTCGTACAGGCCAGAGTCGGGAGTCTAAACGCATCTCTTGATGAATCTGCTGCAGATTTGTACGCAACTCCTGTGCGCCGATTCATGCAGATCACCGTGCCGCTGATGATGCCCGCAGTGCTCTCAGGAGCTTTACTCGCTTTTACGATGAGCCTCGACAACGTCGTCATCTCGAGCTTTGTCTCCGTGCAAGGTTCGACCCCCTGGCCCGTGGTTGTCTTCGGATCGTTGAAGCAGGGCCTCACTCCTGAGATGGCCGCCATGTCGGTGATTATGTTCCTCGCTTTAATGCTGACGCTGCTCCTTGCTGTCTTGGTATTGCGCCGATCCGCGTCTTCGAAAGAGATCGCGGGGATGCTCGCAGGCGGCTCTCAAAAGTAGAACACGGATAAGAACCAGCCCGGATTACAGGGCATACCACCTGAAGGAGAGTTTAAAGTGAATGCTGATATTGCAGTTGTTGGCCTGGGTGCGACCGGAAGTATGGCGCTGTGGCGTCTCGCAAGTCGTGGCGTGAAAGTCGCCGGCTTTGAACGGCACGGTATCGGTCACGACCGCGGTTCGACACATGGTGAGACTCGTGCGTTCTTTCATATTGATCCTGAAAAAGCTGCATATGTGCCTCTGACGGAACGTGCGGCAGAACTTTGGAGCGAACTCAGCGAAGCTTCGTCAGTGCAGCTCAAAGTAGATGTTGGCGGACTATTTGTGGGAGCAGAGAAGTCAGAGCTGATCACCGACCTCGATGCGCTGATTGCGCAGGAAGAGTACGCACATGAGCGCCTCTCATGCGACGAGATCCGAACCCGCTTCCCGGCGCACCGTGTCAGCGAAGGCGATGTAGGGATCTTTGATCCACTGACCGCCTATCTCAAGCCTGAACTTGCGGTGCGCGCGGCGGTCGGTGAGGCAGTGAAGACTGGCAATGCTGAGGTTTACAGCCACGCTGGCGTTTCCAGGATCGAGCCACATGCAGCCGGCGTCACAGTTCACGTCGGTGAGGAGCGCTACGAGTTTGATCGCGTCATTGTCGCAGCAGGCGCGTGGACAGGATCACTCATGCCCGAGTATCGTCTTCCGCTCGAAGTCCGCCGGATCCCGATGACATGGTTCACGGCTTCACCCGGCCGCGAAGAATGGTTCACTCCTGAAAGATTCCCCGTGTTTTTTCGAGATATCGGAGATCAGATGGGGTGGGGTTTTCCCACTCTGAGTTCAATCGGCACGAAGATTGGTCTTGACGGTCGATACGGAGAAGTTCTTGAGGATCCCTCAGTGAACCGTGACCGCGCCATAGAAGCCGACAAGCTCGATTCAATCCAGCGATTTGTACAAGGCGCATTTGATGGGATCGATCCTCACCCGACGACGGTACACCCCTGCATGGTGACCTGGGCTGGGAAAGAGGACTTCATCATTGGACCGATGGAGGAGAACCCGCGGGTCGTGCTGCTATCTGCATGCTCAGGCCGCGGGATGAAGCACAGTCCCGCCACCGGTGAGCTCGCCGTGCAACATGCCCTCAATGAGGTCCCATTCACTGACGTTTCGATGTTTACGCCGCGCGTCGCGCGCGCCTAAGGTCGCAGAGTCTTATAGATCGGAAACCCATGCCTTCACTTTCCCGCCAAAATCTCACCGGATCAAACTTCGCATACCAGCACATCAGTTTCACGCATTTTCTCGACGACATGGTCGATCTCGACTTGCGAGAACTGGAGCTATGGGGAATCGCTCCTCACCTCCATATACCCCAGCTCACCCGCGGTGACATCGAACAGATCGAGAGGCAACTCTCTGAGAGAGAACTTTCGGTGCGGTGCATCACTCCCGAGCAGGTCATGTACCCCGTAAATATCGCGTCATCCGATCCGGTCCTACGGGCGAATAGTCTCGCGTTTTTTCGTCGCGCGGCTGAAATCGGAGCCGAACTCGGGGCACAGTGGCTGTTTCTCACCCCGGGACGCGGGCTTGAAGACGAGACGCCCCAATCCGCATGGGGACGTTCTGCAGAGGCATTATCTGAGATTGGTGATTATGCAGCATCTTTGGGGCTCGGATGCCTGCTCGAACCACTACAGCGAGTTGAATCAAATCTCATCAACTCAGTCGCGCAACTCAAGCGAATGATGGTGGAGCAGAATAATGACACCTTCTCTGTCGTGCTCGACGTGGTTGCAATGCATGCCGCGGGCGACACGGTGAGCGACTATGCTATGTCGTTCCCTGACCAGATCGGTCACGTCCATCTCATCGATGGAGACCCGACGGGACACCTTGCTTGGGGAGATGGGACACTGCCGCTCGCTGAGTACGTACACCAACTGATGAGCATTGACTATCGCGGAAAAGTCACCTTTGAACTTTTCGGCGACGGAACCTATTGCCTCGATCCTCGTCCTGCAGTCGAGAAGTCCATCGCCGGATTCTTGGCGGCCCTCGAGGCATCGAGTGCCAGGTAAACATGAGTACAACGCTGCCGCAAAATCCATCCCCCATCACGCCCGAAGCTTGGCCGCCGCGAGGCAGGCGGGTGCTACTTGTGGGCCCAAACCCCGCTATGGACCGTATCCATACTGTAGAAGTGCTGGCGCCAGGATCAGTACATCGGTCAACTTCCATTTCGGCGAGGGCTGGAGGGAAATCTTCAATCGTCGGCCGAACGCTCAGACGACTCGGTGTTGAAGTGAGCATGTTCGGCTTCCTGGGCGGACCCATTGCAACACCACTTATACGCGAATTTGAAGAGCTGGGGATCGAGGATAAACACACCAAGATTTCCGAAGACACGCGCGTTACGACGGTTGTGGTGGAATTATCGAGCGGTCGCTCAACGGTGCTGAACGAACCCGGACCGCTCGTCTCGAAGTCAGAACTTTCTCGCTTCGAGGACACTCTTTTCCACAACATACGTGCCGGGGACCTGATCGTCTGCACCGGTAGTCTGCCTCGCGGAGTCGGTGACGATTGCTACGGACGGATCTCAAGGATGGCGACGGAGCGCGGAGCGTTCACCGCAATCGACGCGAGTGGAGAACCGTTGTCCATGGCACTCAAATCCGCCCCTTGGTGCGTGAAATGCAACCGGCAAGAGTTTACGCAAGCACTCGCGATCACTGAGGATGTCGACGATGCAAAGCTCATTGAGCTCATGCGCGAACAGACAAAGCGTGGAAGCAGCATCGTAATTGTCACTATGGGTGGCAGTGACTTCCTTGCAGCCACCCAGCACGGAGTGTGGCGTATCCACGTACCGCAGATCGATGTAGTCAATGCCACAGGATCTGGCGACACCTTCTTTGGGAGCTTTATTGCTGCAATTTGGCGCGGCGATGATTTGGAGGGTGCCCTGCGAGATGCGACGGCCGGAGGAGTAGTGAACGCCTTGCAGCTAGAAGCCGGGTTACAAGTTGGAGCATCGCTCGAGCCATATCGGTCTCAAGTCTGGTTCGGAACGGCAATGTTGGAGGGGTTGAGACGATGACAGTCACTCTCGGATTCGATGTCGGAACGACCCGTACAAAAGCTCTGATCTACGACACCTCAACTGCCCAAACCCTGGCTTGCGTCTCCGGTCGGACACCCGTGACTTTGACTGCAATCGGAGATCGTCGTGACGCTGACGAAGTATGGGCATTGCTTGGTTGGCTTTGTACTGAGCTACGGGAATCCGGTGCCCCACTGACGAGGGTTTCGAGCATTTCTCTCGTTGCGCTTGGCGAGGAGATCGTATTCCTCAACGAGCGTGGCCTTCCTACAGGCCCCGTTGCCTGCTGGTACATCGAGCAACCGGCTGAACTAGATACGGAAGCGGATCAACCTGCGTTTCGGCTCGCCAGTTGGTACGCAATCCGGAACGCAAGCCGACAGCAGGATCTCGCGTTCAACGCTGCGCACACTTTCACTGACCTGGGTAGTTCGCTCCTGCTGCGTATGGTCGGCGCAGCGCCACCGTTCATGGATCGAAGCCATGCGTCCCGTACGGGGCTGTTGGACAACGAAACAGGAGAATGGTCGAAGGAGCGACTTCTTAGTTGTGGAGCGAAGAAACTCCTCCCGCCGCACCTTGTCGATAGCGGCACGCAGGTCGGTGTGATCTGCGCAGAGGCAGCGAGGCATCTCTCGCTTAACAGCGGCGTGCCCGTCGGCGCGGGCGCACACGATCACATTGCTGCAGCCCTCGCCGCGGGAGTCAGCCGGAGCGGAGACATGTTCGTGTCAGTGGGCACCTCAGAGTCACGGCTGATGTTGCTCGATCACGAGTGGGCAGAACTCACTCGGCTCGAACAGCCGGGGTGGGAGATCGGTTACTTCGCGGATGGGCGGCACCGTTACCTGCACAATTCTGCCCTCTCCGGTAAACGAGTTTCAGAGCTCGTGGCGGATGATGTTGACAAACGGGAGATTTCGGCGGTGTACGACGCATTGACGTCGTTGTGCGAGGACAACAACAACAACACCTTTTCCAAATTGAGATCTGGGCAAGGCGTTACTGCCGACGTGACGGTGTCAGCTCTTTACGTCGAGCTCGATCATCAAGCGAGTGAAAGCGCCGCCGCAATTGAACAGATGTCGGAAATGGCCGGTGAGCTCACGCAACGCATAGTCGTTGTCGGTGTACCTACGCAACATGACGCGTGGGTGCAGATTCGTAGCGAACGATCCAAACGCCCGCTTGAAGTAATACGCGTTGAAGAGCCGGCTGCAATTGGAGCAGCGTTATTGGCTGCCCAGGCAATTTCTGACGTAAGAGTTCCAAGAAACGAGAAGTGCAATGAGTAGAATTTCCACCGCGGACCTAGTTGCGGATGCACGTGCGTCGGGTGTAGGCGTCGCCGCACTCAATGTGATTCAGCTGGAGCATGCTGAGGCAATCGTCGATGCTGCTACGTCACTCTCACGACCGGTAATCTTGCAGCTCAGCGAGAATGCGCTCACTTTTCATGGCTCGCCAGAACCGATTGTGGCCGCCTGCCGCGCAATTGCAGACGCAGCCCAGGTGCCGGTGGCTCTCCATCTCGATCACGCAACTTCAATAGAACTATGCCTCGATGCTGCACGCCTAGGTTTCGACTCGATTATGATCGATGCTTCGGCCCAATCTTGGGATGAGAACCTACGCATCACCAGCGAAGTTGTACGGATTTGTGAGCCGCAAGGGCTGTGGGTTGAGGCAGAGATAGGTGAAGTCGGCGGCAAAAGCGCGCACACGCCCGGAGCTCGAACAGATCCCGGAGAGGCTGAACGATTTGTCGCTCTCACTGGTGTCAACGGCCTCGCTATTGCGATCGGTTCGCAACACGCAATGCGTGATCGCAGTGCGACGATTGACCGTCAGCTACTCACTCGCATTCGGCAGCAGGTCGCGGTACCACTCGTACTCCATGGCTCCTCCGGCCTTTCGGACACTGAGATTCTGGCCGCGATTGAGGGCGGAATCACGAAGGTGAACGTAGGCACCCAACTCAACATTGCTCTCACCGGGGCAGTTCGCATGACGCTCGACGCTGACGAGCTATTGTTCGAGCCTCGTCGTTATCTGGGCAATGGCCGTCGGGCCATGAAGGAACTTGCAGCCGAGCTCATCGAGTTGATTCATCCCAGTACTAACCAAAGGAACGAGTAAGGATCATCATGTACAGCATCCAGGGAATCACCGCTGAGCTAAAAGCAGCAGGAACTGAACAGAACGTCATCTCCGGCGAATGCAAGAACTCACTATTAGAGATGGCTCAGAGCCCTCATATGGCGTTCGGCATCTGGGAAGGAACACGGGGTACCTGGCGCTCAACATGGGAGTCGTGGGAGTTCTTTACGGTCCTTTCTGGCAGCGGCACTCTGACTGACGGCGAAGGCCACGTGCACGAGCTCGTTGCGGGCGCAAGCGTGTGGATTGCGGAGGGAAGCACCGGTGTGTGGAAGGTTGAGAAAACCTTGCGCAAGAGCTACGTCATTCCTGTCGAAGAATCTAAATAGCCAGCGCCCGTCGCGGGCAAGTGCGGCTCCGACAGATGCTCTACATATCCACTAATGACGAAAGAAGAAGCAATGCAGAAGGAACAACCTCCCCTAGCGAATGGCCGAATCGGACTCGGCATGATGCGAATCGATTCTCTCGATAGTTCGGGGATTCGTGCATTGTATTCAGCGGCCCGCGGACTGGGAATTACACTTTTCGATCACGCCGATGTCTACGGTCGCGAATGGCATGACTGCGAACGGCGCTTTGGGAGCGCGGTGAAACTGGCCGCGTCTGAGCGTGAGGAGATCGTGCTGCAAACAAAGTGTGGCATTCGCATGGACGCCCCCGGCCTGGACTTTTCCGCCGAACACATTCTCCGGCAGGTAGAGGGGTCATTGCGCTCACTCGGTACGGAATACCTCGATGTGTTAATGCTCCACCGCCCCGATACGCTTGTTGAACCAGAGGAAGTCGCCCGAGCCTTTGACGAGCTCGAGGAGTCGGGTAAGGTCCGGACTTTCGGCGTCTCGAATCACACGGGCGGTCAAATCGATTTGCTGCGGACATGCGTGCGACAGCCATTGATTGCGAATCAGGTCCAGTTCGGCCTCGGCCATGCCGCACTCGTGGCGCAAGGTCTCGCTGCAAACATGGAGGGGAACCCGCAGTCGTATGATTTGGATAACGGTTTGCTCACATACTCGCGTGTACATGGGATGACGCTTCAGGTTTGGTCCCCGTTTCAGAGCGGGTTCTTTGAAGGTTCCATCTTTGATCTTCCCGGACAACGTCCACTTCAGTCTTCTCTGTCACGGATCGCTGAGAAGTACAACACCTCGTCCTCAGCGATCGCTACTGCCTGGATCACACGCCATCCCGCACGTATGCAAGTGATTCTCGGCACGACCCGAGCTGATCGCATATCAGAATCGATACTTGGCTCGAAAATTGTACTGACTCGGGCAGAATGGTATGAACTTTACGAAGCGGCTGGCTATATCGTGCCGTAGGAGCGAAAGACTGACAGTCCCGCGAAGTTATCCTGTCCAGCCTGTAATGGGTCACGCTTGCCGCAAGAGATCTTAGGCGCGGAAGCGAGACGCTTCCATACACTTGGCTCTCATGACGGACGCGATCTAATAGTCACGTGATCGTTTCTTGAGTTTCGAAGCGCACTCAAGGGCAACTCGTAAATGACCTTTTTGCTTTCATTCGATAGTCGAGCACTCAGGTGAACACGGACGTTGATTAGGACGATTTTCGGCGTATGTCGAGGAGCTCAAGATCACGCACTCCTCGAATCGCAACTTCAATTCTCGATGCGTCGCGCATGGTTTGTGACTTGCCGCGTCTGCCTACAAGGGATTCGCCCCGCGACCTTAGAAGTTGCGACCTCGTTACTTCGACATCTCTTGTAAGCATGAACTTGCTGTAGTTCCGGCGCGTGCGGAGTGCGGAACATCAGGCTCTGAGCGCGATCTATGCGCTGCGCCCCTGCCCCAGCAGCACCGCGTGCCGCATCGGCGAGTTCGCTGGTGGTCATGTGGTACGACTCTCCTGCTCGGAGGCGGCCAAGGGCCTTTGGTCTGTTTCGGTTAGTGACGCAGAAACGGCCGCAGCCATCTCTTCCGCTCCTCGCTCAGCGAGATGCTGAACCAAGGCCTCTCCGAAGGCCCTGTTGCCTTTCGCGAGTGCCGCCGTCACGTCGGCGAGAACCGTCGCATCCTTTGCCAGATCGGCCATAGCCGTGCTCTCGACCCCGAGCCTTGCGATCAACGTCGAGAGGGTTCGCAATTCAGCGGCACCGGCCTGAAGTGAGACGGTTTCCGATGACGCTTCCACTCGAATTGTTCGTGCTGCATCAGCGATGTCCATGATCCTCGAGACCAAACTCGCTGTATTCATTTCCACGGTGGAGCGAAAGGCTCGCTGCAGGTCCGGCGCGGCATGATTACGGATATGCCGATAGATCGAATGGGATGAGATCCCGTTGCTTTGCGAAATTTGCGAAATAGGACGATTTGAGTAGATCGCATCCTCAATTTCGCTACGCTTCATCGATCTACATACATCGCATGGTCGCCCAACAGTGATTTTCCCTTCGTTCATCTCCATTCTCCTGGTTTGTGTTTTACGAGTGACTCTCGCACTTGCGTTGTTCATGCACCTACATCTGGGGGCTGAAGGTTCTTAAAGTTCAAGGTTCATGAACCACTTCAGGGAAGCTTCTACTACTCCCCGTTCCGGGCATCAGTTCCGAGCTTTAGGATGCCAGATAGGCCCCCTTACCCCCACGGAGAAACGTAAGTTATCTCCTGAGGTGTCACCTCGTCAGCTTTGATCAGCATCGTTCAATATCGACGGGCGGGCCTGCCTTTCTGCCTAAGCCATAACTAAGCCCGATCCCTCTGCAAAAGTAAAGTCCCGGTTTATCAGCCGTCGCTTTTCCCAGTGAAGCCATGCTCCCTGGGCCGGAGAAGCCAGAGCGTCTTTCGACGCGCCCCCGCGCATACACGCACGAGTAGTATAGCATCGTTGTTGATACCACGCAACAAACATTGTCGCAACTCGCCAAGATCCCGGGAGTGTCGATTTGATTACGTGTGCACAGAAGCCGATCTCTGGGGCTTTGTTCTGACCTTGGTCAATTACCTAAGGCTTAACCTTAAAGTCCTTTAGAAAGCCGCCCGGGAGCTCTCAAAGGGGTATATGCGGCTAGTGCACCTTAGCTGCGGCCGCATCCCACTCTTCCTCGGTTGGAACAGGGTCAAAATCTGCATTCAAACTGTGTGCGATCTTATGTTTGATGACGGTGCGCTGACGGTTCTTTCGACCCGGATAAAGGGTTATATCGATGAGTCCTTCCACCAGGTCTCGCTTCACATCAAGCTGTAGCTGAGAAAAAGCGGCCCGCATCTCTTTCGGACTCGGGCCAGAATCGAGACTTAATTTCCCACTCGCGTTCTTCTGAAATACGGATTCCGCTGCAGCAGCAAGCATCCATCGTGCTCCGTGCTGCACGCGAATCATTTCGAGCTGCCCCTCTAGTTCGACTTTCTCAGCGTCAAGCTTGCGGAGAGTCTGATTCAGTACAGCCACACTTGACGGACTTTCTAGCTTTACAAAAGTCTCTGTCACCGCAACCATCTTCTCGTTAATCATCTCGATTCTCTTCCGAAGTGGCATTGGATCCGTAAGGCGGCTCTTTCCAGCGAGAACAGCGGAAGGGTGAGATTGCAGTGCGTTGACCACGTTCTCGATAACTAAATCCTCAACGGCGACGTCTGATATTGAGGGATGGCCTTTTACTGGTGTTCGGCAGTAATACATCTTGCCCGTATGGCGCATCTTCTCTCCACACGTGCCGCAGATCATTAGACCTGTGAGAAGGTGTACCGGCTTTGGCCCGGGACTCCTATAACGTTCCGGCTCTTCCAGTACGTCCCTCACATCGTCCCAAAGGTCGGTCTCAATTATTGTGTCGACGTTTACGGAGTCCCGCCAAACACCGTTATGGATGACCGCCCCTCGGTAACACGGGTTCGAAAGGATGCTCCGCACCCTCCTGGGGGTCCAAACGGACACCTTGTCGTGGAAAGGAACCTTCCTAGAAGTTAAGTCTGCAGCGATAGAACGTATGCTACGTCGAGCCCGTGCAGCTTCAAAAATCTCCCTGACAATAAGGGCTTCGTCTTTTCGAATCTTCGTGTTGCCAAAGATTCCCTTAGATCGATCAGCAGGCAAATACCCGTAGCGTCGCTTACCTGCAATCGGAATGTCGTGAGTGTCTCTGTATTCGTTTGCCCTCAATTGCCGACGAGACTTGAGCCGAACCTCAAAACGCGCGAGAGCAACAAGCATTGTCGCGCGAAACTCACCGTCCGGCGAGTCAAGGTCAATTTCGTCATCAACTGTAAGGATTTTCAGACCACTATCAATAAGCGGAATTAAGTCTGTAATCGACCTCAAGAGACGGTCTAAATCAACACAAACCACAATGTCAATTCGCCCTTCGTGGGCGGCAGCCAGAAGTTGATCCCAGCCCTCTCCCTTTCCTTTTCGGGATCGACTAGCGCTAACTTCGTTGTCCGTAAACTCATCGACCACTTGAAAACGGCGTTCCTTAGCGCGAGCTGTGGTGCGCTCGCGCTGACGTTCTATGCCCTCCTCTAGAAAAACGGACTGTCTCAAATAAAGTGCTGCTCGCATGTTTCTCCTACACTTATATTAAATAATACGATGGAGAAAGCGCCATCGCGTGGGGGCGGCGCCCGGCACCATCTCGGAGCACACCGCTCCGCCATCCGCGATGCGGTCGAGCAGCGACGCGTGCGCCGCGGGGTAGGCTCGATCGGCACCGCCCGCGAGGATCGCGATGGTGGCAGAGCCCGTTGCGAGCGCGGCGCGATGAGCGACGGCATCGATCCCGTACGCCGCACCGGACACGATCGCCAGGCCGGCCGTTCCTGCCGCATCAGCGAGCTCGGCGGTCACGCTCGTCCCGTACCCGGTGCATGCGCGTGCTCCGACGACGGCGAGCGAGGGGTGGGCGAGCACTGTCGCGTCGCCGCGCATCCAGAGCAGCTGCGGGGCGTGCGCTCCCAGATCGTTCAGAGCGGAGGGCCACAGCGGCGACTCCGGGGCGACGAGGCGCAATCCCGCGGCCAGCGCCCGGTCGAGGTCGGTGAGCGTCGCGCCGCGGTCGAGTCGCGGACGCCAGCGCGCGACAGCCGCCGAGAGCGTTCGGGGAGGCAGGACGACCCCTGACTCGCGCATCGCCCGTCCGAGCTGTTGCTGCGCATCCGTCGCAGCGAGCATGTCCAGGGCCGACGGCGCTCCCAGCGCCCCGATGAGTGCGCCGGCTACCGCGTCACCGGGTTCGATGAGCCTGGACCACACGACCCGTGCGAACAGCACATCGGAGATCGCTACCGTTCCTCCGTCGGTCTCGGACGGTCGGTCACCGTTCAGGTCCTGATCCGGAGCGAGCCCGGCGAGCGCCGAGCGCTCCTCCACCCCGGCACGTACGCACGACTTCGACGCGTTCACGCGAGGTCACCTCCGCGCAGCACGAGCGCCTGAGCGACTTCCGTTCGACGCGGCCGATCAGCACCGGCAAGATCACTCACGGTCCATGCGACGCGCAGCACTCGGTCGTAGCCTCGCAGCGTCAACGCTCCGCGCGCCAGCGCTTGATCCAGCACCGCGGTGTCAGCCCGAGGGAGTCGCAGCCGCTGGCTCCGCAGCCAGCTTCCCGGCACCTCGGCGTTCACCGTCCACCCGGTACCCGACCAGCGCTCCGCGGCGATCGCCCGAGCTCTGACGACGCGCTCCCGCAGCTGCGAACTCGTCACCCGCTGCTCATTCGGGTCGTCGAGGAGCACCTTCGACACGCGGTGCAGCGTCAGGCGCAGGTCGATCCGATCTGCCAACGGCCCTGAAATGCGCTGCCGGTAGCTCATACGAGTCCGTGGCGTGCATGCACAGCTCACCGCGGTGTCCGGCGATCCGGCATTGCCGCAGGGACACGGGTTCGCGGCCAGCACGAGTTGCACGCGCGCGGGGAGCACCGTCCGGATGCGGGAGCGGTGGATCTCGATCCGCCCGGTCTCGAGGGGCTGCCGCAATGCGTCGAGCACCGTGCGCGGAAACTCGGGAGCCTCGTCGAGGAACAGGACGCCATGGCATGCGCGAGTGATCGCCCCGGGGCGTATCTCGATGCCCTGCCCGCCTCCGATGATCGATGCAGCCGACGCCGTATGGTGCGGGCTCTCGAACGGCGGTCGGCGCACGAGTTGGAGCAACGGCGAGCCTCCGAGTGACGCGATGCTGCTGGCTTCGAGCGCCGCTTCATCGCCGAGTTCGGGGAGCAGCGTCGGCAGACGAGTGGCGAGCAGCGTCTTCCCCGCTCCCGGCGGCCCGAGCAGTGACACGTGATGCCGTCCGGCCGCGGCGATCACCATCGCTTCGACCGCTTCCGGCTGCCCAACGACGTCGGCGATATCCGCGCGGGCGTCATGAGTCTCGGCCTCCGCTGATGCCGTCGTCGGCGTTTCCGGGCTCACTGCGCGCCCGCGGCCTCGCTCCCCGCGATACCACGCGACGGCACTGGCGAGGTCGGGCACCGCAATGACTTCGATGCCGGGAACGAGCGCGGCCTCAGCGGCGCACGACTCGGGCACCATGGCTCGGAGGAATCCGAGATTCCGAGCAGCGGCCACCGAGGAGAGCAGCCCGGCCGGCCTGCGGAGTGCACCGTCGAGCGCCAGTTCGCCCAGATGGGCGACGTCGGCGAGACCGGTCGCCGGGAGGTGGCGTGATGCGGCGAGCGCGGCGAGCGCGATTGCGAGGTCGAATCCGGAGCCGTGCTTGGGGAGCGATGCCGGGGCGAGATTCACCGTGATGAACCGATCGGAAAGCGGCATACCCGCCTGCGAGGTCGCGGTGCGCACGCGCAGTTTCGCTTCCGCCAGCGATGCGTCGGGGAGCCCGATGATGGCGATCCCAGGGAGCTGCTGCGAGATGGCGGATTCGACCATCACGGTGGTGCCCTGGAGCCCAGTGAGTGCGATGGACGCTGCTCGGCACACGATCCCGCTCATGAGATCCCGCGCAGATGGTCGATGTGGGGTGCGGTGCCGGCGCGCAGAATGATGCCGACCGCGTCGATGCGGAGTCCGGAGGCGGGTTGCTGATGCACCCGAACCCAATCCAGGAGCAACCGGCGCAACCGCGCCGCCTTGCGCGCGGTGATGGCCTCCAGCGGGGTGCCGTAGCCGTCGCCGCTGCGGGTCTTCACCTCCACCGCGACGACGACGCCGTGATCAGTGACGACGAGGTCGAGCTCCCCGTGGCGGTTTCGCCAGTTGCGGTCGACGATCCGGCAGCCGAGCCCTTCGAGGTACTCGCCGGCGATCGCCTCGCCGCGAGCACCGAGCGTGCGGTTTCGGTGAGGCGTCTCCCCTCCGGGAACACCTCTCTGCGTGCCGTGCGTGCGTGCTGTTGTGCGCTCCATGATGCACCTCCTGGCATCTCAGCATGGGCGCGATGAGGAGGGCGTGGAGCGAGTGCGCCACGGCTTGTGGAGAAGTGAGAGGTTCGCACGCAATCAGTGCGATGTGAGCGGAGACCGCCGGCAGACGAGGCTATTCGTCGAGCGCGAGCTCCTGCGGCAAGGAGAACTCGCGAGCAGACAGCTCTTCGACATTGACGTCTTTGAACGTGAGCACGCGCACCGACTTCACGAAACGATCGGCGCGGTACACATCCCACACCCAGACGTCGGTCATGGAGAGCTCGAAGTAGAAGTCGCTTCCCGCATCCTGTCGCTTCAGGTCGACATCGTTCGCAAGATAGAACCGCCGTTCGGTCTCGACGACGTAGCGAAACTGGCTCGCGATGTCGCGGTACTCGCGAAACAGCGACAGTTCGGCTTCGCGCTCGTAATCGTCTAGCTCGTCCTCGTTCATCCCGTCCATCCTACGCCGTCCGCAACGCAGGATTCGAGCCGTCGTTTCAGCGCGACGCGCCAGCGGTCACGAGATTGACTTATTCGAACATATGTTCGAATATACCTCCATGAACTCCCCCGCGACCGTCCGCTCGTTGCAGCAGCGCATCTCCGAGATGCAGCCGGTGCGACTCGACGCGCGCGTACTCCCCACACTGGAGGGCTTGCGTCCGCTGCTTCCAGGTGGATCATTGCGGATGGGGGCGAGCTACGCCGTGCGGGGGTCACGGCAACTGGCGCTCGCGATGCTCGCAGAGGCGTCGGCTTCTGGGGCATGGTGCGGCGTGATCGGCGACGCATCGTTCGGAGCGGAAGCCGCCGCTGCACTCGGCATCGCACTCGATCGGTGCGTCGTCATCCCGCATCCCGGCGAGGATGCGCTGGGACTCACCGGCGCGCTCGCCGAAGTGCTCACCGTCTTGCTCCTGACCCCGCCCTCCCGGCCGAGTCCCGGCGAAGCCGAACGCATCTCAGCACGGTTGCGCGAGCACGATGCGGCACTGGTGGTCTCGGGCGAGTGGCCGCGCCCGGAATCCACGCTGCACGTCACCGCTTCGCGGTGGAACGGACTGGGTCACGGTCACGGGATGCTCGCGAATCGCGAGCTGGTGGTGCAATCGCAGGATCGCCTCGGTGCGCGGCGGCACACCGTCCGATTCCAGCACGGGGCCGTCGTTGCTCCCGGCACCGCTCCCGTCAGGCGTCTGGGCGCACCATGATCGCGGATCGCACCCTCGTCTTCTGGGTTCCCGACTGGCCCGTGCACGCTCTCCTCCGCGACGACGGGGCCGATGGGCTGTCCCTGGATGCTCCGCTCGCACTCATCGCCAACCGCCTCGTGGTCGCCTGCTCCGCAGCCGCCCGCGGGGACGGCGTCCGCACCGGTCTCCGAGAACGCGAAGCGCAGACGCGCTGCCCCGAACTCGCCGTGTATCCGCATGACCCCGAGACCGATGAGCGACGGTTCGCCCCCATCGCAGCGGCGCTCGAACAGCTCGTACCGGGCGTCGAGGTGGTGCGGCCCGGTCTCTGCGCCATGCGGTCACGAGGGCCGTCTCGCTATTACGGCGGGGAGACCCCCGCCGGAGTCGCAGTGCTGCGGCTCGCCGAACAGCTGGGGCTTCCCGATGCTCGCGTCGGGATCGCGGACGGTCGATTCACCGCCGAGCAGGTCGCGCGCTCGGCGTCGACCGACCCGGGCATCTCTGCCCCGGCCGCGGGACTCCGCATCGTCGCGCCGGGCGCCTCACCCGCATTCCTCTCCCCGCTCCCGGTCTCCAGAGCTGCGGAGGCCGGTCTTGCCGAGACGCTGCAGGGGCTCGGCATCCGCACGCTCGGCGCGTTGGCCGCGCTCCCCGAGGATGCGGTCCGCCAGCGCTTCGGGCCGCAAGGTCTGGCTGCGCACCGGCGCGCGTCGGCCTCCGGCGCCGGCCACGGCGCCGAGGTGCGCCCGCGGCAACCGGTTCGCGAGCTCTCGGTGGAGATGTCGTTCGACACTCCGATCGACGCTGCCGATCAACTGGCATTCGCGTGCAGCGCTCTGGCAGAACGGTTCATCGGCGGGCTGACGGAGGATCGTCTGGTGTGCACTGCGCTGCGCGTCGAGCTCACCGATGATGTCGGGGCGCAGCACGAGCGCGAATGGGCTCACCCCAGGCATTTCACGCCGGCCGATACCATCGGCCGCATCCGTTGGCAGGCTGCGTCAGCGGCCCAGCAGACCGAGCGCGGTGGTGCCGGAGTGACCAGGGTGCGCATCACACCGGTGCACACCGATCACCTCGCCGCCCACGAACCCGGTCTGTGGAGCACGGAGCCCGACGAGCGGGTGCATCACCATCTCAGTCGCGCACAGAGCCGTCTCGGGCACACCGGCGTCGGAACGATCGCGCTCGCGGGCGGGCGCCTCCTGGCGGATCGGCAGCGCTTCGTCCCCTGGAGCACCACGCGCGTCGAACGCCCTCATGCACGAGCCTCGGCATCCGGGCCCTGGCCCGGAGCACTCACCGGCCCCGCGCCCAGCCGCGTGTTTCCCGAATTGGTGCCGGCAGCACTCCTCGATTCGTCAGGCACGGCGGTCGGGATCGATGCGGATGATCTGCTGACGGCGGACCCCGTCCACCTGCGGGTTGCCGCAACCGAGTTCGACGCTCCCGTAGCGGCCTGGTCGCCGCCCTGGGCTGTACGGGAGCGGTGGTGGGAGGGGGCTCCCGCGCGCTTCCGCGTGCAAGTGCAGCTCGCCGATGGCGACGCCTGGTTGCTGGTCTTCAGCACTGGAACGTGGGCGGCCGAGGGCCGCTACGACTGATCCGCCGATGAGTGCGGCATCCCGAAACACTGTCCGATCCATCCGCGTCCGGAGGTCTCATGCGCTGGAGCAATTCCTCGCTCTCATGGAACGAGTTCGAGCGGCGGCTCTCGGGCCGCGCCCCTGACTCGGTCGGAGGCGACGAGGATGCGGGAGCGGACTCCGCCGAACCGACTGCCCCTGCTGCGCCGAGCACTGATTCGGTCGTGCCCTACGCCGAACTCCACGCTCACTCCCATTTCAGCTTTCTCGATGGAGCGTCCTCCCCCGAGCAGCTCATCGCCGAGGCAGCGCGCCTGCGGTTATCGGGCATCGCGCTCACCGACCATGACGGCTTCTACGGTGCCGCGTCGTTCGCCGACGCCGCCGACGCCGCCGACGCTCGTGCTCGGCAGTCCGGGGAGACGGCCCCGCTCACGGTCTACGGCGCCGAGCTCTCGCTCGGCCTCGACACCCCCCAGCTCGGGGTCGCCGATCCCATGGGCTCTCATCTGCTCGTGCTCGCCCGCGGCGCGAGCGGCTATCACCGGCTCGCCGCCGCCATCACCGAGGCTCAGCTCGGCGGCGGCGAGAAGGGGCGACCGGTCTACGATCTCGAGGCCCTCGCTGCTGCGGGCGGGAACGAATGGGTGATCCTGACGGGGTGCCGCAAGGGATCGGTGCGCCGCGCGCTCGACGGCGCAGCCACCCGCGCCGCTGGCGATGCCCAAGCGCTCATCGAGCTCGACCGGCTGACCGCGCTCTTCGGGCACGACAATGTGCACGTCGAACTCAGCCACCACGGGCATCCGGATGACGATTCACGAAACGACCGTCTCGCCGAACTCGCAGCCGCTCGCGGCCTTCCCACTCTCGTGACCGGAAACGTGCACTACGCCACCGCTGCCGATGCGCCGCTCGCCGAGTCGATGGCTGCGGTGCGCGCACGGCGGAGCCTCGCAGAACTCGACCCGCACCTCCCCGCCTCCGGTGCCGCCCATCTGCGCAGCGGCGCCGCGATGCTGCGACGCTTCGCCAGGCACCCCGATGCCATCGCGCGCACGGTCCCGCTCGCCGAGGAACTCGCCTTTCCGCTGCGCGCGGCTCGACCGCGCCTCCCGAAGCTCGACGTGCCGGACGGTCACACGCAGATGAGCTGGTTGCGATCCCTCGTCTGCGCCGGCGCCGAACGACGCTACGGCATCGCACTGCCCGAGAGCCATCGGTCTCGCATCGAGCGGGAGCTCGAAGTCATCGAGCAGAAGGACTTTCCCGGCTATTTCCTGATCGTGCACGATCTCGTTCGCGAAGCACGCAGCAGGGAGATTCTGTGCCAGGGGCGCGGATCGGCGGCGAACTCCGCAGTCTGCTTCGTGCTCGGCATCACGTCGGTCGATTCGATCTTCTACGGACTCCCGTTCGAGCGCTTCCTCTCGAGTCTGCGCGACGAGGAACCCGATATCGATGTGGACTTCGATTCAGAACGACGCGAAGAGATCATCCAGTACGTCTACGAGCGCTACGGGCGGCGCAATGCTGCGCAGGTCGCGAACGTGATCACCTATCAGCCGAAGGCGGCGATCCGCGACGCCGCGAAAGCCCTCGGATACAGCGCTGGCCAGCAACGCGCGTGGACGCGCGGTCTCGACCGCCATCGCACCATCGAGGAGGATCCGGAGAGCCCGATCCCGCTCTCCGTGCAACGACTCGCCCAGGCGTTCCAGAAGGCGCCGCGGCATCTCGGCATTCACTCCGGAGGCATGGTCCTCACGGAACGGCCGGTCGGTGAGGTGTGCCCCATCGAGCACGCACGCATGGAGCACCGCACCGTGCTGCAGTGGGACAAAGAGGGGTGCGAAACCATGGGTCTCGTGAAGTTCGACATGCTCGGACTCGGCATCCTCAGCGCACTGCGGCACACCTTCGACAGCATCGCGCAGTCGACCGGCGAGCAGTGGACCTTCGACACCGTGCCGAAAGAGGAGGCCGGGGTGTACGACATGCTCTGCCGGGCCGACGCTATCGGCGTCTTCCAAGTCGAGAGCCGTGCGCAGCTGAACACGCTCCCCCGGCTGCTTCCGCGCAAGTTCTACGACCTCGTCATCGAAATCGCTCTGATCAGGCCCGGCCCCATTCAGGGCGGCGCAGTGCATCCGTATCTCCGACGCAAGAACGGCCAGGAGGATGTCGTCTACCCGCACCCGAAACTGGTGCCGGTGCTCGAACGCACGCTCGGCGTGCCGCTCTTCCAGGAGCAGCTCATGCAGATGGCGATGACCGTGGGCGGGTGCAGCGGCGAAGACGCGGATCTGCTGCGCCGATCCATGGGCTCGAAACGCGGCCAGGAACGCATCGACAGCCTCAAAGCCAAGCTCTTCGACGGCATGGCCGACAACGGCATTACGGGCGACGAGGCGACGCGGATGTACGAGCAGATCGAGGCGTTCGCCGGATTCGGATTCGCCGAAAGTCACTCGATCAGCTTCGCACTGATCGTCTACGTCAGCTCCTGGTGCAAGCTGCACTACCCGGCCGCGTTCCTCGCAGGTCTGCTGCGCGCGCAGCCCATGGGTTTCTACAATGCGCGCTCCCTCACCGAGGACGCCCGCAGGCACGGCGTCGAGGTGCGCCCACCTGACGTGCAGCGTTCCGAAGCGCTCTCGAGCCTCGAGCCGCTCGACCCAGGCCGATCACCCGAACCGTCCGCATCGGAGGCCGACGCCGCACATGAACGTCGCCCGCCGACCGGCTCCGACGACTGCCTGGCGCCGCATCACCCGGAACCTGGCCCGTTCGTCCGCGACGCTCCAGACACGAGCGCCCTGCACCGCAGGGACGGAGCGTTCGCGGTACGGCTCGGGCTCACCGAGATCCGCGGCATCGAGCGCGAGACCGCGGAGCGCATCGCGCGCGCCCGCGCCGAAGCGCCGTTCCAGGACCTCGCCGATCTCGCCCGCCGGGCGGACCTCGATCGCACCCGGCTGGAGGCGCTCGCGGCATCCGGGGCGTGCGAGAGCCTCGGCCTCGACCGCCGCGAGGCGCTGTGGGCCGCAGCTCCCGCCTCAGACAACCGCGAACGATTTCTTCCGGGCATCGCGGTGCACGTGCAACCCCCACTGCTGCCCGTGCTCAACACCGCCGAGCAGACTGCGCTCGACCTGTGGACGACCGGTGTCGCCACCGGAACGCATCCGCTCGCCCTGCTGCGCGACGGGCTCGATGCGCGCGGAATCATCCGGTCGGATCGCACCAGGCACACCCCGCCCGGGTCCGTCATCGAGGTCGCGGGCCTCGTCACGCACCGGCAGCGACCTGGCACCGCGAGCGGCATCACCTTCCTGACGCTCGAAGACGAGTCGGGTACGGTCAACATCGTCACCTGGGCGCAGGTCTGGGCGCGCAATCGGCTCGTCGCCCGCGCGTCACCCGCGCTCATCATCCGCGGGGTGCTCGAACGGTCGCCCGAGGGCGTGGTCAATGTGATCGCGCAGACATTCGAACCGCTCGCCGCCCCGATCGGCGTGAACTCCCGCGACTTCCGGTGATCCACGATCGCCCGCGCCGCCGATGGCCGACCGGCTAAGCTGACTGCGTGCATACCTCGACGGCGCTGCTCACCGATCACTACGAGCTGACCATGGTCGATGCGGCGCTGCAAGCCGGCACCGCTCACCGGCGCAGCGTGTTCGAACTCTTCGCGAGACGGCTCTCCGGGGCTCGACGCTACGGAGTCGTCGCCGGCACCGGGCGCCTCCTCGAAGCCATCGAGCGCTTCCGATTCACCGACCAGGAGCTCTCGTTCCTGAACGAGCAGCAGGTCGTCAGTGCACGAACGCTCGACTGGCTCGCCGATTTCCGGTTCACCGGCAATATCTGGGGGTATCCTGAGGGGGAGGTCTTCTTCCCCGGCTCCCCGCTGCTCACCGTCGAGTCCAGCTTCGCCGAGGGCGTGCTCCTCGAGACGCTCTCGCTGAGCATCCTGAACGCCGACTCCGCCGTGGCGACCGCCGCCTCCCGCATGGTGCACGCCGCTGCCGGAAAACCGCTTGCCGAGATGGGGTCGCGACGAACCGGCGAGTACAGCGCCATCGCCGCTGCGCGCGCCGCCTACATCGCCGGGTTCACGGCCACGTCGAATCTCGAAGCCGGACGCAGCTACGGCATTCCCACGATGGGCACCGCGGCTCACAGCTTCACTCTGCTGCACGAGACCGAGCGCGACGCATTCGCCGCCCAGATCGCGGCGCTCGGCACCGGGACGACACTGCTGGTCGATACGTACGACATCGAACAGGGCGTCCGCACGGCGATCGAGGTCGCGGGTACCGAGCTCGGCGCCGTGCGCATCGATTCCGGAGACCTTCCCGTCGTCGTCCGGCGCGTGCGACACCTCCTCGACGAACTCGGCGCCACTCGCACGCGCATCACCGTGACGAACGACCTCGACGAGCACACCGTCGCTGCCCTCGCTGCCGCCCCGGTCGACAGCTTCGGCGTCGGCACCTCGGTCGTCGTGGGCTCCGGCACCCCGACGATGGGCATGGTCTACAAGCTGGTCGCCCACGAGGATGCATCGGGTGCGTGGGTGTCGGTTGCGAAGAAGTCGGCGGAGAAGGCGTCAGTCGGCGGCCGCAAGAGCGTGCGCCGTGCACGTACGGCTGCAGGCGTTGCCACGAAGGAGCTCATTCTGCTCGGCGACGGACCCGGAGGAACGAGCGAGGGGCAGGACTCGGACGGGCGAACCGTGCTCGAACCACTCATCGTCGGCGGAACCGTCCAGCCGGGATTCACGGGGCGAGACGGCATCGCTGCGGCGCGCGAACGGCATCGCACCAGCGTGGCGGAGCTCCCCCCGGTCGCGATGAGCCTGACGCGGGGCGACCCCGCGATCCCCACCGAGTACCGCTGAGCGGAGACGCGCTACTTGCGCATCCGCTCGTAGACCCGCTTGCAGTCGGGGCAGACCGGAAACTTCTCCGGATCGCGCGACGGCGTCCACTTCTTACCGCAGAGCGCGCGAACCGGCTTCCCGGTCACCGCCGACTCCATGATCTTCTCTTTCGGGACGTAGTGCGAGAAGCGCTCGTGGTCTCCGTCCTCGATCTGCGAATCCTCGAGCAGCTTCTCGAGTTCGCGGTCGAGCACATCTGTGCCCCCGCCGGTGTCGGAATCGTCGCGTGTGAAGATACCCATGCGCTCAGTCTACTCCGCCGCGGGCGAGCTCAATCGAAGATCTGGGTGACGGCGATCAGCTCGGGTCCGCTGCGATCGAACAGCCATCCGCCGATCAGAACGCCGAGCACCAGCACCACGAGGCCGTACCCGATTCCGAAGGCGAGTGCCCACATGTTCTCCGTGAACTCGACGTCGACCAGCGCGTTGACGGCGAACCAGACCGGAGGCACCGCGAGTACCAGCGCGAGGATCATCGCGATCGTCTGAGCCAGGCCCGAACCGGTACCGGCCCCTTGCGGCTGCACGAAGGGGCTGTCGCCGGGACGCGTCGCCGGGTAGGGCGTCAGCACGGAGAACACGCACGAGACGGCGCACGCGACGAGCAGCACCCCGATGTTCATTCCGACGACGGCCGGAAGGATGCGCCAATCGCCGACGATCGTCACGGTGATGCTCGAGCCGATGACCGCGAGCGGTAGGCCGATCATCAGCACGGGTGCGAGGCGGCCGGCACGATCCGCTCGTCCGCGCGTGCCGCTTGCGACGTGCTCCCAGATCGCCGTCGAGTCCATGGCGATGTCATTGTGCTGCGACCACCCGAGCAGAAGCAGCATGACCGGAAGCGGCACGAGCGCGAGCGTCGTGAGCGGGGCTCCCGCCACCCAGAACGCGAGCATCATGAACACGGGCGCCAGAGGGATCGCGAACAGTGCGACTCGATAGCGCGGATCACGCGCCCAGTAGGTTAGCTGACGGGCAGCGATCACCTGCGCCGGCCGTGCCGAGAACCGTTCGAACCACCCGAGACCGCTGCGGGCGACACCGGGTGAGAGCGGTCGTTCAACGCGCCGGCTCGAGGCGGCGACGAGCGCGAACCAGAGGGCAAGCAGCACGACGATCGCTGCCGCGACGATCGCCAGATACATGCCGGCAGCGTCGAGATCGCCGGCACCAGCCGCTTCGACGGCAGCGAAGGGCGCGCCGAACGGGGTCCAGGCGAGCTTCTCCGCGACCTGGTCGACGGCGTCGAACCCGCCGGGAGCGAACACGGTCGCACCCGCGAAGACCGCGAGCGGCAGGAGTGCGACGATGAGCACGACACCTGTCGTGCGCAGCGCCCCGGCGAACCGCTGCCCGGCGATCAGACGGGACAGGAGCGACATGACCCGTGCGCTCGCCACCGCGAAGAGCGCGGCAAGAATGAAGGCCACGGGAGCCGCCCATGCTGGCTCCTGCCAGGCGGGACGCGTGGCAGCGAGCGCCACGAGCCAGACGACCAGCAGGAAGAACGGCCAGGTGATCACCGACGAGAGGAGCAGTCCGCCCGCGATCGCGCCTGGTCCGGCCGGATACTGGACGAACTGTCTCGGTTCCAGCATTCTGCGGTTCTCGAAGAACGGCACGAGGAACACGCCGAGCAGCACCGCGCCGCCGATGAGAAGATCGACCGCGGATCGTTGCTGAGCGTCGTCGATGAGCACCGTCGGTGCGATCGCCAGGAGTACCGCGGCTGCGGCGAGAATCGCGTAGAGCAGCGTGGTGCGCAGTGCCTTTCCGAACGAACCGCGGAAGCCGCCGCCGAGCAGCGCTACTCGGAGTCGGAAGAACCGGAAAGCCACTCGAGCCCCTTCCTCGCGTCGCTCGCTCCGGTGAGCTGCACGAAGCGTTCTTCGAGGCTCAGTCCATCGCGTACGGCGTCGACGGTTCCCTGAGCGATGACGCTGCCGTCGACGATGATCGAGACATGATCGCAGACGCGCTGAATGAGATCGAGGCTGTGGCTCGACATCACCACGCTGCCGCCGCCCGCGACGTACTTCTCGAGGATGTCCGTCACATTCGCCGCTGACACGGGATCGATGGCCTCGAAGGGCTCGTCGAGCACCAGCACCTCCGGCGCGTGAATCATGGAGCAGGCCAGAGCGATCTTCTTCTGCATCCCGGCGGAGTAGTCCGAGACCAGGCGACCGAGCGCCGACTCGAGCCCGAACGCCTCGGCGAGCTCCGCCGAGCGCGTCGCAACGGCCGCCTCCGGAACGCCGTGCAGCACCCCGCTGTAGTAGAGCAGCTGCGCGCCGGTCAACCGGTCGAACAACCGCAAGCGGTCGGGCAGGGTGCCGATAAGGCGTTTCGCTGCGGGCCCGTCCGTCCAGACGTCGACTCCGCTCACGGTGACGCGACCCGAGGTGGGACGGAGCAGACCGCTGATCATCGACAACGTGGTCGTCTTGCCGGCGCCGTTCGGCCCGACGAACCCGGTGAAGGATCCGGCGTGCACATCGATCGATACGTCGCCAGCTGCGACCAGCGACCCATAGGTCTTCGTCAGCATTTCGGTGCGCAGAACGACGGGATTCTGCTCGGCGATGCGGCCGCGCTCCCGTGCGCGCACGACCGAGGGAACCGGCACCTCGATGCGGCCCGTCCGGGGAGCCCTGGCCGAGGAACGCGGCGCCGTCTCAGCGGCGGGCTCGTTCTCCGGCGCGTGCGCATCGGCGGAGGACGGTTCCGGAGTCGGTTCGGGTGCGGATTCGCCGGCCCCCTCCAACGGTGCGGACGCCGGTGCGCCACCGGCCGTTCGACTGGGGCGCAATCGCGATCCCCCGCTCGTCCCACTCGACATCTCGCCGATCACCGTCTCTTCACTTGGCATCGATCCCCTCTGGGGTTCGGGCTCGGGCAGGGCAGACGGGGTTACGGGCGGCACGGGTTCTAATTTAGCAAAGGTTCGGGGTCGGTTCGTGTGGCCTCGCCGACCGCCGGAAGACGGCAGAATAGCAATGTGACTCTTTCACCTCGTTCTCGGACCCGGCGCACCAGCGCGTGGTCGTCGCTGTGGCTGCTGACGCGGCGCGATCTCAAGGTCCGCTACGCGACGTCACTGCTCGGGTATCTCTGGTCCATCCTCGATCCGCTGCTGATGAGCCTCATCTACTGGTTCGTCTTCACCCAGGTCTTCCAGCGAACGGTCGGCGAGCAGCCGTACATCGTCTTCCTTCTCACCGCGCTGCTGCCGTGGGTCTGGGTCAACGGCGCGATCTCAGACTCCACCCGGGCATTCCTGCGCGATGTGAAGCTCGTGCGCTCAGTCGCATTGCCGCATTGGATCTGGGTCGGCCGAATCGTCTGCTCGAAGGGCATCGAGTTCCTGTTGAGCCTGCCGGTGCTCATCGCGTTCGCGATCCTCAGCGGAGCGCCGGTCGGCTGGGGCATCCTGCTGATGCCGGTCGCCGTGCTCCTGCTCGCCGCGCTCACGCTCGGCGTCGGTTTGATCGTGGCGCCCCTCGTCGTCTTCTTCCGCGACCTGGAGCGAGCCACGAAACTCATCCTCCGAGTCCTGTTCTACGCTTCGCCCATCATCTACGGTGCCGCTGATCTGCCCGAGTTCGCCCGGCCGCTGGCATGGCTCAACCCGCTCTCCGGCATCTTCGCGCTGTTCCGCGCCGGATTCTTCCCCGATCAGCTCGACTGGCCGCTCATCGCCGCATCCACCGCCATGACGGTTCTCTTCCTGGGAATCGGGATCCTCGTTTTCCGTCGCGCCATCGGCGGCGTGTTGAAGGAGCTGTAACGTGACCGCATCGCATCTGGGCGCCCCGGCAGCCGCTCCGGCGGCCGATCGAATCATCGCCGTCGACGATCTGGGAGTGCGGTTCCGCCGCAATCGCGGCTCGCGGCGAAGCTTCAAAGATCTGTTCTCCGGTCGTGCGCGGCGCGGGCGGCCGGGTGACTTCTGGGCGCTGCGCAATGTCTCGTTCGACGTGCGCGCGGGCGAAGCCATCGGCGTGGTCGGGCGCAACGGTCAAGGTAAGTCGACGCTTCTGAAGCTGGTCGCCGGCGTGCTCTTCCCGGATGAGGGCCGCGTCGACGTGAGCGCCGGCGTCGCGCCGCTCATCGAGATCACCGGCGGCTTCGTCGGCGATCTGACCGTGCGCGACAACGTCTGGCTCACGGCCGGTCTGCACGGCCTGAGCAAGCGCACCATCTCCGAGCGCTTCGACTCCATCATCGAGTTCGCCGGTGCGGAGGATGTGATCGACACGCCCTTCAAGCACCTGTCGAGCGGCATGAAGGTGCGCGTGGCGTTCTCGGTCATCTCGCAGCTCGATGAACCAGTGCTCCTCGTCGACGAGGTGCTCGCCGTCGGCGATAAGTCATTCCGGGCGAAGTGCTATGCCCGCATCGAGCAGATCCTCGCCGAGGGGAAGACGCTCTTCCTCGTCTCGCACAATGAGCGCGACCTCAGGCGCTTCTGCTCTCGCGGGTTGTACCTCGATCGCGGTCGGCTCGTGCTCGACGGCGACATCGAAGCCGTGCTCGACCGCTACAACGCCGACCACCCGGTCTGATCCCGCTCCGCGCCCCGTGGTCCGCTTCCCCGCCCGTACCGAGCACTGGCGGGGAACCCGCTCAGCCGAGTCCGCGCTGCGCCCGTTCGGCATCGGCGCGCGTGAGCAGCTCGGCGATCGCGGCGTGGAACCTCTGCGTGGGGGCGCCCGGCGTCGTATCGCCGAAGTAATGCGCTGACCAGGTTCCCAGCCGCTCACGCGCGGCCTCGTCGCCGATCACCCGGTCGAGCACCGCAGCGATATCAGGCGTATCAGCGGCCGAGAGCCACTCGCACACGCTCAGATACCCGGTTGCGTCGACTGCCGCCTCCGGAGAGGCCGGCCGCGTCACCATGAGCGGCCGCCCGGTCGCGAGGCGGTCGTAGACCATGGCCGAGATGTCGCAGATCGCGACATCGGGCAGGCTGAGCTGCCATCCGAGACGCGAGCTCGTGTCGTAGACGTGGTGAGCGGTGGGGTCTGCGCGGTTCGCAGCATCGATCATGGCGATGATCCGCGCATTCGCGGCGCCGAATTCGCTGTCGACGACCCCGCTCCTCGGATGAGGGCGGTACACGACGCGGTGCCGTCCGGTCGCGATCAGGGCCCGGACGAGTGCTTCGCCGTGCGAGGCCACCGATCCGTAGCTCGCGGCCGGCCTGTCGCCCTCCCACGTCGGCGCGTACAGCACGACGGTTCGCTCGTCTGGAGTGAAGGGCGGGGCCCCCTCCAGGTGATCCGTCTGCGGCCGCCCGATCGACATCGTTCGCGCCTCGACATCGTAATTCCAGAGCGCCCGGCTGAGTCGTTCGCGCGCGGCGTCTCCGGCTACGAACGCGAAATCGTAGGTCTGGTACTGGTTGCTCGTCATGTACATCTTGTCGCTCTCACCGTGATTGACGAAGACATGCCAGCGCTGCCCGTACCGCATCATCTGGAAATTGCGCGTGTTCTGGTTGACGTACAGGATCACGTCGAGGCGCTGCTCCTCGAGCACTCGCTCGATCTCGGTCACGCGCTGCACGAACTCGACCGCGAGTCCGCTCTCGCGCATCAGTTGACGCGCGCCCGACGCGTTCCGCGCGAGCACGAGCACCGGCCAACGCTCCGACAGTTTCTGGAGCGGCGCGTACCACTGCCGCATCTGGTAGATGTTCACATCGCTATCGGCGAAGTACACGCCGATGGTGAAGTGCTGCTCGGGTATGGGCCCTCGCTCCTCGATCAGCTGACGCAACTGAAAGTACGCCTGACGCCCTTTGAGCACGCGCTTGCCGAGCCGAAGCGCGCGCTTCACATCTTTCGCCAACTGCATCCTGCAAGCCTAACCGGGTGCGGCGCCGAAGCGCCTGAACCAGTGGGCGCAGGCGTGGAATATGGGAGGATCGACGGGTGCATCTCCCCGCCCTCCCCCCTCTCCCGGCCGTGAGCTACGTCATGCCCGTGCTGAACGAGGAGGGATTCCTGGAACGGGCGGTCCGCACGATCCTCGATCAGGACTACGCGGGCGAGAAGGAGATCGTGCTCGCGCTGGGCCCGTCGACCGACCGGAGCAACGCGATCGCGCTGTCGCTCGCGGCGGAGGACGGGCGAGTCCGCCTGGTGGAGAATCCGGAGCGCGACATTCCAGCGGGGCTCAATCGTGCGATCGCGGCGAGCCGGTACCCGATCATCGTCCGCGTCGACGCCCACTCGGAACTCACCCCCGATTACACGCGCCTCGGGGTCGAGATACTCGGAAGCCGGCACGCCGCGAATGTGGGCGGCATCATGCGCGCGGCCGGCGCGAGCGACGTGCAGCGCGCCATTGCTCGCGGCTACAACAGCCCCTACGGGCTCGGAGGCGGCGCGTACCACGGCGATGGGGCGGCCGGGGAGGCGGAGTCGGCGTATCTCGGAATCTTCCGCCGCGAGGCCATCGATGCAGTGGGCGGGTATGACCGCGAGATACTGAGAGGAGAGGACTGGGAGCTGAACCTCAGGATCCGCAGGACCGGCGGTCTGGTCTGGTTCTCCCCCGCGCTCGGCGTGACCTACTGGCCGCGCGCGAGCTTCGCCGACCTGGCGAGGCAGTTCTTCGCCACTGGAACATGGCGCGCGGTGCTCGTGCGCAAGTACGGTCGCGCGAACCCGTGGCGATTCTTCGCCCCGGGCGCTCTCGTACTCGGACTGACTGCAAGTACGGGCGCCCTCGTCCTGCTGACCATCGGCGTCCTGCCGTGGGCATCCGCCTGGACGGTGCTGCTGGTGCCCATGGCCGCCTACCTGGCCGGGATCGGCGTCGCCGTCTTCCGCATCCCCGATCAGCGCGGCATCCGCGATCGGCTGCTCACCGCGACGACGCTCGTCACGATGCATCTCAGCTGGGGCGCGGGCTTCCTGCGCGGCATCGTCTTCGGCGGCGGACGCATCTTCGGTCGTGGCCGCGTCGTGGACCGGTCGCGCGTCTAGAGCGAGGATCGCGCGACGAGAGCGTCCACCACTCGAGATGCGGCTCGGCCGTCGTCGTACGGAGTGAAGCGCTCCCGCCATGCTGCGGCAGCCGGCTCGTACTGCCGCAGCCATTCGGCGTCCGGTCCGTCTTCCGCGAGGGCGCGCGCATGCGAGACGATCTCTTCGCGGGCGGCGAGGAGCGGCCCCGGAGCATCGCGCTCGAAGTCGAAGGTGAAGCCTCGCTCGCGGTCGCGGTACGCGGCGAGATCGGGCACGAAGAAGAGCATCGGCGTTCGCGACACGGCGGCATCGAACATGATGGACGAGTAATCGGTGACGAGCACGTCGGCCGCGAGGATGACGGTGGCGGCGTCGGGATGCCGGGAGGCATCGATCACGCGCGCGTCCGCTCCCCCGTACCTCCCGAAGTCGTGGGTTCGCGTGTGCCCTCTGGCAACGACCACCCACTCATCGCCGAGTTCTTCGGCGAGGCTTCGTACGTCGAGTTCATCGACGAGGGTGACGCCTCGGTCGCGCCAGGTGGGCGCGTACACGAGCACGCGAGCGTCGGGCGGTACGCCGAGCTCGGCACGGGCGAGACGAACCGCCACCGGATTCACCGTGTGGCCGGCGAGCGCCTGCGCGAGACTGTCGTCCCGCGGGTACCCGGTCTCGAGAATGTCGCCCCGGAAGGCGTAGCTCGTGCGGAACTGCTCGGTGGAGTGCGGGTTCTGGGAGAGCATCAGACTCCATCTGCGGCTCTCACGGAGCACGGCGATGCGTGTGCGCAGTCCCACGTTCGGACGCCCGAGCGCCAGATGCTTGAGCATGGTGCCGTGCCAGGTCTGCAGCACGGTCTGCCCGCGCCGGCGGCGGAAGCCGTAGCGCAACCAGTCGTTGACGATCAGGAGCCGCGCGTACCGGCGAGCCGCGAACCATTCCCTGCCGCCGACCAGCACGGGCACCGCACCCTCCGGCACATGCTGACGCTCGCTGACCACGCTCCAGTAGCGAGGCCGATCCGGGAACCGTCGAGCGATCTCGCGATCGAGCGCGAGCGGGTTGCAACCGATCTGGCGTCCGTAGAAGCTCTCGAAGAACACGCCCTCGGGATCGATGAGTTCCGCCGCCGGAGCGCGAAGTCGGGTGATCTCGCCGAGCACCCGCTGTGCCGAGCATCCATCGCGGTACGTGTGGAAGCGTTCGGCGAGCGCACGCGCTTCGCCGATGAGCGCTCGGCGCTCTCCTGGAGCCGCGAGGGCGTCCCAGGTGCGCAGCACCTCCGCCCAATCCCGCGCGACGCGTCCCGACGCGGTCACCTCGAGCGGCTCATACAGGCCACGGGTGCTGCCGTAGCGCTCAAGATCCGGAGCGAACCAGATGATGGGGCGCTCGAGCAGGGCGAAATCCAGCGCGAGCGACGAGTAGTCGGTGATCACGGCATCGAACGCTCCGAGCATCGGCGTGATGTCGCGCAGCAGTTCTGCACCGAGGGCGTGCACGCGGTCGCCGAGGAGAGCGTCGTACGCTCCTCCGCCGAGCGGGTGCGAGCGCACGACGAGATGCGCCCCGGTGCGCGCGCACGCCTCGCGGATGGCCCGCGCCTCCGCGTCATTCGGAATACCGGGGTCAGGATCGCCGTCCCGCCAGGTCGGCGCGTAGAGCACCAGTGCATCCGACTCGGCGATGCGAGCGCCCGCCTGTTCAAGAATCGACCGCACGGCTGCGCGAGCCTGGGCTCCGGCATCGGTCTCCGAGGCTTGCCGTGCGATCGCGTCGTCGCGCGGGTCCCCCAGCACGCGCACCTTGCCGGGAGCCACTCGAAAGGCCGAGCGAAGGCGTTCGGCCGCGAGGGGCGATCCCGCGACGTAGAGGTCCACCTGCCGGGATCCGGCGCGGTACATCCGTCGCAGCAGCGCGCGGATCAGCGGCGGACCGGCCACCTTCGTGGTGACGGGCGAATCGAAGTGGAGGCGCTTGAGCGGGGCTCCGTGCCACAGCTGCACGATGAAGCCTCCGGTGACACCGAAGCGGTTCACATCGCCCAACCCGTGGGTGACGACGATGTGACCGGCCCGCAGCGTCGTCCAGAAGCCTGCCCGGCCGCGCCGCTCCACCGCCGTGAACCCCTCGGCGCGCGCACGGTCCGCTTCATCCGCGTCGGCGACGAGCCAGGCGATCTCGGCGTCCGGCTGCTCGATGCGCAGCCGACGCGCGACGGCGAGCGCACCCTCCCCGACTCCGGCCCCGCTGCCGAATGCCCAGCGGGAACGGACGCGAGGGACGAACCACGAGAGGACCAACGACAGCAGGTACTTCGGGAGGGCGAGGAGCTTCGAGAGGTTGCCGCTCGCGAAGTCGAATCCGGCGGTACTCATCGGTATTACTGTAGGGCATTCCCGCTGGGCGAACCGGCATCTGCAGCGGCTCCGCATGCACATCGAAGTGCCGCGAACGTTCTGCGGGGAACGTTCGCGGCACTCATCGTGCGACGCAGGTCGGGTGTCGGACGATCACCATTCGAGGGTGCCGAGCGTCACCTCGGTCTCGGCTGCCTTGCCGTTGCGCATGTACTCGATCCGCACCGAGCTGTCGCCGGCGTGCATCCGGATCAGCGCGGAGACCGAGGTGCCATCGACCGCTGAGACGCCGTCGACTGCGGTGATCACATCGCCGGGCTTGAGACCCGCTTTCGCTGCCGCCCCGTCCGGAACGACCTCGACGAGCAGGCCGCCCGCGAAGTCCGCGTCCGCATCGGTGTCCTGCGATGAATCGGCGACCGACGCTCCGAGGAGTCCGTGCGACGGCTGCTCCCCCGCGATGATCGAGTCGGCGACGCGGGAGGCGAGATTCGACGGGATCGCGAATCCGAGACCCACGCTTCCTGCGGTGCCTCCGGTCGTCGACGTCGACGCGATCGCGACGTTGATGCCGATGAGCTCGCCCTTGCCGTTCAGCAGCGCGCCGCCCGAGTTCCCCGGGTTGATCGACGCATCGGTCTGAATCACGGGGAGCGTCACGCTTCCCGAAGACGTCGACGGCTGCTGCTCCTGTTGCTGGCCCTCCTCGTCGGGGAGGCCGAAGCGGAAGTCCCAGGGCAGTCCTCCGCCGCCGGAGCCATCGTCGCCGCTGCCGTCATCCGGCGTCGGCTGCTCCTCGATCAAGGGGCTTCCGACTGAGATCCCGCGATTCAGGGCGCTCACGACGCCGCTCGTGACCGTGTTCGCCAGATTCAAGGGTGCGCCGATCGCGACGGTGAGATCCCCCACATCGAGCTTGTCGGAGTCTGCGACTGCTACGGCGGGAAGATCGGTGGCATCGACCTTGACCACTGCGAGATCCGCATACGGGTCCACGCCGACGAGGCTTCCATCGAAGATGCGCCCATCGCTCAGCTTCACGCGAATCGCGGCGTCGCTCATGGCCGCGCCGTCGAGCGTCACCACATGCGCGTTGGTGATGATGTAGCCGTCATCGGAGTAGATCACACCGGAGCCCGAACCGCTCGAGTTGCCTCCCGCGACCTCGAGTGTGACGACGCTGGGAGTGGCGACCGCTGCGACTCCGGAGATCGCGGTCGCGTTCTCCGCGTTGTTCAACGTGATCGCGCTGCTCCCCGACGCACCGGTCGTGGCCGACTGCGGCGCGTTCGCCGACACGACCGCAGCGACGCCGCCCCCCACGACGCCGCCGAGGAGTGCGCCGACCGCGAGTCCGGCGAGGAGCATGCCCGAGCGGTTCTTCGCGTCTTTCGACTTTCCCGAATCGTCAGCACCGCGGTGGTCGTTCGGCCCGCCGGGTGCGCCTACGCCGAGGTCGCCCGGAGCGTGGGATCCGACCGGCATCGCCCCGTATCCGAACGCGCTCGCGTGCTGATCTGCCGGAGCCGTCGGATGCGTCGGTCCGTGCGCGGTCGGTGCGCCGAGGTTCGGCGATCCGTGCGGAGCGTGCGGCTGCGAAGCGGCGCTCTCGGGCAGGACTCGGTCGCCCGGGAGCTGCTGCGTCGGGGCATCCGACTGGGGCACTGGAGTCGACGATGGCTCGCCAGTGCTCGCGTTCTGCGCGGAGGAGGAGATGAGGCGACCGTCTGGGCCGTACTCGGGTGTGGTGCTCATGGGGGCTCCCTTCGTGTAGGTCTAGCTTGACCTCCCTTCCTATGAATTTCGCTTGGAGTACCTGCAGAGCATCTGCACGCCTCGGTCCCGCGTGCACTTCGTACGCTCCGTTTGGCACGCGTCGTGCCGACGCCCGGCCCTTCCGAGCATGCACCTCGCTGGAAGGGCCGACCGCCGGCACGATTACCGGCCTTCCCTCACTCTCCCGAGGACGCCATATCGCGGCACTCCCGGAAGACGATCGGGCCGCGCCGGTGTCGGCGTACGCCCCAGGCCAGCGCGGCCCCGCCGAGGATCAGGAGCGCGCCTCCCCCGGCGATCCACGCGGCCGCGGCTCCCTCTCCCGTCGTAGCGAGTGCGGGCGCCGCACCCACCGGGCGGACCTCGAAGTCCTCGCTCGGAGCACCGCAGGCGCCCTTCGCCACCACGTGCTCCTGTCCGGCCTCGATCATGACGAGGGTCTCGACGTAGCCGCCGAGTCCGACATGCTCGGGACGGGTGAGCACACTCCTCGATCGGTACGTTCCCGGGCCGTCGACCACGACGCCCGCAGCGTCGCCGAGTTCGGCGAGTTCGTGCTCCGGCGAGCACACGAGCGCACCGTGTGCATCTCGCCCGTACGCGCTGAAACGCACCCGGAATTCGATGCCATCGCGCTGCACGATGGGGCCGCCGACGAACGCCCGGTCGAACATCGGCTGCCCGACCTCCACCGAGCCGGCCGAAACCGTGCGCACGGTCGGCGCCTGCACCGTGGTCGTCTCCTCTGGCATTCCGCATGCTCCGCGGTGCAGTTCTCGCTCCGCCCCGTTCTCCCACTGCGACAGCGTCTCCACCCACCAGATGGTGTCGCCGTATTCGGGGAGCGCCGTGATCTCCGGCGAACGAACCGTGCCGGGCTCGGTGACGCTGACTGGATCGAGCGTGAAGAGGAGGTTGTCGTCCGTGCAGTGCGCCGCGTCCGTTCCCGTGGCCGATGCCTCGCCCCGATACCCGCGGAAGACGACGCGGTGCTCCACGCCTGCACGCTCTGCGAGGACACCGGTGATCGTCGCCTCATCGCTGATGAGGTCGCCGATCGCGGAGAACGCCGCCGCGTTCGTGGTCACCTCCGGTGTCGTGATGTTCGTCGTCTCGCTGGCGATGCCGCACTCGCCCGTGTGCATTGCCACTCGAGCGTCGCCCTGGATGAGCCACAGCGTTTCGACCCACCAGACCGCGCCGACCCAGTCCGACTGTGCGACGACGCTCGGGGAGACGATCTCGCCCGGGCTCGTCACCGGCACGGCCGATGTCTCGAACAGGAGATTCTCTCGTGTGCACACGGCTCGCCCGCCCCCTTCGTCCGGAGCCGGCTCCTTCGCTACCCCGTCACCCGCGTCTCGCGGTGCGGTCCCCGCGCCGTATCCGGCGAACGTCAGTTCCCACCGAGCGCCGGCGTTCTCCGCGAGCGCCCCCGATACCACCGCGGTGTCGGAGATCTCGGCGCCGACGGGAGCGGTTTCCGTCGCCAGGGTCTCGACCGACGGGCGCCCGATCGTCGTGGTCTCATTGGCAAGACCGCATTCGCCGCGGTGCAGCGTGCGGGGCCCATCCGGGGTCTCGAGGTACAGCGTCTCGATCCACCAGACCGTCGTGCCATGCTCGGGTCGCGCGGTGAAGCCGGGCGAACGCAGGTCGCCGGTCCCGGTGACGGGAATCTTCTCGGAACGAAAGATGATGTTCTCGGCGCTGCAGCTCGGTTCGACTGCCGTGCGCACCTCCGGGGTGTCCTCGATCGCGCCTTCCGGAGCGCGGTAGGCCTCGAAGCGCATCGAGTACGTCGCGCGTTCCGCAAGAGCGCCGGACACCGTGGCCACGTCATAGAGCTCGTCGCCGAGCGCCGCTTCCGAGAGCGCCTGCGTGACGACGGCCGGCTGATCGATCCTGGTCGTCTCGTTGCTCAGCCCGCACTCGCCCTCGTGCACGGTCTTGCCGTGCGACACGACGCGCTCGACCCAGTGGATCGTGCCTCCGGATCGCACCTGCGTCTCGGGCGACGCGTACGCTCCCGGCCCGGGAACGGCAATGCCGGATGCGCGGTGGACGGGTTGCGCGAGACAGCGTTCCTCCGCGGAGAGCGATTCGAGTTCGGCTTCGCTCCAGGTCTGCGGATCGCGCCGTTGCTCCAGCACGGGGTCGCGACCGCGCAGAGGCACGGGCGCCCCCGAGCTGTCGCGCACCGGAGTGCCGTCCTCCGCCAGCTCGAGCACGGGGTATGGAGTGCCGTCTGCGGCAACACCCGCCGTCGGCGCACCATTCTCGTCGGCCACCGGAATGCGGTTCCCCGCTTCATCGAGCAGCGGTTCTCCTGCGGCATCCGCCCACCACTCCTCCCAGAGCAGCGCTCCGGTTGCAGGGTCTTCCGCTTGCGCCTCATACGGATCGCCCAGTACCGGCTCCCAGTGCTCGTCGAACTTCTGCGCCCCGGCGCTCGGCTCCAGGTACGCCGTGAAGTCGGCGACCGCGTCCGGCCACATCTCCAGGGTGCTGTCCGGCGTCTCTCGAACGATCAGTCGATCCAGCATGGTGCCCCCTACCGTGGCGTCCGGCTGCGCCTGAGAGGTCGCGATCGGTGGGGCCGGGGGCGCAGGAACGTCCTGATGCACGCTGGGGAAGCGACCTCCCAGGTCCGCCGATTTCGAACTGCCCGTGGCGACTGCGATTCGCTGCCCACTGGCTCCCGAGGCGGTCGCGGTGTCGTGGACGTCGAGCACCGCATCCCACCCGGCCGTGCCTCTGGCCTCCCAGGAGCCCCCGAGCGTGATGCGACGCGCACCGGGGTCTGCCTGGACGTAGCGAGCCGAAGCCTCGGTACTCGGAACTTGGAGCGTCGCAGCATCATTGCGCACGAACGTGCCGCCAGTGACGCTGAGCGTCGTGGTGCCCTTCGGGTACGCGACCCGGTAGCGGCCCTGCTTTCCGCCGGGGTCAGGAGTCACCTGCAACTCCCCCGTGACGGGCTTCGCAGCCACCGGCGGTTTCGCATTCGCCTTCGCGTCGGCATAGAGCCGGTCGGATTCCGCGATGAGGTCCCGGCCACGGGCTGAGCTCAGCAGCACACCGATCTTCTGGTCGAGGGCCGGATTGCCCGCGGCGAAGTTCTCGCGCATGCGCCAGATCGTCAGCTGCACCGCAGCAGCGGTCCACGCATCCCCAGTCTGACCGTGACGGTCCATGAGGTAGTTCATCTGCCTCATGCCGTGTTCGTCATCCCACGCCGGGAACATCCCGGCGATACCCGGCAGATACGGGAGTCGCCCGAGTGAGGCGATGTACCCCGACGGTTCGTGGCGACCGACCTCGATGCAGTACGCGCGAGTACCGTTCGGCATGACGAAGTTCGAGATCGTCAATCCACCGGCGAACGAGACTTCTTCTCCTCGTGATAGCGCCTGAGCGGGAGTCGGCGGCGCGAAAAGGGCGGAGCTGAGCGCGAGGGCGGCGACGACGAGACCTGCGAGCGCCATCCCGGGCACCGATCGCACCACTCGTACCGTCTGCATCTTTCGCACGGTGTGCGAATCCCGAGCGCGTCTCCCTCGCCACCCTCCGTTCAGCCAGTTCACCTTGGTCATGCCCAACTCCTTTCGACACCGCGATCACATGCGGACGACTCGTGAAACGGAGCGTCCTGCAGCGATCGTGGCCTGGAGAGCAGGTACGGCTCGTGAGCTCTCCACACCCACTGGGCTCGCGAGAATTGCGCCTGATTCCGCGACGTGCTAGAGTTGGGTCTCGTGCCGCGGGGTGGAGCAGTTCGGTAGCTCGCCGGGCTCATAACCCGGAGGTCGTGGGTTCAAATCCCGCCCCCGCAACGAAGAAAAGCCCTTGATCTGGAGTTCTCTCCCGACCAAGGGCTTTTTGCTGTGCTTCAGGAGTGCACTGATGGAGTGCGCACCGCCCCACTTCCGCGCATGTGAGCGAACGCTGCGCCCGAGATCGACGGTTCGGCCGCGCGCGCCTCAGCCATGTGAGCGACGACAACGAAACGCGCACGCGTTGCGGGCGATCGAGGTGCGCGCGGCAGCCCGCACGCTGAAACGCAGACCGGACCGGATCGACTCGCGTCGTCCCGGTCCGGTCTGCTCCTGAGGCTGAGCGCTACTCCGCTTCGAGCGCCGCCTCGATCGCCTGCTGCAGACGCTCGTCGGCTTCGCCGTAGGCGGCCCAATCGCCCTTCTGCATGGCAGCATCGCGTGCCTCGAGAGCGTCCTGCATTTCCGTCAGGGTCTCTCGGAGGGTGCCGGTCGCACCCGAACCCGCGTCACCGGCACCGGTGTCACCCGAGTCGGGATCCTCCGCCGCCGGGTCCCCCGTCGTGGGGGTCGTGCCCGTATCACCGGCATCGGCGCCGGAGTTGCCTCCGAAGAGTGCATCCAGTGCCTCGTCCAGCGTGTCCTCGAAGGCGATCTGGTCGCCGAAGGCGACGAGCACCTTCTGCAGGATCGGGAAGCTCGTGCCGGACTTCGCTTGCACGTAGACGGGCTGCACGTAGAGCAATCCGCCGCCGACCGGCAGCGTCAGCAGGTTGCCGCTGATGACCTGGCTCTCGCCCTGGCGGAGGATGTTGAGCAGGTTGGAGACGTTCGAGTCGGTGGTGAAGCTGTTCTGCACCTGCCCCGGCCCGGGAATCGGGTCGCCCTTCGGCAGCGTCAGCAACTTCAGCTTTCCGTAGTCCTCCGAGACCGTTCCGTCTTCAGAGCCGGCGTTCGAGTTCGCTGCGAGATACCCGGTGAGGATGTCTCGGGAGCCCTCACCCGATTGATCCGGAATGTACGTCGAATAGATCGAGTAGTTCGGATCCGCATCGGCTCCGGCCGCGAGCGTCAGATAATACGGAGGCTGAGCGAGCTTCGCCGCACCCGCGGTCGCGGTCGACACCGGATCATCGGGCGTGCGCCACTTGTCCTCTGCCGAGTAGAAGGCGTCCGCGTTCGTGACGTGGTACTCGCCGAGCATCGCGCGCTGCACCTTGAACAGGTCGCTGGGGTAGCGAACGTGGCTGAGTAGGTCGCCGCTCATCTCCGAGACGTCTTTCAGCGTGCCGGGGAAGATCTTGCCCCACGACTTCAGCAGCGGATCCTCGGTATCCCACGCGTAAAGGGACACGGAGCCGTCATACGCATCCACGGTCGCCTTCACGGAGTTGCGGATGTAGTTGATCGGCTTGCCGAGCGGATCGCGCTCGGAGGCGTCAGCGTCCACCGTGAGCTCGTTCATATCCGAGGATTCGGAGTAGGGGTAATCGTCGGAGGTGGTGTAGCCGTCGACGATCCAGACGACGCGCCCGTCGACCACCGAGGCGTAGGGCGCCTTGTCGACGGTCAGGTACGGGGCCACCTTCTGCACGCGGTCGACCGGGTTGCGATCGTACAGGATCTGCGAGCCGTCGACGACCGCGCCGGAGAGGAGCACCTCCATGTCCTGGAACTTGAGGGCGTAGATGAGCTTCGTGAAGATGTTGTCGAGCACGGGGCCGCCATCGCCCGAGAAGGTGGTCATGTTCTGACGTCCACCGTCTTCACCGGCCTCCTCCGCTTCGACGCTCTGCTCGGTCGCAGGATCTTCAGCACCCGGCTCGGCCGGCTCGGCGTCTGCGGCCTCCTCGGCGGAGGCTTCGGCGTTGCTCTCGGCATCGGCGGGGAAGTCGAGCTCGATCGCCTTCGAGCGCTCTCCACCCACGATGGAGTACTCCGGGGAATCCATGCCGAAGTAGATGCGCGGTTCGAAGGTGCCCAGCTTGCCGCTCGTCGGAATACCGTTCTCCAGGAAGACCGGCTCGCCCCCGGGCGATCGCTGGTTGCCGAATGCCGCCACGAGCCCGTACCCGTGGGTGTAGACGAGCGTCCGGTTGTACCAACCGGTCTGCTCTTCGATGTTGATGTCGCGTACCGCCGACACGGTGTCCTCCACCTGGCCGTCGATCTCGTAGCGATCGACGTTCAGCGATCCGGGGAACTGGTAGTACTGACGGATCTGCTCGAGCTGAGCGAAGGTGGGAGAGACGATCTCGGGGTCGATGATGCGAATGTTCGCGGTCGTCGTCGCGTCGTTGCGCAGCGCGCCAGGCTCGGCGTCGGTGACCGCGTCGTACCGTTCCTTCTCGACGTCCTCGATGCCGTACGCGGCACGGGTGGCCGCGATATTGCGCTCGATGTACTCGGACTCGAGGCTCTTCTCGTCGGGCCCGACCTGGAACTGCTGCACGGCCCAGGGGTAGCCGACGCCCAGCACGAGGCTGGACGCTATCAGCAGCGCCGTGCCGATGACCGGCAGACGCCACTTGCCGGTGAAGGCCGTCACGATGAACAGGATCGCGACGATGATGGCGATTCCCGCGAGGATCTGCTTCCCCGGGATCACCGCGTTGACGTCCGAGAACATCGCACCCGTGCGGATGCCGGAGCTCCCCGTCAGCGTGCGGTACTGATCGAGCCAGAGGCTCGCGGCCTGCAGCACGAGGTACAGGGTCGCGAGCACCGCGGCCTGAATGCGCGTCGACTTCGAGACGCGAACGTCACGACCGGAGAACGCGATGCCGCCGTAGAGGTAGCTGGTGGCGACGCCGGCGATCAGCGCCAGCAGCGTTGCGGCCGAGGCGAACGCGACGATCCCCTGCAGCATGGGCAGATCGAAGAGGAAGAACGAGATGTCGAGACCGAACTGAGCATCGGTCTCCCCCGTGTTCTCGCCGTTGAACCAGAGCAGCACGCTCTGCCACTGCGCGGCGGTGCTGAATCCCCCGAACAGGCCGACGACGGCGGGCAGACCCCACTTGACGAGGCGACGGAGCGGTTCGAAGAGCTCCTGGTACCGGTCGAGCTGGGCAGTCAGTCGCGCGTAGACGGGGCGCTTGCGGTACGCGATGTCGATCGCGAAGAACACGGGCACCGCGATGCCGAGGAACCCGATCAGGAACGTCGCTCCGGCGGCGAGCCATTGCGTGGTGAGCACCGGCAGGTAGCCGGTCTGTCGATACCACATCACTTCAGCGAGCACCGCGGCCACCGCGAGGAAGCCGAGAATCAGGATCACCACCAGCACGACGGTGATCGCAAGCGGCGAGAGCCGGCGCTGACGGGTGGCCTGAGCCGGGGGGTTCGGGTCGGTCACGTCTTCGTTCACTTTCCTGTCCAGTGCGCACGCGATGGTGCTGGGCGGGGTGGGTCACTTCACCCTACCGGGCTGCGCTGGTAAAACCCGGGGGCGGTATCGGCATCTACGACGATTGAGACCGAGCTGAAATCTCGGCTCCGCAGCGCTCCAACCCGGCGGGGGTGTCGCCTGAAGCGGCGGTTTCTATCGCGTCGATCGCCTCGGTGAGGGTCGCGACCGGCGCGACCCTCAATCCGTCGGGTATCCGCTCGGGAACATCGGCGCAGTTGCCGAGGGGCATGAGAAAGAGGTCGCTCTCCGCTCGAGCCGCCGCCCACATCTTCTGCTCGAGCCCGCCGATGGGCCCGACCTCTCCGGTATCGGCCATCGTCCCTGTGCCGCTGACGGTCATCCCGTCGAGCATCTCCCCCGGGGTCAGCCGATCGTACATGGCGAGCGAGAAGGCCATGCCGGCGCTCGGGCCGCCGATGTCCTCGAGCTGGATCTCCACCTCGCTCGGGAGCTCGAAATCCGTCGCGACGGTGGCCCCGATCAGCGGTTCCGTCGCCCCGTCCGGGATGGTCGGGGTGAGCTCGACATCGACCGGTTCCCCGTCGCGCTCGATGCCGACCCGCAGCGGCTCGTCGCCTCCGGTTGCGATGGTTCGTTCGCGAAGCATCGCGAAACTCTCGATGGGCTCGCCGTCGAGCGCGACGAGACGGTCTCCCGGCTCGAGCACGCCGTCCGCCGCGCTGCCGCCCGCGACCTCTGCGACGCTGAGCACGACGTCGACGTCGTTGCCGACCTCGCGGAAAGCCGCCGCGGCGGCGAGCGTCTGCGAGCTCGCCATGAGCGCCGTGTTCTGCGCATCGCGATCATCGGAGGTCTCTCCGTCGCGGAAGAAGTCGCTGAGCGGCGCGATGCGCTGCGACGGGTCGACGACCGCGGGCAGGAGCGAGAGCCAGCTGCGTCGCCGGTCAGGGTCTCCGAGGATCTGCACGGTGAGCAGGTTCAGCGTGCCGCTCGTCGGATACGTCTGAGCGTCGGGGAACGAGACGACGGGCTCCGTGGCATCGTCCACGGTGACATCGCCGAGCGTGTCGACCACGGGGCCGGGTCGCTCGATGACGTACGGCGAGGGGATCGCTCCTGCGAGCAGCACCGGAATCGCGAGTGCGCCGACGATCCAGAGGCCGCGACGCCGCCCTCGGCCCGCGTCCGCCTCGTACTCGACGTCCGAACGTGTCCTGCCGATGTGCTGACCCAATGCTCTCCTCGTGCACCCCGCGCCTGTTCGCAGTCGGCGCAATGGGAATCGCCGAGCGTCGGTCAATCTAGCAGGCGCATCTGAGCACCGTGCCGTAGCGTTATTCGTGAAGCAACGACGAAGGAGCGGCAATGAGCGCGAACGACCACGACGGCGCTGAGCGCCCCGATTCCGGTGGCGATTTCGAAGAGCTGCAACGCATTCTGCGCGACATGCTGTCGGGCACCGGCGGTTCGCCGGCGAACGGGTTCGATCCCGAGCAGTTCGCGAAGGCGGCGGGCATCAACGTCGACCCCCAGGCCCTCCAGGGCCTGTTCGGCACGCTTCAGGGCGCCATGCAGAATCCCTCGGCCGAGATCGACTGGTCGGTCGCGCGGAAGACCGCGATCGAGGTCGCCTCTGGCGACAGCGGTTCGGCTGATCCTGCAGCTGCCCTCAGGGCGTTTCCCGTCGCGGCACTCTGGCTGGACGAGGCGACCGAGCTGGGGCCGACTCCCGACGCACCGAAGACGTTGTCTCGCATCGAGTGGGTGCAGCAGTCGATCGACACCTGGGTCGGGCTGGCCGAGCCGGTGGCCGAGTCGATCACGCGCGCCCTGATGAGCGCGCTCGAGAGCCAGATGCCGGAGGAGCTCGGGACGGCACTGCAGGGAGCCACCCCGATGCTGCGCAGTGTGGGCGGCGCGCTCTTCGCCGTGCAGCTCGGAACGATCGTCGGTCGTCTCTCCGGCGAGGTCGTGTCGGCTGGAGACATCGGGATCCCGCTGCTGTCCGGTGCGGGGCGCGAGGGCGGGGCGCTGCTCCCGGCAGGGGTTGCTGCGTTCGCCGAGGGCCTCGATCAGGATCCCGAGACGGTGACGCTCTACCTCGCGATCAGGGAGCTCGCCCACGCCCGGCTCTTCCGCCACTCGAAGTGGCTGAGGCTGCATCTCCTCACCGCGATCGGCGATTACGCTCGCGGCATCAGCATCGATACCGGACGCATCGAGGAGCTCGCCCGGGATATCGACCCGCAGCACCCCGAGCAGATCCAGGAGATCATCTCGAACGGCGCGCTGATACCGCCGAAGACGGAGGCGCAGGAGGCCGCGCACGCACGGCTCGAGACGATGCTCGCGCTGATCGAGGGCTGGGTGGACGTGGTGACGGCGGACGCCGCCAAGCGGATCCCGGGGGCCGACGCGGTGGCGGAGATGGTGCGCCGCCGCCGCGCCACCGGCGGACCGGCGGAGCACGCGTTCGCTGCGCTCGCCGGGCTCGAGCTCCGCCCGCGTCGGTTGCGCGAGGCAGCGGCGCTGTGGCGGCTCGTCGGCGAGCGGAGCGATGTCGCGACCCGCGACGGGCTCTGGGCGCATCCCGATCTGCTGCCCTCGTCAGAAGAACTGGACCATCCCGCTCGGCTGCTCGAACGCCTCGGCCTGGCCGGTGCGACGCCCGACGCCGAAGCCGATGAATTCGACGCAGCGATCGCTCAGCTGCTCGACGGCGAGTTGCCCCCGCACGAGGGCGACGCGGGAGATCGTCAGGACTGAACAGGCAACCACGATGCAACGCCGCTCACAGGTGTGAGTGAAACGGCATCGGCGCGCTCGAGCGGATGAGCCTGTGGATATCGCACGAACGGGGATTCGAGCGTGCACACTGCTCCCATGGATCCCCTGCTGACACGACTCGACCCCTCGCTCCCGATCTGCTGGGAGGACCCGGACACCCTCAGGGTGGGTTTCGAGCACGCCATCGCACGCGTGCGACGCCCGACGGCTGGAGTGCAGCGCTTCATCGGCGTACTGCGTCGTGGAGTGGATACGGACCGCCTGCCAGACGAGGCGCGCCGAGCCGGAGTGACACTCGGTGAGGCGCGAGCCGCCGTCGCACAGCTCGGGCCCGCATTGCTCGCGCAGCGCGCCGCGAATGCGACTGAGGCCGCGGCGCCGTTGACCGCGCAGATGTGCGACGGCGGACGCCCGGTGGCGGCGCTGCGCGAAGCCCTCCTCGAGAGCGGGGTGTGTCGGTTCCCAGCTCGCAATGAGTCGTCTGCATCCGGAGACATCGATCTCGTCGTGTTCGTGGAGCGCTACTGGGAGCCGCTCGAGCGCGCGCAGCGCTGGCTGATGGAGGGGGTTCCGCACCTGCTCATCAGGTTCACCGATGGGGCGGTGCACGTGGGGCCGATCATCGACGCCGACGGCCGGCCATGCCACACCTGCATATCGCTCGCGCGAGTCGAACGCGATGCCGCGACCGCGGCCCTGGCGGCACAGCTCGCCGGAGCAGCAGTCGCAAGCGAACGACGCGACGCCGCCGTGCTCGCCGGAGCGTACGCCGCCGGCCTCATCCGCGCCTGGAGCGCCGGCGACTCGGCCGCGCATCGCACCCGCATCGTCCTGCCGGTTTCACGAGCGCTCTCGATCCCCGCGCCGCGAGTGGAGCAGGTCGAACCGCACCTCGACTGCGCCTGCGGGCCGCCGTCACTCGATGACGACGGCTCACGTGCCGGCGGCGATCATCCCCGCCTCGCTGATGAAGCGTGAGGGCTGCCGCGCGGTACGCCCCCCGCCCGCGACCCCGGAGAGCCGGAGCATGTCTCTCGCGCGGGTGAACGCCACGTAGCAGAGCCGGCGCTCCTCGTCGATCGCAGCCTCGTCGGTGGCGTGCGTGATCGGCAGCAGCCCCTCACTGAGCCCGACGACGTGCACCATCGACCATTCGAGCCCCTTCGCGGCGTGGATCGCGCTGAGGGTCACCGCGTCGAGGGTCGGCTCGTGCTGCGTGCGCTGCCGCGCGAGCAACTCCTCGCTGAACTCACGGATGCCGGTTCCGGGCGGCATCTCGTCGACGAGGCCGAGGAGCGCGCCGAGCGCTTCCCACTTCTCGCGCTGCGCCGCGCCCTCCGGCGCCTTCGCCGACCATCCCCCGGCACGCAGCACGTCGCTGACGATCTGAAACAGGGGGCGCGTGTCCGCGACCTTCGCCTCGCCGCGGATGAGCATCACGGCTTGCCGCACATCGGCGCGCTCGAAGAACCGCTGCGCGCCGTGCACGCGAGCGCTCAGCCCGCGCTGCCTGAGCGCCTCCTCGAAGCGCGCCGACTGCGCGTTGGTGCGGTACAGGATCGCGACCTCGGACGCCGGGGTTCCCGCGCGCACCGCCGCCGCGATGGAGTCCGCAACGGCCGCGGCTTCGTCGTGATCCGAGGCGAACCACTCGAACGTGGGCGCTGCCGCCGAAGCGGCAGTCGCGTCCGCGCGTGCTGCCCGGAGCGTGAGGGCGCCGGGCCGATCCCGCATCAGCCTGTTGGAGATGCGGACGACGGGTTCGGTGGAGCGGTAGTTGCGCTCGAGTCGGATCTCGCGCGCCCGCGGATACTCCGCACCGAATCGCAGCAGGTACGAGCTCGAGGCCCCCGCGAAGGAGTAGATGGTCTGGCTCGCATCACCGACGACGCAGAGATCGTCCCGATCCCCGAGCCACATGCGCAACAGCGAGTGCTGCAGCGGCGAGACATCCTGGTACTCGTCGACGGTGAAGAACCGATAGCGTTCCCGCACTTGGAGGGCCGCGAGGGGCTCGGTCTCGAGCATGCCGGTCATCAGCACGAGGACGTCTTCGAAGTCGATCTGCCTCCGCTCCTCGAGCAGCGCGGTGTACGCCCGCTGCAGGTCCACGAGGCGCTCCGGCGTGAGCCCCTGCGGGATGGGTCGACGCTCGACCTGATCCGCGTAGGCGTCGATGCTCAGCATGCGGGTCTTGCGCCATTCGATCTCCGCTGCGGCGTCGCGCAGCGCCTCGCCTCCGAGCCTGAGCCCGAGCGACTCGACCGCCTGCGAGATCGCCGCCACCTTGCCAGGGAGCATCTTCGGCGCGGCACCGCCGACGAGCTGCGGCCAGAAGTGGTTCAACTGCGCGAGCGCGGCCCCGTGGAACGTCTGCGCGCGCACGCCGTCAGCACCCAGCGCCCGCAGGCGGCCCTGCAGTTCTCCCGCAGCCTTCCGCGTGAACGTCACGGCGAGTACCCGTTCCGGGTCGTACACCCCGGTGCGCACCCCGTACGCGATGCGGTGGGTGATGGCGCGCGTCTTCCCCGTTCCCGCACCGGCGAGCACGGCCACGGGACCGCGCAGGCTCTCCGCGATCTCGCGCTGCTCGGGATCGAGAGCCGACAGAATCGCCTCGGCGTCTGAGCTCACGATGCCGTGGCTGAATCGACCGGTTCGACCGCGTCCTCGGCGACGTCCTCGGCGACCCATCGGTCGATCATCCACCGCGCGATCGAAAGCGGCATCGGCAGCGTGAGATCCTCGGCGGGCTCGCGGAGCTCGTCGCGCGTGAACCACCGCAGTTCCGATATCTCCGTCGGATCGGGAACCAGCGCTTCCGGATCGACCCCCGCCGCCAGCCGCGCCCGGAACCCGAGCATCAGCGAACGCGGGAACGGCCAGGGCTGAGACGTCACGTAGGCGATGTCGCCCAGCCGCACGCCGGACTCCTCGAAGACCTCGCGCTGGACGGCCTGCTCGAGCGATTCACCGGCTTCGACGAAACCCGCGAGCAGCGAGAAGCGACCCGGTTCCCAGAGCGCATTCGAACCGAGGAGCACGCGGTTCTCGTGCTCGATCAGCACGATCACCGCCGGGTCGGTTCGAGGGAAGTGCTCTCCGCCTCGCGCGTCGAGACGGGCCCACCCGCCCTGAGTCGCTGCAGTGCGATCGCCGTCTCGCGGCGAGTAGCTTGCGCTCTCGTGCCACCTCAGCAGTGCCGAGGCGACGCCGACCGCTTCTCGTTCGGCCTCGGTGAGGCGAGCACCGACTTGGAAGGGGTGGACCCAGAGCTCATCGCCCGGCTCGGCCTCTGCGCCGGCTCCCTCGTTCTCCACGGTGCGCGCATCGGTGCCCGGATCCTCGCCCGCGACAGGTATCGCCCTCGCGAACACGGGGGCGCCGTCGATGCGCCCCAGGAACACGTCCGTCACCCCGCGCGCATCGAGGCTCGACTGCGACGGATCTGCGGCGCTCGCGCCTTCCGGATCTTCGACCACCGCCGCGCGCGGCTCGCCGGTCGTCGGCTGCCACGCGAGCCGAGCCGCAGCGCCCTCGACGCGCACCGGGATCTCCACGCCACGGATGCGGAGCATCTTGGCCGAGGGGTCTCGCCACGCTTCGCCCAGGAGTTCCTGGCTCATGCGGGTCGCAGCGTCGCGATCGAGCGCGCCGCCCGCGAGTGGTGGCCTGGCCGGGTTCGAGGTCATGTGTTCCCCTGTTCAATCGCGCCGAGGCTGACGCCCGGACGCGTCGCTGCTTGGAGTTGCCGGCGGGCTGTCGCTCAGTGCGCGTGGCGAATCGACCGAGTCGACGCGCATGCATACCCTGAGTACATGGCCAGCATCCCTTTCACCTTAGCCGCGCTCTCGACCTCCGCGGTGCCGGGCCTCGTCGTGTTCGGAGTGCGCGAACACGAGAGCGACGATGCATTCGTCTCCGCGATCATCGCCACGGAGGATGACGAACTGCTCGTGCGCGTGCCGCGCACCCATCAGGCCGAGGTGCAGCAATCGGCGGAACTGCTGGGGCTCGCCGCGCTTACGGAGGGTCCGAGGAGCCGTCTCCCCTTCGCCGTGCCGACGGCTCTCGGGATGACTCGCGCCGGAGAGACTCGCGCGGTCGTGACGTCGTTCCTGGACGGGGCGCGTTTCGAGGCGGACGATCTGACGCACGACGCGATCCTGCTCCAGCCGCTGGCCGAGGCGATCGCCGCCATCCACGAACTCCCGCTCACCGTCGCACAGCACGGCGGCCTCCCGGTTCGTTCTGCGCAGGATCTGCGCGTGCTGGCGACTCGTCTCGTCGACCGGGCAGATGCGACCCGCCTCCTCCCCGAGACGGTGCGGCGGCGGTGGACGCACGTGCTCGAGACGTCGGACCTGTGGGATTTCTCCCCCACGATGGTGCACGGCTCGCTCGACGCCGAGCTGATCAGAGTCGACGAGGGCGCGATCACCGCCATTCTGGGGTGGTCGGAATGCTCGGTCGGCGACCCGGCAGCAGATCTCGCCTGGCTCCTCGCCGCGGGCCCTGACGTGCTGGACGGGATGATCGCTCGTTACGCTCGGGCGCGCAACAGCGAGTCGCTCTCGCATCTGCGGGCTCGTGCCGCTCTCTATCACGAGCTGGAGGTGGCGCGGTGGCTGCTCCACGGCACCGAGACGCACGATCAGACCATCATCGACGACGCGGTCACGATGCTCGATCGCATGGTCGGCAGCGGCGGCGCACTCGGCGCAGCCTTCACGGCCGCAGTCGCTGCGGCCCCGCTGAGCTCGGAGGAAGTGATCGCGCTGCTCGATCAGACTCCGGAGATCACCGACGCCCAGTCGGACACCGCCGCGTTCGAGGGGCTCGACGAGGATCGCATGTTCGGCGTCGACACCGATTTCATCGAGCCGCTCGACGCGGATTCGGATGGAGCCCAGGACGGTTCGTCGGAGGCGGACGCGTCGGAGACCCCCGATGCGGAGGAAACCGATGTGATCGATCCGCTCGATGTCTCAGGCGATGCTCCTCGGCCGGATTCGGCAGACCGGCCGAGTGCGCGACCGGCGTCGGACGGAGGAGAGCAGCTCACGGAGCCCCTCTCGGACGACGATCTGCCTCGCGGCTCTGCCCGCTGAGTGTCCCTGCCGCCTCCTGCCAGATCTCCTCGAGTGCACGCAGGCTTCGCGGCTCGCGTCCGGTGAGTTCCACTCCCTCCGCCACGTAGAACAGCGATACGTCGACGCGATCGGCATCGATGCCCGCCCACTGCGCGTATGCATGCCGGTACAGGTCGAGTTGGAAGAAGCGCGATTCGCGTTCCGCATCGTTCTTCGGCGCTCGCCCCGATTTCCAGTCGACGATCTCGAATCGGTCGTCATCGAGTCGGTATACGGCGTCGAGTTTGCACACCAGCGTTCGTCCGGCGAACGGGAGCGTCACCTCCTGCTCGACGGCGATCGGCTGCAGATCCGCCCACCGCGACCGCTCGAAGCGCTCGATCAGCGGCGCCAATTCGGCCGCCTCCGCGGTCGGGTCGGCTTCGTACCCGGCTTCAGCCGGTGCTGGAACTCCCACCCAGTCGATGTCGGCAAGCCCTGCGAGCGGCAGCTCGGTACCGCGAGCGGTGGTCGCGCGCCGTTCCACCCATTCGTGGAACCGGTTGCCGACGCGCGTGCGGCGGTACGGGCGCTGCGGCACGGGCCGGAGCCGAGACCGTTCGGCGGCGACGGGATCTTCGACGAACTCATGAAACGTCGACGCGGTGAGCCGTTCGGGCAGGTCAGCGTCTGACGCGATCACCGCATCCGTTCCCGCCGTGCCGTTCGCGAGCGCGCTGCGCTCTGCGAGCAGCAGGCGCACGGCTTCGTCCAGCGGCTCCTCAGCGTCTCCCTCGGCCACGCCGCGATCGGCCGCATCGGTGACCGCCCTCCGCACGACCTCTGCCGCGTGCAGCACGGTGCTCGATCGCGCCCCCAGCGGGTCGAGGGGCCAGTCGAGCGTCAGTTCGTCCCGCTCCGATGGGTCGGCGTCGAACGCGCTCGCTTCGGGGAGCCCCCCGATGACGCCCGCATCCTGCAGCTCCACGAGATAGGCCGAAGGTGAGCGGGGACGACGCTGACCGCCCCAGAACGAGCCGCTCAGCAGTACGCGACCGGCCGCTCGCGTGACGGCCACGTACGCCAGGCGCCGTTCTTCCTCCTGATGGCGGGCTTGCAGTGCTGAGCGATATTCGGCGATGCGGTCGCGGAGCTCCTGCTGCGTGGCCGCGATCCGCCAATTCAGGGCTGGACGCGACGCCGCATCGCCGCGGAGCTCGTCCGGCAGCTGGCCCGTGCGCAACCACCCGGCTCCCGCCCGCGCCTGCCCCGGGAATTCTCCTGCCACGAGACGTGGGACGACCACCAGGTCCCACTCGAGACCCTTCGAACCATGGGCCGTGATCAGCTGCACGGTCCCCGGCGCGGGCTCGGCGACGTGCTCCGCGGCTTCATCGGCCTCGAGAGCACGCTCGATCCATTCGAGGAGCGATGGCAGCGACCCCTCCGTATCCACGGCGAGATAGCCTTCGACGAGATCGGTGAAGGCGTCGAGGTTCGCGTGGGCGGCTGAGCTTCCGGCGAGGTCCCTCGCCTCGTTGGCGTCGAGTTCGATATCGATGCGCAGCGACTGCACGACGGCGCCGATGAGCTCGGGAATGCTCCCGCCCACCCCTTGTCGCAGGCCGGCCAGCATGCGCCCGGCCTCGCGAAGTCGTTCCCGGCCAACATCTGAGATGTTCGCCAGCGCACGATGCTGGAGGTCGCGCATTCCGGCGATCTGATCGAGCGCATCGATCAACGTGTACTGCCGGTCTGGATCGGGCAGCACCCGGTCGGGCGCCCGGTCCTCCGGCGAGAGCGGGCGCTGGGCGATGTCGCGCTCGCCGAACCATCGCGCGGCATCTCGCAGACCTGAGACATCGGCGACGCCGATGCGAAACCGCGGTCCGGTGAGCAGCCGGATCAGGTCTCCGCCGGCATCCGCGTACCAGAGGCACCGGAGCGCGCTGACGACGTCGGTCACCTCAGGAGTGGTGAGGAGCCCGCCCAGACCGATGATGCGGGCCGGAACCCCAGCGTCGGCGAGGGCGGCCCCGAACGCGGCCATCTGGCTTCGCGTGCGGAAGATCACCGCTGCTGTCGGCAGCTCGCCGTGCTCCTCGAGGTGCTGCTCTCGGGCGGATCGCACCCACTCTGCGACAGCGAGGCGTTCTTCATGCACGGTCTCCGGGTAACACCACTCGACGCTTCCGGTGCGGGCGCCTGGCCGGGGGGCGAGCCGGGGTACATCGACGGCCGACTCGGCGGCGAGGGGTGCGGCGATGGCATTCGCCGCGCCCAGCACGCTGACCGGATTGCGCCAGCTCGTCGAGAGCGTCAGTGTGGCTGGCTGCGTCCAGGCTGCGCCTGCATCGGCGGCGGCCGGGTCTGGCGCCGCGGAGCCGTCCGAGGGTTCGCGCCGACCCGAGAAATCCGAGTGGAACGACTGCAGGCCCTCGGCCGAAGCACCTCTCCAGCCGTAGATCGATTGATGCGGGTCGCCCACGGCCATCACCGAACCGCCCGCGAAGATGCGGGAGAGGAATCGGGTTTGCCCCACCGAGGTGTCTTGGACCTCGTCGAGCAGCACGACTCGGTGGCGTTGGCGGAGCACCCGGCGCGCTGCGGGCGACGCGTCGAGCGCGGCTGTTGCGAGCGCGAGCTGGTCGGGGAACTCGATCACCCCGCGCCGCTGCTTCTCCTGCGCGTATTCGCGCGCGAGTCGGGTGATGAGCGGCGTCTCGGCGAGACTCGCCACGGCGTCGCGCACCGGCGCGTACTGCTTGCCGCTCGGCGCTCGGCCGATCTCCTTCTCGTTGTAGGGCAGATGCTGGACCCGCGAGAATTCCTCGACGATGCGATCGACGCGGTCGAGTGAGGTCAGGTTGTCGGAAACGGCGTGGTCGAGTGCGAGCATATGCCGGATCAGCTCGGGAACGCGCAGTTCGCTCTCGACCAGACCGGGGTCGCTGCTCGACAGGAGGACCTCTCGGGCGATGCGCCAGGCGGTCGCCGTGTCGATCACGGCGGCTCCGGGAACGACCCCGGCGGCGATGCCGAATTCCTGCAGCACGCCGGCGGCGAACGCGTTGTAGGTGCTGACGTCGGGGATCTCGAGACCGTCGGCGAGCAGCTCGTGGAGCTCTCGTGAGCGCTCGCGCTCCTCCGCGGTGAGCACGCCGCGCTCTGCGGCGTCGCCGAGCCGCTCGGCGAAAGTGAACAGGCGCCCGGAGATGCGCTCGCGCAGCTCACCGGCCGCTTTCCGGGTGAAGGTGAGTCCCAGCACCTCATCGGGCGCCGCGAGTCCGTTGGCGACGAGCCACACCACTCGGTTCGCCATCGTCTCGGTCTTCCCGCTTCCGGCGCCGGCGACGACGAGCGTCGTGCCCCCGAGCGGGTGCTCGATCACCGAACGCTGCTCCGGCGTGGGAGTGAGCGGCACCGCCGGTGGGACGGCGAGAATCTCCGCGATGCGAGCGGCTGAGAACAGCGCGCGCGTCATCCGCGGATCGCGGTTCGACTCGCTCATGCGCGGCTCACCGCAGGAATCACGTGCAACCGGCAATTGCCCGGCTGATGCGGGTCGGAGCAGTGGTGCTCCACCCGAGCGGTAAATGCTCCGGCCGCCATGACGCGGGCCACGTCCGAGACTCGTTGGGCGAATGCTTCGCGCGCTTCGTCTGACAGGGGCTGCTGCACTCGTTCGATGAATCCCGCTCCTTTCACGGCGTCGGGATGCACGTAGAGCAGGCGCGCACCTCCGCTGATCTGCCCGGGCGCGGACGCCTCCGACTCCTGATCGCTCGAAGCCGGCGCGTCAGCGTTGAGGGCCGGACCCTCGAATGCGCCGAGCGCGACGCCCACCTGATACGCCTGCAGCTGCGCGTGCTCTTCGGCGGCGGCCTGGCTCGGGGGGACACGCCCTGTCTTCAGATCGAGCACGGTGATCTCACGGTCGCCGTCGCGATTCGTTCGCTGTTCGAGCCGATCGGCGACGCCTCGGAGAACAGCGCGGTCGATCGTCGCTGTGAACATCGCTTCCCGGCCGATGAGCGTCCGGTCAGAACCTTCGAACTCTCGCAGGTACTCGGCGAGGCCTGCGCTCATCGCGCGCGCGAGCTTCCGGGTCCGCTCCGCTTCCCACTCTGCGGCGAAGGGCAACTTGCTCCATTCTTCGCTCACGATCGCGAAGAGCTGCTCGGGATCGGAGTCGGTCGCCGTTTCGAACGCGTGGTGCAGCAGGGTCCCGAGACTCGCCTGGACGCTGCCCGAGCCGCCTCCGAGGCTCGACACCACCCAGTCGAGCGGGCAGTTCTCAGCGCGCTCGAGTTGCGATGGGCTCACGCTGACCCGGGCCTCTGGGTCAGCGTCGAGATCGACGAGCGGATCCGACGTGCTCGGCGGCAAGACCCCGTACCAGTCGTCGGGGTCGGCCCCGGGCACCTGCGCGCCAGCGAGTGCGACGAGTGCCCGCACCGCCTCGGTGTCATCGGGGTCGCGAACCACCCTGCGGCGCATCGCGGCGACTTGACCGCGCAGCGTCAGTCTGGCACTCGGCAACGAGTCGACGGCGTATTCTCGGCCGAGGCCGAAGAAGGCGCTGGGGTGCTGATGCTCATCGGCGACCGCGACGACCAGCAGCTCCCGACGAACGCGCGCGCAGCTGTGGGCGAAGAGCCGCAGTTCGTCGTGCATCGTGTCGCGCCGCGCCGGCGGCTCCGGCGCACCGCCGCGCAGCCAGCGTTCGAGCGCCGTCGCACCGACCAGCGAGCCGCGCGAACGCAGATTGGGCCATGCACCGTCTTGCACGCCGATCACAGCGACCAGGTCGAACTCCCGGCCGATCGCGCCCTGCGGCGTCGTCACCGTCACCGTCGATCGTTGGCTCCTGCGGGCCAGCGAGTCCTCGGGCACGGCGCTTTCGAGGAGATCTTCGAGCAGCTCCGCGATCGGCTGCGCGCTGTCCTGCTCTTCATGGCGCTGCAGCGCGAAGAACAGTCCCATCACCGCGTCGAGCGAGCGACTCGCCTCGTCGGCCCGCGCGCCGCGACCCGACAGTGCCTCGTCCTGCCAGCTCGAGGCGAGCCGCGCGCCGTCCCAGATCGCCCAGAGCGTCTCGCGCGGCGTACCGCCTCCCTCGCGCACCCGCTGCGCCGCCTGCAGCATCAGGCCGATCTTGCGGAGAGCCCGGCCACCTGCGCTGTCGATCATCGGAGTGGTTCCCGGGAACGCGACCGCCTCGACCACGAGCTCGTCGATGCTCACCGGGTCGCGCCCGGCAGCTGCGGCTTCTCGCCGCTCGTGCAGGACGAGGGCTCCGCGCAGTCGGCGAACGGCCACCGGGTCGAGGCCGCCGACAGCGCCGCCGACGAGGTGCAGGAGCTCTTGCGCGGATAGGGGCTCGATGCCGAGGGCATGCTGGAGCAGCCGCACCAGTTCCCGCACGATCCGGTGCTCGCGCAGCACGATTCCCCCGGCTGCGACGCCCGTGGGAACCTGATGGACGGCGAGTGCGCGGGCCACGCGCGTGGCTTCACCGCGACTGCGGCAGATCACGGCCATCTGACTCCAGGCCGCCGGCTCGCGGCCGCCGAGGCCCAGATGCCGCGCGCGGAAGCGATGCGCGATGACGCCGAGCTGCTCCGCCGCCGACTCGACGCGGGCGAACTGCACGGCGTCGTCGTCTGCACCGCCCCCTCGCGTTCCCGGCGCTGCCGCTGCCTCCCGTTGCGCACCCGCCGCTGACGCACCGATGCGCCGCGTCAGCCCCTGCACGAGCTGACGCACCCGAGCGCCGTGCCGGTGCACGGTCTCCAGAGTCACGAGCGTCTCACGTGCTCCGCCGAATCGACCGGCGCCGCCGACGGCAGCGGAGGGCTCGCGGCGGGCCAGTTCTCGGACGATTCCGGCGAGTATGCCCGTGCGTTCACCGTGAAAGGCCCCCGTCGCGATGTCGGGATCGCCGAACGCGCGGATGCGACTGCCTCGTGCGGCGCACGCCGCGAGCAGCGCGAGAGCCCCCTCGCCGAGCTCTTGCGCGTCGTCCACCAGGATGAGTCGCGGCACGGAGAACCCGTCGCCTGGCTCCGCGTCCGACCGCACCCCGTGATCGCGCACCGCTGCACTTGCCGCGCGAAGGATCGCACTCGGGCTGAGCTCCCCCGGCCGCTCTGCCGCTGCTCGCCGCATGGCCGCGCCGAGCAGCGCGAGCGCCGCCCGCCAAAGCCCGGCGAGATCGTCGCCCGGCCCCTCGGACACGGCGCGCGACGCCGCAGCTGCACGAGCCGCGTCGACCTCGGCGGCGAGCGCGGTCGGCGAGCGGTCGAAGTCGTCCAGCACGCGCCACAGGTCACGCAGCTCGGCGCGGAAGGCCGGTGTCCCGAGCACGTCAGCGCTGATGCCAACCGAACGCGCGAGAGCCGCGGCACTCCCCTCGGAGATGACATCTGCGAGGAGCTCGTCTTGCACCGTACCTGTGAGCAGACGCGGGGCGTCGGCACCCGCGAGCGCGTGTTCCCGCGAGAGCACCGCGAAGCCGAGCGACGCCGCCGTGCGCACGGGAGTTCCGCCGATCGCGCGTCCGACGGCGCGCTCGATGTGCCCGCGGAGGTCGGTGGCGGCGAGGCGATTGGGTGCGAGTGCGATCACATCCTGCTCCCCCCAGCCGGGCAGGTCGAGTGCGCGCCGATACGTCTCGACCAGCACCAGCGTTTTCCCACTGCCCGGAGCACCGATCACCCGAGCGTGCGCGTCGACGTCGAGCGCGAGCGCACGCAGCTGCGACGAGTCGAATGAGGTCATATCGTCAGCCTACTGACGGCCGCAGACACTGCGGGCCTCGCGCGCCCCCTCCCCGCCCCGCGTGCGCTGCTGGCGAACGCGACGGCTCCGCACGACCCCGGGCCCCGCGGCGGCCGTAGACTCGACAGCGATTCGACCCGTGGCCGTGCGCCACTGAACTCAGGAGGCCCCGTGGAAATCCGCATCGGTATCAAGCATTCGCCCCGCGAACTCGCGTTCGACACGGACTCGAGCGCGGCAGACGTGCGCGGCGTGATCGAGGAAGCGATCGCGAACGACGCCGCCCTCGTCACCCTCTCCGACGTGAAGGGTCATCAGTACCTCGTCAACACCGAGTCCATCACGTACATCGAACTCGGCGGCGAAGGCGGTCGGAAGGTCGGCTTCATCAGCTGATCCACCGCTCCTCCACGCAGCCCCGCGATCCGATCAGGATCTCGGGGCTGCGTCGTTCTCGGGCAGCACGAACCTGAGAACGGCTCAGGAGTCCAAGGTCTCGCGCACCACGTCGAGCAGCGCATCCGCGACGACCCGCTTCGTGCCGCTCGTCACCGTCGCCGGGCGACCGTCGCTCGAGAGCACGTGCAACGTGTTCTCCCCCGCTTCGAAGCCCTCCGACCAGCTCACCGCGTTCACCGCGAGCAGGTCCGCGCCCTTGCGCGCGAGCTTTCGCCGCCCGCGTTCGACCAGCTCGTCCTCGTGCTCCACCGTCTCAGCCGCGAATCCGACGATCACCTGGCCCGGCCGTCGCTGGTGCACCAGCCCGACCAGGATGTCGGGATTCTCGACGAGTTGCAGTACCGGCACCGCTCCGGCCGAGTCCTCCTTGCGAATCTTCTGCTCCGCCACGTCCTCCACGCGGTAGTCGGCGACGGCTGCAGCCATGATGATGACCTCGGCTCCGGCGGCGGCAGCTCGTGCGGCGCGTTCGAGTTCGGCCGCCGTGCCGACGGGTACCACGCGCACGGCGGCGCGATCCTGCACCTCGGAGAGCACCGCGGAGTCGATGTTCGCCGCGAAGAGCACCACTTTCGCCCCGCGGTCGGCCGCCGCAGCTGCGATCGCCACCCCCTGTCGCCCGCTCGATCGATTGCCGAGATAGCGCACCGGATCGATCGGTTCGCGTGTGCCGCCTGCCGTCACGAGGATGCGGAGCCCGGCGAGATCGGGCTCTCGCGCTGCGCCTCCCGTGTCCGCGCGAACGGAGTCGAGAGCCTCGGCAGCAGCGGTCTCCAACGGCACGTCGCCGGCTGCAGCGTCCTCGGCCCGCCGTGTCTCGTCGACAGGCCGCACCTCCTGGCCCGGGTGGCCTTGCGCGGTCTCCGGTTCCTCGCTCTCGAGCAGCGCGCGCACCCGTTCGGCAATGGTCTCCGGCTCGCTCATGCGCCCCGGACCGGTGTCGGCGCCGGTGAGCCGCCCCGATTCGGGGCCGACGAAATGCACGCCGCGCGATCGCAGGATCGCCACGTTGTCCTGGGTCGCTGGGTGCTGCCACATCTCGGTGTGCATCGCCGGGGCGACCAGCACCGGCGCACGGGTGGCGAGCAGGGTGGTGCCCAGCAGGTCGTCGGCGAGGCCGGCGCTCATCCGCGCGAGAGTATTGGCCGTCGCCGGAGCCACGACGATCAGGTCGGCTCGCTGACCGAGCCCGACGTGGCGCACCTCCGGCACGTCGTCGTGCACCGAGGTGGTGACGGGGTTCCGGCTGATCGCCTCCCAAGTCGGCTTGCCGACGAAGCGCAGCGCCTCTGCAGTCGGAACGACATGCACGTCGTGCCCGTCCTCGACCAGGGTGCGGGCGAGCTGCACGACTTTGTATGCGGCGATGCCGCCGGTCACTCCGAGCACGATGTTCATGGGGACATCTTCCCATCACCGCGGCGAATGCGCGCGCCGCTCCGCGACCTCGATCAGACTCGGCGCTCCAGCAGCACCATGACCTCCAGATGGCGGGTGTGCGGGAACATGTCGAACACCCGAGCGCCGCGCACGCGCCAGGACGGCATCGCCGCGAGGTCGGCGGCGAGACTCTCCGGGTTGCAGCTCGAGTAGATGACGCGGTGCGCCGGTGCGCGCTCGATCCAGGCAGCCAGCTCGGCACCGATGCCGCGTCGCGGCGGGTTGACGATGACGGTGTGCGGCGTCTCCTCCGCGGGAGCCCCGAGCGCGTAGGCCGTCGCGTCGGCGGCGACGAACTCCGCCGCGATCCCGGCGTCTGCCGCGCTGCGGCTGGCCGATTCGACCGCGCTTTCGCTGATCTCCACCCCGAGCACGCGCGGCATCGCGGCCGCTCCTGTGCGCGCGGCGGCGGCGCAGTTCAGTGCGAACCCCCCGACTCCGCAGTACAGGTCCCAGATCGAATCGGGGCCTTCCGCGGCGACCCAGTCGGCGGCCTGCGCGTACAGCGCCCGCGCGACGGCGGTGTTCGTCTGGAAGAAGCTCTGCGGTCGCAGGTGCAGCGAGACGTCTCCCAGCTCCATCTCGAGAGATGACCCGAGCAGCAGCTCCTCTCGTTCCCCTTCCAGCACCGCCTTGTGCTCTGGCAGGAGGTTCACCGATACGACGGCGGCGCGCGGCACGCGTTCCAGCAGGTCGGGGAGCGCCTTCCGCAGCACGTGCAGCGCTTGCTCGGTGCGCGTCACGAACCGCAGCATCAGGTCGCCCGAGGGCGCGAGGGTCAGGTGCACGAATTTCAGCTCGCCCCGACGGCGCGGCACATCGTACGGCGCGAGCCCCGTCGCCTCGATGAACGCGGCGAGCTGCGGGATGGCGTGCCGAATGCCCGGCTCCTGTATCAGGCAGTCGCGCAGGTCGATCCCCTCGCCGTCCCGTCCGAGGATGCCGAGCGTCACCGAACCGGGTCGCCCGCCGACGACGAGCTTCGCCTTGTTTCGGAAGTCGGCGGTGCCGCCGCGCACACTCGGCAACCACAGCGCCTCCGGCACCTGGGGCAGCAGCTGCCGGCAGCGCCGCTCCTTGTCGGTGAGCTGCGCGGGATACGGGGTCTCGATGAGCACGCACGACCGGCAGCGCCCCGCCTCGAAGTACGCGCAGTGCGGAAGAGTCGACATCGGCGGCCTCAGGCGGTCAGCCCCAACCCGTCCATGCGGCGGATGTGGTCGGCGATCAGCTCGGTGAACACCGGTTCGACCTCGCTCGCGTCGAACTCGCGATGCTCGCTCAGCGAGAGGACGGCGCGGGAGACGAGCAGGGTGTCTCCGACCAGGCGTCTGCCCCAGACGGCGAGCCAGCTCGAGAGGAGTTCGTCGGCTGCGAGCGCATCCTCGAGCAGCGTCTTGAGCTCGGGTCGGCCCGTATCGTTGCGCAGGATCGCCGTCGCCTCACTGCGGTAGCCGTCCTTCAGCCCGCCGGCGAGGCTGGCGAAGAAGTCGTCGAAGAGCCCGCCCACCAGGTACAGGGAGAGCACGTGCTGATGCCAGTCGCCCGTGTCGATGCGTTCGACGTAGGAATCGATGACGGGCGAGAAGGGTTCCATGACGATGTGCGGCTCGTGCCCGCGTGATCGGATCTCGCCGGTGAGCTGCTGGTGCTTCGCGAGCGTCTGCCCGGCCACGCGAGCCAGCACGTCTTTCGCCTCGAGCGACGGCGCTCCAGAGACCGCGCGCGTTGCGGCTTCGTACAGCTCGAGCTGCAGGTAGGCGGTCAAGCCGAGGAACGGCATGATCCCCGGAGCGAATTCGGCGAGCTCGACCCGCTCGGCCTCAGCGGCGTCTCCGCGCGAGCGCATCTTGCGCGCGGGCGCGTTCTTCCGGCGCAGGCCCTTGATCCACTCGAACACCCTGCCAGCTTACCGTCGTCGCGCGTCCGCCTTGGAATAGACTGGCGCCGAACGTACATCACCGCCGGAGCCATCGGAGCGCCGGCCGCTGCGCCTACTTCGATACGCGCGCGCAGCACCGCACCCATCGAATAGGACGCACCATGACCACATTCCTCGAACTCGGCGTCGACCAGGACATGGTCGACTCTCTGACGGATCAGGGCATCATCGACGCCTTCCCGATCCAGGAGCAGACGATCCCCCTCGCCTTGTCGGGTCAGGACATCATCGGCCAGGCGAAGACCGGCACCGGGAAGACCTTCGGCTTCGGATTGCCGCTCCTGCAGCGCGTCGGGGCCGACCCCGTCGACGGGGTGCAGGCGCTCGTCGTCGTACCGACTCGCGAGCTCGCCGTCCAGGTGTACGAGGATCTGGAGCTCGCCGCCAAGAACCGGGCCGCGACCGTGGTTCCGATCTACGGCGGCAAGGCGTACGAAGGCCAGATCGAGCAGCTCAAGGCGGGTGCTCAGGTCGTCGTCGGTACCCCCGGCCGTCTTCTCGACCTCGCGAACCAGCGGCTGCTCGATCTGAGCAAGGTCCGCGAGATGGTGCTCGACGAGGCCGACAAGATGCTCGACCTCGGCTTCCTCGCCGATATCGAGAAGCTGTTCTCCCTCACGCCCCCGGTGCGCCACACGATGCTCTTCTCCGCGACGATGCCGGGAACGATCGTGACGCTCGCGCGACGCTTCATGTCGAACCCGATCCACATCCGAGCGACCGACCCCGACGAGGGCGCGGCGCAGGCGAACATCGAGCACATCGTCTATCGCGCGCACTCCCTCGACAAGGACGAGGTGATCGGGCGCATCCTGCAGGCCGAGGGCCGTGGAAAGACCGTCGTCTTCATGCGCACGAAGCGCGCTGCGGCGAAGCTGCAGGAAGAGCTCGTCGATCGCGGCTTCTCCGCCGTGTCGGTGCACGGCGATCTGAACCAGGAGCAGCGCGAACGAGCCATGGCGACGTTCAAGGCCGGCAAGAAGGACATCCTCATCGCGACCGACGTCGCCGCCCGCGGCATCGACGTCGACGACGTCACCCACGTGATCAACCACACGGTTCCCGATGACGAGAAGACCTACCTGCACCGCGTGGGGCGCACGGGCCGCGCGGGCCGCACGGGCATCGCCGTGACGTTCGTCGACTGGGACGACATGCACAAGTGGGCGCTGATCAACAAGGCGCTCGAATTCGGCATTCCCGAACCCCTCGAGACGTACTCCTCATCGCCGCACCTGTTCGCCGACCTCAAGATCGCGGAGGGCACCAAGGGCCGACTCAAGGCGACCCCGGTGAAGGATCGCGCCCCTCGCGAGCGCTCCGAGTCGCGCGGCGGCCGTACGGGTGGCGCCGATCGCGCAAGCCGTTCGGGAGCGAGCGGTTCAGGAGCGAGCGGTGAAGGCGCCGGAGACGGCGCCCGCAAGCGCACTCGTCGACGCACGCGCAGCGCGAATCCCCTCGGGCAGGGCCGCCACGAGGCGCACGGACACGAGCAGCACGGCCACGACGCCGAGGGCGGCGGCGAGCCCGGCGCCCCGCTGACCCCGGCCGATGCGCTGGCAGCATCGGGCGAGACCGCGCCGCCGAAGCGCCGCCGCCGTCGCCGTCGTGGCGGCTCGGGCTCTGGTGAGAGCACAGCTTCGGTGACGACTGCGGACGCGACCGCCGCCGAGGCGAAGCCCGGCGACGACGCCCCCGTGGAGGCGGGCGTCTCGGCCGAGTAACCCCGCCGGGCTGCGGGAGGGCTTTCGAACTTCGCCCGCTGCCCGCGCGAGCGACCTCGATGCGGTCGGTGACCACCGGTCGCCGCCCGCATCTCGCCCGCGAAGCGCTACCGCGGTGCGGCGAGCCCCTCGCGCAGACGGGCCACCGTGTCGAGCTCCGTCACCTGCTGTCCGAGGAGGTTCGGTTTACCGGCTCCGTGGTAATCGCTCGAGCCCGTCGCGACGAGGCCGAGCTTCGATGCAGCTGCGATGATGGGCGGGAGCCAGTCCTCGCGGTGCTCGGGGTGCCGCAGCTCGACTCCGAACAGACCGGCGTTCGCCAGCTCCGCGAGCTCGCGCGGCGCGACCGGAGTGCGCTGCCGGAACGCTGCGGGATGCGCGAGCACCGCCGCACCGCCCGCCGCCCGCACCATGCGTATCGCATCGATGGTCTCGATGGCGTCCGTGCCGAGGTAGTAGGGCGAACGCGGGTGCAGCAGCTCGGAGAACACGGTGCTGCGATCCGGGAAGTAGCCAGCGGCGACGAGGGCGTCTGCGATGTGGGGGCGTCCCACCGTGCGCGCGTCCTCCTCCCCCATCACGGCTTCCCAGGTGATGGCGTAGTCGGCTGAGACGAGGCGCACCATCTCCCGCGCCCGAGTCAACCGGGAGCGGCGCACCTGCGCGAGCGCGTCGAACAGTTCGCCGGCGAGCGGAGCGATGCCGTAGCCGAGGAGGTGCCGTGACTTGCCGTTGTGCTTGGTCGTGATCTCGATGCCGGGGAGAAAGTCGATTCCTGCCGCCTCCGCGGCATCGCGCGCCTCGTCCCAGCCGTCGATCGTGTCGTGGTCCGTGAGGGCGAACCCCGCGAGCCCGAGGTCGGCGGCTTCCCGGGCGATCTCGCCCGGCCTGGTCGTGCCGTCGGAGAAGACCGAGTGCGTGTGCAGATCGAAGCCGGCCTGCGCCACCACGGATTCCGTCATCCTGTCATCTTACGGCTCGGCCGGAGGATGAGAGGATGGACGCATGACCGACAGCGCGCAGTCCACTCACGAGGTGGAGATCGACAACAGCAACCGGAGCACCACGCCGCAGAGCGACGCGTTCGTGGAGTACCTCTCGACGCAGTGGGCGGATCGCCCGGAGACCCTCCCGGAGGCTTGGCCGGTCGCCGTCCACGCTGCGGCGCGGCGACGGGCGTTCTCAGCGCACTTCCCCGGTGAGCGCGTCGTCGTCGCCGCCGGCGCCATGAAGCAGCGCTCGAACGACACCTTCTACCAGTACCGTGCGCACAGTGCGTTCGCGCACCTCACCGGCTGGGGCTCGGCGAGCGAGCCGGGCGCCGTGCTCGTGTTCGAACCGCGCGACGGCGGGCACGACGCCACGGTGTACTTCCGTGAGCGAGCGGGACGCGACAGCGACGAGTTCTTCGCGAATCCCGAGATCGGCGAGTTCTGGATCGGCCCGCGTCCGTCTTTGGAACAGGTTGCAGCCGCTCTCGGCGTGACCACCGCACCGCTCGACGCCTTCCTGGCGGGGCTCGACGACCGCACGCTGGACGACCACGAGGTGGCCCGTGTCGCCTCCGAGCTGCGCCTGGTCAAAGACGCGTACGAACTGGCGCAGATGCAGTCCGCCGTCGACGCGACCGCGCAGGGCTTCGACGATGTGCTCGCCGCACTTCCGAGGGCGAGCGCGCATCCGCGGGGCGAGCGCGTTGTCGAAGGCGTATTCAACCAGCGAGCCCGCCTCGAGGGCAACACGGTCGGATACGAGACGATCGCGGCCTCCGGCCCTCACGCGTGCACGCTCCACTGGATTCAGAACGACGGCGCCGTGCGCGAGGGCGACCTGCTGCTGCTCGATGCCGGCGTCGAGCTCGACAGTCTGTACACCGCCGACATCACGCGCACGGTTCCGATCTCGGGAGCCTTCACCGACGTGCAGCGCCGCGTGTACGATGCGGTGCTCGAGGCTGCCGATGCTGCGCGCGCCATCGTACGGCCCGGTATCCGATTCCGCGATGTGCACGCCGCCGCGATGGAGGTCGTCGAGCGCCGCACCCGCGAGTGGGGATTCCTTCCCGAGGAGGACGGCACCGCCTACTACCGCCGATACATGGTGCACGGAACGAGCCATCACCTCGGCATGGATGTGCACGACTGCGCGCAGGCCCGCCGCGACATGTACATGGACGGCATTCTGGAGCCCGGCATGGTCTTCACGATCGAGCCGGGGCTCTACTTCCAGCCCGACGATCTCACCGTGCCCGAGGAGTACCGCGGTATCGGTGTGCGCATCGAGGACGACATCGTCGTCACCGAGAGCGGCTGCATCAACCTCTCCGCTGGGATTCCCCGCACGGCGCGGGAGGTCGAAGCCTGGGTGCAGGGACACCGCGGATCGGGCAGCTAGACTCTGTGCCCATGGCTTCCGGTTCGGCGCACTCGGGCGATGCGCGGCGCACCCTCACTCGCTCCGCAGGCGCGACGATGACCGCGGCGCTTCTGCTGGGCACGACCGCCCTCGCCCCGTTCTCGATGACGGCGGCGTTCGCCGACGCCGGGGCGTCCGGCTCGGCCGCCCCGGAGCACGGGCAGACGCTCGATTCGACCGTCGGGGTGAGCGAGACCCCGGCCGTCGGCGTGGACGTACCGGTGTCGGAGACCGCGCCGGCAGCTCAGGAGAAGCGCGGAACGGCCGAGAAGGCCGAACGATCGGCACTGTTCACCCTGGAGCAGTTCCTCTTCAGCGGAGTGATCAACTGGGGCGGGTACCGCTTCACCTTCTACAGCCAGAAGGTGCTCCCGGGATCAGGGCTCGCGATTCCCGGTCGTCACGTCAACGAGGGCGGATACGTGAGCGACGCCGACGGCTACATCGTGCTCGCCGGCGACGCCCCCAAGGGGACCGTGTTCGAAACGCCGTTCGGGTACCAGGGCAAGATCTACGACCGCGGTACGGTCGGCAACCATCTGGACGTCTACATCGAGTGATGCCGCACCCCCGACACGGCGCACGAACCACGGCGTCCTGATGCGTTACAGCACGTCGCCATCCACGTAGACCCAGCGGTGATCCGGACCGGATCGGCGGAACCGGCTGCGTTCCCGCAGTTCGATCCGCCCCTCCGGCCCGCGCGCGACCGCCGTGTACGTCACCAGAGCGGTGTCGTCGAAGGGTCCGCCGCCCGTCGTGTGCTCGACGAACAGCCGTTGCCAGACCGTACCGTCATCGAGATCCAGCGACGCCGGTCGGGTCGACGGGTCCCACGTCGTGAGCAGGTACTGCGCGTCTCCGACCGCGAACGCGCTGTATCGCGAACGCATCAGCCGTTCCGCGGTCGGCGCGCGTTCGCCCGCGTGCAGCGGTGCGCAGCATTCGGCGAAGTCGACCCCTCGGCCGCACGGGCAGGGCTGCGCCGTCACCCGCCGAGCCCGCCCCGCAGCGCCCGCTCGAGCGTGTCCAGCCGTACGCCGCCGAGCGCGAGGGCGTCGCGGTGGAAGGCGCGGATGTCGAAGGTCTCACCAGCGGTCGACGCGCGAGCGGCGGCTTCGTCGCGCAGGCGCTCCCAGACCCGTTGCCCCACCTTGTACGACGGTGCCTGACCGGCCCATCCGAGGTAGCGCAGCACTTCGAAGCGCACGAAACCGTCGTTCATGTTCACGTTGTCGGCGAGGAACCCGAAGGCGTACTCGCCATCCCATGTGCCCCCATCCGGGCGCCGCTTGCCGAGATGCACCCCGATGTCGAGCACGACACGCGCCGCACGCAGGCGCTGACCGTCCAGCATGCCGAGGCGATCCGCGGGGTCATCGAGGTAGCCCAGCTGCTCCATGAGCCGCTCGGCGTACAGCGCCCATCCCTCGGCGTGCCCGGAGGTACCGGCGAGTTGGCGGCGCCACTCGTTGAGGGAGCCGCGATTGACGACCGCCTGGCCGATCTGCAGATGATGGCCGGGGACGCCCTCGTGGTAGACCGTCGTCAATTCTCGCCAGGTGTCGAATTCGGTGACCCCCACCGGCACGGACCACCACATGCGGCCCGGGCGCGAGAAATCGTCGCTCGGCCCCGTGTAGTAGATGCCGCCCTCCTGCGTGGGCGCGATGCGGCATTCGAGGGTGCGGATCTCCTCGGGAACCTCGAATTGCGTACCGGCGAGTTCGGCAACGGCGCGGTCGCTGGTCTCCTGCATCCACCGCTGCAGAGCGGCCGTTCCGTGGAGCTTGCGAGACGCGTCTCGATCCAGTTTCGCAATGGCTTCGGCAACGATGCCAGGCCTCGGCACCCCGCCGACGATCTCGGCCGCGGCTCGCTCCTGCTCGGAGACCATTCGAGCGAGTTCATCGAGACCCCACGCATACGTCTCATCGAGGTCGATCTTCGCCCCGAGGAACGCCTCCGAGGCGAGCTCGTACCGGTCACGACCGAATGCGTCGTTCTCGGGTGCGTGCGGCGCGACCTCCCGCTCGAGGAAGTCTGCGAGTTCCGCATACGCGCTCGCTGCGCCCGCCGCCGCTGCTGCGAGTTCGATCGCCGATTCCGCGGGTGTGGCCGACGACCCTGCGAGTCGGCCGAAGAAGCCGAGGTCCTCCGGAGTCCCCGCCGTGCGTCGTGCCTGCGCAGCGACCTCCTCGATCTGGCGAACCGCCGGCACGAGACCCTGACGCACGCCGTCCGCGAGCGTTTCGCGGTATCCCGCGAGCGCCGCTGGCACCTCGCGCAGGCGGCTGGCGACGTGCGACCAGTCGGCCTCGGACTCGGTCGGCATGAGATCGAAGACGTCTCGAATGTTCTGCGTCGGCGACGCGATGACGTTGAGGTCGCGGAGGTGCTCGCCGGCGTCGTGCTGCGTCAGCGCCAACCGAAGCTCGGCCTCCAGGTCGGCGCGGGTCACGGCGTCGACGGCATCGGCAGGGGCGACGGCGAGGAGTTCTGCCAGTGTGCGGCGCTGGTCGGCTGCCAGGGCATCGTGCCCGGCCGGGGAGAGATCGGGCAGACCATCGCCCGGCCGGCCGATGTACGTGCCGACCGTCGGGTCGTGCTCGACGAGGGTGTCGACCCACCCCTCGGCGATGCGGTCGATCGCGGTCTGCTCGCGTTGTTCAGTCATGCTTCTACGCTAGAGCGTCACCCTCCGCTTATTCCGTACGACGCGGCGGCCGGGCGCGAACCCGTCCGGCCCTCACGCTAGACTGGTTGCATTCGCCGCGCAGCCGCGCGCCCGCACGCTTGAGGAGTATTCGTGAAGATCCGCACCCGCATCGCCACCGCCGTGACTGTCGCGCTCGCTTCGGTCTTCTTCGCTGCTCCCGCGTTCGCGAGCGGCGGCGGCGACAGCACCGACTCGATGCTGTCGAGTGCCGGAGATCCCGTGAACATCGCGGGGATCGCAGCCGTTGGCATCGTCCTGCTGCTCATCGTGCTGGTCAGCTCGAAGCTCGTGGGTGATCTCTTCGAGAAGAAGTAAGCGGCGACCCAGCCGTAGTCGCCGAAGGGCGGCGGTCCTCAGTGGGATCGCCGCCCTTCGGCGTCTCAGCTTGCGCGACGCGCGACGTTCACGACCGCACGACGCGGATGCCGGACACCTCCGCGTCGACGGCTCCGCGCACGTACCCCGTCGGGGACGCGGCGACGGCGCGCAGGAACGCGACGGTCTCCGCCGTGACCTCCTCCCCCGGCAGCAGGTTCGGAATGCCGGGAGGGTAGGCGGCGAGTGTGTCCGCGGAAATGCGTCCGACTGCTGCAGCTGCAGCGACGACTTCGCTGTCGCCGAAATAGGCGTCTCTCGGCAGCGCGCGGAGCGCACCCGGGGCGGGAAGCTCGGGGAACGGCTCGGAGACCCCCATCGGGTCGGGATCCGCGAGCGCCGCGCCGGCGACCTCATCGAGAGCGATGAGCACGCGATCGACGTCAGGAGTGGTCAGCGCTCCGATCACCGCGACGATGCTCGTCGCGGTCGACATCTCGACGAAGATCCCATGCTGCTCGCTCAGGCGCGCCCGAACCCAGTGCCCGCTCCGGCCGAGCGCGGAGACATCGATCGGCACGCGCAGTCGGTCCGTCGCGATGATGTCCGGGTAGGCTCCGAACCCGTCGCTGATGATGCCGAACCGGTGGTCGCCGCGCAGACGCTCGCGCATCTCGTCCGCGGCCGCGAGGGCGTCGCCGATTCGGGCTTCCCCGAGCACGAGCGCTCGTCTCGCCTCGTCGAGAGACCCCATGAGGATGCTGCTCATCGACGTGGATGCGGTCATGGAGTACGCCCGCTCGACGAGCGATTCGAGCCGATCCGCGAACGGACCATGGCCGAGATGGAGCATCGCCGACTGCGTGAGCGAACCCGCGAGCTTGTGGGTGCTCGAGACCACGAGATCGGCACCGAGACGGGCCGGCGACTCGGGAAGGCCGGGGTGGAACCCGAAGTGCGCGCCCCAGGCACCATCGACGATGAGTGCTGCGTCGTGGGCGTGGGCGACGTCCGCGAGCCCGGCCACATCGGCGGTGGAGCCGAAGTAGCTGGGTGACACCACGTAGACGCTCGAAACCCTGCGACCAGCCTCCGCTTCGCGTGTGAGGGCAGCGTCGAGTGCGGACGGAGTCAAGCCGTGCGCAATACCGTGGTGCGCGTCGATCCCGGGTTGCACGAACGCCGGGACGAGGCCGGAGAGCAGCACGCCATCGGTGAAACTCGAGTGCATGCTGCGCTGCACGAGCACACGATCTCCGAGCCCCCGTACGGCGATCGCCGCTGTACGGTTCGCCTGCGATGCCCCGTTCGTCAGGAACCAGGTGCGACGCGCGCCCCACGCGCCCGCGGCCAGCTGCTGCGCCTGAGCGAGCGGGGAGTTCTCTCCGAGGTCGATCCCGTCCAGCATGAGCGGGATGTCGACGGCCGCTGCGCGTTCGCCCAGGAGTGCAGAGAGGTGTTCCGATCCCCGCTCCGCGCCCGTGCCGTGTCCCGGCACCATGAGCGACATCGGCCGCTCATTCGCGAACCGGCGCAACGCGTCCGCGTAGGGTGCGGTCCGCTGCACGTCGGGAATATCCCGCCCGCGATTCGTGGCGCCGAGCACCGCAGCGGCGCCGCCCGACACGATCGCGCTCGGCGACTCGTTGCCCAGCGGAGAATGACGGGGGTCGACTCGCGAATCCTGATCCAGCATTCCTCCAGACTGGCCGCTCGCGTCCGCGGCGAGAAACCCGCATTCGACTCCCGGGAGTCATAGACTGTATGGATCGAGGCCGGGCACGACACCCGGTGCGTTCCAGAGGATTCGAGGTGCCGGGTGATTGATTTCCGTCAACTGCAAGCGCTCAGCGCGGTCGCATCGGAGGGCTCGGTTGCGCGTGCCGCCAAACGGCTCGGGTGGAGTCAGCCCACCGTCGACTATCACCTGCGCAACCTCGACCGGCTCGTCGGCACCGACCTCACCACGCGGAGCACGCGGGGCAGCAAGCTCACGACGGCCGGCCACCTCATGCTCGAGCGCGGGGACGAGATGCTGAGCCTGGCAGACCGCGCACTCACCGACGTGCGCGACCTCGCCCAGCTCGGGAAGATCCGTCTGCGCTTCGGCACGTTTCCCACTGCCGCGTCTCGGCTGCTGCCCGGCATCGCATCTCGCGTCGCCGAGCTCGGCATCGAGCTCGACGCAACGCTCGAAGAGCTGGCACCGCTTATCACTCGGGTGAACCAGCACACACTCGATGCGGCGCTCGTCTATGCGGCGGGCGGCTACCGGCTGCCGTTCAGGGCGGAAGTGCACACCACGCACCTGTTCACCGACCCGATGCTGCTCGCACTGCCGGCGTCGCATCCCGCGTCCGACCGATCATCGTTCGACCGCCGCAGCCTGCTCGCGCTCTCGGGCGACAGCTGGGTCATGGGCTCCACGCCGGGCGACACGCTCGACGACCTGGTGCGCGAGGTGTTCGAGTCGGAGGGGATCCAGATGAACGTCGCCATCCGCACCGATGACTACTCGGTGGTGCTCGGCCTCATCGCTGCCGGCATGGCGGTCGCCCTCGTTCCCAGCCTCGTGAGCTTCAACCCGCCGGAGGGCGTCGTACTGCGGCCGATCGACGACCCGATGTTCGCTCGCGAGCTCCTGCTCGCCGCGCCGGCCGGGCCCGGCGGCCCCTCAGCGGCCGTGCGTCAACTCGCTGAGGCGGTTCGCCGATCGATCAGCGCGCTCGGGTGAACCGACGTGCGGCGGCCGCCGGAGCTCTCGCTCCGCACGACCGCCGCACGCTCCACCCCGGGGACGGGTGGCTTGCCGCCGCCTCAGTGCCCGACGTGCGCCGGAGCGTCGTCTTCGACCGGTTTGTTGATGAAGAACGACAGCGCGACCGGCACGAGTGCGATGCACGCTGCGGTGAAGAACGCCACGTTCGCCCCCGGCGCTCCCGCATCTGCGACTGACAGGCCCTGGGCCTCGCCCGTGTGCAGCGCGCTCGAGTAGATCGAGATCAGTACGGCGGTGCCCGCGGCGCCGCCGACCTGCTGGAGCGTGTTCAGCACCGCAGAGCCGTGGGAGTAGAGCGACCGGTCCAGGGAGCCGAGCGACGCTGAGAACAGCGGCGTGAACGACCCGGCGAGGCCGAGCGACATCGCGATCTGCACGAGCATGAGGAACCACATCGGGGTGTGGGTGCCGACGGTCGAGTACACGAACATCGCTCCCGCAATCAGGATGGTGCCGGGAATCAGCAGGGTACGCGGGCCGCGGGCGTCGTAGACCCGGCCCATGATCGGGCCGAGCACTCCCATGAGCACGGATCCCGGCAGCAGCACGAGGCCGGCGGCGGTCGGGTCGAGCCCTGCGACGTTCTGCAGATACAGCGGCAGCAGCGAGAAGGTGCCGAACATCGCCAGCGAGATGATCGCCATGATGACGACCGCGATGACGTAGTTGCGCGACGCGAACACGCGCAGGTCGAGCAGCGCGTCGTTCTTCTTCTGCAGCATCAGCTGACGCCACACGAAGATCGCCAGGAAGAGCACGCCGAGCCCGATGACCAGCGCAGGCGGCAGCCCGCCCGTCGCGCCATGGCCGCCGAGTTGACTGAGGCCGAACACGATCCCTCCGAATGCCAGCGCGGAGAGCACGATGGAGAGCACGTCGATCGGCGCGTGCATCGTTTCGCCGAGGTTCGTCATCCACTTCGCTCCCAGCAGCAGCGCGACGACCGCGATCGGCAGGATGATGCCGAAGAGCCACCGCCACCCGAGGGTATCGAGCACGACGCCCGACAGGGTCGGGCCGAGCGCAGGCGCGAGGCTGATGACGAGGCCGACGCGCCCCATCATGCGTCCGCGCGAGCGTGCCGGAACGACGTTCATGACCGTGGTCATGAGGAGCGGCATCATGATGCCGGTACCGGCTGCCTGCACCACTCGACCGGCGAGCAACGCGGGGAATCCGGGCGCTACGAGGCAGATCGCCGTGCCGAGCACGAACGTTCCGATGGCCGCGAGGAAGACCTGACGGGTGGTGAAGCGCTGGAGCAAGAACCCGGTCGTGGGAATCACGACAGCCATCGTGAGCATGAAGGCGCTGGTCAGCCACTGGCCGAGCTCGGGCGGAATGCCCAGCGTCTGATTGAGTTCGGGAATGGCGATCGCCATCGTCGTCTCGTTGAGAATGGCGACGAATGCGGCGACGAGCAGCAGCCAGATCACCCGCATGCCTGCGGGATCGATCGGCTCATCGGCGGATTTCGGCAGCCGAATGGATGCGGTATCGGATGTCAAGAGTGAAGACTCCTCGAGAAGACGGACGCCGCCCCGGGCCAGGAGCTCGCGCAGCTCCTCGTAGGCAGACCTCACAGTCTAACGAAGATCTCCCCCGATCCATTCCCGGTTCGAGCAGTGTTTTCTCGTTCCGCTGAGCACGCCTGACGCGTGGCGAGCGCGGCCGGCAGGTCTACGCCGTGAACGGATCACTCAGGCGCGCGAGGAATTCACGCGTCTCCGGCCGCTGCGGGTGCTCGAAGATCTGCTCGGGCGTGCCCGATTCGATGATCACGCCGTCCTTAAGGTACACGACCCGGTCGGCCACTCGACGCGCGAACGACATCTCGTGCGTCGCCATCACGATGGTGGAGCCGGCGGCCTTCAACTCGCTGACGAGGTCGAGCACCTCCCCCACGAGCTGCGGATCGAGCGCGCTCGTGATCTCGTCGAGCAGCAGCAGCTCGGGGTTCGTCGCGATCGCGCGCACGATCGCGACGCGCTGCTGCTGGCCGCCGGAGAGCCGGTCCGGGTACTCCCCTGCCTTGTCTCCGAGCCCGATGCGCGCGAGCAGCTCGAGGCCTCGCCGCTCGGCTTCGGCTCGCGGCGTGCCGAAGACCTTGCGCATGGCGAGGACGACGTTCGCGAGCACCGTCATGTGCGGGAAGAGGTTGTAGTGCTGGAAGACGACGCCGATTCTGGCGCGCACCGCGTCGACGTCCGCCCGTGGGTCCGTGATGTCGTCGCCGGCGAGCACGATGCGTCCGTCGTCGACCTGCTCCAGCAGGTTGACGGTCTTCAGCAGGGTCGATTTCCCGGAACCGGAGGCTCCGATCAGCACCACCGCCTCGTGCTGATGCACGGTGAGGTCGATGCCCCGCAGCACATGCTGATCACCGAAGCGCTTGTGCACGCCCTGCACCTCGAGCACGGCACGGTGCCCGCGATCCTGCGCGCTCATACGACTCCCCCGATCTGCTCGCGCCGCTGCGCCCGAGCGGTCAGCCAGTCGGTCAACCGGATGAAGGGCAGCGAGAGCAGCACGAAGAGCAGGCCTGCGAGCACGTAGGGCGTGAAGTTGTAACTCGACGCGACCTCGATCTGAGCGGCGCGGATCGCATCGACTGCGCCGAGCACCGAGATCAGGCCGACATCCTTCTGCATCGACACGAAGTCATTCATGAGCGCGGGGGTCACCTTGCGCACCGCCTGCGGCATCACGACGAGTCGGAGCGTCTTCGCGTGGCTGAGCCCGAGCGAACGCGCTGCGAGCCGCTGCGACGGGTGCACGGCGTCGATCCCGGCGCGCAGCACTTCCGAGACGTAGGCCGAGTAGCAGAGGATCAGCGCGACCGTGCCCCAGAACTGCGCGGGGAGGCGCCCCGTGAGTTCGAGACCCGGGATGCCGAACCCGACGAGGTAGAGCACGAGCAGTACCGGGATGCCTCGGAACAGGTCCGTGTACCCGGCCGCGACCAGGCGCAGCGGCGTGAAGACCGGCCCCTTGAGCGTCCGTGCGATGGCGAGCAGGGTGCCGAGAATCGCGACCCCGATCGCGGCGACGAAGAGCACCTGGATGTTGAGCCAGAGGCCCTTGATGACGCGAGGAAACGCCTCGACCGCGATAGCCGGGTCGAAGAACGTCTCCCGCACCGCGTCCCAGCCCGGGCTGCTGACGAGCACCAGAGCGAAGACGCCCGCGAACACCAGGGTGCTCGCGATGCTGACCAGGACCGACCGGCGCTTACGGGCGTGCCGGTACCCGCGCCGCTCGAGCTCGATGGCGCTGGGGGCGAATTCCGGTTCGGAGCGTTGCGTCTTCGCGGGAAGCGGGGCGTGGGTCACGTCGGGGCTACTTCAGGACCGGTGCGCCCTGATCGGCGATCCACTCGGCGGCGAGATCGTCGAGTGTGCCGTTCTCACGAAGAGTGTCGACCGCGGCGGAGACGTCTTCGGTCATCGACGAGTCCTTCGGCAGCACGAACGCGAATTCGTCGCCTCCCTCGGCCGAGTCGAGCTGACCCACGATCACGCCGTCGTCGAGCTGGGCGTCGCGCACGTAGAAGGCGCCGGGCAGATCCGTGACGAGGGCGTCGATGGTACCGTTCTGCAACGCGGCGACCGCGTCGTCGACACTGTTGAAGACCTGCAGATCTTCATTCGGCGCGATCACGTCTTCGGCGACGGTGAGCGAGGTCGTACCCGACGCGACGCCCAACCGGGCATCCTTCAGGTCGGCTACGCTCGTGGCCTTCGCCGCGTCGGTGCCGCCGGCGGCGACGACCGCCTGCGTCGTCTCGTAGTACGGAGTCGAGAAGTCGACCGCGCGCTCGCGCTCCTCGCTCACCGAGAACTGCTGGATGTTGAGGTCGAAGTCCTTCGGCCCCGGGGCGATCGCGGCGTCGAAGCTGGTGCGCACCCATTCCACGTCGTCCTTCGCGAAGCCCAGCTCCTCAGCGACGGCGTAGGCGACTGCAGCCTCGAAACCGTTACCGCTCTCCGGTGCGTCGTCGATGACCCACGGGGCGTAAGCCGGTTCGCCGGTCGCAATGGTGAGCTTGCCCTCGGAGACCGGGGCGGCTCCGGCGTCGTCGCCAGCGCCGCTCCCGCCGCTCGTGCACGCCGAGAGCGCGAAGACCGCTGCGGCACCAATGGCGACCGCCGCGGCAAGACGAGATGAACGGGACATGAGACTCCTTGGCTTCGAGGCGGGGGTGCAGGGTCGTGCACCGTCGAACGACGTTCATTATATGAGACATTGCGAGTGCCGATTCGCCGCACGTCATCGGGCGACATCCGCGCGCTGCGAGCGGATGTCTCGATGTCAGCGCCGGAACTTCTCGACGCCGCCGACCACCGTGCGCCGGGCACGACCGGCTCCAGCCTCGACGAGCTCGGCCAGAGACGCATCCGGATCGTGCACCGGCAGATCGAAGAACGCGAGATCGGCCATCGCGCCGACTCCGAGTTGACCGATCCGCCGCTTGCCGACGTGCAATCCCAGCGCTGTCGCTCCGCCGAGCGTCGCGGCCCCCAGGAGACGCTGGTGCAGGTCGTCGCCGCGGTATCCCTGGTCTCGCGCGACGCGATAGAGCTTGGCCACATCTGCGAGCAGATCGAGCGAGGGAGACGATGACAGCGAGTCCGTGCCCACCGCGATCGCGTTGCCCTCCCGGAGGTAGGCGGCGACGGGAGGCATGTCGAGCCCGATGACCTCATTCGATCGAGGGCAGAGCGCGACGCTCGTGCCGCGGGCGCGGAGCAGGGCGCGATCCTCAGCGCTCACGTAGACGCCGTGAGCGATATGGCAATCCGGTCCGAGCACCCCCAGGTGATCGACGAACTGCGTCGACGAGACGCCGATTCCGTGCGAGCGGAGCGCGCGGAAACTGTCGGCGCCGAGCTCCGGCCAGGCTCCGTGGCCCCCCGGGCCGGCTCCGACGTAGCCGTCGATGCCGTCGAACTCGCGCTCCATGTGCGCTTCCGCAAGGTGGATGTGCAGGCGCAGCCCCTCTTCCCGCACGATGTCGGGGAGCTCGAGCAGCGGCTGGACCTCGAGGGAGTAGGGAGCATGCGGAGATACGCCGGCGCCGGGCGGCGTCGGGATCTGCCGGATCTGCTCGCGCACCGCCGCCTTCGCCTCCGGGGTCCAGTCGGTATTGCTGGCGCCGTACACCTCCCAGTAGGCGATGCCGTGCATCCCGGCATCGTGCAGCGCGCTGAGCGCCTCCCGATCGGTCACCACGTCCGCCGCCGCGGTGACGCCGGCCTCCAGCGACAGCTGCGTGCCCTCGGCGGCGGCGGCCTTCCAGTCGTGGGACTCGCGCGCGTAGACCGCGTCGAACGCGTCGCCCCAGTGATCGAACCCGGTGTAGTTGCGCGCTGCGACCTCGCGCATGCCGGTGTACTGCAAGTGCGTGTGCGCGTTGACGAGTCCGGGCACGAGCACCCCGTCCCAGTGCTCCTCGCGGAACTCCGCGCCGCGTTCGCCGAGCACGTCGAGCACCCACCGGCGGTCGCCGACGTGCAGAATGTGCTCGCCCTGCACCGCGACCGCGCCGTCGACGATGCGCGGGCTGGTGACGGGGAACACGAGTGCGGCGCTGTAGACGACGACGGGGGCTTCGGGGTTCACTCGCAAGAGTCTAGGGCTTCGGCGCCTCAGCTATCGCCGCGCCCGGCTCCGGGCCCCGTGCGCGGTACCGGTGCACGGTCCAGGGCTGGGCGGCTCCCCCAGCACGCGTCGTTCCGGGCGACGGGTCGACCCCGCCCTGCAGCGCCGCGAGAGCTGCAGCGGCAACACGACGCTCGTCGGTCTCGGAGAGGCGGTGCACTCCCGGCTCCTGGGGGGTCTCGATCAGCCTGGCGAGCGCTGCGAGCTGCGTGGCGAATGAGAGATCCATCACCTCGATGGGGTTGCCCTCCCCCGCCGTGTAGTTGATGCCGCCGCCGCCGGCGAGCACGAGCACCGTCGGGGCGCCGGGCGCTGCCGGAGCGGTCCATGCCGTTGCGCTCGGCGCGATGAGTCGCTCACGCCAGCCGGCGTCGCGCATCTCGTCGAGCGCGATCTCGTCGTCGATACCGCCGGCGACCGCGACCACCGCGCCGTCGCGCAGCGTCGAGATCGCTGCCGCATCCAAGGTGTGCCAGACGCCCGTCGCACTCACCACGACGTCGGCCTCGGGAAGCGCGGTCGCGCGCGTCGCCGCTTCGTAGCCGTCGTGCAGCGCGGCGAGCGCGCGCACCGGATCTCGCTCCACGACGACGACGTCGGCTCCCAGCGCAGCGGCGAATCGGGCGACCCCTTGGCCTACGGGGCCATAGCCCAGCACGGCCCAGCGGGTTCCGGCGATTCCCCCGTACGGACGCCGATCGCGGGCGTCGTCGAGCACGTCCGCGATCGCGAACACGCACGATTGCCCGGTGCCCACCAGATTGTCGAAACCTGTCTTCGTGCGGGCGTCGTTGACGGCGATCACCGGAATGCGCAAGTCTCCGAGCGCCCCCATCTCACGCACGGGACGCACGCCGCTCGTGGTCTCTTCCGCCGCGCCTCGCAGCCGCGCCAGAGCCGCCGTGCGCTCGCTGTGCGCGAGACGGATGAGATGGGCACCGTCGTCGATCAGGAACTCCGGCCCCCAGTCGAGGATCCCGGCCGCGTGCTCGGCGTCCAGCGACTTCGCGGATTGCTCCCGGTCGGCGGTGCGGGGTGCGAACACCGAGATGCGCTCGTCGCGGGCGAGCTCCTCCGCGATGCTCGGATCCGTCTCTGAGACCGCGCTGAACACCGCCACGGCGCAGCCGGCGTCGGCCAGCACTCTGGCGAAGGCCGCGGTTTTCGGTTCGAGCACGAGGCTCACAGCGACGCGCACGCCCGCGTGCGATCCACCGGCGACGAGGTGCTCCGCAAGCCGGGCGGTGGTCGGCATTCCCGCCGCGGCCCAGGCGATGCGAGACGCCGCGCTTCCGCCCCTCGGTGATCGCACCGAACCGTCCAAGCCCACGACGAGTGTCGGCAACCCGGCTCCCGGCTGGGGCACCGTGCCGAGAGCACTGCGGAGAGCACTGTCGAGGTCGCCCGTGACGCTCTCGACGAAGCTGAACTCCACCTCGTCACCGATGGGCCGCAGCCGGGCTCCCATCGCGCGCATCGCCGTCACTAGGGCGGTCCGAACCGGACCTGGATCCAGGTCGACGGACGCCGTCGACGCCGCGATGAGGCGGTTTCCGGATCGCGCGGCCAGCCGGATCGCGCGTTCGACCGCCAGATTCACCTCGGAGACGTTCGGCAGATCGTCGGGTGTCATCGGGTTGCTCCTCCGTCTTCCGCGGTGCCGGCATCGTCGTCGCTCTCCCGCCATGCCGCACACGCGGCATCGGCGTCGGCCGGCAGCTCGAGCGCCGCGCGGGCCTCCGACGCGGCGGCCCCGATGTCGTCCACGCCCTCCCAGCGGTAGTCGACCGCCTGCGCGGCCGGGAGCGCGGCGACGCGTTTCGCCTGCGCCTGATCCGCTGCCAGCGTCTCCGCGACCGCGGCCACCGGATCGCGCGCCGCGTCGGGCCAGGTCCGCTCCTCTGAGGTGAGCGACGTCGCCGCGGTGCCGCTCCGCTTCGCCACTTCCGTCATCGATGCGGCGAAGGCGGAGGTGCTGGCCGATTCTCCGCGCGCTTCGGCGAGCCTGAGCCGGTCGAGCTCGACGTCGGCCTCGTCCCAGGCCTCGTTCACCGGGCATACGGCCTCGAGGTAGACGGTGGCGGCGCGCGTCGGAGTGAGGGTTTCCGGCTCTGGCGGCGGCTCCGGAGCGCACCCGCTCACTCCGAGCACGAGCGCGGCGAGGCCGAGCAGGGTCAGGGAACGGCGGGCGGTACGCATCCTCTGAGAATACCGGCGCCCCCTCCAGGTTCCGCCTGTTGCGGGATAGGGTGGCGGCATGGCCAGATATCTGAATGAAGCGCAGGCGGCTGCCGACGGATTCACCATCACGCACGAGCCCGACCGCAGTCGCTACGCGATCACAGCGAGCGGACCAGACGGCGGGCGCGTCGTCGGCGAAGCCCACTACACCCTGCGGGGCGACGACGTCATCGATTTCGACCACACCGTTGTGGTCCCTGAGCTCCGCGGGACGGGCCTCTCCGGTCTCCTGGCGAACCGCGCCGTCACGGGTGAGGCGGTCGGCCAGCGCCGGGTGGAGGCGTCCTGCTCGTTCATCGACGGCTACCTGCAGCGGCACCCCGAGCTGCTCGGGACGTCAGAGGAGTCGTAGCTGGAGCCTCTGCGCTCCTCTTCGCGTCTCTGCGCGTCTCTGCGCGTCTCTGCGCGTCTCAGCGTGAGCGGCGCCGAGGAGGCGCGAATCCTGCGACGATACGCTGCGATTCCGCGGCTCCGGTCCCACAGCCGCAACACGCACGGCAGTGCGTGTCTCGGTGCGGTGGTCAGAATGGGTGCCACCCACCGTCAGGACTGCTGCGCGCGGCGACGCGGCCCGGGCCCGGTGGCCCGGTCTCCGCGAACCTCACCCGGCTCGGTGGTCGGTCCGCATGGGTGCGGCCCGTCGGACTCGTCCAGAGCAGATCCCCGCCACCCTTCTGCCGCACCTTCCACTCCGTGTGGTGCTTGAGCACGTGATGCCCCCGACACAAGTGCGCGAGATTCACCGTCGAGGTCGCACCGCCGCGTGCGGCATCGATGGTGTGGTCGAGATCGCACCGCGAGAGCGGCACGCGGCACCCCGGGAACCGGCAGTGCTGATCCCGGGCCGCGAGCAGGCGCCGCATCTGCTCGCTCGGACGATACCGGTCGACCTGCAGCACCGCCCCCGACTCCGCATCGACCACGACCCGCTCCCACAGCGCAGTCGCTGCGGCGATGCTCCGCGCGGCACTCACCGCGATCGGGCCCGCCCCGGAAAGCTCCGCCACCGGAACCAGGCCCCCATCAGCACGACCCATGCCAGCGCGACCCATGTCAGCGCGTCCCCCGGCAGCACTGCGCTCGGCGGTGACACCACCCGCCTCGGGTTCCAGGGCGGTGACCGGGACGACCACCTGCACCCGGGCACGCACCGCCTCATCCCTCGAGCATGCCACCGCGCTCGGCTCGGCACCGAGCAGCAGCTCTGTGAACACATCCGCCCGGATCTCATCCCGTGCACGCCGCGCCCCAGAACCCTCGACCCCGCCCGCGGCGCTTCCGTAACCCGCGGCATTTTCATCACCAGCGGCGGTTTCGTCGCCCGCAGCGGTTTCGGCGCGTTCGACCTCGCGCGCGATCCGCGTCAACCGGTCGTGAATCGCGTACGCCTCCACGGTGGGCAGATACGCCCACAAATCCGACATCCCGTCCTCGCGCTCCTGCACCACCACCCGACGCCTTCGCACCTCCTCACGGTGCCGTTCATCGAGAGACTCCACAGCGTACTGCTCGGCGATCCTGCGCGCGATCGGCCGCAAACGGTTCACGGACTCTTGGCGCGCGAACGAGAGCACCTCGCGCTGATACGCCTCCCGCCGGGCCACGCACTCCGGAGACGACCCCGCTCCGATGCGCTGCCCCGCGTCGACGATGACCCGGGCGTGCGCGGCCGAGATCTCCCCCACCGAGAGCACCTCGTGCGTGATCGCGAACCTCGTGCGCAACGACCACGCCGCATCCAACTGGGACTCCGCGACACGCTCGCTCGCGCCCAGCACCGTTGCGAGCTCTGCCCGCAGCGACCGGTACGCGAGCTCCCGCTCACCCGACCCGGCATCGGCAGTCGCCATCTGGACCGCGGCCGAGAGCAGATCGGTGCGGATGGCGTCGAGCCCGCGCTGCCGGTACTCCAACTGCTCGATCAAGTTCACGACCTGATCGAGGGTGAGCGAATCGGGAACCTCCTCCGGCACCGGCACCGGCACCGGCACCCGAGCCAGCAGAGCCTCCGACGCAGAAGCCTCCGACGTAGGCGCCTGCTCCGGCGCACGCACCTGCGCCGGCTCAGGCGCCGGGCCGGATCCGAACGAGAAGGAGACCATGCCCCCAGTCAACTCGCACCCACCGACATTCATGACCCGAACGAGCCGAGCCGACGCAGCCATCAGAGAACCGGCATCGGTGCGAGGATCCGAGGTCGGAGTCAGGACTCCGGCGCGTCCCGGCCCTTGTCCTTGCGCTTGAACTTGCGCACCTTGGCCGGCGCCTCGGTGCGCTGCTGCATCAGAGCGGTGAGGTCCTTCTCGATGAGCTGCTGGATCCGCGCCTCGCGCTCCTCGCGGTACTCGTCGTTGTTGCCGCCGCTGTAGTACGGGTGCTCGGCCCGATCGGCGAGCGAGGTGCCGATCTCGTCCCAGGCCATCTCGCGTGCGCGCTCAGCAGCAGCGGTCAGGTACGCGTCATCTGCGGCGCGATTGCGCAGCTCTTCGGCGACCTTCTCGTAGACTTCCTGGCGGTGGCGCAGCGTACGGTTGTCATCGTTGCCGTAATCGGATTCGCTCCACGAGCTCCGGCCCGTGTCGCGGATCTCTCCGCGCATCCGAGAGATGTGCTTCGCGTCGCGCTCCCGCTCCTCGGCGAGATCGATCGTCGTCTCGCGGACCATGTCGATGATCTGATCAGCGTCGTAGTCGACATGCCGTTTCAGCGCATTCATGATGATCGCGTTCTTCACCGTCATGCGCACCGCGACGTCGGCGACGAGCAGTCCCTGCTCCGTGATCTCCTCGACCGGCGCGAGCACGCGTCGAGGCAGTCGCCGTGGTGGGCGCGCTGATCCCCGCTTGCGCTTCTTCAGCCAGCCGAACACCGCACTCCTCTCGGGCCCTGACGGGCACCCCACCATTATCGCCTATGACGGGGCTTCGCACCGATCGGGCTTCTCCCCAGCGCGTGGTGAACCACGCGCTGGCTCATCGGGCGACCTGAGCAGCGCCTGGGCACCTCCGCGCTCGGATCGTGCGACACTGAAGACGACCCCGAGAGCAGGGGTGCGGACGAGGGAGCAGTACCCGCATAACGACGACTGCCAGAAGGACCGAACTCATGTCACTGGCATGGATACTGTTGATTCTGAGTGGAATGCTCGAAGCCGTGTGGGCGACCGCACTCGACGCTTCGAGAGGATTCCGCCGCTTCTGGCCGACCGCGCTGTTCGTGGTGAGCTACGTCGCCAGCATGGCGGGCCTGGCCTACGGCATGCTCGAGATCCCGGTCGGCACCGCGTACGCGGTGTGGGTGGGAATCGGCGCGGTACTCACCGCGGCCTGGGCGATGCTCACCGGCGCCGACCGGGCGAGCCTCATCCGTGTCGTGCTGCTCGCCGGGCTCATCGCCTGCGTCGTCGGCCTGAAGGCGGTGAGCTGAGATGGTACGCGCGATCCGCACCGCTTCACGTCGCGAGGCCCCTGCGCGCGCCCCGAAGGTCGCTCGACGAGCGCACTGGATCGTGCTGCTGGCGAGCGCGATCCTCGAATCCGTCTGGGCGCTCGCACTGCACGATTCCCGCGGGTTCACCGAGGTCGTACCGACGATCGTGTTCTTCGTCGCCAACCCGCTGAGCATGGTCGGCTTGGGCTACGCGATGCGCGGCATCCCCGTGAGTACCGCCTACGCCATCTGGACGGGGCTCGGGGCGGCGCTCACCGTCGGCGCGTCCCTGCTGCTCGGCACCGAGGCGCCCTCCGTGCTCAAGCTGGTGTTCCTCGCCGGGATCATCGGGTGCGTCATCGGGCTCAAGTTCGTGAAGGATCCGGCGTAGCCTCGAGCGACACCCAGACCGCTGCCGCCGCGGATGGTCCCAGACTCACGGAACCACCCGCGGCCGTGGCGTCGTCGCCGACGCGCACCGTGACCGTCTCGGAGTAGGGCTCGCCCGGCAGCACGTGCAGCACCGCATCGACGACGACGCCGCGAGCTGCGAAGAACTGCAGCATGCCGTTGTCGGCGTCGGAGATGCGCTCGACGCGCGCACGACTCGGCGCGGGGGCCGTAAGCAACTGCATCGCGTCGGGCCGATGCACGGCACCGGTCGCGCTCGGTATCGGATCGCCGTGGGGGTCGCGCGTCGGATACCCGAGCACGCGATCCATGCGATCGATGAACTCGTCAGAAACGGCGTGCTCGAGGCGGTCGGCTTCGTCGTGCACCTCGTCCCACTCGTATTCGAGGTGACGCACGAGAAACGTCTCGAGGAGGCGATGCCGCCGAATCATCGCGACGGCATGGCCTCGACCGAGATCGGTGAGCGTGACGGTGCCGTAGCGGACGTGGCCGATGAGTTCGAGGTCTGAGAGCTTGCGAAGGGCATCTGAGACGGTGGAGAGCCGCACTCCAGCGGACTCGGCGATCGCGGAGTTCGACACGGGGGCGTCGGACCACTCCTGCAGCCCCCAGATCACCTTGAGGTAATTCTGCATGCTCGGAGACAGATCGTCGACACTCACCAGCCCAGGATAACCGCCCGCACCTCGTTGCCAGCGCTCGCCGCGGAGCGTGCAGGTGTCTCGCCGGTCGACGACCCTGCGGCGAGCACGTGCCGAATCGATTTGGCGCGTGTCCGGCGCGAACCATACGCTGGACGTGCACGAGACACCAGCAACCGGAGCGATGCACCGCACCCGAGACCGAGGCCAGATGAAACCCCGCCGCATCACCATCAAGGACGTCGCGAGAGAAGCCGGCGTATCGGTGGCGACCGCCTCCGAGGCGTTGAACGGCAAGGGCCGCGTCGCGGCAGCGACGAGGCAGAACGTCATCGATGTCGCTGCGCGTGTGGGATACACCGCCAACCGGCTCGCCAAGAACCTCAATGCGGGTCGCACGGGTTCCCTCGTGCTCGCGGTGTCGCCCCAGCCACTCACGGAGGAGGGCTCCGGCCTCCAGCCGGAATGGGACATCGAGTACTACTTCCGAGTACTGAACGGTGCGAGCCTGCAGGCCTTCCAGCGTGGCTTCCTGCTGTCGATGCTCCCCACGCAGACGTCGTCCCGGGATTTCCTCTCTGCGGCGGACGGCCTCATCGTGGTCGACCCGAGCGATGACGATCCGCTCATCGCCGAGGCGGTGCGCAGCGGCCTGCCCTGCGTGACCGTCGGCCGCAACTCGGGCGATCTCAGCTGGGTCGACAACGATTTCTTCACCGGCACGACATCGGCGCTCGCGCACATCGGCAACGACCGGCCGGCCCGGGTCGCGCTCTTTCTCAGCGAGACCGCTTCTTCATACGTGCGCGATGAGCTCTCCTCGTACCTCGACTGGTGCAGCGCCACCGGCGCCGCACCCATCATCTTGCGCTCCCCCGGCCCGCGCGTCGACGAGGCGGAGCCGGTGATCCACGCGGCGCTCGCTCGCACCGACCGCGAGTTCGACGCCGTGCTGACCACGCTCGACACCCTCGCGCACGCGACGGAGCGGGCGGCGCTGGCGCTCGACCTCGATGTGCCGGGCGATCTGCAGATCGTCAGCCTCGCCGACAGCCGGTATCTCGACTACGGGCTGCAGAAGTCGATCACCGCGCTCGATCTGCATCCCGTGCAGCTCGGAGAGATCGCGGTCGAACTGCTCATCGACGCACTCGATGGTCACGGCGAGCGGCGCCGCGAGGTCGTGCCGATCTCACTGAATGTGCGGGAATCGACCCTCGCCGACTGACACGGGCGACGCGGGTGCGGCGCGTGCGGCGCCAGCACCCGCGCCGGTTCACCTGCGTGCAGGGCGCGCGGGAGCGAAGTCCTCGCGATCGTCCTCGGATTCATCGCGCTCGAACACGACGATCGTGGATCCGGTGCTGGCCGCGTGCAGACGCTTGCGGTGCACCCAGGCCTCGATCGCCACGCCGAGCACACCGACCACGGCGACGCCGATCACCGTCGACCAGTCGGTCGCCCACCCGGCTCCCGATTCTCGAGGCCACGCGACGTTCACGATCTGGAACAGCAGCCACACGAGTGCGAGCCACCCGACGACGCGGCCGGCCCGGCCGAGGAAGAGACCGGGTTCGTCCCTCCAGGTGCCGCGAGCGCGTGCGATCGCCCACCCCAGTATCGGGAAGAGGAAGGAGATGAAGAAGCCGACCGACGAGAACGAGATGAGCGCCATCTGAATGCCCTCGCTCTGGAACGGCAGGAACAGCAGCGCTGCGATCACGGCGGTGATGAGAACGGCGGTGCGCGGCAGGCCCGTCTCTCCCGACAGCCTCGTCAGGGTGCGCGCGAACGGGAGCTCCCCGTTGCGCGCCGTCGCCCAGACGATGCGCGAGACGGTGATCTGGATCGTCATGAGGCTCGCCGCGAAGGCGATCACGAACAGCGCCAGGATTCCCCGGAAAATCGGTGCGGGGAATGATGCTGCGATGATCGCCACGGCCGGATCCGCAGCGTTCTCCGGGTCCTGCAGGAACGCGTCGCTCGGAACGGCGAGCGTGAACGCGAGCGTGCTGAGGAGCACGATGATCATGATGGCGAAGAACGAGGCGACCATCGCGCGCGGCACGGCGCGCTTGGGGCGCTGCACCTCCTCGGCGATCGAGCTCGCGCTCTCGAAGCCGATCGCGAAGTAGCTGGAGAAGGCGATCGCCATCACCAGCGGCGCTGAGAAGAACACGCCGCTGTAATCGGCGAGCGATGCCGGGGAGAGGTACTCGAGCGTCTGATGGCGCTCGAAGAACAGGAGCCAGATCGCCACGCCGACGGAGCCGACGGCCTCGGCGGCGATGACCGCGATCATGAGAATCTTGATGAACACCCGCCCCGCCAGATTCACCATCGTCGAGAAGGCGAGGATGCCGATCGCGAGCCAGGTGACCACCTGGTGGCCTGCGGCCGGGATGTCGAAGATCGGCGGGATGAGCACGGCTCCCGCGTACGCCACCGCTGGCAGGGTGATGAGCAACGTGCAGATGTACGTCCAGGAGGCGAACCAGCCGTATCGATGGCCGAGCAGTCGGCGCGACCACTGATAGATGCCGCCGGAGTCGGCCCACTTCGATGCCAGCACCCCCAGCGCGAGGACGACGATCAGCTGACCGATGTAGAGGATGAGTCCGCCCCAGATGAAGCCGGGGCCAGAACTGGCGAGGCCGACGCCGAGAACGCTGTACAGCGCGACGATCGGCGAAACGAACGCGAACGCGACTGAGAGCGCGGAAAACATGGTGAATTCTCTCTTCATCACCGGTGGCGCCGTGGTCATGGAAACTCCTTTGCTTCGTGTACGGCGGCGGTTCGCGCCGTCATTGGCGCGAACCGTCTGGGAAGTGCTGCGGGCCACCCGCCGGTGCCCCTGCCCTGCTCGGCGCGAACGGCGAGAACGGCATCCGAGTCGTGCGCCTGCACCGTGCGTCGCACGCCCGCCCGGATCGGCGGCGACCCGGGCGAGCGAGATCGAACCGTTGGTTCAGCCCACGTAGACCGGTGTGCGAGGCGCTCCGGCGTGCGACGCGAGGGCCTCCAGTGCGATGCGGCCCGCGACGAGCTGGGTCCGCGTCGAGTGGTCGAGCGACGGCGCGGGCTCCGCGATGTCCACCCCGATGAGGCCGGCGGGCGAGATGCCTCGCACGATCTCGATCGCCTCGCGCATGGTCATTCCGCCCGGGGTGGGAGCGCACGTGCCCGGCGCGAATGCCGCGTCGAGTGCGTCGACGTCGAACGTGAGGTAGAACCCCTCCTCGCCGACGCGTTCGAGGATCTGCTCAACGGCCCATGCCGTGCCGCGCTCCCAGATGTCCTCGAGCCAGATGACGCGAATGCCGTGGTCCCGGCAGTACTTGAGCTCGGTCTTCGGGTTCATCCAGCCGCTGATGCCGACGAGCACCATCTTTGCCGGGTCGTAGCCGTTGTCGACGGCCCTCGTGATGGTGCAGCAGTGATTGAGCTCCTCCCCTCCCACATTCGGTGCGGCATCGAGATGGGTGTCGAACTGCACCCACCCGGGGTTCGTCCCCTCCCGCTTGGCGGCCTTTCCGACGGGGATGCTCACGGAATGATCTCCGCCGAAGACGACCGGGATCGCGCCCGCCGCCACGATCTCTGCGATGTCGGCTTCGACGCGCTCGAACGTCTTCGGCGTGTTCCCGAGTGCGACGTGGCAATCGCCCCCGTCGACGAGCGGCAGGTGCGCGAACAGGTCGAAGTCGAACGTGGCTTGGAAGTTGGTGAACTGCACCGACGTCTCGCGAATGGCGCGCGGGCCGTAATTGGCACCGCTGCGGCTGATCGTCGTCGCGTCGAAGGGGAAGCCGTAGACGACCGCTTTCGCGCCGGATGCACGGATCGCCTCCCGGTCGAGCTCCACCTTCGGCACCCCCATGAACGTTCCGCCGAGCCCGCCGTGCAGCAGGCCGTTCCACATGGTCTCGTCGAAGGATCCCGTCGCCGTTTCAGTCATGATCTCTACTTCCCTCCCGCGGCGGACCGCGCGTTATAGTGTCGAAACGTTTAGGAAGCTGCCTGGTAATAACGACAACGCTGCCGAAACGCTTCGGCAATCGTACCCGCTGCATTGCACCGATGTCCAGACATCCGCGGCAGCTCGTCTCAGCGCGCGAGTGCGTCTCAGCGCATGAGCGCGGGTCGCAACGCGAGAGCGCCTGTCGGGGCGGGGCACCGTCGTGATGCCCGCTCGTCACACCTCGTCGAGGATCGCCCGGAGCTGCACGAGTGCCGCATCGAATGCGGCATCATCGTCACCGCCGACACCGATCACGAGGCCCGCCGTGCCGGTGCCGGAACCTGCCCGCTGCCAGTACCGCCCGAGGGCCTGAACACCGAGTGCGTCCACCGCGGGGTGCGCGACCACGGCGGCCTCCCGGCGGCGAGCGCGCTCGGGCTCGCCCGCGAACTCGATCACCGCATGCAGTCCCCCGTCCATGGGCCGTACGCGCGCGGCGCGTGCTCCTGCAAGCCGCTCGGAGACGAGATCGCGGCGAGCAGCGTACCGACGCAGCATCCGAGCGGTATGGCGTCGAAGCTCACCGCTCGCGAGATAGGCGGTGAGCGCCGACTGCACGACGGTCGACACCGTTCCGCCGAGGTCGCGCCGCACCGGCTCGATGAGCGCCCGCAACCCCGCCGGGGCGAGGAGGTATCCGGCGGAGAGCGCGGGCGTGATCGTGCGCGAGAAGGTTCCGAGCAGCACGACGACGCCGTTCTCCGGGTCGTCGAGGGCCGCGAGCGTGGGCAGCGGTGTGCCGGTGTATCGCAGCTCCGAATCGAAGTCATCCTCGATGATCACGACCCCGTTGCGCCTGGCCCAGGCGAGAAGGGCGCGTCGGCGGGCGAGCGGCAGCGAACCGCCCAGAGGGTATTGATGGCTCGGCGTCACGATGACCGCGTCGAGCATCCCGTCGGGAAGCCGACCCGTATCGAGCCCGAGACCGTCGGCGGGGAGCGCGACGATGGTCGCGCCCGCCCGGGACGCGGCCCCGCGCAGAGACGGCAGACCCGGATCCTCGACGCCCACGACGAGGGTTCGCCCGCGCGTCGCGCCGAGCGCCGTGAGCAGCAGCCAGAGCCCGTCGCGCGTTCCGGCGGTGACGAGCACGTCCGCCGCCGAGCGGGAGGTACCGCGCATGCGTCGCAGGTGCTCCGCGATCTCGCCGCGCAGAGCCGGGTCCCCGAGCGGCGGTGCGACGACTTCAACCACCGCCACGTCAGCTGCGGCGGTGCGCCATGCGGCCCGCCACGCCGAGCCGACGACGCCGTCGGTGATCGGGGCGCCCGGGGCGAGGGGGGCTGGGCGTTCAGCGCCGACGGGCGCATCCGCCGGCATCATCCGCGTGCCGGCGGATGCCTGCCGTGCCGCGTCGCGGTCGCCGCGACTCGCGCGATCCTCGGTCTCGGTCTGGGTACGCGCCAGGTCCGGATGCACGAGGGTGCCCCGCCCCTGGGACGGCGACAGGTAACCCTCCGCGATGAGCTGCTCGTACGCCGCGACGACCACGCCTCGCGCGACGCCGAGACGCCGGCTCAGTTCTCGCGTCGCCGGCACGGCCTCCCCCGGGCGCACCAGTGCGGCATCGATCGCCTCGCGGAGTGCGCTGGCGATCTGCACCGGCAGTGGGAGGTTGGAGGCGCGGTCGATCTGCACCGGCAGACCGCTCGCGGCCCGGTTCCGAGCGAAGCCGTTCGGCTCCCCCGGGGCGCTGGCGGGTGTCTTCGCGCTCACGCGAACACCGCCCCCGTGGCGCTGAGTCGCCCGCGCATGACGTCGAGGGCCTCCGGGTTCTCGTCGATGAGGAGGAACTTGCGCTCGAGTCGCGCCGCCGCATCCCCGGTGGTGCCGCTGCCCGCGAAGGGGTCGAGCACCCAGTCGCCTGGCCGCGTGGACGCCTGGATGATGCGGCGCAGGATCCCGATGGGTTTCTGGGTCGGGTATCCCGTGCGCTCTCCCCCGGTCGGCGACACGATGGTGTGCCACCAGGTGTCGGTCGGAAGCTTGCCGAGAGCGGCCTTCTCCGCTGTCACGAGGCCAGGAGCCATGTACGGTTCGCGATCCACCGCCTCGGCGTCGAAGTAGTACCAGTCCGGATGCTTCGCGTAGACGAGGATGTTGTCGTGCTTGGCCGGCCACCGCCGTTTCGACCGCGCTCCGTAATCGTAGGCCCAGATGATCTCGTTGATGAAGCACTCCGGCCCGAAGAGCGCGTCGAGCAGCACCTTCGCATAGTGCACTTCTCGGTAGTCGAGATGCAGATAGAGCAGGCCGTCGGGCGAGAGGAGGCGCCAGGCCTCCTCGAGACGCGGTTCGAGGAAGTCCCAGTAGTCGGCGAATCGATCGTCGTAGCTGAGCGTCGTCTCGCGCGTCACGCGGTACCCCTGTCCGCGGAACCCCAGCCGGTCGCCCGCAGCGGCCTCGAGCGGACCCGCGACACGGGTGCCCCGGACGCGCTCGGCCTGTCGGGATCGCCCCGTGTTGAACGGCGGATCGAGGTAGGCGACGGCGAAGGCCGCGGTCGGCAGTGAGCGCAGGATCGGCAGATTGTCGCCCTGCATCACTCGACTCGGCCCGGTCGCGTTCCAGGGGTCACTCACCGTCTCAGGCTACCGGCCTTCGGCGGAACGCCGTAGCGTGGGAGGCGGCGTACGACGACGAACGGGGCGGGCATGATCGGTTTGAGCATGATCACGATGGATACGACGGATCCGCGCACGCTCGCGGGCTGGTGGGCGGGGCGCCTCGGCGGCGAGATCGTGCACGAGGCCGACGGGTGGTTCTGCATCGTGCGGGCGCCGCAGCTGCCCGCCGCACTCGGCTTCCAGAGGGTCGACGACCCGGGCGCGGGGAAGAACCGCTTGCACCTGGATTTCGACATCGACTCTTCGGTCGACCGTGCTTCCCTCGTCGATGAGTGGGTGGAGGCGGGAGCGACGCACCTCGGGCGCCGCGGCGAGGCCGGGCTCGCATGGGATACGTTCTCGGATCCCGACGGCAACGAGTTCTGCATCGGCGACCCCCACTAGCCCTGCCGAGGCGGGGAGGCGTGCGGGGTTCATCCGCGAGGCCGGTGCACCGGCCTCGCGGTCGCCGGAGGGGCGCCGACCTCCGCTACCGAGTGCCCCGTGCAGTTCTCTCCGGTCACGCTGGCGCGCTCGATGCGCGTCACGGCGAACCAGCGCACGGCGTCGCGCAGACGACACCATCCCACCAGGTACCAGCGTCCGTTCGTCGACGCGAAGAGCACTGGTTCGACGTCGCGGGTCGTGGTGACGCCGTCGTCTGACACGTACGTGATCCTGAGCACGAGCTGATCGGTCATCGCCGCCTCGAGTGCTGAGGTGACGGCACGGGACCCCGTCGTCGGCGTGTCGACCCACACCCGGTGTGCGAGTTCGTCGACCCTCACCCGGGTCCGCGGATCGAGGACGTCGAGGATCTTCTGCATCCCGGCGGCCGCGAGATCGGCGTAGGGCGCGTCGGGTGCCGCCGACACCGCGGCGTGGAGCGCCACGGCCTGCGCCGGGGAGAGCATGACCGGCGGAAGGGAGGTCGCCGCAGCCCACCCGTAGCCTCCGCCCGGGCCTGGCCGGGACCAGATCGGGGCGCCGCTGCGCTCGAGTGCTGCGAGATCTCGCTTCACGCTGCGCACGGAGATCTGGAACTCCCGCGCCAGCCGCTCGGCCGTGCACCCTCGGGATCCGCCGCGCCGCAATGATTCGGAGAGGGCGTGCAGTCGCTCTGCTCGCTTCACGATTGCGCTCGGTTCAGATTCATGACACAAATAGTGACACACTGCTGCCCAGCGCGGGGTCGAGACTGATCGCATGACATCTCATGCAAGCACCCCGACCATCATTCTCATCGCCGGCCACTGGCTCGGCGCCTGGGCCTGGGACGACGTCCGCGCGCACCTCGGCCCCGACGATTCGCTCGTCGCCGCGATCACGCTCCCAGGCCTCGAAGCCGGTGACCCCGCATGGACAGAGGCGACGCTCGACGATCAGGCCGAGGCGATCCGAAGGGTGATCGCAGAGCTCGGAGGTTCCCGGGAGCATCCGGTGGTGATCGTCGCTCACAGCGGCGCGAATGCTCCCGTGAGTCTCGTTCTCGACCACGATCCCGAGTTGATTCGCCGAGTCGTCTGGGTCGATTCGGGGCCGGTGGCACCGGGGAGCATCTTCGCTCCCGGACTCCCCGCGGAGGTGCAGGAGCTTCCGCTCCCGCCCTTCGACGTTCTTGCAGAGCAGGCGAGTATCGCCGGCTTGAGCGCTGACGTGCTCGCGCGGTTCCGCGACCGTGCTGTCCCCCAACCCGGCACCGTGCTCCGCCAACCCGTCGTGCTCGTGAACGACGACCGTCGCAAGATCCCGACGACGCTGATCTGCTGCTCGATCTCGGGCGCGCAGGTGCTCGAACTTGCCCGCGGGGGCAACGCCATGTTCACGGAGGTCGCGGCCCTGGAGCACTGCGACGTCGTCGACCTTCCGACCGGGCACTGGCCGATGTGGAGCCGGCCGCGGGATCTTGCCGTGGCGATCCGGTCAGCCGCGTCCCGCGTCAGCTGAACGAGGCCGGCGCACTTCCAGATCGAGCGGTTGCTCGTCTGCGTGCGCCTCCGGGTCGAGGATCCCAGCGAGCACAGCGTCGTCGAGATCCTCGATCCGGGCCGGCGACCACCGCGGGTTGCGATCCTTGTCGATGACCTGCGCCCGCACGCCCTCCGCGAAATCGGGCAGCGCGGCGAGCCTCCCGAGGGTTCGCAGGTCGTCGGCCAGCACGTCAGCGAGCGAGAGCGCGCGCCGCCTGGTCCGGTCGAGCTGAGCGAGCGTGACCGCGACCGATGTGGGACTCATCGTGCGAACGACAGCGGCGAGGCGTCCCGCATCGGCGTCGTCGCTCGCTTCGAGTGCCCGGATCAGGCGGAGCGCGGCTCCTGCCGGATCCTCGGACGCCGGCGGTTCTTGGGCTCCGAACACTGACGCCGCGATGGGTGACCACCAGTCGCGGGCGTCGAGGATCGCCGAGGCCGGTGCTGGCTCCGCCACGCCGTCCACGGCGGCCTGCGAATCGGCCCCTGCGGCGAGCGCCGCCTGCAGCTGCGGCAGCCGCTCCGCAGGCACGAAGACATCCGCGAACCCGAGGGCTATCGCGTCGCCCGCCGCCATGTCTCCCGCCGAGACGGCGAGCATCTCGCCGAGCCGTTCCGGGGCCGCGGCGAGCAGGAGGTGGCCTCCGACATCCGGCACGATGCCGATCCGCGCTTCGGGCATCGCCAGGCGGCTGCGCTCGGTCACGACGCGGATCGCAGCGTGCCCGGTCAGTCCGATCCCGCCGCCCATGGTGATGCCGTCCATGATTCCCACGACCGGAGGTGCTGAGGTGCTGATCGCGTAGTCGAGCCGGTACTCGTTCGCGAGGATCGTCCGAGCCGAGCCCTGCGACAGTTCCTTGACGTCTCCTCCACCGCAGAACCCGCGATCACCGGCCCCGTCGAGCAGGATCGCATGCGAGCCGTCGTGCTGCGCCGCTGAGACCGCCGCCGCGAGCCGCGCGAACATGTCGCTGTTCAGGGCGTTGATCGCTCGCGGCCGATTCAGCGTGAGATGCGTGATCGCGCCGTCACGACGCACGAGCACGAGCGGTGTTTCAACGGAATCGAACGGATGCGACTGCGGTGCGGCACTCATCTCAGCACCGTACCATCGCCCCTTCCCCGGCCGCCGGCTCAGGGGGTGGGATGGCGCGCGTCGTATCGCTGGAATCCGGACGCCGTGCGGAGCAGCACCAGCATGACGCCGAGGATCACGATGCCTCCGAAGAGGGCGGGCGCCCAGAGCGCGACGAGCGTTGCGACGGCGCCCGCGAGCAGATCGCCGACTCTCGGGCCGCCGGCGACCACGACGTAGAAGATGCCCTGCATGCGCCCGCGAACGTCATCGGGGGCTGCCGTCTGGAGGATGGTGGTGCGGAACACGGCGCTGACGTTGTCGGCGGCGCCGGTGCCCGCGAGGGCCACGCCGGCGAGCACTATGGCAGGGATGATCGGGTCATCGCTGCGCTCGGAGATGCCCGAGGTCGACGCCGTGATGAGCAGCACGAGACCGAAGCACGCGGTGCACGCCCCGAAGGCCGCGATGGCGAGCGTCACCGCGCGTCCCTGCCGCCTCACGGCGCCGAGCGGCCCGGAGAGGAGACCGCTCAGGAGCGCTCCCGCGGCGAACGACGCGGTGAGCGCCCCCACGGTCACCGGACCGCCGCCGAGCACGAGGGCCCCGGCTGCGGGGAAGACGACGCGCGGGGTGCCGAAGATCATCGCGACGAGATCCCAGATGAAGGTCGCACGCACATTGGGCGCTCGCCTCAGGAACTTCAGGCTCTCGAGCACCCCGCCGAGGCCCGGAGCGCTGCGACCGCCGTCCGGCGCCATGCGGGGCAGGCTGAGAATACCGACGAAGGCGCCGGTGAACAGCACGGCGTCGAGCAGATACGTCCACGGCACCCCGATGCTCGCGACGAGCACGCCGGCGACTGCCGGGCCGACGGTGATGGCGAGGCCCATCGTGATTCCGCTCAACGCGGCGGCGGCAGGCAGGAGCTGCGGAGGCAGCAGGCGGGGCAGGATCGCACCGCGCGTCGCCCCCATGATGGTGGCAGAAGCCGCGTTGACCGCGGCGAGTGCGTAGTAGGGCCACGTGGCCTGCACGTCGAGGAACGCGATCACGGTCATCGCGCAGATACTGACCCAAGCCGCGATGGCGGTGACCAGGGCGACGAGCCGTCGATCGAACGCATCGGCGAGCGCACCGCCCACGAATCCGGCCACGATCATGGGCCCGAGGGCCCACAGCGCGACGAGGGATACGGCGAGCGTGGACTGCGTGAGCTCGAAGATGTGCAGCCCCACCGCGACGATCGTCACCTGCGCACCGATCTGCGCGATCGACGTGCCCGTCCAGAGCTTCGCGAACGCGGGGCTCGCGCGGAGCGGAGTGGTATCGACGAGCAGCGAGCGCAGTCGGGTGCGTCGTTCGCCGGCCTCGGGTGTCACCGCCCCAATCTATCGCGCAGGCTCGGCAGCGGTGAACGCCTCCGTTACGGGGCTGGAGAAAGTGAGCCTGAATGCTTGCTCAATACCTAGCCACCGTCTACCGTTGACCTAGGCTGACGCTCCAGTGCACCTGCTGTGGCGAACAACTGCGCATCAACGGTGACGTGTTTGCCGGATATGCACGGGAGCGGTGCCGGGAGCAACACCCTCGTATTGCCGTAGTCGCGAAACATCATCACCCCATTACCTCGGAGGCAACATGAAGTTCTCGAAGAAGCTCGCCGGCGCAGCGACGATCGGCGCCATCGCCGCGCTGACGTTCGGCGGAAGCGCTGCAAGCGCTGCCGAAGGCGACCCCATCACCCTGACGCCGCAGATCACGCTCGGTGCAGAGTCGTTCACCGTCACCGGCGCCGAATGCATCAACCCCGGCGGCACCCCGGGCGAGTTCGCGGCAGTGCTCGCGACCGACGATGTCGAGAACCCCGTCGTGCAGACCGGGATCGCGAACGCCGACGGCACCTGGAGCGCGACGATCGCCTCACCCGCCGAGAGCGGCGTCTACGAAGTCGCGGCGTACTGCAACCTCTACGTCGACCAGTTCGCCTACGCCTCCTCCGATCTGCTCGTCAGCGCCGAAGCCGGCGTGACGCTCGACGTCGCAGAGGCTCAGCACTTCGAATCGTTCGGGTTCAGCGGCGCCGGTTTCGCGCCCTCTGAGAACGTGCGCGTCGAGTTCCGCCAGAACGGCGCGGTCATCGAGTCGCTCGGCACCGTCGCGGCGAACGAGGTCGGCGAGATCGTCGGAGACATCACCCTCGGAAACACGCTCGCATACGGCGCGTACGACGTCGTCTTCGTCGGCGAGACCAGTGGCACCGAGTTCGCGGCCCCGCTGGCCGTGACCGACGGCACCGTGGCTCCCGGCGCACCCGCCGATCCGGGGAACGTCGGCGGCGGCGTGACGCCTCCCGCCCAGCCGGTCGGCTACACCCCGGGCGCGAAGCTCGCGAACACCGGTGGCGAGAACTTCGCACCGTTCGCGATCGCCGGTGGCGTCGCAGCCCTCGCACTCGGCGCCGGCGCTGTCGCACTGGGTCGCCGCAAGGCACGCGCTGCGGAGTAACAGCTGAAGAGCACTGCAACGCGAAACGCCCCCGATCCGGACGGACATCTCCGTCCGCGGTCGGGGGCGTTTCGCCGCGCCGCGCGCATCGCCGCAGTCATCGCGCTCGTCGTGGCGCTGGCGCTGGGCGCTGCAGCCGCGGTGATCGCGACGCGCATCGATGCGGTCACCATGCCGCAACTCGACAGCGAGCACCAGGCGCAACGAAAGAGTGCGGGCGACACGGTGTATCTCTTCGTCGGCGCCGACTCGGGCATCGAGCGGGCTGCGACCGACATCCAGCGCGATACGCCGGACGGCCAGGCGCGCGCCGACGCTCTCGTTCTCGTGCGACTCGGCGACGACGGCACCGCATCAGCGGTATCGCTTCCGAGAGATCTGCTCTCGACGGACGGGTACTTCGGCTCCATCGCACTCGCGCTCCTCGACGGGCCGGATGTGCTGATGGAGAGCGTGTGCAGCACGACCGGTGTCGCAGTCGACCGGTACGTCTCGATCGACGGGTCGGGTTTCGTCGAGGCGATCGACGCGCTCGGCGGCATCGAGGTGGACATCGAGTACCCGCTGCGCGATCCCGCAGCCGAACTCAGCATCGACACCGCCGGCACCCAGCGGGTCGACGGGGCGACCGCGCTCGGGCTCGTGCGTTCGCGTCACGGCGAGCAGTTCGTCGACGGAGCGTGGGTGAGCGTCTCCGAGAGCGAGGGGGCGCGGCAGCGCGCGCTCTGGTCGGCCCGTGTGCTCGACGGCGTGCGCTCTGCCCTCAGCGACGCCGACGTCGCCTCGTTGACGCGCGCCGTGTGGTCGGGCAGCGCATCCCTGAGCCTCGGCGGCAGCCTGCATCCCTTCGAGCTCGGACGTCTGGCGCGCGCGGAACTCGACATCCGCGAATTGCCGGCGGAGAAGATCGGTGACGGTCGAGCGCTGCAGATGAATGAGCAGAGCGCGTCCGTCCTCACGGACGCGGGCTTCCGCACGGACTGCTCGCTCGACTGACGGGGCAGGGTGCAGAGCGCTGCGATTCGACGGTCTTCTCACACGCGTGGCCTCGGTCGACAGCGATAAGCTCGATCGCATGTTCGACGACCGATACGATCTCGACCCCGTGGCGCGCATGAAGCCGCGGCGCGGTCCCGTTGAGCGGCGCGACGTGCCGCTCGCGAAAGGACTCGTGCTCGAGCACACCGAGTCCGAGTGGTGCGGAGCCGTCGTCGGTGCGCGCGAAGGGCTCGTGCAGCTCGAAGACTTCCGGGGCAAGGTTCGAGCCTTCCCCCTCGCCGACGGGTTCCTGGTCGACGGCAAGCCGGTGCGCCTGGTGCGGCCGACGGCGCCGGCCGGCACGCGCAAGCGCACAGCGTCGGGCTCCTTCGCGGCGCCTCAGCAGCGAGCGCGGGTGGCGATGCCCAGTCGCATCTTCGTCGAAGGCAAGCACGATGCCGAGCTCGTCGAGCAGGTGTGGGGCGACGACTTGCGCGTCGAAGGCGTCGTCGTCGAACTGCTGCAGGGCGCTGACAATCTCGAGCAGGTGCTCGCGGACTTCGCTCCCGGCCCCGATCGCCGCGCCGGGGTACTCCTCGACCATCTCGTCCGCGGCAGCAAAGAAACCAGAATCGCCGACACCATCGCACGCGGGCCCCACGGCAACCATGTCCTCATCGTTGGGCACCCCTTCGTGGATATCTGGCAGGCCGTGAAGCCCGCCCGGGTCGGCCTGCAGGAATGGCCGACGATTCCACGCAGCATCGAGTGGAAGACCGGCATCTGCCGCGCTCTCGGCTGGCCGAGCGAGGAGCAGGCGGACATCGCTGACGCCTGGTCGCGCATCAGATCGCGCGTGCGCGATTTCCGCGACCTCGAACCCGAGCTCGTCGGGCGCGTCGAGCACCTGATCGACTTCGTGACGGTCGACTGATCGCCTCTCGGTCACCGCTGCAAGATGTTCTCGCACCGCGGAACTCGGGCACCCGTGCGAGCCGCGGGCGTATCCTGAGCAGCAGTCGAAGCAGTGAACCTGCGAGGAGGGCGCCGTGGCACACCCAATGTTCTTTCTGATGCCTCAGTGGCAGGGATCGCCCTCTGCTCGGGCGATGCAGCTCGCGGAGGGCGCCGATCTCCTCCGCGAGGATCTGCCGGCTTCCGCGCTGCGCGAGGTGCCCGTGCCTCTCGAAGCCGGTGATGCGATGGGCACGCCCGTGGCCAGGCTCAGCAGCCTCGTGCGAGCCCGCGAGGCGGCTCGCACGGCCATCGAGCCGGCACTCGCCGATGGGCGAGCGCCGATCATTGTGGGCGGCGACTGCGCGACCTCTCTGCCGGGGCTCGAAGCAGCGGCGCGCTCCGTCGACCGGCTCGCAGTGCTGTGGTTCGACGCTCACGCCGATCTGCAGCATCCCAGTACGTCGCCGTCGGGAAGCGCATCGGGAATGACCCTGCGGCACGCGCTCGGCGACGGCTCCCCCGACCTGGTCGCATCGCCCACGATCGCTGCCGACGACGTCACCCTCATCGGAGCGCGGGCGCTCGACCCGGAGGAGGCGGACGAGCTGGACCGTCTCAGGATCGCGGTGCTGCACGCAGACGCCGCTGAGACGGGTGCCGACTCGCTGCGCTCCGCGATCCTCGAGCGCATCGCGGGAGCCGACGGAGTGTACGTCCACGTGGATCTCGACGTGCTCGACCCTGCCGAGTTCGGTTCGGTGCACTCCCCGGTCCCATTCGGGCTCTCCGTCGCGCAACTCACGGACGCCATTCGCGCGGCCGTCGCCGAGGTGCCGCTCGCCGGCGCCGCGATCTGCGAATTCGCGCCGGCGGACAGTCATCGAGCGGCCGAGGACCTGCCGACGGTGCTGCGCACGCTCGCCGCGCTCACCTCTGGCACCGGATCACGACCGGCACAGGCGGGCGCGGCGTGATGCCGGCGGGTCGCCCCTGGCCGTTCGCTCGCCTGGGATACGCATATGCGACCTGCGTCGGATTCGTGTGGGGCGCGATCTGGAGTCGCGGCCGCATCGATCGCCACGACGGCCTGTGGGTGTTTCGCGGCATGCCCCGCTGGACCTTCGGACGCGGTGGGAGCTGCGTCGGAGCGTGCTACCTGACGAACCAGAACGTCTCGGCGCGCGTGCTGCGCCATGAGCGCGTGCACCGCGCGCAGTGGCGGCACTACGGGATGGCGCTGCCAGTGCTGTACGCGCTCGCCGGCCGTGATCCTCTGCGCAATCGGTTCGAGATCGAGGCGGGTCTGCGAGACGGAGGGTACGTTCGCACTCCGTAGACTGGCCGGATGACTGCAGCGGCAGCGCCTCCGGCGTCCGACGACGAGTTCCGCTTCCTTGACTTCGACGCTCTGCGGGTCGGACGCGCAGGGCCGCTTCCCGCGGTCGCGCGGATCGCGGTCGACGTCGCGGACCACCGTGCCGTCAGCGGCTTGGCCTTCGACGGTGGGCTTCCGCCGGAGATCGTCGCACTGCACGGCGCGGGCCTGAACGCGCACAGCTTCGATCCGACGCTCCTCGCCCTCGGGCGACCGGCGCTCGCCCTCGACCTTCCCGGGCACGGGCGAAGCGATTGGCGCAGCGACGGCGACTATCGGCCCGATGCGCTGGCCGCAGACGTCGTCGAGGTGCTCGAGCGCGTAGCCCGGCGGCCCGTCACCCTGCTCGGCCACTCCCTCGGCGGGTTGACCGCCGCGCTCGCCGCTGCGATGCGGCCCGACCTCGTGCGACGCGTCATTCTCGTCGACATCACCCCTGGCGTCTCACCCGCGCGAGACACCGGTTCGGTGCGCGAGTTCATTCAGGGTCAGCGCGATTTCAGCAGCATCGACGAGATCGTGCAGCGCGCCCAGCGATTCGGCATCGGCCACGAGCGCGCTGCGCTTGAGCGCGGCATCGCGCTCAACACTCGGCTCCGCCCCGACGGACGTCTCGAGTGGGCGCACCACCTGGCGCACCTGGAGCCGGCGCCGCTCACGGCCGACGGCGAGGAAGCGCAGCCGTATACGCCCATCTGGGGCGCCCTCGTACGACTCCGGTCGCTCGATGTTCCGGTGGCGCTCATCGCGGCGGACGCGGGCATCCTGTCGCGGCAGCACATCGCGGAGTGGGAGGATCGACTCCCGAGCAGCGCGGTCGTCACCATCCACGGATCGCACAACCTGCACGAGGCCGCACCGCTGCGGCTCGCCGAGGTGCTCGACGGCCTGCATGCGAAGCGGAGCGATGCAGCGACCTGACGGTCAGCCGACGAGTCCGCGATCCTCTGCGCGCAGACTGCGGAGAATGGCTTCTCGCAGGTCGACCGGCGGGCAGTTGCTGTCCCGCTCCTCCTCGCACGCCCGCTTCACGACATTCGTGAGCTTCTCGCACGCGTTCCGCTCGTCCTGGCACGACGGGCACGCCGCGATGTGCGCCCGGATCGGCGCTGATTCCTCGGCGCAGAGCTCGCCTCGGAGCAGCTCGTAGACATTCGCCTTGGCCTGCTCGCACTCATTCATCGCGCTGCTCCCTTCTTGGTCGGTTTCTTTCCCGCATTGAGTCCAACGCCCTGCTCGTTCGCGTATTCCCCGAGCGCCTTGCGCAATCGGGCCCGGCCGCGATGAAGGCGGCTCATCACCGTTCCGATCGGCACCTCGGCGATATCGGCGATCTCCTGATAGCTGAACCCCTCGACGTCCGCCAGGTACACCGCGATGCGGAAGTCCTCGGGAAGCGCATTCAGCGCCGAGGTGACCACCGAATCGGGCGTGCGGTCGATCGCCTCGGCCTCGGCCGATTGCGACGACATCGCCGTCGTCGATTCGGCGCCTCCGAGCTGCCAGTCCTCGAGCTCGTCCACGGCGCCGAGGAAGGGCTCGCGCTGCCGCTTCCGGTACGTGTTGATGTAGCTGTTGGTCATGATCCGGTACAACCACGCCTTGAGGTTCGTGCCCTCCTGGAACGAGGCGAATGCCGAGAACGCTTTGAGGAACGTCTCCTGCACCAGATCCTGCGCGTCCTGCGGATTCCGGGTCATCTTCATCGCTGCGCCGTACAGCTGATCGAGCATCGGAAGCGCCTCCGACGTGAAGCGCTGTTCCAGCTTCGCCTGTGCTGCGGTATCACTCACGCCCTCGATCCTACTGTCGAGTGCTGCGGGTAGACTCGATCCCGATGCTGATCGCGAAGATGAACCAGGGCAAAGACGGCGACGAGACCGGCACCGGCGAGGGCGTCGGCGAGGCTGCGGCGCTGTGGCCTGCGCCGCAAGCGGAGCGCGCGATCGACGCGACCGTTCCCCTGCCCGGCTCGAAATCACTCACCGGGCGCGAGCTCGTACTCGCCGCGCTCGCCGACGGACCGAGCACGCTCCACGCTCCGCTCCAGTCGCGAGACGCGGCGCTCATGATCGACGCGCTGCGCGCGCTCGGCACGGAGATCGAGGCGCTCCCGCGCGGCGAGTCGGCGGATCCCGACCTTCGCGTCACCCCGGCGCCCGAGCTGACCGGGTCGACGACCATCGAATGCGGTCTCGCGGGCACCGTGATGCGGTTCGTGCCGGCGGTCGCCGCGCTCGCGCTCGGACCGGTCGCATTCGACGGCGACCCGTATGCGCGCATGCGCCCCATGCGCCCCGTGCTCGACGCCCTGCGCGCGCTCGGGGCCGACATCGCTGACGAGGGCCGCGGCGCCCTGCCGTTCACGGTGCACGGCACGGGGTCGCTGCAGGGCGGGCGGGTCGAGCTCGACGCCTCGCTGTCGAGTCAGTTCGTCTCCGCCCTGCTCCTGGCGGGAGCGCGCTTCGAGAACGGCGTGCACGTGGTGCACACGGGCGAACGCCTGCCGAGCCTCCCGCACATCGAGATGACGATCGCCACCCTCCGTGCGCGCGGCGTGCGGGTCGACTCCCCCGCCGACGGCGAGTGGATCGTCGCTCCGGGCGAGATTCGCGCCATCGACGTGACCATCGAGCCGGACCTCTCGAACGCCGCCCCCTTCCTCGCCGCAGCGCTCGTCACCGGTGGTCGCATCACGGTGCCGAACTGGCCGAGCTCCACCACGCAGGTGGGTGATTCGCTCCGCACATTGCTCCCCGAGTTCGGCGCTGCGACGCACCTCGATGACGCGGGAGATCTCACCATCACTGCGACCGGGGCGATCTCGGGCGTCTCGCTGCACGTGCCAGAGGCCGGCGAGCTCGCGCCGACCCTCGTCGGGCTCGCAGCGCTCGCCGCTCACGGCACCGACGGCACCGACGGTGCCGCGAGCACCATCACGGGCATCGGGCACATCCGCCATCACGAGACCGATCGCATCGCGGCGCTCGTCGCCGAGATCAATGCGCTCGGCGGTGACGCGGTCGAGCTCGATGACGGCATCGAGGTACGACCCGCCCCGTTGCACGGCGGCGTGTGGCACAGTTACGCCGACCATCGCATGGCGACGACCGGAGCGCTCATCGGATTGCGCGTCCCAGGAGTCGAGATCGAAGACATCGCGTCCACATCGAAGACGCTGCCCCGATTCACCGAGCTCTGGGGGCGCGCCGTCGCACCCCGCGAGGCGCTCGCCGAATCCTCGCGCGACGGTGTGGACGTCGCGTTCGAGCTCGGCGCCTCGGGCGGCGACGCCGCGGCGCACGACACGTCACTCGGCCAGGCCGCTCGCGGCTTCATCGCGGGGCTGTGAACGCGTGAGCTGGCTCACCCCCGACGAGGACGCCGACGACCCGTACGCCGAGTACGCCGACCTCCAGGTGCGTCAGCGCCCCAATCCGAAGGCGAACCGGCCGCGCACGAAGCGTCGCCCGGAGCACGCGGACGCGGTGACGGGCATGATCACGGCCGTCGACCGGGGGCGCTACACCGCACTCGTGGAGACCGGCGCCGATCCGCAGGATCCGCGCGAGCGAACGGTTCTCGCCTCGCGCGCCCGGGAACTGCGCCGCACACCGATCGTCATCGGAGACCGCGTGCACCTCGTCGGCGACACGAGCGGCGATACGGGCACGCTGTCGCGCATCGTCGCCGTGGAGGATCGCCGCACGCTGCTGCGACGCAGCGCAGACGACAGCGACCGGATCGAACGGGTGATGGTCGCGAACGCCGACCAGATGCTCATCGTCGTCGCCGCAGCGAACCCCGAGCCGAGGGTGCGCCTCGTCGATCGCTACCTGGTGGCCGCATACGACGCAGGCATCTCGCCGCTCATCTGCATCACCAAGGTCGATCTCGCAGACCCGGAGCCGTTCCTCTCGCACTTCGCGGCGCTCGAAGTGCCGGTGTTCCGCTCAGAACCGGATGCCTGGCCACTCGCGGAGATCCGGGAATCCCTCGCCGGCCGCACCACGGTCTTCGTCGGGCACTCCGGCGTCGGCAAATCGACCCTCATCAACGCGCTCGTACCCGAGGCCGAGCGCGCCATCGGGCACGTCAACGAGGTCACCGGCCGCGGCCGCCACACGTCCTCATCCTCCGTCGCGCTGCGCGCTGCGACCCCCGGTGCCGCGAACGGCGCCGCCGGGTGGGTGATCGACACCCCGGGAGTGCGCTCCTTCGGTCTCGGCCACGTCACGACCGAAGGGATGCTGCGCGGGTTCACGGACCTGGCGGAGATCATCGAGGGCTGCCCGAGAGGGTGCACGCACCAAGACGATGCGCCCGACTGCGAACTGGACGCCGCGATTGCGGACGGCCGCCTCGACGCCGCCGGAGCGGCACGCGTCGAATCGCTCCGCCGACTGCTCAAGTAGCCGGCGTGCGCTGCTGCGCACCCTCCGGGCACGCCGAGGGAGCGCAGCGATAGGCTGGCCGTATGACTGATCGCGTAGTGCTCGAGCCCGGCCAAGAGGCCCCCGACTTCACCCTCCTCGACCAGGATGGCAACACCCGCGCGCTGGCGCAGTACCAGGGCAAGCGGGTCATCCTCTTCTTCTACCCAGAGGCCATGACCCCCGGGTGCACCACTGAGGCCTGCGACTTCCGCGACTCGACGCTGCCGCTCGAGGCCGACGGCTATCACGTGCTCGGCGTGTCGCGCGACTCGGTGGAGAAACTGCGCCGGTTCGCCGACCGCGACGCACTCGAGTACCCGCTCCTCAGCGACCCGGACGCCGCAGTGCACCGCGCATACGGCGCGTTCGGCGAGAAGAACAACTACGGGCGCATCGTCGAGGGCGTCATCCGGTCCACCTTCGTGATCGATGAGCAGGGCAGGATCGCCCACGCGCTCACCAACGTGAAGGCCACCGGGCACGTCGCGCGTCTGCGCAAGCTGCTCGACGTCTGACCCGTACGCGGCTCCTGTTACGCCCCGGAGGCGCCCTCGTCGATGACGGGGCGCTCGTCAGGGCGCGCGAGCACCGCCGCGATGAACCCCAGGAGAGCGCACGCGACGAGGGCGAAGCCGAACTGCCAGGTGCCGATGCCGAGCTGCAAGCAGCCAGTGCCCCCTGCGAAGAGCAGGACGTGGATGGTGAGGGCCGACCCGCGCACCCAGCTCGGACGCCCGCGCAGGGCCGCTACAGCCGTGATCGCCACCCAGGCCAGGGCGAGGACTGCCATGGCGACGATGCTGACGTTCTGCGCCACGGGTCCGACCGAGCCGAATGCCGCTGCGACGGAGAAGATCAGCACCCCGACGAGCAGCGCGCTCTCGAGCACCAGGAGCACGCGGAGCACCGCCCACCCCGCACGTGAACGAGGGTGATCGGGAGATGTCGGGGGCATTGCGGCTCGCTTTCCAGTCAATTGCGGGTTACCTATTGATTTGCATCTATTTCCGTGGAACTATATAACCCGTCGAGTTTCGCGCACGCCGACGTGAGCATTCTCAGCCACGTATTAGGTAGTTACGGCGCGAATTCTAGGCTATCCGGTCTCCGGATTGTTCGCGCGCGTGCGTTACAGAGGAGGACACATGGATTGGCGTGAACAGGCAGCTTGCCTCACCGTAGACCCGGAGCTTTTCTTCCCGGTCGGCAACACGGGGCCTGCGGTCGAGCAGATCGAACGGGCAAAGTCGGTGTGCGCTCGGTGCACCGTGACGGAGATGTGCCTGCAGTACGCGATGGACACCGGTCAGGATTCGGGCGTGTGGGGCGGCCTCAGCGAGGACGAGCGCCGCGCGCTCAAGCGCCGTGCGGCGCGCGCGCGTCGCGCTTCCTGAGCAGCTCACAGAGCCGAACGGCCCGTCCCCTCCTCGGAGGAGACGGGCCGTTTCTGTGTGTCGTGTCGTGTCCGCCGCTCGGGCAGCTCGACTCCCCCGGCCACCCGGCAGCTCACCCTCGCTCGCCCACGCGATCCGGCGTGACGCGATGCACGCGGCGTGCACGCACCCGCTCCACACCGGATCCCCTGCAGAAGCAACGCGACCCACGCACGAAGGGCCCATCCGAACGGATGGGCCCTTCGTAGGTCAGCAGTGCGCGAACTCAGTCGGTGCCGGTGTCGAACGCCGCCGACAGGCCGAGCTCGTCCGCGTCCTCATCGATGCCGCCGACGGCGTTCGCGATCTCAGCAGCGCCGCCCTGCTCGAGCTGACCGACGAGCTCCGCGATGGAGCCTCCGACGAGCCCGAGCTGCGCGTACTGCTCGAGGCGCTGACGCGAGTCGGCGATGTCGAGGTTGCGCATCGTGAGCTGCCCGATGCGGTCGACCGGGCCGAACGCGGCACCGACCGTGCGCTCCATCGACAGCTTCTCGGGGTGGTAGCTCAGGTTGTCGCCCTCGGTGTTGAGGATCGTGTAGTCATCGCCGCGGCGCAGCCGCAGCGTGACCTCGCCCGTGATCGCAGAACCGACCCACCGCTGCAGCGCCTCGCGGAGCATGAGCGACTCGGGGTCGAGCCAGCGGCCCTCGTACATCAGACGTCCGAGCTTGCGACCGTCCGTGTGGTAACTGGCGAGCGTGTTCTCGTTGTGGATCGCGTTGACGAGCCGCTCGTACGTGATGTGCAGCAACGCCATACCGGGCGCCTCGTAGATGCCGCGCGACTTGGCCTCGATGATACGGTTCTCGATCTGGTCGGAGACGCCGAGACCGTGGCGACCGCCGATCGCGTTCGCCTCCAGCACGAGGGCCACCGGATCGTCGTACACGACGCCGTTGATCGCGACCGGGCGACCGGCCTCGAAGCGCACGGAGACCTCTTCGGTCGCCACCTCGACGTCGTCGCGCCAGGCGGCGACACCCATGATCGGCTCGACGATGTCGAGGCCGGCGTCGAGGAACTCGAGCTTCTTCGCCTCGTGCGTCGCGCCCCAGATGTTGGCATCGGTCGAGTAGGCCTTCTCGGTCGCATCGCGGTAGGGGTACCCGTTGGCGACGAGCCACTCGCTCATCTCGTGGCGCCCGCCGAGCTCTTCGACGAACTGGTGATCGAGCCACGGCTTGTAGATGCGCAGCGCCGGGTTCGCCATGAGCCCGTAGCGGTAGAACCGCTCGATGTCGTTGCCCTTGTACGTCGAACCATCGCCCCAGATGTCGACGCCGTCTTCCTTCATGGCGCGAACGAGCAGGGTGCCGGTGACGGCGCGACCGAGCGGTGTCGTATTGAAGTAGGTCTTTCCGCCCGAGCGCACGTTGAACGCGCCCGTCTGCAGTGCGACGAATCCTTCTTCGACGAGCGGGCGCTTCGCATCGACGTGACGGGCGATCTCTGCGCCGTACTCTTTCGCTCGATCAGCGACGCCATCGATATCGGGCTCGTCGTACTGACCGATATCTGCGGTGTACGTGCAGGGCACTGCGCCCTTTTCACGCATCCAGGCGACTGCGCAGGAGGTGTCGAGACCTCCGGAGAAGGCGATGCCGACGCGCTCGCCCACGGGGAGGGAAGATAGAACCTTGGACATGCCCTCTATCCTAGGGCTCCTCCGAGCCTCCGAATTCCGCGGGTGAGCGCGCGGCGCGCCGGTCGACGCATCACGGGCGCCGTTGCAGCCTCGGGCCGCGACCGCGCCCGGCTACGGGATCAGCCCGAGCTCCTGCACCGCGTCGCGTTCGGCGGCGAGCTCCGCGACCGATGCGTCGATCCGCTCCCGCGAGAACGCATCGATATCGAGCCCCTCGACGACGCTCCAGTTTCCGCCTGCGGAGGTCACCGGGAACGACGAGATCAGGCCCGCGGGTACTCCGTATTCACCGCGCGACACGATTGCGGCGCTGGTCCAATGCCCCGCCGAGCGCTCCCCGGTGCCGAGAAGCCAGTCGCGGGTGTGCTCGATGGCCGCATTGGCGGCCGAGGCGACCGAGGATCCCCCGCGCACCTCGATGATCTCGGCGCCGCGCTGCGCGACGCGCTCGATGTAGGGCCCGCGCGCCCAGGAGGCGTCGACGATGTCGAGGGCCGGCCGCCCCCGAACCGTCGCGTGGCTGAGGTCGGGATACTGGGTCGCCGAGTGGTTGCCCCAGATGGTGACCCCCGAGATGTCGGCGACCGGGGTGCCGGCCTCGGCGGCGAGCAGCCCAACGGCGCGGTTGTGGTCGAGTCGGGTGAGCGCGGTGAAACGCTCCGACGGCACATCGGGCGCGTGCTGCTGGGCGATCAGCGCATTGGTGTTCGCCGGGTTGCCAACGACGACGACGCGCACGTCGTCGGCAGCGCGGTCGTTGATCGCCCGACCCTGCGGCCCGAAGATCGCTCCGTTCGCCGCGAGCAGATCTCCGCGCTCCATCCCGGCGGAGCGCGGGCGCGACCCGACGAGCAGTGCGACGTTCGCGCCATCGAACGCGACATTCGCATCGTCGGTGATCTCGACGCTCGCGAGCGTCGGGAACGCGCAGTCGGCGAGCTCGAGCGCAGCGCCTTCTGCAGCGCGCATGCCCTGGGGAATCTCGAGCAGTCGAAGCGCAACGGGCTGATCCGGGCCGAGGAGGTCGCCGGCCGCGATCCGGAACAGGGCTGCGTAACCGATCTGTCCGCCGGCGCCGGTCAGCGTGATGGTGATGGGTGCGTGGGTCACGTCGTGCTCCTATCGTCCGTCGAACGTGCGCGGATCCGGTCCGAAGTTCGTTCCGGCCTCGTAGGCGTCGATGGCCGCCATCTGCGACGGATCGAGCTCGAAATCGAACAGGTCGGCGTTCTCGATGAGGCGCTCCCGGCGCACGGTCTTCGGGAAGATGATGCGCCCCTGCTGCACATGCCAGCGGAGCACCACCTGCGCCGGGCTCTTGCCGTGGGCTCGTGCGATCTCGAGCAGTTCGGGCCGCTCGAAGAGGTCCGACTTGCCCTGCGCGAGCGGCGCCCACGCTTCGATCGCGATGCCGTGCTCCCTGCAGAACTCGACGAGTTCGCGACGCTGATGCAGGGGGTGCAGTTCGATCTGGTTGACCGCTGGCACCACGCCGGTCTCATCGATGAGCTGCTGCAGATCGGAGATCTCGAAGTTCGAGACGCCGATCGCCGAAGCCCGGCCCGACTCCGCGATCTCGATGAGCGCCCTCCACGCGCCCAGCGCCTCTCCGAACATCGGCTGGGGCCAGTGGATGAGGTAGAGGTCGACCCGATCGAGCGCGAGGCGGTCGAGGCTCTCGGCGAAGGCGTCGGCCGCGCGTGTCTGGTCGGTGTTCCAGAGCTTGGTGTTGACGAAGACCTCGTCGCGCGGGAGGCCGCTGCGCGCGACCGCCCGGCCGACCTCCGCCTCGTTGCCGTAGAGGCTGGCGGTGTCGATGTGCCGGTATCCGACCTCGAGCGCCGTGGTGACGACGTCCTCGGCCTCGCCGGGTTTCACGAGGTAGACGCCGGAGCCGAGCTGCGGGATCGACGTGCCGTTGTCGAGGGGAACATTCGGGATCGGGAGTGCAGACATCGTGCCCTTTCAAGTGGTCTCGCGGAACAGCCGCCGACCCAGCGATCGGCGCGGTCGGCGTCAGTCTACGCTCGGGCGACTGGGCGCGGGATAATAGGAGCATCATGACGTCGCCCCCGCTCCAGATCACGTTCCCAGAGGAGCTTCCCGTCTCGCAGATGCGCGAGGAGATCTCGGAGGCGATCCGTACGCACCAGGTCGTCATCGTCGCGGGCGAGACCGGCTCCGGCAAGACGACCCAGCTGCCGAAGATCGCGCTCGCGCTCGGGCGGGAACGGATCGCCCATACGCAGCCGCGGCGCATCGCGGCTCGCACCATCGCCGAGCGCGTCGCCGAGGAGCTGGGATCTGAGCTCGGCGGTCTCGTCGGCTACCAGGTGCGGTTCACCGATCAGGTGTCGGCCGAGACGCGCGTCCGCCTCATGACCGACGGCATTCTGCTCAACGCGATCCACCGCGACCGCGAGCTCTCCGCCTACGACACGATCATCATCGATGAGGCGCACGAGCGCAGTCTGAACATCGACTTCCTGCTCGGGTACCTGCAGACGCTGCTCCCCCGCCGCCCCGACCTGAAGGTCATCATCACGTCGGCGACCATCGACCCCGAATCCTTCGCGAAGCACTTCGCAGACGCGAAGACGGGCGAGCCCGCTCCGGTCATCGAGGTGTCGGGCCGCACCTACCCCGTCGAGGTGCGGTACCGCCCGCTGATCGAGCAGATCGAGAAGTCCGATGCGAAGATCGGCGCTCCGAAGGTCACCACGATCGAGCGCGACCTGTTCGAGGGCATCGGCGACGCCGTCGACGAGCTCGCGAAGGAGGCGCCCGGCGACGTGCTCGTGTTCCTCTCCGGCGAGGCCGAGATCCGAGACGCCACCGATGCGCTGCAGGGGCGCCTGCGGAGTTCGGCTCGGAGCGCCCGCACCGAGATCCTGCCGCTGTACGGGCGGTTGAGCAGCGCCGAGCAGCATCGCGTGTTCGAGCGGCGCACGGGCGGCGCTCGTCGCATCGTGCTGGCCACGAACGTTGCCGAGACGTCGCTGACGGTGCCCGGTATCCGCTACGTCATCGACGCCGGCACGGCGCGCATCTCCCGGTACAGCGCCCGCAGCAAGGTGCAGCGCCTCCCCATCGAAGCCGTCTCGCAGGCGAGCGCGAACCAGCGGTCCGGCCGTTCCGGTCGCACCAGCCCGGGCATCGCGATCCGGCTCTACTCGGAGGAGGACTTCGCCTCGCGCCCCGAGTTCACGGAACCGGAGATCCGGCGCACGGGGCTCGCGTCGGTGATCCTCCAGATGCTCGCGCTCGGCCTCGGCGACATCGCCCGCTTCCCGTTCCTCACTCCGCCCGACCAGCGCGGCATCGCCGACGGTCTCGGCCTGCTCGCCGAGCTCGGCGCCGTGGAGGCCGCTCCCGCGAAGGGGCGGAACCGGGGCCGGGTCGGGCCGCGCGGCGGCGAGCGCGGCGCGACCCATCGGATCACGAGGATCGGCCGCGAGCTCTCCCGCCTCCCCATCGAGCCCCGGTTCGCCCGTATGGTCGTCGAAGCCAGGGCGCACGACGTGGTGCCTGAGGTGCTCGCGATCGTCGCCGGTCTCACGGTGCAGGATGTGCGGGAGCGCCCCCAGGCCGAGCGCGGTCGCGCCGATGAGCTGCACGGTCGGTTCTCCGACCCGCAGGGCGACCTCGCGACGCTCCTGAATCTCTGGAACTACCTGCAGGAGCAGCAGCGCGAGCTGTCGTCGAGCGCCTTCCGCAGACTCTGCAAGGCCGAGTATCTCAATTTTCTGCGAGTGCGCGAGTGGATGGACCTGTATCGGCAGCTCGCGAGGATCGCGAAAGCCCCGCGCGATGGCGCCGGCCGGGGTGCGACCGGCGGTTCGGGTGAGGCGATCCATCGATCGGTGCTCGCCGGGCTCCTGTCGCAGCTCGGCGTCCGGGACGACCGGCAGGATCGCGCCGCGCCGGCGCGCGGCCGCTCTGCAGCGGGCGCGACGAGGCGCAAGCCGGCGCAGGAGTACCTCGGTTCGCGCGGCGCGCGCTTCGTGCTCTACCCGGGTTCCGTGCTCGCGAAGAAACCGCCTGAGGTGGTCATGAGCGTCGAGCTCGTCGAGACCTCGCGCCTGTTCGCCCGGTCCAACGCGGTGGTGGATCCCGCGTGGGCCGAGGAACTCGCGGGTCCGCTCGCGAAGCGGCAGATCTCGGAGCCGCGATGGGAGAAGAACCAGGGGGCGGCAGTCGCCTACGAGCGGGTGACGCTCTACGGCGTTCCGATCGTCGACCGCCGGCGCGTGCAGCTCGCCCGGTACGACCAGGAGCACGCGCGCGAGCTCTTCATCAGGCACGCGCTCGTCGACGGGGAGTGGGATTCGCCGCAGGCGTTCGACCGCGCGAACCGCCAGCTGCGGCGCGAGCTCGAACAGCTCGAGGAGCGCACGCGACGCCGCGACATCGTGGGCGACGACGAGGCCATCTTCGAGTTCTACGATGCGCGCATCCCAGCTGACGTCGTTTCGACGCGCAGCTTCGAGGGGTGGTGGAAGCAGAAGCGCGCGACCGACCCGCAGTTCTTGCATCTCCGGCGCGAAGACCTCGTGGAGGACGACGCCGACTCGGTCGACGAGCAGGAGTTTCCGAGGCAGTGGTCGCACGGCGATCAGACGCTCCGCCTGAAGTATCGCTTCGATCCGACCGCTGAAGACGACGGCGTCACGGTGAACGTGCCGCTTCCCCTGCTCCCCCGCCTCGACGGATCGGACTTCGAGAAGCTCGTGCCCGGGTTGCGGCACGAGCTGGTCACGGCCCTCATCAAGACGCTGCCGAAGGCCGTCCGCAAGCACGTCGTCCCGGCCGCGGATTGGGCCCGGACGCTGCTCGCGACGGTGGGCCCGCAGCTCGACGCCCCGGTGGCGCCTGGCTCGACGCCGCCGGCGCTGACGCAGCTGCTCGCCACCGAGATCCGCCGCCGCACGAGCGTGCCCGTAGCGCCCGCGGACTTCGACCCCGACCGGCTTCCGGCGCATCTCACACCCACGTTCCGGGTCGTCGACGGACGCGGCCGCACCGTGGGAACCGGCAAGAACCTCGCAGAGCTCCAGACGGCGCACCGCGAGCGCGCGACCGAGGGCGTCGCGAAGGTCGCCGCTGCCGCACTGCCGAAGAGCGATCTCGAACGCACCGGTGCGACCTCCTGGACCTTCGGAGATCTGCCCCAGCACGTCGATTCGACGTACGCCAAGGGACGCGGATCCGCTGGCGCCGGCGTGGTGCGCGCGTACCCGGCGATCCTCGACCGTCGCACCGCTGTCGATCTGGTGCTCGTCGCCGATCAGGGCGAGCAGGAGCGCATCTCCCGGCGCGGCATCCGCCGCCTCCTCGTGCTGAGCTCTCCTTCGCCGGCTTCGTACGTGCGCGACCACCTCTCGAACCAGGAGAAGCTGCTGCTCGGCGCTGGACCCTACCGCACGCTCGACCAGGCGATCGCCGACGTGTCGCTCGCGGTCGCCGACCGTGTGATCCGCCGACACGCGGCGGACGGGCTCATCTGGAGGGAAGCCGAGTTCGAGGCCCTGGCCGACGACTACGCCCGGTCGCTCATCGACGAGATCTACGGTGCGATCTCGCTCACCGCGCGCGTGCTCGACGGCGCCCGCCTGGCCCGCAAGGCGATCGACTCGGCGAAGTCGATGCAGGTGCTCGGCCAGGTGGCCGATGCCGCCCGGCAGGTCGACGGCCTGGTGTTCGAAGGCTTCGTCTCGCGAACCGGTCTCGCACAGCTGGAACGCGTGCCGGTGTACCTCGAAGCGGTGCAGATGCGCATGCGCGCCCTCACCGAGCAGCCGGGCCGGGATCGCGCCTGGCAGAACGAGATCGACCGAGCGGCCGCTCTCTACACCGAGGCCGGCGGGGTCGTCCCGCTGCCGGTCGACGCACCGAAGCGGCTCGTGCGCGCCCGGTGGCTGATCGAGGAGCTGCGCGTCAGCCTGTTCGCGCAGCAGCTGCGCACCGCGGAGCCCGTCTCGCTGCAGCGCATTCAGAAGGCGCTGCGCGACGAGTGACGCTCGGGCCGACGGTCAGGGCAGATCCCGCATCCGGTCGAGCGAGTAGGGGGCCTCGGCGTAGGGCCCGCCCTGGGGTGCGAGCGGGTCGAACGGGAGCGGGTCTCCCGACGCCGTTGCGTTGTCTTTCGGCGCGAACCCGATCGCCTCCCCCGCCGCCAGATCCCACCAGCGCGCCTCATTTGCCGAAACCGCATAGAACACGACCCCGGGTTCGGTCGTCGTCATCGCCGCGATGAAGGCCAGCACCGCGTCGGCTGGGCTCAGCCAGGTGCGCTGCTCGCGGGCCGACGTCGGCTGATCCTCGTAACTTCCAATGCGCACGGAGGCCGTGCACAAGCCGAACTTGTCGGCGTAGAGCCGGCACAGGGCCTCGCCGGCGACTTTGGACACCCCGTAGAAGCCGTCGGGGCGCGGCGGCATGTCGGGCGACACCATCGTACTCGCCGGGTACATCCCGGTCAGCCGATTGCTGCTCGCGAAGACGACCCGTGGAGTGCCTGCCCGTCGCGCAGCCTCGAGCACGTGGTACGTCCCGACGATGTTGACCTCGGCGAGGTCGTGGAAGTCCGCCTCGTCCGCGATACCGCCGAGATGGATCACGCCGTCGGCGCCTCGCAGCACCTCCGTCAGCGCGGTCAGGTCTGCGAGATCAGCCACCGCGAAGCGGTCGCGATCACCGACGACCTCGGCCCGACGCGCATCGGTCGAGGTCAGTGCGACCCCCCGATCGTGCAGCGCTCGCCGCAGCGTCGACCCGATGGTGCCCGCTGCTCCCGTGACCACCCAGTGACTGTTCTCGATCGCGCCCATGCTCGGATCCTAGCGGGGAGCGGCGCCCGCTCTCGCGCGCCTTCAGGAGCAGCCAGGGCCGCGTCAACCCCGCGACGCGGCGGCGGCCAGCTCGTAAACTGGCGCTGGCCGACCTCCCGTGCGCTCCGCGCCGTCGGATGCGGCCTGCGTCATCCCGACCACCGATCGAGCATTGGAGAGTGCCCCGTGAACGAGACCCCAGCCTCAGACCAGGAGATCGCCGACGCGATCCGCCAGTTCCACGAAGCACGCGCCGAGTCCGGTGACCTGGCGGCACAGGCGCTCTCATCGGTCTCGGCCGACGAAGGCATCGTGAAGGTGGTCTACGACGCGTCGCTCTCGCATCCCGACACCCGCGCCTGGCTCTCCGAGCACTCGATCGAGAACCTCGCCGAGTACGCCTGCACCCCGCTCGCCCAAGCGACGCCGGAGTCGACGCGCATGCGCATGTCGACGGTCCGCGTCGAGACTGAACTCGCGGATGGAACGCGGCTCGGCGCTCTCGAGAACGCCGGCATCCGGGCGCTGAACGGTCTCGAGAAGTAGTTCGGGATCGCGCGGGCCGGGCCCCGGTCCGCGCACGCGCGCTACTTCTCCACGACCTCCGTGAGCACGCGCCGCGCTTCGTGCAGCAGCTCGGGTTCGGTGATCAGGTCGTATCGCGTCGCGACCATCTGCATCACCGACGAGAAGTCGCGGCGGTTGCGGTTCATCGCGTACGACAGCACGCCGAAGAGCATTCCGAAGCCCGCACCGATGGCGATGGCCGCGGCGAAGACGCCGAGGATCGCGCCGTTATCCGGCTGGAAGATGAAGAGGAGCAGGCCGAGGAAGAGCCCGAGGTAGGCGCCGGAGAGCGCGCCCATGAGCGCGACACGGCCGTAGGTGAGTCGGCCGGTGACCCGCTCGACGCTGCGCACGTCGTTGCCCACGATGCTGATCTGCCGCACGGGGAAGCTCGCGCGAGCGAGCACGTCGACGGCGTGCTTCGCGTCCTCGTACCGGTCGTACGTCGAGACGATCTCGCCCTTCGGAATCTCGGGGACCAGCGGGAGACGCGACGACCGCATGGGTCCATCAGGAGTGCTCATAGTGCGATTCTCCCATTGTCGGCGACGAACGCGACGGAGGAGTCGGGGAATCTCACCCGGATTCAGCTCCGAGCGTACGAAACGAGAGCCTGCGGGTAGCCAGCGACGGGGAGCGCGCGCGTTTCGAGCGAATCGAGTGATACCAGGGTGATGCCGTCCCACCCCTCGTTCCGCGTGTTCCCGCCCGCGACAGCCGCGAACTCGGCGCCCTCGGCGTCTCTCCACACCGCGACCGTCTCATGGGGGACGTCGAGCGGCACGACGCGCTCCTCCCCCGCACCCGCGCCGGTCACGCGGAGCAGCGACAGATTGGGGCCGCTCTGCGCGTTGCCGAACGCGCCGGTGCCGACCGTCATGAGCACGTCGCCAGCGAGCGCCGTGCCGTGGACGTGGGAGTCCGCCGTGCTCGTGAGCGCGGCGGTCTCCCCGGTGCGAGGGTCGAGCTTGACGACGACCCGCCCCTGGTACGGGAGCAGGATCGCGCCTGCGGCATCGACCGCGCCGTAGTGCGGCTTCTCCCACGAGGCGAGCCCGCCCTCGGTGCCGAACTGCGCGACGGTGTGACTCGTCGGCACGAGTGCGGCCGCATCGACGACGGTCACAGTGAACCCATCGTGATCGATCGTCGCCGCCCACGTGCCGTCCGGCGCGACGACGACGTCGAAGGGGCGGAGCCCGACGGGAACCGAACCGACGAACTCGCCGACGCGCGTGTCGAAGACCTCGAGGGCGTACGCGCCATCACCAGGGGTCACTGCGACATAGACCCGATTGCCGTCGGGCGAGACCGCGAGACCGAGGCCGCCCGGCCGGTACTCGCCGAACTCGACGCGATTCGCCGGGTGCAGGAAGGGCATCAGGGCGGTGCGGGAGGCCGCACCGAGATCGATCACCGCCAGACCTTCGGCGGTCGCCGCGTACCCGGTGCGTCCGTCACCCGCGACGCCGACGCCCCAGGGCGCGGCTCCCACGGTGACGAGCTGCGCCGCCTCCGCATCCGAGACGGAGGGGTCGATGATGGCGACGGCGTCGGACTGCGCGAGGGAGGCGAGCAGCAGCATCGGGGCCACCTGCGGCGCAGACGGGGCGTCACTCTCCGGGGCGGGGGCGGGGGCCGGGTCGGGCGCACGGTCGCCTGGCGAGGTGTCTGCTCGCGGTTCCGGGGCGCACCCGACGAGCAGCGCCCCGGCCGCCGCGAGCGCGCCCCAGGCGGTGAGACGCACCGCGTCTCTGCGCGACACGCGATGCTCGGTGTCCCTCCGAGCTGGGGCATCGGCTGGCTCCCACGGCGCTGACGGGCCGGAGAGCGAAGACGCTGGGTGCATGCCCTCAGTATCGCCGCACGTCGCTGAGCGGTACCGTAGTGGGGTGAGTACTTCGAGGATCTTCGTCGGTCGGCTCGCCGGTCGCGGCGTGTTCGATCCGGTCGGCGACCGCATCGGCAAAGTGCGCGACGTACTGATCGTCTTCCGGGCGACCAGCGCCCCGCGCGTCGTCGGCCTCATCGTCGAGATTCCCGGGAAGCGCCGCGTGTTCGTGCCGATCGGCCGCGTCACGTCGATCGGTTCCGGTCAGGTCATCACCACCGGGCTCATCAACGTGCGCCGATTCGAGCAGCGCGGGGGCGAGACCCGCATGATCGCGGAACTCATCGGGCGCGATGTGCAGTTGGCCCAGACGAACGCGGGTCCCACGACGACCGCGCGGATCGAAGACGCCGCGATCGAGCGGAGCCGCACGGGCGAGTGGCTCGTCACGGAAGTGTTCGTGCGCCTGCCGAAGCCCGCGGCCCCGTTCAGCCGAGGCGACGCCCGCATCGTGCGCTGGGGCGAGCTGCGACTTCCGAGTTCTGCCGAGGGCACGCGCACCGCCGAGCTGCTCATCCAGACACTGGTCGATCTGAAACCGGCCGACCTCGCGGAGGCGCTGCTCGAACTGCCTCAGCCGCGCATGATCGAGGTGATCGAGGAGCTGCCCGACGAGCGCGTCGCCGACGCGCTCGAAGAGATGAGCGAACAGGATCAGCTCGCCCTGCTCGCGCAACTGCCCTCGGGCCGCACCGCCGATGTTCTCGACCGCATGGAGGCGGACGACGCCGCCGACCTCATCTCAGCGCTGCCGGCCGCGCAGGGCGCCGAGCTGCTCGACCTCATGGAGCCGGAGGAAGCCGAAGACGTGCGTCGACTGCTCGAGTACGATGCGGACACGGCAGGCGGGCTGATGAGCCCTGCGCCGATCGTGCTGGCCGGGGAGTCGAGCGTTGCCGAGGGTCTCGCGATGATCCGCAGGGCGGAGATCTCTCCGGCGATGGCGTCTGCGGTGTACGTGACGCACCCGCCCTACGAGACGCCGACCGGCGAGTACATCGGCCTCGCGCACTTCCAGCGCATGCTGCGGTTCCCGCCGCACGAGCGCATGGCTTCGCTGCTGGACGCCGAGATCGAGCCGGTGACGGTGCACGCGAGCGCGGCCGAAGTATCCCGCCGCCTCGCCAGCTACAATCTAGTCGCGCTGCCCGTGGTCGACGATCAGAACCGGCTCGTCGGAGTCGTGACCGTCGATGACGTGCTCGATCATCTGCTGCCCGACGATTGGCGGCACGCCGATGACGACGCCCCGGTCAGCACCGGAGCCGCCGGATGAGCGCGTTCAAGCGGGGCGGCGGACTCGACGCCCCGCGTGCTGCGAGCGCGCGGGTCTCGGCGCGCGGTGAGGGCCGCTCGGGCAACAGCGAGCGCTTCGGCCGGTGGACCGAGAGCATTGCGCGCGGCATGGGTACCCCGTGGTTCCTCTTCGCACTTACCATCGTCTGCGTCGCCTGGCTGCTGTGGAACACCTACGGGCCCGAGTCCTTCCGTTTCGATTCTGCGGCGCTCGGTTTCACGGCGCTCACGCTGATTCTCTCCCTGCAGGCCTCGTACGCGGCGCCGCTGCTCCTGCTCGCGCAGAATCGCCAGGATGACCGCGACCGTGTGCAGATCGAGCAGGATCGCCAGCGCGCCGAGCGCAATCTCGCCGACACGGAGTTCCTCGCGCGCGAGGTCGTCGCTCTGCGTCTCGCGCTCAAAGATCTTCCCGACCGCGACTTCCTGCGTGCAGAACTCCGGTCATTGCTCGCCGAGCTCGCCGACGACGAGGCATCGAGCGACGAACCGCGAGATCGCGGCACGAGGAGTCGCGCTCGGCGCGACTCCTCGCCGGAGCGGTCTGCGAGCTCGCAGGATGACTGAACGGCCCGCCGCCGGAACGGCGCGGGCCGTCTGGGATGCGCTCGATCGCGTCAAGGACCCCGAGATCCTCCGCCCGATCACGGAGCTCGGCATGGTGCGCGACGTGACGGTCGATGCGGCCGGGGGCGCCGAGGTCTCGATCCTGCTCACCATCGCAGGGTGCCCGGCGGCTCGGCGCATCGAGGCGGATGTGCGAGCGGCGACGGAGGCGGCGCCGGGAGTCACGGCGGCGGAAGTCATCGTCGGCGTGATGTCGACGCGGGAGCGCCAGGCGTTCATCGAACGCGTACGGGGGGATCGCGGTGCCCGGCCGCAGCAGTTCGGCCCGGACTCGCTCACCCGCGTCATCGCCGTGACGAGCGGCAAGGGCGGCGTGGGCAAGTCGTCGTTGACGACGGGGCTCGCCGTCGCGCTCGCCCAGCACGGCTTGGCGGTCGGACTCGTCGATGCCGACGTGTTCGGGTTCTCCATTCCCGGGTTGCTCGGACTGAGCCGCGACGGGCGCACCGAGCAGCCAACGCGGGTCGGCGAGATGATCCTGCCACCCGTCGCGCACGGTGTGAAGGTGATCTCCATCGGCATGTTTCTCGGTGACGCCGATCCGAGAAGCACGGCCGTATCCTGGCGGGGGCCGATGCTGCACCGCACGATCGAGCAGTTCCTGCGCGATGTGTGGTTCGGCGACCTCGACGTCCTGCTCCTCGATCTGCCGCCCGGTACGGGCGACATCGCGATCAGCATCGGCCAGCTGCTGCCGCAGGCCGAGGTGCTGGTCGTCACCACTCCTCAGGAAGCGGCGGCGGATGTCGCCGTTCGCAGTGCGCTCGTAGCCCGGCAGACCGGTCAGAAGGTCATCGGCGTCATCGAGAACATGGCAGGGTTCACCCAGCCGGACGGGAGCGTGCTCGACCTGTTCGGGGCGGGCGGGGGCCGGCTGGTCGCCGAACGACTGAGCGACCCGGAGCACGGCACCGTTCCGCTCCTCGGAAGCGTGCCGCTGAGCCCCGTCTTCCGCGAGGGCGGCGATGCGGGGGCGCCGACCGTTCTCACCGACCAGGCGGACCCGGCCGCGGCCGAGGTGATCCGTATCGCCGCGGAGCTCGCCCGCAGCGGGCGCGGCCTCGCCGGGCGCTCTCTCGGTATCAGCCCGCGGTAGCCGGCGCCTCGATGGGCTCGGGCCCGCCGAAGAGGTAGCCCTGGAACGCGTCCACGCCGAGGGCGTGCAGGAGGGCGAACTGCTCCTCCGTCTCAACACCCTCGCCGACGACCTGCAGGCCGAATATCCGGGCGAGGCGCACGATCGTCTCCGCGATCGCGGCCGTGCGATCGTCTTCGACGATCGACGAGACGAACGACCGGTCGATCTTCAACTGCTGCACCGGGAGCCGACGCAGATAGTTGAGCGAGGAATAGCCCGTGCCGAAGTCGTCGAGCGAGGCGTGCACGCCGTTGGCGCGGAGGTGCTCGAGCAGCGAGATCGTGCGAGCGAGGTCGCTGTGGAGCACGCTCTCAGTGAGCTCGAACTTGAGGCGGCCGCGTGCGATGCCGTATCGCGAGATCACCTCGCGCACGCGATCCTCGAATCCGCCGGCGTGCAGCTGGCGCTCGCTGAGATTCACGGCGAGAGTCAGCTCGTCGGTCGCCTCCGACGCGGCCCAGTGCGCGAGCACCTGGCATGCGCGTTCGAGCGCCCAGTCCCCGATCTGCGTGATCAGGCCCGTCTGCTCGGCGATCGGGATGAACTCATCGGGTGGGATCAATCCGAGGGAGCTGTGCTGCCACCGAATCAGCGCTTCCTTGCCGATCACGCGGCGCTTCCGATCGACGATCGACTGCGCGTAGAGGCGGAGTTCGCCGCGTTCCACGCCCGCTCGCAGTTCGGAGACGAGCACCATGCGGTCGTGCACCTCGTCGAGCATCCGCTGCTCGAATCGCTGCGCGCGCCGTTGCCCGCTCATCCGCTTCGCCCGCTTCCGCGCGATCTCGGAGCATTTCATCACTTCATTGGCATCGTCCGACGCGATGAACGCGTCGGCCCCGCGCTCTGCGTCGACGCGAGCCGGGTCGCCACGGGCGCCGGGCGATGTCCAGAGCACGTGCCCCGCGCTGACCCCGGCGCCGATGACGATGCCGGAGAACGTCTCACTGGCTGCCGAGAGCGCTTCGAACATGCGCCCGATGGTGGTCTGCACGACGTCTTCGGCGGCGCCGAGCTCGACGCCCAGATCCTGCAGCAGCACTCCGTAGGTATGGGAGCCGATTCGGCCGACGCGGGTGACGCCGTCGGCCAGACCCTTCAGCCGCAGCCCGGCGTCGAGGAGCAGGCGGTCCCCCGCTTCGAACCCGAACGCATCATTCACCGATGGGAGTTGGTCGAGGCTCACGGTCACCAAGGCAGAGAACTCATCGCTCGGCGTCCGACTCGACGTGATGCGCTCGATCGCGCGGAGCATGGCCGCCCGATTCTCGAGCCCGGTCACCGGATCCACGTAGGCGAGACGTCGCACGGCGGCTTCGGCGTCCCGCCGCCGCTTCGCCTCCGTGCGCAGAGCCACGTAGCTGACCGGCAGGTCGCCGTCTCCCATGAGGGGGATGATGGTCGTATTGAGCCAGTACTTGGACCCGTCGCGAGCGCGGTTGCAGATCTCACCCTGCCAGATGCGGCCTTCGGAGATCGTGCTCCAGAGGTCGGCGAAGAAGGCGGCCGGATGGTGCCCGGAGTTCACGACGCGGTGCGTGCGTCCGACCAGCTCGTCGCGCCGAAACTGCGAGAGCTCGCAGAAGCGGTCGTTGACGTGCGTGATGCGGCCCGTGGCATCCGTCACGGCGACGATCGACCGCTCGTTCAGCGCGATCAGGATCTTGTCGGTGTCGTGCTGCGGACGCGCGACCCGCTCATGCGTGCTGCGCTGTTCATTCGAGATCCCCCCGACGGCACCATTGCCGTCGATCTCGTTCGCGGTCACCCGATGTTCCCGTCCATCACGTCGCTTCTTCGTCGAAATGCAGCACTCCTGCGGCGCCGCTCCCCGAGTCCGGCCTGATTCCGCGTCGGGCTTCAGCGTCGGCCATGTTCGACCGTCGAGCCGCGTCCCTGGCCTCGCGCTCGTCTTCGAGCAGCGCATCCCTGATGATGCGGCGCGGGTCGTACTGGCGGGGATCGAGCTGACGCCAGTCGACATCGTCGAACTCAGGACCCATCTCGTCGCGCAAGCGATCTTTCGCGCCGTCCGCCATGCGTTTCACATTGCGCACCAGTTCGCCGAGCTTCTGCGCATAGATCGGGAGTCGCTGCGGGCCCAGCACGAACATGGCGATCACGAGGATCACCAGAATCTTGTCGATCGTCAGGCCCACAACCGCTATCGTAGCGGTCACCACTGATCGCCGAGCCGAATTCTGAGCGGCGTCTCGCGCCCGCTTTCCCACTGACCCGCGTGTGCTGCGAGAGGGATCGCACGGCGGCCCTACGCTGGTGATTCAGGATCGCTCCGCCTCGCCGTCATGCCGGCACGCCGGGGCGGAGCATCACCGGAGGAAATCGTGAGCAAGCTCGAACGCAACTGGCAGTACGCCGAGCAGTACCCCGGCGAGACGGAGGCGCTCGTCCGCGCCCGCCGCCTGTCCCTCGAGCTGGGCATCGAACCGGTGAGCCGCTCCGTCGGCGCGCAGCTCTCCGGATCGACCGTGCTCGCCCGCGCGCAGGCCATCTGCGAGGTCGGCACGGGGGTCGGCGTCAGCGGACTCTCTCTGCTCCGGTACGCCTCGGAAGCGACGCTCACCTCGATCGAGATCGAAGCCGAGCACCTGCGGGAAGCCCGCGGGGTGTTCTCCGATGCGGGGATCGCCGCTGCCCGTCTGCGCCTCATCGAGGGTGACGCTCGGCACGTGATGCCGCGTATGAATCTGGCGGCGTACGACCTCGTGCTCATCGACGCAGAGCCGGCCCAGCTACTGGAGCACTTCGAGAACGCACTCGGAATCGTGCGGCCCGGCGGATGCATCATCGTTCCAGGCGCGTTCGCGCACGGCCGAGTTCCGGATCCCGCTGCGCGGGACGAGGACGTTCAGGCGATGCGGGACCTCCTCGCGCTCGTCGCCGAGTCCCCTGCGATCGCTCCGATCCTGTCGCCGGCGGGCGACGGCCTCCTCACCCTCGTGCGTCTCGACGGCGACGCCCCCGGCACGCCGAACCCCCCGCGGCGGTAGCCGCAGGGGGTTCGATCCGGTCCCGCTGAACGGGAAGCGAGAACGGCGCCTTAGCCGTCGAGCACGCCGGCGAGCACATCGCGCAGCTGTGCGGCTTCCTGATCGTTCACAGACACCACCAGACGCCCGCCGCCCTCGAGCGGTACACGAACCACGATCAAGCGGCTTTCACGCACCGCTTCCATGGGTCCGTCCCCGGTCCTCGGTTTCATTGCAGCCATGACGCCTCCTTGCAGGTTTGATGCACGGATTCCATTTTATCGGTTTCCGTCCAGGCAGGGCTAATTTCCGCCCCGCGTCGCGATACAGTTCAGCGCGAAATGTCGTGCATCAACCATTCGCGAAGCGCAGCGGCAGTCGATTCGATCTGCGCGACCGGCACCCGCTCATCGTCCGCGTGCGCGAGCAGCGGATCGCCCGGTCCGAAGTTCACCGCGGGGATGCCGAGCGCCGAGAATCTCGAGACATCGGTCCACCCGAATTTCGCGTTCGGCGCCTCGCCGACCGCGGCCACGAAGCGCTGTGCGAGTGGTGCGTCGAGACCCGGGCGCGCGCCGGGCGCGAGATCGACGATCTCGACACGATCGGCATCGGCGAAGAACTCGCGCACGTAGTCCGCGGCCTCTGCACCGCTCCGGCTCGGCGCGAAGCGGTAGTTCACCTCGAAGGAGCACTCGTCCGGGATCACATTCCCCGCGACCCCGCCATTGATGCGGACGGCGTTCAGCCCCTCGCGGTACTCGAGCCCGTCGACCACGATCCGTTCCGGCTCGAACGCGGAGAGACGTTCGAGCAGCGCGCCGACCCGGTGAATGGCGTTCACCCCCATCCAGCTGCGAGCGGAGTGCGCGCGCTTGCCGTGCACGCTCACTCGAGCTCGGAGCGTTCCGTTGCATCCCCCCTCGATGGTCCCATTCGATGGTTCGCCCAGAATCGCGAAGTCGGCCTCGAAGAGCCCTGGATGATTGCGCATGGCGCGACCGAGACCGCTCAGATCAGAGGCGACCTCCTCGTGGTCGTACCAGATCCACGTCAGGTCGACCGACGGCTCGACGAGCTCGACCGCGAGCGCGAGTTGCACCGCGACACCGGCTTTCATGTCAACGGTGCCGCGCCCCCAGATCATCGGCTCCCCCGACGCGTCGTCGACTTCGTCCCGCACCGGCAGGTTGTCATTGATGGGGACGGTGTCGAGGTGGCCGGCGATCGCAACGCGACGCTCGCGGCCGAGCTCGGTTCGGGCGACCAGCGTATCGCCGTCGCGCGTCACGGTGAGATGGGGGGCGTGCGACCTGAGTGCCGCTTCAACGGCGTCGGCGATCTCGCGCTCGTCGCCCGAGACCGACGGAATGTTGCAGAGCTGCCGCGTGAGCTCCACAGGACCGAGCGTCGGATCGAGTACGGGGTCGAGGGCGATGGGGGGCGTCGAGTTCGAATCACTGCTCACCCGAACCAGCCTATTGCCTCTCCGGGCGTCCGTGCCCGCGCACCCGATCACGACGATACGATGGAACCCATGACTGCTTCTCGCTCCGCCTGGGCCGCCGGCATCGCCACGATCGCCGCCGACGGCACCGTTCTCGACGCCTGGTTCCCGTCACCCGCGCTCGGCGCGCGCCCCGACGACCGCGAACCGTGGATCGCCCCCGCCGAGCTCGCCGGGCTCACGGGAACCGACGAGTTGCGCGGTGTCGAACTGCGTTTCGTGGACGTGGAGATCGATCTCGACGCCGCTCCTGCATCGACGGAGGACGCCTACCTCAGGCTCCACGTCCTCTCTCACTGCCTCGTGCGCCCCAATGCACTCAACCTCGACGGCATCTTCGGGCGGCTCCCCAATATCGCCTGGACCACCGCCGGACCGATGCTTCCCGAGCATTACGCCGCCCGGCTGCCGCAGCTCAAGCGCGCCGGCATCACTGCGGTGGGAGTCGATAAGTTTCCGAGGCTCACCGACTACGTCGTGCCGACGGGCGTGCGCATCGCCGATGCCTCCCGAGTACGCCTCGGCGCCCACCTCGCGCCGGGAACGACGGTGATGCACGAGGGGTTCGTCAACTTCAACGCCGGCACGCTCGGGGCATCCATGGTCGAGGGCCGCATCTCGCAGGGCGTGGTCGTCGGCGACGGCTCGGATATCGGTGGCGGTGCATCCATCATGGGCACGCTCTCGGGCGGCGGCACTGAGCGCATCTCCGTCGGCGAGCGCGCCCTCCTGGGCGCCAACTCCGGTATCGGCATCTCCGTCGGCGATGACAGCGTCGTCGAAGCCGGCCTCTACGTCACGGCTGGCACGAAGGTCGTGCTGCCCCACGGCACCGCCCAGTCGCCCGGCACCGCAGTCGAGGTGAAGGCGATCGAGCTCTCCGGGATCCCGAAGCTGCTCTTCCGTCGCAATTCGCGCACGGGCGCCGTGGAGGCGCTGCCCCGGGCAGGCGCTGGCATCGAGCTCAATCAGGCTCTGCACGCCTAACCGGAACGGCGCATCACGGCCGCGCTCCTCCGCATCGGAGGGGCGCGGCCGTTGCGCTGCGCTCGGAGACATCGGCGATCGCGACGCGTCGGAGTCGCCCGTTCAATGGGAAGTTCTGGACGAGGCAGTCATGGCCGCGCAACACTGAATCGGTGTGATCCATGTCGCAGGGGGCTGCGTTTATCGCTGTAGTCACCTCACCACACAATGGAGTGCACCTTGAGTACGTCAACCCGCAGATGGGTCATCGGCCTGTGCTGGCTCACCGTCATGTTCGACGGCTTCGACATCGTGGCTCTCGGCGCCACGATCCCGATCATGACCAGCGAGAGTCATGGTCACCTCGGCGTGACGGTCGCCGACATGACCTTCGTCTCCACGATCTCCCTCGTCGGCGTCGGCATAGGAGCCGTGATCATCGGCACCATCTCCGACCGCTTCGGGCGACGCTCGGCGTTGATGGCCTGCATCTTCGTGTTCTCCATCTTCACGCTGGTCTTCCCGGTGATGCCGAACGTCGCATGCATGGGCCTCGCTCGACTGATCGCGGGTGTCGGACTCGGCGGCTGCATGCCGATCGCCCTCACGATGATGCAGGAATCGGCTCCCGACGGCCGGCGTGCCGGAGCCTCGACGTTCATGATGACCGGGTACCACGTCGGCGCAGTGCTCGCCTCCTTGGCGGCATTCTGGGCGCATGAGCACTGGAGCAGGCTCTTCATCTTCGGAGGTCTCCTCGGGCTGGCGACACTGCCGGTCATGTGGTTCAAGCTCCCGGAGACGCACGCGCCGGTGGAGCACGACGCCGGAACGCACGAGCGGGTGTACGGAATCCGCGATCTGTTCACCGAGCGGCGCGCACGCGCCACGGTGGCACTGTGGATCGCCGCCTTCATGGGTCTGCTGCTGGTCTACGGGCTGAACACCTGGATGCCGAAGATCATGGAACTCGCCGGCTACCCGCTCTCGAGTTCGCTCATCATGCTCCTCGTCCTCAACGTGGGCGCCGTGATGGGTCTGCTCATCGGCGGGCGAATCGGCGACGCGCTCGGGATCAAGGGAACGACGCTCGCCTGGTTCGCGGCGGCGGCCGCATTGCTCGCACTGCTCAGCGTGCAGATGTCGAACGTCGTCGCCCTGAATCTCGTGATCCTCGTGACCGGTGTCTTCGTCTTCTGCGCGCAAGTACTCGTCTACGCGTTCGTCGGGTACATCTACCCCCGAGCGCTCCTCGCGACCGGCATGGGCTTCACCGCGGGCGTGGGGCGGCTCGGTGCGATCGCGGGTCCGTGGATCACCGGCGCGCTGGTTTCAGCAGGACTCGCGTACCCAGGGGGATTCTACTTCTTCGCCGGCGTTGCGATCTTGGGGATGCTGGCGGTGGTGGTGATCCCGAGACCGGCACCGCGCCCGGCGGCCGACCGTCGCTCTCGATCGCTCGCAGCGGCGGAGGTCTGAGCGACGTGGAACGCCCCTGCGCTTCGGGTGGAACCCCGCGCACCGCAGCACCGGAGGGAGGCCGACGCCGTGGCGAACTCGGCGAGCGGTGAGTCGATGATCACGCGGATCGTGCGGGTCATCGAGACGTTCTCGGAGGATCGCACCTCGCAGACGGTCAGCGATATCGGACGACGCGCAGGGCTACCACCCTCGACCGCGCACCGACTGGTCGGCGAACTCGTCGCGAACGGCATGCTCGAACGGGATGACGAGCATCGAGTCCGGCTGGGGCTGCGCCTCTGGGAACTGGCGCTTCGCGGCTCCACCGCGCACCGGCTCCGCGAGGTCGCCCTCCCGCACATGGAGCGGGTGCAGTCGGCGATTCGGGAACACACCCAGCTCGCCGTGCTCGAGCGAGACGAGGCGCTGTGCCTCGAAAAGCTCTCACACCCGCGTGCTGGCGCGAACATCGCGCGCGTCGCAGGCCGGCTGCCCTTGCACGCCTCGTCGTCCGGACTCGTGCTCTTGGCGCACGCCGACCCGCGGCTGCGCGAGCGCCTGCTCGCAGCCCCGCTGCGCCGGGTCGGACCCGAGACGATCACCGACCCGGCGCACCTTCGACGCACCCTGATCGAGATCCGCCGCTTCGGGCGGGCGATCGCACCGGGGTCGATCGAGGAAGTCTCCACCGGCGTGGCCGTGCCGCTCCGCCGCGCCGGTGCTGTCGTCGCAGCGCTGTCCGTCGTCCTTCCGCGTGAGCACCCTCCCGAAGCCGCGCTCGAAGTGCTCGTGCGCGCCGCCCGCGGCATCGAAGGCGATCTGCGATCAGAACGCCGCTGATGCGATGTTTCTCACCCCTGCGACTTCACTCGGGCGAACAGGTCGGCGGCCTTGCGATCGAATATCGCCGCACCCCATCGCACACCGCCCCAGCAGGCCGCGATGCCCGTCACCACGCCGACGGCGAGTGTCACCCACGCCCAGAGCGGTCGCCCCGTCACTCCAGCGGCGATCGTGCAGGCGATCGTCGGCAGCGCGAGTACCGTCAATGCGCCGTACGAACCCGCCATGCCGACCAGGCTCAGCATCCCGGCGCCCGGCTTCGAGGCGAAGGGGTTCTCACCCGCCTGCGGCACCGGCATCACGAAGACGGCGGATGCGACGCTCGCGACACCGAAGCCGCCGAGCGTGATCACGGCGGTCAACCCGGCGAGCGTGAGCAGCTGATCGAATCGGCCGACGAGTGCTGTGGTGACGACCGCGACGACCGCGATGAGCGGCACGGCTACGATCGCGTTGGCCCATACCCGGCCCAGCCGATCGTCGATCCCTCGCACTCCGCGCAGCACGTGCACGCTGAAGGCGGTGCCGTCATAGGAGATGTCCGTGAAGGTGCTGAGGGCGAGCAGCGCCGCGACGAGCACCGTGGAGCCCGGGAGCATGATCGGGAGGCTCGTCGAAGCCGCCATGAACCCGAAGACGATCGGCATGACGAGCACCACGATCAGGCTCTGCAGGTAGCGCGGATCGCGCAGCCAGTATGTGAGCGCGCGAGCAGCGACGGCACCGCGCGGGGAGGCCGGGAAGCGCCCGAGCCACCCCAGGCCCGACCGTGCGCTCGTGTGCGAGCCGCCCGCGACCGAGCCGAGGTTCGCGCGGTACAGTCCGGCCCAGGCGAAGCACAGGGCGACCGGCGTCGCGAGCGCGATGACCAGCTTCATGATCGCCGCCGGGAACGCGCCGGCCGCGATCTCCGCTGGCACCGCCCAGACGGCTCCGAGCGGCGACCACGAGAGCGCATCGGCGATCACCGGCAGGCGGTCGGCGATCGCCGCGACACCCTGGCTCGCGACTGAGAGCAGCGGCCCGACCGGCACGAGCAGCAGGAGCACCAGCGCACCGATGATCTCTCGAAAGCGTCGATGCCCGGCCGCCCGCGAGAACGCGGTCACCGTGAACTGACATGCGAGCACACAGGTCGCCGCGGCGACCGGAGCGAGCACGACAGCCGCGATCATCGCACCGGGCGAGCGGAACCAGGCGATCGCGGTGCCCGCGGAGAGGAGCAGAGTGACGATCCCGGGGATGCCCAGCAGGCTCGCGACCGCGATTCCCGTCAGCTGCACCGCGGGAGGCATCGGCATCGAGGCGAGGCGCGCGGGATCGAGGGTGCGGTCCATGCCCGTGGAGAGTATCGGTGCGAGCGCCCACCCCAGGATGAGACCGGCTCCGGCGAGGATGAGCACCGTTCTCGCGAGGTCCGCCGCTCCGATGGCAAGAGCGACGAGTCCGAAGAGCACGAGCCCGAGCACGCCGAGCCCGTAGAGGGCGCCGATGATCGCGCCGACCAGCTGCCAGGGGTGACGGCGCAACGTGTTCCACATGACGACGAAGCGCAGTCGTACGAGGGTGCGGATGCGGGCGGCGGCCCCGGTGCGTGCAGCGGCCGCCGCGGGGCTCAGGAGCGGCTCAGCCACGACGGGCCCTCCACGTGCGCGCGACCCCCGACGAGTTCCACGAAGCGCTCCTCCAAGGTCGAGGAACCGCGCACCTCGCTCACGCTGCCTGCGGCGAGCACGCGCCCGGCCGCGATCACCGCCACGTGGTCGCACATGCGCTCGACCAGGTCCATGGAGTGACTCGAGACGATCACCGTGCCGCCGCCTCGCACGAAGCTCTGCAGGATGTCGCGAATGTTGGCGGCCGAGACCGGATCCACCGATTCGAACGGCTCGTCGAGCACGAGCAGCCGCGGCGCGTGCACCAGCGCGCACGCGAGCGCGATCTTCTTCGTCATCCCGGCCGAGTAGTCGACGACGAGCGTCTGCGCGGCGGCGTTGAGGTCGAGCATCGCGAGGAGGTCCGCGCACCGCCGCGCGACGGTCTCCCGGTCGAGGCCGCCGAGCAGCCCGGTGTACGTGATGAGTTGCTCGCCCGTCAGACGATCGAACAGCTTCACTCCGTCGGCGAGCACGCCCACGAGCTGCTTGGCCTCGGTCGGGTGCTGCCACACATCGACGCCGGCGATGCGCACATGCCCGGCATCCGGCCGGAGCAGACCGGTTGCCATCGACAGCGTCGTCGTCTTGCCGGCGCCATTCGGTCCGACGAGGCCGAAGCACGATCCGGTCGGAACGTCGAGGGAGATCCCGTTGACGGCGATCTTCTCCCCGAAGCGCTTGGCGAGTTCGCGGATCTCAAGGGCGGGCACGGTCACGGTCGCTTCCATGCCTTCAGCCTATCGAAATGACGCGGCCCCACGGGGTCGCGGATTACCGATCGAGGTGGCGCTCCCCCGAGCCGACGTACAGCTGCTGGGGGCGACCGATCTTCGTCTGCCCGTCTTCGCGAGCCTCGCGCCACTGCGCGATCCAGCCGGGCAGACGTCCGATCGCGAACAGCACCGTGAACATGCGGGTGGGGAACCCCATCGCCTTGTAGATCACGCCGGTGTAGAAGTCGACGTTCGGGTAGAGCTTGCGCTCCTTGAAGTAGTCGTCTTCGAGCGCGATCTGCTCGAGCTCCTGCGCGAGGCCGAGCAGCGGGTCGTTCACGCCGAGCTCCTCGAGCACGCGGGCGGCGCTCTCCTTGACGATGCGCGCACGCGGATCGTAGTTCTTGTAGACCCGGTGCCCGAAGCCCATGAGCTTCACGCCGTCTTCCTTGTTCTTGACCTTCTCGACGAATGTCTCGACGCTCTGGCCCGAGTCCCGGATGCGGGCGAGCATGTCGAGCACGGCCTCGTTGGCTCCGCCGTGCAACGGGCCCGAAAGTGCGTTGATGCCCGCGGAGACGGAGGAGAACATATTCGCACCGGTCGAGCCGACGAGGCGCACCGTCGACGTCGACGCGTTCTGCTCGTGGTCGGCGTGGAGGATGAGCAGCTTGTCGAGTGCGTCGACGAGCACCGGGTTCATGTCGTACTTCTCGGCCTTGTTGCCGAAGTTGAGCCGCAAGAAGTTCTCGACGAAGTTGAGGTTGTTGTCGGGGTAGAGGAACGCCTGGCCGATCGACTTCTTGTGCGCGTAGGCGGCGAGCACGGGAAGCTTGGCGAGCAGCCGGATCGTATTCACCTCGACGAACTCCGGCACCGCCGTGTCGAGTGACGACTCGTAGTACGTCGACATCGTCTGCAGACCACCCGAGAGCACCGCCATCGGGTGCGCCGTGTGCGGCACGCCCTCGAAGTAGTACCGCATGTCTTCGTGCAGCAGGGTGTGCCGGCGGATCTCCTCATCGAACGCGCCCAGCTGATCGGCCGTGGGCAGCTCGCCGTAGATCAGGAGGTAGGAGACCTCGAGGAAGGTGGAGTGCCTCGCGAGCTCTTCGATCGGGTACCCGCGGTAGCGCAGAATCCCCTCTTCGCCGTCGATGTACGTGATCTTCGACTTCGTCGACGCCGTGTTCACGAACCCGTAATCGAGCGCCGTGTGCCCGCTCTGCTTGGTGAACGTGCTGACGTCGATCGCCGAGTGCCCATCGACCGCGTCGACGATCGGGAACTCGGCGGATCCGCCGGGGAAGGTCAGCTTGGCGGTGGCCGGGCCCTGCGTCGATTCGGTCACGTCGTCTCCTCGTGAGGTCTCAATGCTGGCGCTGCGTCGGGTATGACACGGCCATTCCTATCACCCTATCGGCTCGTAGGGGAACCGGGGGCTGCGGCACGGGGGTGCCGCACTCGGCTCAGAATATCTTGATGTGAAGCGAAATGTCGATTCGGACGACGTCATCCCGCGGTCGACGCCGAAGCGCGAATGCGCGCGGCGGCGGCGGCGATATCGGCGTCAGGGGCCGTCAGCGCCAACCGCACGTGCTGCGGCGACCGATCGCCGTAGAAGTGGCCAGGGCCGACGACGATGCCGAGTTCCGCGAACTGCGCGACGGCGTCCCAGGCGTCGGTCCCGCGCGTCGCCCACAAGTAGAGGCCCGCCTCGCTGCCGTCGATCGCGAAGCCGGCCGCTTCGAGTGCCGGACGCAGCATGTCACGCCGCTCTCGGTACCGCGCGCGCTGCTCCTCGACGTGCGACTCGTCGGCGAGAGCCGCGAGCATCGCTGCCTGCACGGGCGCCGGAAGCATCAGACCCGCATGCTTGCGCACGGTGAGCAATCGGGCGACGAGCTCCGAGTCACCCGCGAGGAATGCGGCGCGATACCCGGCGAGGTTCGACTGCTTGCTCAAGGAGTACACGCTCAGCACGCCCCGGTGGTCATTGCCGACGACGCGCGGATCGAGGATGGACGGGATCGGGCGCTGATCCCATGGCGCGTCCCACCCGAACTCGGCGTAGCACTCGTCTCCGGCGATCACCGCGCCCAGTTCGCGTGCCCGCTCCACCGCGGCACGCAGTGCATCGATGTCGAGCACACGGCCGTCGGGGTTCGACGGCGAGTTGATCCAGATCAGCTTCGTGTGCTCGGGCCAGGAGCCGGGATCATCGGAAGCGATCGCATCGGCGCCCACCAGCGCGGCACCCATTGCATAGCTCGGGTATGCGACGGACGGGAAGACGACCGCCTCGCCCGCGCCGATCCCGAGCAGGAACGGCAGCAGAGCGACGAGCTCCTTGGAACCCACCGTCGGCAGCACCGCATCGGCATCGACGGCCACCCCGCGCCTCCGCCCGAACCACTCCGCGATCGCCTCGCGCAGTGCGGACGAGCCGGCGGTCGCCGGATACGCGTGAGCGTCGGTCGCGGAGGCGAGCGCCTCGCGCACGGCGCGCGGCGTCGGATCGACCGGAGAGCCGATCGAGAGATTCAACGCCCCCTCGGGGTGCTCAGCGGCCCGCGCAGCGTACGGCTGCATCGCATCCCACGGGTACTCGGGCAGTGCCTGACGCATATCGGGTCTACTCGCCCTGCGGCGGCAGCGCTGCGATGATCGGGTGATCGAAATCGTACGCCCCGGTCTTCGCGGCTCCGCCCGGCGAACCGATCTCGTCGAAGAACTCGACGTTGGCCTTGTAGTAGTCGGCCCACTCCTCCGGCAGATCGTCCTCGTAGTAGATCGCCTCGACCGGGCACACCGGTTCGCAGGCTCCGCAGTCGACGCACTCATCCGGGTGGATGTAGAGCGACCGTTCGCCCTCGTAGATGCAGTCGACTGGGCACTCGTCCACGCACGCGCGATCTTTCACGTCGACGCACGGAAGAGCGATCACGTACGTCACGGGAACCGCCTTTCGCTCGGGAGGCGCCGGGGAGACCCGGCTGCTTCCATCCTACTCTCGGGCGCGGGGCGCCTCGTCGGCGCCCCGCGGTCACCCGTCGAACGGTCGCGTGGGAATCGACGTCGTGACCACCGGGACCTCGAAGGAGAGCTCTGGCACCACGCCGGTGTCGCCCTCGCGGGGCAGCATCCCCGCCGACAGGCCCGCGAACGATCCCAGATTCGGCCCCTGGTCCGGCAGTGCGACCTCGACGGGCGCACCCGCGACGATGCGCACATCCTGCTCCCGCACCCGCACCACCACCGGACCTTCGCCCTCGAGGAGTTCGAAACGGATCCGATCGCGCTCCAGGCGCACCTCGAAGCGCTCCCCCCTCCACTCGAGCCGGAACTCGAGAGAGCCCCAGTGATCCGGGAGCCGCGGGTCGAAGGTCAGCTGGCGCCCGACGTCGCGCATGCCGGCGAAGCCCTGGACGAGCATCATCCACACCCCGCCGGTCGACGCGATGTGCACGCCGTCCGCCGCATTGCCGTGGAGGTTGTCGAGATCGACGCGCAGCGCATGATCGAAGTACCGATACGCGAGATCCCGGTACCCGACCTCAGCCGCGATGATCGATTGCACGACCGCCGAGAGCGTCGAGTCGCCGGTGGTGAGGGCGTCGTAGTAGTCGAAGTCGCGACGCTTCTCATCGAGCCCGAACTCATTGCTCGCGAGCAGCAGCGCCAGCACGACATCCGCCTGCTTGAGCACCTGGAAGCGGTAGATCACGAGCGGGTGGAAGTGCAGCAGCAGCGGCTTCTGCTCGGGCGGCGTGGCCGCGAGATCCCAGACCTCGCGATCCAGGAAGTGCGCGTCCTGCGGGTGAATCCCGAGCTCTGGCGAGTACGGAACGGTCATGCCCTCAGCCGCACGCTCCCAGGCATCGATCTCGTCATTGGTCAGCCCGAGGCGGTCGACGAGCACGCCGTAGTCGTTCGGCGCCTCGGCGGCGAGCCTCCGCGTCACCTCGACCGCGAAGCGCAGATTGAATCGTGCCATGACGTTCGTGAAGAGGTTGTCGTTGACGACGGTCGTGTACTCGTCGGGGCCGGTGACGCCGTGGATGTGGAAGCGATCCACCCCCTCGGGATCGCGCCGCCAGAACCCGAGACTCGCCCACAGGCGGGCCGTCTCCACGGCGATATCGGAGGCCCCGGAGAGCACGTATTCGAGATCGCCCGTCGCCGCGACGTAACGCGCGAGCGCGTAGGTGATGTCGGCGTTGATGTGGTACCCGGCAGTGCCGGCCGCATAGTACGCGCTCGCCTCCTCGCCGTTGATCGTGCGCCACGGGAACAGGGCGCCGTCCTCGTTCAGCATCGCGGCCCGCATCCGCGCCTGGGGCAGCATCCGCTGGCGGGCGCGGAGAGCGTTGCGCGCCCAGAGCGGCGACGTGTACGTCAGGAACGGCAGGACGTAGATCTCGGTATCCCAGAAGTAGTGACCGCCGTATCCCGAACCCGTCAGACCCTTCGCCGCGATGCCTCGTCCGTCGGCTCGCGCGGATGCCTGGGCGACCTGGAAGAGGTTCCACCGGATGGCCTGCTGCACCCCGGGATCCGCATCGACGCGCACGTCGCTTCGATCCCAGAACGCTTCGAGGTACGCGCGCTGCTTCTCCCACCTCGCGTCGCGCGGCTCGGCATTCGAGCTGTTCAGCGAGTGGATGCAGCGGTCGATCATCTCGGAGACCACCGCCGTCGAAGAGTAGTGGTAGGCGACCGTCTTGACGAGGTGCACGGTGCGCCCCTGCTGCGCGGTGCCCTGGTAGACGTGGCGCACGCGATCCTGCGACTTGTCGATGCGGTGCCGCCAGTTGCCGTCACCGTCTTCGCTGTCGCCGCCGTCGAAGTGGTGCTCGACCCCGACGCCGAGCGTCATCCGCGAGTCGTGCACGCGGTAGCTGAGCACCGACCGCCCGCCGTCGTGGAGCACCTGGCCCGGGTCGAGGATGCGCTCGGTGAACTGCTCGGCCTGGCGAGGGTCCGAGGTGCCCTTCGCGGGCGTCGGCGTCTCCGTGTTGACCCGGCCCAGATCCTGGCGGTTCACGATGAGGCTGCTGACGGTGAGATCGGCGTCGGCATCCAGCACAGTGATGCGCATCTCGATCGTTGCGAGGTGACGATCCGCGAACGAGACCATGCGGCGAGTATCGACCCGGACCCGCTTGCCCGTCGGAGTGAGCCACAGCAGTGACCGCGTCAGCGTTCCGGCTCTGAGGTCGAGGATCCGCCGCATGTCGAGGATGTCGGAGGACTCCAGGTTGAGCCGCTCGTCATCGACGTAGATCCGGATCGTCTTCGCGTCGGGCACATTCACGATCGTCTGACCGTGCTCCGCGAAACCGTACGCGTTCTCAGCATGCCTGATCTGCCAGGTCTCGTGCAGTCCGTTGAGGAACGTGCCGTGGCTGCCGAGCGGCAGCCCCTCCTCATGGTTGCCTCGCATGCCGAGGTACCCGTTGCCGAGGGAGAAGATCGTCTCGTCCTCCCCCGCGCGCGCCGCGTCAATCTCGCGCACGACGATGCGCCACGGGTCGTCGCCGAAGTCACGGCGCAGTTCTTTCAACGGTCCGTCGAACGACTCGGGGCTCATCCCAGCAACTCCTCAAGATCGGAAACGACGATGTCCGCTCCTCCGGCGAGCAGCGCCTCGCGACCGGCGCCGCGGTCGACGCCGACGACGAGACCGAATCCGCCTGCGCGGCCGGCTGCGACTCCCGACGCTGCGTCTTCGAATACGACGGTGCGCGCCGGGTCGGCTCCGAGCAGCTCGGCGCCGCGCAGGAAGGTATCGGGCGCCGGCTTCCCCGGCAGCCCCTCGCGCGCAGCGACGACGCCGTCGACCACCGCACGGAAGCGGTCGGTCAAACCGGCCGCGCGCAGCACCGGTTCGGCGTTCCGGGAGCTCGAGACCACCGCGAGCGGGGCCCCGCGCTCCGCCAGGTGATCGAGCAAGCGCACCGACCCCGGGTAGGCCGCGATCCCGTCGCGCTCGAGCACCTCGACGAATGCGGCGTTCTTGCGATTGCCAACGCCGCGCACCGAGGTGAAGCCCTCGTCGAGGTCGGCGCCCTGAGGCAGCGCGACCCCGCGTCCGGTGAGCAGCGCTTCGACTCCCGCGAACCGGGGGCGCCCGTCGAGGAACGCGAAGTACTCGCGCCCCTCGTACGGCGCCTCCCCGCGCGACGCGAAGAACGCGTCGAACGTCTCCTGCCAGGCCCGTTTGTGAAGCTCGACGGTAGGCGTGATCACCCCGTCGAGGTCGAAGAGATACGCGTCGTACCGATCGATCACCCGGTAGTTTCCTTCCCGTTGCTACTTTTGCGAGCCGGCCAGGAGCGCCTGCACGAAATACCGCTGGAACGCGAAAAACACTATCAGCGGAACGATCATCGAGAGGAAGGCTCCCGCCGAAAGTACGTCGATATTCGCTCCGAATTGCCTGAGTTGCGATTGGATCGCCACGGTGAGCGGCTGCGAATCGGTATTCGTGAAGATCAACGCCACGAGCATGTCGTTCCACGTCCACAGAAACTGGAAGATGGCGAGCGACGCGATCGCCGGCAGTCCGAGCGGCAGCATGATCTTGAAGAAGATCAACCAGTCGCGCGCGCCGTCGATCCGCGCCGCCTCCAACAACTCCTCCGGCACCTGCGAGAAGAAGTTCCGCAGGAGGAAGATCGCGAACGGGAGACCGAATGCGGTGTGGAAGAGAATCACTCCGACGACGCTTCCGAAGATGCCCATCGCCCCGAAGAGGCGCGCCAGTGGGATCAGCGCGACCTGCAACGGCACGGCGAGCAGCACGATCACCGCGATGAAGAGCCAGTCCCTGCCGGGGAATCGCATCCACGCGAACGCGTACGCCGCGAGCGCGCCGATGATCACGACGAGCAGCGTCGTCGGCACGGCGATGATGATCGTGTTGACGAACGAGCCGGTGATCGTCGGATTCGTGAGGAGATTCCCGTAGTTCTCGAGTGTCAGCTCAGCCGGCTTCGTCAGCACCGTCCACCACCCGCTCGACGCGTTGTCGCCGGCGGTGCGGAACGACGTCAGCAGCAGGCCGATCGTCGGGACGAGCCAGAACACCGCGACGATTACCAGAACGGCATGCACGATACCGCTGCTGGCGACGCGCGCGATCCGCGACCCGAGGCTCTGCTTGCGCCGCTTCACCGGACCATCCGGCTTCGCGCCCGTGCGCCCCTCGGGCCGGACCGCGGCCTCATTGTGCACCTGCGACGTCATCAGCCACGCTCCGCTCTGAATCTGCGTACGTTCACGATCATCGAGGGCAGCACGAGGATCAGGAGCAGGATCGCGAGCGCTGAACCCAGACCCTGGTTGTTGCCGCCGCCGAAGGAGACCGTCCACATCTCGACCGCGATGACGTTCGCCGCCGGTTTCGACGCGCCGGGCGGTATCACGTAGACGAGATCGAAGATCTTCAGCACGTTGATGATCAGCGTCACGAAGACCACGAGGAGTACCGGGGCGAGCAGTGGAGCGGTGATCTTCGAGAAGACCTGCCACTCGTTGGCACCGTCCGTGCGCGCCGCATCCTGCAAGGAGCGGTCCATCGCCGACAGACCCGAGGCGATCATCACCATCGCGAAGCCGGCCCAGATCCAGATGTAGGCCAGGATCACGACGACGTTGATCCACGAGGCGCTGAGCCAGGAGACACCGGCCGCGCCCTCGCCGAAGTTCGACGCGGGCAACGCGATGCGGTACGAACTGCCCGCATCCAGCCCGTCGATCGTGTACGTTCCCCCGGCACCCGTAGTGGCGTACCCGCGGATCGATCCATCGACGTCGACGGCGTCGACGCGCACGCCCTCGAGCCCCGTCTTTCCCGCTTCGAGCTCGCCGTCCGTGCCTCCGCCTCCGCGCACGACATCGAGAAAGACCGTGCCGGAGATCTGCGTGTCACCGGGAGCGCTCGCGGCCCGAGCCTCGCTCGAGCCTTCCGGGAGCGCGCTGCGTTTGACTCCGATGAGCGGGAAATCGACGGTCTCCCCCGCCGTCACCTCCTGGGTCGAGGCGATGATGCCCTGGTCGGCTTCGATCCCGACGCCCTCGCGAGGCTTCGCGCCCGGATAGCTCGCCTGGTCGGTGAAGATGCTCTGCACCCCCGTAATCGCGGCGTTCACGACTCCGAGCTGCGGGCTCTCCTGGAACATGCCGCGGAAGATGACGCCCGCGGCGAGCATCGAGATCGCCATCGGCATGAACACGATGAGCCGGAAGGCGGTCTTCCACCCGATCTTGTCGACGAGCACCGCCAGCAGCAGACCGATGATGGTCACCGTGACGGGAGCAACGATTACCCACACGAGGTTGTTGCGGATAGCCGTGAACGTCGTGTCGTTCGTGAACATCGTGACGTAGTTCTCCCACCCCACGAAGGCGGTGCCGGAGCGGTCGAACAACGATCTGATGACCGTGTAGACGATCGGGTACACCACGAGAGCGCCGAGGGCGAGCAGGGCGGGGCCGAGGAACGACCCCACCAGCAACCACTGGCGCAGACGGCCCCGGTGGCGCACGCTCCCACTGCGAAGCGCGATGGGGACCGTCTGCGTGCGGCTCACTGCCCGCTACCCGTCGTACGCGGCGGCAGCCGCATCTTCGAGTCGCTGCGCGGCTCCGTCGACGTCATCCGGATTCTGGTAGAACGAGATCATCTCCTGCCAGAACCCCTGACCTGGGGTGCCGCCGAACTCGCTGGGCGCGAGATCGGAGAGATCGAAGCGGAGCGTCTCAGCTCCGGTCAGGGCCTCTGCGATCTGACGCGAGATGTCATCCGGGTACAGCGACGTGTCGACGCCGGTGTTGGGCGAGGTGAGTCCGCCGTTCGGCACCCAGACCTCGGCGGCCTCGGGTGATGCGAGGTAGGCCATGAGCGCCGAGGTGGCGGGATCCTCGTCGAACTGCACGGCGACGTCGCCGCCTCCGACCACCGCAGGAGCGGAGTCGTTGATCGCCGGGAAATCGTAGAACAGTGCGTTCTCACCGACGGTCGAGGTGCCGTCTGCCGTGATGTTTCCGGCGACGAAGTCTCCCTCGAAGACCGTGCCGGCTTGGGGGTCGGTGCCGAACACCTCGGTCACGCTGGTCGGGAAGTCCCGCTGATCTCCGCCGGGCTGCACGAGGTCGCTGCCCCACAGCTCGCCCAGCACGGTGAGCGCTTCCTTGACCGAGTCGTCGGTCCAGGGGATCTCGTGGTTGGTGAGCTGGTCGTACTTCTCGGCTCCCGCGGTGCGCAGGTACACGTTCTCGAACCAGTCGGTCAGCGGCCATCCGACGTCGGCCCCCACCGAGATCCCGGCGTATCCCGAGTCGGTGATGAGCTCGAGCTGCTCCATGAAGCCATCCCAGTCCTCCGGCGCCTCAGCACCCGCCTCATCGTAGATGTCGGCGTTGTACCAGACCGTCGACTTGTTGGCGGCTTTGAACCAGACGCCGTAGAGCTGGTCGTCGACCGTGCCGAGATCCACCCAGTCCTGCGAGTAGTTGTCGCTCACGGCCTGCTGCACGTCTTCGTCGACGGGCATGATGTCGCCGTCTTGGGCGAGCGATTCCATGAGCGCGGGCTGGCCCAGCACTGCGACGTTGGGCGGGGAGCCGCCTTCCAACTGGCCGCTGATGTATGTGGGGCCGTTGTCCCCGAAACTGGTGTACGAGACGGAAGCGCCGGTCTGGCGTTCGAACTCGTCGAGCACCGATTCGAAGTTCTTCTGCTCGGCGCCCGACCAGGCCGCCGCGACGGTGAGGGATTCTCCGGCGAACTCGTCGCCGGCCGGGGCGTCGCTGCCGCCGTCGCCGCCGTCGCCTGAGCCTCCGCCAGCGCACGCCGTCAGCAGCAGCGCTGCGGCGGCGAGTCCGGTCGTCGCGCGGGTGATCCGAGACCGCGCGAATCGTGTGGTGTGCATGAGTACTCCATCCAACCGATCCGAAGCCGGAGCGGGCACCTCCCGATCCGAGAAACGCAGCGGCGCGAAGCGCGTCGATGCCTCCAGTGTGAATCTATCGATTCTGGACACCGTTCGAAAGGCCTTGCGCCGTCGTCCCCCCAGGGACTAGATGCACGCGATCGTCGCCCACGCCGAGGCGAACAGGCATGGCGCAAACGGCACGGCCGACGCTTTCTCGAGCGCTCCGGGGCGAGGCCGAGGTCTACGGACGATGCTCCAGATCGCCGCGGCCGCGAACGCGCCGACGACCGTGAGGGTCGCCGCCGTCCAGCCGCCGGTGAACCCGACCGCGGCCCCGACCAGTGGGCTCAACTTGACGTCGCCTCCGCCGATTCCCTGTGGCGACCAGCGCCAGAGAGCCGCGAACACCGCCCCGAAGGCGGCCGCCACCAGTACGGTGTCCCAGATCAGCCGGCCCGCTGCGTCGCTCGCGATGGCGGAGAGTCCGCCCCTGTGGAACCCGTGGACGACCGCGCTCGCCAGGAGCAGCGGGATCGTCGTGCCGGAGGCCAGCACCAGAAGCCGATTCGGCAGCCGTCGCTCCCGGATGTCGATCACCGACAGCAGGGTCGACCACGCCGCGAACAGCGCGAGCCCAGCGATGGCGGAGGCGGAGGCGACGACTGAGGCGGAGGCGAGAACTGAGTACGTTGCTGTCCCGCTCATCGGCACCAGGGCTCCCGCTTCGCCAGGCGCGGCCGGCTAGGGCGTGACTTCCGTTCCGATTCCGCGTTCCGTGAAGATCTCGAGCAGCACCGAATGCGGTTCTCGACCATCGATGATCGCGGCCTTCGAGACGCCGCCCCGCACGGCGTCGAGGCACGCGTGCATCTTCGGGATCATGCCCGACTCCAGGCTCGGCAGCAGCTCTTCGAGTTCACCGGCCGTGATGGAGGAGACGAGGGAATCGCGATCCGGCCAGTCCGCGTACAGCCCGGCGACATCCGTGAGGATGACCAGTTTCTCCGCGCCGAGCGCGCTGGCGAGGGCGCTCGCGGCCGCGTCCGCATTCACGTTGAGCGAGTCGCCCGGCCGGTCGACGTCGGGCGCGATTGAAGAGACCACCGGGATCAGCCCCGCGTCGAGCAGCGCGAGCACCGGTGCCACACGCACATCGATCACGTCGCCGACGAGTCCGAGATCGACGAGTTCGCCGTCCACCTCGATGGGCGGGCGTCGGCGGCCGACGAACAGCCCCGCGTCCTCCCCCGTCGTCCCGGCCGCCAGCGGGCCGTGCGCGTTGATCTGGTCGACGAGTTCCGGGTTCACTTTGCCCGTGAGCACCATGCGCACGACGTCCATCGTCTCCGGCGTTGTCACCCGGTATCCACCGCGGAATTCGCTCTCGATGCCGAGGCGAGCGAGCATCGCGTTGATCTGCGGGCCTCCGCCGTGCACGACCACCGGGCGAATGCCGGTGTGCCTGAGATAGACGACGTCTTCGGCGAACGCCTCCATCAGCCGGTCGTCGATCATCGCGTTTCCCCCGAACTTGATCACCATGATCGCGTCGCGGAACTTCTTCAACCACGGCAGCGAGTCGATGAGCGCTTCGGCGCGAACGGCTGCGTGCTCATGATCGAGCGTCTTGTCAGTCGTGGACATCGATCCCCTAGCTCGAGTAGGCGCTGTTCTCGTGCACGTACTCGTGCGTGAGATCGTTGGTGCGGATGGTAGCGGTGTGGTCGCCGGAGAACAGGTCGATCTCGACGTGCGTACGACGCGGTGTGAGATCGCACTCCTCCACCGGTCGGTCGGGGGCGCCGGCGTGGCACAGCCGCACCCCGTTGAACGCGACATCGACCTCATACGGGTCGAACGTCGCTCGAGTCGTGCCGATCGCTGCCAGCACTCGACCCCAATTCGGGTCGTTGCCGAAAATCGCAGCCTTGAACAGGTTGTTGCGGGCGACGGATCGCCCCACTTCGACGGCCTCGGCGACCGAAACCGCGCCTCGCACCTCGATGTCGATGTCATGGCTCGAGCCCTCGGCATCGGCCTGCAGCTGAGCCGCAAGGCTGTCGCACACCGCCGCGAGCGCCGACGCGAACTCCGCCTCGTCGGGCGAGATGCCCGAGGCGCCGCTCGCGAGCAGCGTCACCTGATCATTCGTCGACATGCACCCGTCGGAGTCGAGCCGGTCGAAACTGGCAGCGGTCGCGTCCCGCAGCGCGCGATCCAGAGCGCCGTCATCCAGTCGCGCGTCGGTCGTGATGACGACGAGCATGGTCGCGAGCCCGGGCGCCAGCATGCCTGCACCCTTCGCCATCGCTCCGATCGTCCACCCGTCGGCGCGATGCACGGCGGTCTTCTCGACGGAGTCGGTCGTGAGGATCGCGCTCGCCGCAGTCGCATCGTCATCGGTGAGCGCGGCGGCGAGCGCCGGCACGTTCTCCACGATCTTGTCGCGGAACGCCTGGTCGCCCGTGCCGATGAGGCCGGTGGAGCAGACGAGGATTCGCTCGGCCTCGTGCTCCCCGATCTCGTGCGCGACGGCCTCGGCGGTCAGGCGCGTCGTGTCGTACCCGAAGTCGCCCGTGAAGCAGTTCGCGCCGCCCGAGTTCAGCACGACGGCGCGCGCCGGGCCTCCGGCGATCGCCGTGCGACTCCAGATGATGGGGTTCGCCCGGGCGCGGTTGGACGTGAACACGGCAGCGCTCGCGCGCACCGGTCCATCATTGACGACCAGAGCGAGATCAGGTTTTCCCGTGCTCTTGAGTCCGACGGCGATGCCTGCTGAGCGGAATCCTCGGGGTGCGGTCACGGTCACGGTGCGACTCCATTCACGGAAAGTCCGGTGCGCTCGGGGAGGCCGAGCGCGATGTTCGCCGACTGGATCGCCGCTCCGGCCGTGCCCTTCGCGAGGTTGTCGAGCGCGGCGACGATGACGACGCGACCGGCGGCCTCGTCGACGACCACGCTCATCAGGCACGTGTTGGCGCCGAGGGTGTCAGCGGTGCGCGGCAGCGCCCCGTCGGGGAGCAGCTGCACGAAGGTCTCATCCGCGTACGCGCGCTCCCATGCCGCCCGCACCTCGGCCGTCGAGACTCCGGGAGCGAGGCGTGCGGTCGTGGTGGCGAGGATGCCGCGGCTCATCGGTACGAGGACCGGCGTGAAGCTGATGGTCGGCTCATCGCGCGCGCCAGCAGCCCGCAGCGCCTGCCGGATCTCGGGGATGTGCCGGTGCGAACCGCCGACGGCGTAGGGATTCGCCGTTCCCATGAGCTCGGCTCCGAGCAGATGGGTCTTCGCGGCCCTCCCCGCACCAGAGGGGCCGACCGCGAGGACCGACACGATGTCGCGCGCCTCGATCACGCCGGAGGCGATGCCAGGAGCGAGCGACAGCGCGACGGTCGAGGCGTTGCACCCGGGCGCCGCGATCCTCGTCGCTCCGACCAGCGCATCGCGCTGGCGTTCGACTGCGCCGCCCTCCCCCGCCACGATGAGCTCGGGAACACCGTACGTCCAGGCTTCGTGATGGTCGCCGCCGTAGAACGCCTCCCAGTCGGCGGCACTCGTGAGGCGATGGTCGGCACCGCAGTCGACGACGAGCCGCACGTGCTCGAGCTGCTCGGTGAGTGCTCCCGATGCGCCGTGGGGCAGGGCGAAGAAAACGATGTCGTGGCCGTCGAGCGCCTCGGGCGTCGTCGGCTGCAACGTGAGGTGGGCGAGGGAGCGCAGGTGCGGTTGCGACTGCACGAGCGGTTGACCCGCGGTCGAGTGCCCGGTGACGGTGCGGATCTCGAATTCGGGGTGCCCGCTGAGCAGACGGAGCAGCTCGCCCCCCGCGTACCCGCTGGCTCCCGCAACAGCGACGCTGAATGTCATCGTCTCCCTCTCCCGCGGGCGCTCCGCACGCGTCCTCCTATTCAACCACTCGGCACGGGCACGCGTTCGCCAGGGCAGCATCAAACGTCACAACCTGGGGATTGCGGCGAGTTAGGATCGACTGTGAGCGAGCGGACTGCGAAGGAGAACACGCGATGACGCACGCGTCGAAGCACGCGGTGCAGGTGGTGCATGTGTTCTCCGACGGACCCGGCGGCGGGAATCCGGCGCCGATCGTGCTCGATGCGAGCGGGATGTCGCCGCTCGAGATGCAGCGGATCGCCCAGCAGTACGGCCATGAGAGCGGGTTCGTCGTCGCCGCGCGGGAGCACGAAGACGTCGACTATCACGTCACCTTCTGGACGCCCCTTCACGAGATGTCGATGTGCGGGCACGTCACCGTGGGAGCCGTGTGGCTGCTGCACCGTCTCGGACAGCTCGATGCTCCGACTGTGCGCATCGGCACGGCGAGCGGCGTCGTCGAAGCGCGCGTAGATGCCACCGGTGCGGTCGAAGTCGCCCAGCCGGCGGGAACCATCGAGGCGGTCTCATCCGACGTGGCGACCTCGATCATCGATGTGCTCGGCATTGCGGAGGACCAGCTCGCGCCACTGCCGATCCGCAATGCGACGACGAGTCGGACCAAGACGCTCGTCCCCCTCGTCTCGACCGACGTCCTCGACGGACTGACGCCTGACCTGGAGCGCATCGAGGCCGTCTGCGCGCTCGCCGAGTCGACCGGTCTCTATCCTTACGCCGTAACCGATACCACCGGCCTCGTCTTCGACGCCCGGCAGTTCCCGCGCTCCTCAGGCTACCCGGAGGACGCGGCGACCGGCGTCGCCGCCGCTGCGCTCGTCACCGGTCTCGTAGCCGATGGATTGGTGGACCCGACGGCTGCGCGCGCGATCCGGGTGCGGCAGGGGCGCGCGATGGGCAGGCCGTCCGAGATCTCGATTCGCACGCGTGCGAGCGGCGGCGTCTGGCTCGGGGGCCGCGTGCGCTGACCGCGGCCACCGCCTCGCCAGGAATCGTGCTCCCCCAGGCCGAGCGCGCCTCGCCCGGCCTACCGGTGCCGGAAATCGGGCGTGCGCTTCTCGGCGAAGGCGCGCATGCCCTCCTTCTGGTCGGCGGTCGCGAACGCCGCGGCGAAGGCCTGCCGCTCGAAACGCAGCCCTTCGGCGAGCGGCATCTCCTGGGCGGCCTGCAGTGCGTCCTTCGCGGCGTACACCGCTGGAAGCGACTTCGACGCGATGGCTTCGGCGACCTTGGCGGCTTCAGCGAGCAGCTCGTCCGCCGGCACGACGCGCGAGACGAGGCCGGAGCGCTCCGCCTCCTCGGCATCCATCATGCGTCCGGTGAGCACGAGGTCCGCCGCCTTGGCCTTGCCGATGGCCCGCGGCAGTCGCTGGGATCCGCCGAAGCCCGGCAGGATCCCGAGCGTGATCTCGGGCTGGCCGAATTTCGCGGTGTCGGCGGCCAGGATGATGTCGCACATCATCGCGAGCTCGCATCCCCCGCCGAGCGCGAAGCCGCCCACCGCAGCGATCAACGGCGTGCGCGTGCGTTCGAAACCGCCCCAGCCCGGGAACGGCCCGTCGAGGTACATGTCGGCGTAGCCGAGCTCCGCCATCTCCTTGATGTCGGCTCCCGCGGCGAACGCCTTCGCCGACCCCGTGAGCACGATCGCTCCGATCCCCGGGTCGTCATCGAACCCCTGGACGGCATCGATGAGCTCGCGCACGAGCGTCCCGTTCAACGCGTTGAGCGCCTCCGGGCGGTTGAGAGTGATGGTCGCGACGCGTCCCTGCGTCTCGGCGATGATCGTCGTGTAGTCGCTCATGGCGTCAAGTCTGCCACGTGGCGCTCATCAGGGCCGTCGTACGCCGACAACGGCCGGATCAGGGCGTTCGACGCGGCCTGTTCCATGACGTGCGCCGTCCATCCCGTGACACGGGACGCGATGAAGAGCGGTGTGAACATCGGGGTGTCGAAGCCGATGAGGTGATAGGCCGGTCCGGAGGGATAGTCGAGATTGGGATGAATCCCCTTGCGCTCCATGAACTCTCGCTCGAGGGCGTCGGAGAGATCGGCGAGATCGCGACGGTCGTAGTGGGCCACGAGCGCGTCGAGCGCGGCGCGCATCGTGGGCACGCGAGAGTCGCCGTTCTTGTAGACGCGGTGCCCGAAGCCCATGATCTTGCGCTTCTCGGCGAGCGCCGCATCGAGCCACGGCACCACGCGCTCCGCCGAGCCGATCTCGTCGAACACATGCATCACCGCCTCGTTGGCCCCGCCGTGCAGCGGGCCCTTGAGCGCTCCGATGGCCCCGACGACCGCCGAGTACAGGTCGGAGAGCGTCGAGGTGATCACGCGAGCGGTGAAGGTCGAGGCGTTGAACGAGTGCTCGGCGTAGAGGACCATCGAGCGGTTGAACGCGTCGATGACACTCTCGTCGGGATCCTCGCCGAACGTCATCCAGAGGAAGTTCGCCGCGTAATCGAGATCATCGCGCGGTTCCACGAGCTCTTCGCCGCGTCGGCGCCGTTGCCCGTAGGCGACGATCGCGGGGAGCGCCGCGAACAGGCGCACGGATCGCGCCAGATTCTCCTCGGCGCTGCCCGTCGCGTCGAGCACCGACCCTGACCCAGCGAGATCGATCGCGCCCAGGGCGCTCACCGCGGTGCGCACCTCGTCCATCGGGTGGGCATCGTGCGGGAGGAGATCGATCGCGGCACGCACGGAGTCAGCGAGCGCTCGGTGCTCGCGCTCGGTGCGTCGCAGGTGCTCCAGATCGTCGGAGGTGGGCAGCTCTCCGTGCCAGAGCAGGTATGCGACGGCCTCGAAGGGCTGCGTCTCGGCGAGCTCCTGCACGGGGTATCCCCGGTAGAGCAGGCTGTTCGTCTCGGGGTTGACCTTCGAGATCGCCGTCGTGTCGACGACGACTCCCGCGAGGCCCTTCTTGATCTCCTGCTCCATGTGCTGCGCTCCTTTGCGATGAACTGCGGTGGTGTACTGGCTGCGGCGACGGCGTGCCGCCTGCGGTGGTGGTGGGCTCCGGCCGCGTTACCGCTCGACCGAGAAGTTGAACACGCTCGTGTCGAAGCGGTTGTAGTCCTCGTAGTCGACGAGCTCGTAGAGGTCGGCACGGTGCTGCATCTCGTCGAGCTTGCCGGTGAGATGCCCGACGTCGTTCAGCTCATCGAGCGCTCGCTCGGTCGCACCCATCGCGATCCGCAGCATCGACACCGGCCAGATCACGATGTTCACCCCGACATCGGCGAGCTGCTGCGAGGAGAAGAGGTCGCTCTTGCCGAACTCGGTCATGTTCGCGAGAATCGGCACGTCGAGGGCCGCGCGCATCGCGGCGAACTCCTCGAGCGTGCGCATCGCCTCGGGAAAGATCGCGTCGGCTCCCGCGTCGACGAAGGCCCTCGCACGATCGAGCGCGGCATCGAGCCCGTCGACGGCTCGGATGTCGGTGCGCGCCATGATGAGGAAGTTCGGATCGCGCCGCGCATCGGCCGCTGCCCTGATGCGCTTGACCGCCGTTCCCTCATCGACCACGGCTTTGCCATCGAGGTGCCCGCAGCGCTTCGGGTTGATCTGATCCTCGATGTGCGCACCCGCGAGGCCCGCGTCCTCGAGCGTCTGAATGGTGCGCGCCACGTTCATCGGCTCGCCGAACCCGGTGTCTGCGTCGACGATCGCCGGAAGCTCGGTCATGCGCGCGATCTGCTGCGCGCGCCCCGCCACCTCGGTGAGCGTCGTGAGCCCGATGTCGGGAAGGCCGAGGTCGACGGAGAGCACCGCGCCCGAGATGTACACGCCGTCGAAGCCCTTGCGTTCGATGAGGCGGGCCGAGAGGGGGTTGAACGCTCCGGGAAAGCGCAGCAGCTCGCCGCTGGCGAGGCGCTCGCGAAAGAGGCGCCGCTTCTCGTGGGCCGGGGTCTGGGCGTACAGCATCAGAAGAGTCCCTTCGGTGCGGCGTCGAGTTCGATGAGGCCGCGTCGCGCGGTGATATTGATCTCACGCACCTCGTCGGCCGTGAGCTCGGGCAGCCGCTGCACGAGTTCGAGGAACCGCTCGATCTCGGCCGGTTCGAGCACCGGCGCCGCGAGCAACCGGAATTTCGCGATGTAGTGTTCGCGCGCGAAGGGGCGAGCACCGAGCGGGTGCGCGTCGGCAACGGCGATCTCCTCGACGATGGTGCGGCCGTCGACGAGCTCGATCTCGACGCGTCCGCCGAACGCCTTCTCATCGGGATCCTCGGAGTGGTACCGGCGCGTCCACTCCGCGTCTTCGGCGGTGATGACCTTCTGCCACAGCGCGACGGTGTCGGCGCGGCCCGCGCGCTCGGGAGTGTAGGAGTCGACGTGGTGCCAGCCGCCGTCTTGCAGGGCGACGGTGAAGATGTACGGGATCGAGTGGTCGAGGGTCTCGCGCGACGCCGTGGGATCGTACTTCTGCGGATCGTTCGCACCCGACCCGATCACGTGATGCGTGTGATGGCTCGAGTGGAGCACCACGCGAGCGATGTTCTCCGGGTCCCCGAGCTCGGGATGCGCGCCGTGCAGCCGGCGGGCGAGGTCGATCCACGCCTGCGCCTGGTACTCGGCCGAGTGCTCCTTCGTGTAGCTGTCGAGGATCGCGCGCTTCGCTTCTCCTGCGGCGGGCAGCGGCACCTCGTACGCCGCGGTCTGCCCGTCGAGCATCCAAGCGATGACGCCGTCCTCCCCCTCGTAGATGGGGGCTGGCGATGTCTGCCCGCGCATCGCCCGGTCGACCGCCTCGACGGCCATCTTGCCCGCGAACGCCGGTGCGTGCGCCTTCCAGGTCGAGATCTCGCCCTTCCGGCTCTGACGCGTAGCGGTCGTGGTGTGCAGAGCCTGCGCCACGGCCTGCGAGATCGTGGCGACGTCGAGCCCGAGCAGCGTGCCGATGCCCGCTGCGGCCGACGGGCCGAGGTGCGCGACGTGATCGATCTTGTGCCGGTGCAGGCAGATCGCGCGAACGAGATCCATCTGGATCTCGTACCCCGTCGCGATACCGCGCACGAGCGCCCGCCCGTCGGCACGCACGTGCTGCGCGACCGCGAGGATCGGCGGAATGTTGTCTCCCGGGTGCGAGTACTCTGCCGCCAGGAACGTGTCGTGGTAGTCGAGCTCGCGCACGGCGACGCCGTTCGCCCAGGCGGCCCACTCGGGGCTCGACAGGATGTCGAACGGCGATCTTGACGGCAGCCCGAAGATCGTGCTGCCCGCACCGCCGTGCGAGACCGGGTGCGCGAGCGCCTGCGCCCGTGCCGCGACGATCGGCGCGCGCGTGAGCGATGCCGCGGCCACTGATGCGTTGTCGATGATGCGGTTGATGATCATGTCGACCACGTCGGCTTCGACCTCGACCGCGTCTGCGGCGACTTCGGCGATCTTCCAGGCGAGCTGCTGCTCGCGGGGCAGCGATTCTTCACTGCGGTGCACACGGACGTGGTGGGTGACGGTCATGCTGTGGCTCTCTCTTCCGAGTCTGCGATGGAGGTCAGGATCGACGCGAGCGCGCGATGCAGGTGGACGTGCGTGGCGTGCGCCGCGAGCTCGGGGTCGCCGTCTGCGATCGCCCTGGCGATGAGGGCGTGTTCGGCGACCGAGGCGCGGAGGCGGGCGTGGTGGTCTCTCGCCAGCCCGCGGGCGCGGGCGAGGTGCGTGCGCACGGGGCGGAGCGCCTGAACCAGGTAGGCATTGGCCACTGCGGCATCGATGGCCGCATCGAACCGGGCGATGAGGGCGTAGTAGTCATCGGCGCTCGAGGTGCCGGCGTCGGGGTGCGCTGCTTCGAATGCGGCCGCGATCTCCGCGAACACGGTCGGGTCTCCGCGGACGGCCGCGAGGCGGGCTGCTGTCTCTTCGAGCGCGCGGCGCGTCTCGAAGAGGGCGCGCACATCGGCTGCGTCGAAGCCCGACACCGTGATCACGCGGGCCGACTGCTGCGTGAGGAGACCGTCTGCGATCAAACGCCCGATGGCTTCTCGCATGGGAGTCCGACTGACGCCCCACCGCTGCGACTGCTCCACTTCGCCGATGACGGTGCCCGGCCGCAGCGCACCGGTCTGGATCTGCTCGAGCAGCGCGCGGTAGACGCGATCGCTCGTGCGCTCCCCGCTCGTTCCCGTAACCATAGCCCCAACGTATACACCAGAGCCGGTGAGCGCAAGGTTCACCCGTGATCCAGCCCCGTGTGTATACGCTGGCCTACCCGATGAGGCTCGGCTGCAGATCCTTCAGAGTGCGCGATCGCATCGTCTTCGCAACGCCCAGCGCCGCGACGAGCACCGCGATCACCAGCACGAGCGCGAGCTTCACCGCCTCGCTCGCGGCATCGGCGAGGTCGCCCCCGTACATCAGCTGTCGCAACCCGTCGACCGCGAACGACATCGGCAGGTAATGATGCAGAGTCGCGAGCGACGGTGGGAGCGTCTGCCAGGGGAAGGTGCCGCCGGCGGTGACGAGTTGCACCACCATGAGCACGAGCCCCAGGAACTGGCCGACGCTCCCCAGCCAGACGTTCAACGCCAGGATGATGGCTGCGAAGGTCGCCGACGCGAGCGCGATCGTCCCGTAGGCGGCGACCGGGTGCGAGAAGTCGAACCGGAGTGCGAAGGCGACGATCGCGAAGAGCGCGAGCATCTGCGTGGCTCCCAGCAGTGCGGGTGTCGCCCAACCGGCGAGGGTGACCCTCAGTGGCGTGTGCAGCGCGGTCACCGCGCGCCGCGAGACCGGCTTCAGAATGAGGAAGAGCGCGTAGATGCCGATCCACGCTGCCAGGCTCATGAAGAACGGTGCGAGGCCGGCTCCGTAGCTGCCAGCCGAGGTGACCCGGCTCGTCTGCACGTCGACCGGGCTCGCGATGTTCGAGGCCTGATCCGCTCGCAAGTCGTCGGAGCTGTCGGGCAGCGCATCGACGCCCTCCGCGAGCGCGTCGCGCAGCTGCCCCGCACCGTTCGTCAGGTCTCCGAGCCCGCTCTGCAGCTCTCCCGAGCCCTCGACGAGCTGCGCGAGCCCGTCATCGAGCGCGACCGAGCCGTCCGCCGCTGTCGCGATGCCGTTCGTCAGTTGGGGCGTCGCGTCGGCGAGCTGCCGTGAGCCGTCCGCGACCTGCTGCGCACCACCGGCGAGCGTGTCGAGTTGGGCACTGGCCCCCTGCACCTGCGCGTTGACGCTGGTGAGGTCACCGCCGACGCGATCCATCGCGCCGCTCACTCGGTCGATCACGGCCGGATCGACGTTCGCGTTCGCGAGATCCTGCAGCACCGCGGCTCGGTCCGCGGCCAGCGCATCGATCGCGCGCTGACTGACGTCCGCGGCTTCTCTGCCGTACTGGGCGACGGTCGCATTGCCAGCGGCGACCTGCGCGGCTCCGCCGGCGAGCGTCTCCGTGCTCTGCGGAAGCGACGCGGTCGCATCGCGCAGCTGCGAGAGACCGCTCGCCAGCCGACCCGACCCTTCCGCCGCCGTCTGCGTACCAGCGTGCAGCTCCCCCGCACCATCGCGGGCGGTCGCAGCCCCGTCGGTCAGCTCGCTCGCACCATCGGTCGCCTCGATGAGCGATCCGCGCACCTGAGCGATGCCGTCGAGAAGCGAACGCGCCGCTTCACGGTTCACCGACTGCACGATCTGCTTCTGGATGCGCTGCACCGCCTGCTCGCCGATCGTCGTCGCGAGGTAACTGTTCGCGTCGTTCGTGGTGAGCACCACGTCGGCCCGATGCGGGTCGTCCGTCTGCGACGATTGCAACGCCTCGGAGAAGTCCTTCGGCAACGTCACGGTGAAGTCGTAGACCCCGTTCGCGACGCCGCGCTCCGCATCCTTCGCACTGACACGATGCCAGTCGAAACTGCCGTCATCGATGAGATTCTGCGCGACTTCGTCCCCGATGACCCGCGTGCTCTCGCCCTCTGCGACGCCTGCATCGGACACCACGAGCGCTACGGGAACCTGGTCGAGCCTGGCGTACGGATCCTGGTTCGCCCAGAGATAGAGTCCGCCGTAGAGCAGCGGCACGCACATCAGGGCAGCGAAGGCGAGGCGCGCCATCTTGGTCGCCCAGAGGCGAGCGAACTCGGCCCGAATCATCTGCGGGATCTTCATGCCTGTTCCTCCACTGCTGCTGCGGCGTCGGCCGCGTCCGCATGGTCATGCAGCGGCATGACTTCGCCGGTTCCCCACCCTGCCGGATGCGCCGAGATCGCCGCGCGCGCCGCGCGACCCGCGATGACCAGCACCGCGGCTCCGTCCTCCGCCAGCTCGCACGCGATGCGCCACCAGTCCTCCGGCGCGCCGCCGTGGCGATCCGGCGAGACGAGCACGAGCCCTTCGACCTCCGGGCGCTGCAGCGCCAATTCGCAGAGCGCGCGCACCCGGGCATCAGGGGCGAGATCGCCGATCGGCAACCGTGCATGCTCGCGCAGGCCCAAGCGCTCGAGTTCGTGCCGCACCGCGATCGGCCCGCCGAATCTCCCCGCGAACATCAGCTCTTCTGCGACGACGTCGGAGAGCAGCACGTCGCCGTGCGGTTCGCTCACATCGGGGGCATCGACGAGAGCGAGTCTGCGCCGGAGTGCTTTGGCGTCGGGAGTGCCGTCGATCGAGACCTCCCCGGAGTCGGGCTTCATCCGGCCAGAGACGATGAGGCCGAGCACGGTCGGTCGCTGCGCCGTCTCGGCTTCGACGAACACCGCAGTGCCAGAGCTCATCGACACATCGATCGGCGGGAGCGCCCGCCCGCCCGGTCCTTTACTGACCGCCGTCGCCCGCACCCGCATGAGTTCGTCCCCGCCCTACTCGATCCAACCCTGCGAGTGTAGTCCTCCTCTCACTGAACGCCGGGGCCGGTGAACGGGCGTTCGGGATCACAGGTCGTCGATGACGATTTTGTGCATGCCGAGCATGTGCTCGAACGCGTTCGGCCGCTCCATGAGCTCACCCATGTTGGCCGGGACGATCTGCCAGCTCACGCCGAACTCGTCGGCCAACCACCCGCACTGCTCGGCTTCCGGCACCGCCGACAGGGCCTCCCACAGGCGATCGATCTCGACCTGGTCGGCGCAGTGCACCTCGAGCGATACGCCGCACGTGAAGGAGAAATCCTGCTCCACACCCGAGTCTATCACCGCGAAGAGCTGATCCCGGATGCGGAAATCGCTGTACATCAGGGCCTCGGCGGTTGCGGGCCCGGTGGGCTCGCCGTAGGGGAACGATCCGATCAGCGCCGCGTCATCGAACACCTCGATGTAGCGGTCGCGTGCTTCTGCATCCCGATTCTGGGCGGCTCCCCCGAACATGAGGGAGGGCATGACGAATGCTGCCTCAGCATCGATCTCGTCGTTGACGCTGAGCTGCCAGCTCATGCCGTAACGATCCTGCACCCACCCGTAGGAGGGGCTGAAGGGATACTCGTCCAGAGGCATGAGCACCGTCCCTCCCTGCAGCAGACCGTTCCACACCCGATCGAGCGCCGCGCGCGCGAGCTTCGGGCCGCCGAACCGCGCATCGCCGAACATCAGGAACATCGAGATCGATGGATTCGGGAAGAACTCCTCGCCCGCGTTGATCAGCGTGAGCCGATACCCCGCGAGGTTCACCGCCACGGTCAACGGCTCGCCGGCGAACGGCGCTTGAAAGTCGAGCAGGCCCGTCTGCGGGTACCGCGACTCGACCTCGGTGGTCGTGTCGGGGAAGACGTCCGCATAGAACCGACCGACCTCCTCTGCGTTCCGCTGGCACCAGATGTTGGGCACGATGTACTGGTCGGTCATGACTGCTCCTCTCGCCGGTGAGCTCGGCAGCACTGCCGGGTCCAGTGGTCGCTCGGGCGCCGGCACGGCGCGCCCGCTCTCAGTATCCGTCGCCCTCACTCGCGCGACAAGAGTCAGGTCGATGACTTTTCACTCCGGCCGGTGCACAATGTCAGCAGAGGGGCCGGTCGCAGCCCCGCGAGCTCCGAGGAGTCCTCATGTCGATCAGCTTGAACCCCTACCTCAACTTCCACGGCAACGCCCGGCAAGCGCTCGAGTTCTACCACTCGGTGCTCGGCGGTGAGATCCGCCTCATGCAGTACGACTCCGTACCCGGCATGATGGGCGAACCCGCCGAATCGGAGAAGATCATGCACGGGCAGATCGACACGCAAGACGGTCTCACGATCATGGCCGCCGACTACCCGGCCTCCATGGCCGAGGCGCCGGACGCTGCATCGCTCGGGCACTCCGTGTGCGTCTCCGGCGACGACGCCGAACGCATCCGGGCGCTCTGGGAGGGCATGTCGAACGGCGCCCAGATCCGTGAGCCGTTCGAGACCGCGCCCTGGGGAGACACCTTCGGCATGCTCGCCGATCGATTCGGTGTGCCCTGGATGTTCAGTCTCGCGCCCTCGAGCCGGGGGTGACGCGCCCGATCCACTGCGCGACGAGCTCGTCTACGCCCCTTCGTAGCCGATCAGCCACCGTACTCCGTACTGATCGACCAGCTGTCCGTCGCTCGCGCCCCAGGCGCGGCGCTCCAGCGGAAGCAGGATGCGGCCGGAATCGGCGAGCGCCTCGAACCACCGGTGCAGCGTCGATGGAGCCGCTGCTCCGAGCAGGGAGAAGAACATTCCTCCGATGTGCACCGCGTCTTCGTCAGCACCGGCGTCAGCCCCGTAGATCGCCACCGGCCCGACGAGCGTGCCGTGCGCGACGGCGTCGTCCGGTCCGTCGACGCGCCCGAAGTCGGCGAAGGTTCGCATCTCCAGCGCACCCCCGAACACGGATCGGTAGAACTCGAGCGCTTCGCCAGCGTTACCGGGAAACAGGAGGTACGGCGTGATTCCAGTCATCGGTCCTCCTGTCTCCCCAGGTGATCAGTCGCGCAGCTTGGCGTCGAATGCGAGCGCCGCGGCTTCGACACCGGCGAGTTTCGCCGCGCTGGCCTCCTCCGCGGTGAGCGTTCGGTCTTCAGCGCGGAAACGCAATGCGAACGTGAGCGCCTTCGAGCCCGCCTCGATCCCGGCGCCGCGATAGTCATCGACGATTCGCGCACCTTCGAGCAGGTCGCCCGCGCCCGCTACGACCACGGCGAGCAGATCGCCCGCCGGAACGTCGTCGGCGACGACGAGGGTGAGATCCTGCGTCGCGGCGGGATAGGTCGAGAGCTGCGCGGTCTCCGGCAGGCGCGGTGCGAGCTCGATCAAGCGGTCGAGATCGAGCTCGAACGCTGCGACCCGGCCGGGCAGATGATGCTCGGCGACCAGCTCGGGCAGCAGTTCGCCCGCGACACCGATCACCACGAGACCGCCCTCGTCGCCGTCGGCATCCGCTCCGTCGCCGGCGACGCGGATGGCGAGCTCCGCCGTGCGGCCAGGGTGGAAGGCACGGTGAGCGCCCTGCGAGACGACGAGCTCCGCCGAGACCGCACCCGCGACCGTGCGCGCCGCGTCGAGGGCGTCGGCCCAGTCGTAGGCGCGGGCCGGCTCACCCGCCTGCTTCGGCACGGCATCGCCGAGCAGCAGACCGGCGATGCGGCGCGGTTGGTCGGGGATCGATGCGTTGAGTTCTGCGAGAACGGCGTCAGACGGCCGCTCCGCGAGCGGCGGCACCGTATCGGTGCCGAGCGGCGCGTCACCTGCACCGGGCGCGAACACGAGTCCCAGTTCGACGAGCGCGAGGTCGGTCAATCCGCGTGACGCGTTGCGCTGAGCGGCGGTGACGAGCCCCGGCAGCAGCGACCGGCGCAGGTACGGGGACTGCGCGTCGAGCGCATTCGCGAGCGCGATCGCCGCCACGGGCGGCGCCGCAGCACGAGTCGCCTCGCTGTCAGCCTCTGCGGCGGCGCCGGAACCGGCCCCCTCGGCACCCGCTCCGAACGCCTGCAGCTGCGACCGGGAGACGAACGGGTAGCTCTGCACCTCGTCGAGCCCGGCGGCCGTGATGATGTCGGCGACGCGACGGCGCAGGCGCTGGCTCCGCGTGAGTCCGCGACCGGCGGGAGCCACCGGCAGCATCGAAGGGATGCGATCGTATCCGACGATGCGCGCGACCTCCTCGATCAGATCGGCACTGCGGGTGAGATCGGAACGCCAGCTGGGCGCGGTCACTCCGAGCTCGTCGCCGCCGTCGGCGACGATGGTGCAGCCGATCGTCTCGATCGCGCCGCGGATCTCGCCTTCGCTGTAGTCCGTGCCCAGAAGCCCGTTGACTCGCGCGATCGGCAGCCGCACCTCGATCGGCTCCCAGCCCGCCACGAGGTCCGAGCCGAGCTCGTCCGCCGTGCCGCCTGCGAGCTCGACGAGCAGGTCGACCATGCGCTGCGCCGCGGCGCGCGACACCAACGGGTCGACGCCTCGCTCGAAACGCTTGGAAGCCTCGCTCGGCAGCTTGTGCCTGCGCGCGGTGCGAGCGATGGAGACCGGATCGAACGTCGCCGCTTCGATCAGCACGTCGACGGTCGTGTCGTCAGCCTTGGTCGAGGCACCGCCCATGACTCCGGCGAGGCCGATCGCGCCCGATTCGTCGGCGATCACGAGATCCTCGACGTGCAGCTGGCGCTCCTGACCGTCCAGCGTGACCAGAGTCTCCCCCGGAGCTGCGCGGCGCACCGTGATACCGCCGGCGAGCTTGCGCAGATCATACGCGTGCAGCGGCTGACCGAGCTCGAGCATCACGTAGTTCGAGATGTCGACCTCGAGCGAGAGCGAGCGGATGCCGGCGAGCTGGAGCCGCGCGACCATCCAGGCGGGCGTGGGGCGCGACGGATCGATTCCCCGCACCACGCGAGTCACGAAGCCGGTGGCACCGGCGCGCCCGCGAATCGGGGCCCGGTCGTCGAGCGTGACCGAGAACCCGGTGCCGATCGCGGGCGACACGGCGAGGGCCGGATCGGTGAAGGTCGCACCGGTCGCGTGGGCGTACTCGCGCCCAACGCCCCGCACGGAGAACGCGTAGCCGCGATCGGGAGTCACGTTGATCTCGACCGCGGTATCCGAGAGGCCGAGCAGTGCTCGGGCGTCCGCGCCGACGACGGGATCGAGACCCAGACGGGAGAGCACGATGATGCCCTCGTGATCCTCACCGAGCGACAGTTCGCGGGCCGAGGCGATCATGCCGTCGGAGACGTGCCCGTACGTCTTGCGCGCAGAGATCGCGAACCCTCCGGGCAGCACCGCCCCTGGCAGTGACACGACGACTTTGTCGCCCGCGTCGAAGTTGTGGGCGCCGCAGACGATACCGCGCACGTCGGCTCCGCCGTCGGCGGCCTGCTGACCCTCGGGGGCGACGCGCACCTGGCACCAGTTCACCGTCTTGCCGTTCGAGTGCTCCTCGGGTTCGCGGGAGAGCACCTCGCCGACGACGACGGGGCCGGTCACATCGAAGCGTCGAATCGACTCCTCTTCGAAGCCGACGCGTACGAGGTCGGCGTGCACCGCTTCTGGGGTGACGTCTTCGGGCAGCGAGACGATCTCGCCGAGCCAGCTGAGCGGAATGCGCATTAGACCAGTCCTCCGAACTGACGATTGAATCTGACATCGCCTTCGACCATGTCGCGCATGTCGTTGATGTCGTGGCGGAACTGCAGGGTGCGCTCGATGCCCATGCCGAAGGCGAAGCCCTGGTACTCATCGGGATCGATGCCGGCAGCGGCGAGCAGTTTCGGATCGACCATGCCGCATCCGCCCCATTCGACCCAGCGCGCACCGCCCTTCGCATGCGGCTGCCAGACATCCATCTCGGCCGACGGCTCGGTGAACGGGAAGAAGTTCGGGCGCAACCGGATCTCCGCCTCTGCGCCGAACATCTGGCGAGCGAAGTGCTCGAGCGTGCCGCGCAGATGCGCCATCGTCAGGCCGCGATCGATGGCGATGCCCTCGATCTGACTGAAGACCGGGGTGTGCGTGGCGTCGAGCTCATCGGTGCGGTACGTACGCCCGGGCGCGACCACGTAGACCGGAAGCTCGCGGTCGAGCAGCGAGCGGATCTGCACGGGCGAGGTGTGGGTGCGCAGCACCAGGTGCCGATCGGCCGGTTCGATGAAGAACGTGTCCTGCATCGCGCGCGCCGGGTGATCGGGGTCGAACCCGAGCGCGTCGAAGTTGAACCATTCGTGCTCGACCTCTGGGCCCTCGGCGATCTCCCACCCCATTCCGATGAACACGTCGGAGACCTCGTCCTGCAACTGGGCGAGCGGGTGCCGGCTCCCGGCAGTGCGACGCACCGGTGCCGCAGTCACGTCGACGGTCTCGGCGACCAGCCGTGCCGCGGCCTCCTGCGCCGCGAGCTCCGACTCACGCCCGTGATAGGCGCCCTCGATGCGTCCGCGCGCCTGCCCCATGAGCTTGCCCGTCGCGGCCTTCTCGTCCTTCGGCACCGCGCGCATCTGCGCGTTGAGCTGAGCGATCGCTGAGCCGTCGCCCGCGTGCGCGGTGCGCGCGGCTTTCAGCTCTGCGACGGAGTCTGCCGCTGCGAAGGCGGCGAGCGCGGCCGTGACCGCTGCTTCTGCCGCTTCAGCGGTGATCGGATTCGATTTCGGGGCGCTGTCTGACACGAGTCCCTATCTTACCGGCAGCGGCGGCGGCCGAGGCCGACAGGATGTCGCGCAGCAGGGTCGCCACCGTATCTTCCATGAGGAGCCGCCCGTCGTCTCCGATGTCCGTCGCCGAGAGCCGGTCGAGCGCGGCGGCGAGCGCATCGGGTAGCGTGACGGCGACCCGCTTCCCATCGACTTCGAACGAGAGACGGACGGCCTCGGGAATCTCCGAGCGCGCGTCGGGACGGGAGCCGAGGTGCGGGTCGTCGGGATCGACGGGGACGAACCGCACGTGCGAACCGGGGCGCAGTTGCGCGGCGATATCGGTATCGGCATCGATCACGGTCCCGATGACGGGGTAGCCGCCCGTCACGGGGTGGTCGGCGAGGAAGAGCACGGGAAGGCCATTCGGAGGCACCTGGATGGATCCGCGGACGGTGCCCTCGCTCGGCAGCTCGTCGTGCCGCGCGCGCCGGAGCGGCGTCCCGTCGAATCGCGCGCCGACGCGATTCGACGACGCGCTCAGGCGCCAGCTCTGCGACGCCAAGGCGGCACGAGCCTTCGCGTCGAACCAGTCGCTCCTCGGACCCGGTACGAAACGGAGCTGCACCTCGTCACCGATGGGACGACCATCCGACTCGGGCGAGTGCGCCGCCCGATCTGCCTGTCGAGGATCGTCGATCGCGAGGGCATCGCCCGCCGCGAGCGGAGCCGCGCCGATGCCCGACAGGCTGTCGTGACTCGCGCTTCCGAGTACGCGCGGCACCGCGAAGCCTCCCCGTATCGCGAGCACCCCGCGCATTCCGCGCGTGGCCCGCCCGACGCGCAGCACCTCCCCTCGGCGCACGGTGAACGCTTCCTGACTCGAGGGCGGCGTCCGCCGCTCGTCGCCAGCGCCGACGATCTCAGCCGTGGCGTCCGTTCCGGCCAACGCGATGGAGACATCGACGTCGGCGCGCACGACGAGTGCGGCGTTCAGTGTTTCCAGCGCAGCGGCCCCGTCAGCGTTGCCCACCGCCCGGTTGGCGCGGCGCAGCGCAACGCGGTCGGCGGCGCCGGAAGGGCTCACACCGATCGCCGAGTGTCCAGCCCGCCCCGCGTCTTGCACGAGTGTCTGCATCCCCGGGTCGATCACCGTGATGGCGGAGCTCGACGCCGCCTCGGGCGGGACCGGCGACGCGTCCGGTACCGCCGAAGGCGCGTCCGGCGCGTCCGGCGCGTCCGGCGCGTCGGGCACGGGCGCTGCGAGCGCGACCTGCTCGCGCACGGCGCGGAATGTCACCGTGTCGCCAGGTGCGATCAGCGACGCGCGTTCACGCGTCGCATCCCACAGTTGAGCGGTCGTGCGCCCGATCAGCCGCCATCCTCCGGGAGAGGCCCCGGGGTAGACCGCTGAGAACGCCCCGGCGAGCCCCACCGACCCGGGGGCGACGCGCTCGCGGGGTGACTCGAGTCGCGGCACGCGCAGCGCGGCATCACCGCCGGTGAGGTACACGAACCCGGGAGCGAAGCCGCCGAACGCCGCCGTCCATCGAGAGCCGGTGTGCGCCGCGACCACGCCGGCCGCGCTGAGCCCGGTCAGCGCTCCGACCGCCTCGAGGTCCTCGCCGTCGTACACGACGTCGACGATCGCCACACGCGCCGACTCCCCCAGCATCGAGCGCGCGAAGCCCGCGATGCCAGAGGGGAGCCCGGCGATCTCATCGGCGACTCGACGCGCACTGGCGCGGTCGACGCACGTCACCAGGACCGTGCGCGCCGCCGGCACGATATCGATGACGCCGGGAAAGTCTCGTTCTCTGAGGATCGCGGCGAGCCCGAGTACCGTGTCGAGATCCGGCAGGTCGACGATGCACGCTCGATCGCCGACCGCGCGCACCGTGAACGGCGACGAACCTCCAGCCCCCGCCGAGCGCATCCGCTTCGAACCGCCCATCTAGACGAAGCTCCCGATCTCGACACCGCAGCCCTCGAGCGCCGTGCGAATGTCGCCGGCCAACCGCACCGCAGCGGGATGATCGCCGTGCAGGCAGATGCTGTCGGCACGCACGGCGATCTCCGTGCCGTCGACGGCGAGCACCCGACCCGTCGTCGCGATCCTCATCGCTTGCGCCGTTGCGGCCTCGCCGGTCAGCACCGCCCCGGAGACGGCGCGCGGCACGAGGGAGCCGTCTGGTGCGTACGCGCGATCGGCGAAGGCTTCGGAGAAGGTGCGCACTCCCGACTCCTCGGCCACCCGTTCGATCACCGAGTCGGGCGGCACCAGGAGCGGGAGCCCCGTGCCGGATTCGCGCAGGGCGCGCACGACCGCACGAGCCTGTCCCTCGTGATGCGCGATGGCGTTGTACAGCGCACCGTGCGGTTTCACGTACCGCACAGCGGAGCCGACGCTCCGCGCAAGCGCCTGCACGGCGCCGAGCTGGTAGATGATCTCGTCGGTCAATTCGCCCGGTTCGTACTCGATGAATCGACGACCGAACCCGGCGAGATCGCGGTAGCCCGGATGCGCGCCGATCGCCACTCCGGCAGCGTGCGCCGCCGCGCAGGTCGCACGTATGCCGCGCGGATCACCGCCGTGGAACCCGCAGGCCACATTGGCGCTCGACACGGATGAGAGCACCGCGGTGTCGTCGCCGAAGGCGAAACTGCCGAACGATTCACCGAGGTCGCTGTTGAGATCGATACGGGGCATTCGCCCATTCTCGCAGGCCGAGTACGGCGGGAGCGCAGACCCGGACCGCGGCGCCTAGCGGCTGCGCTGCGCGAACGCCGTCTCGTAGAGCAGCACGCTCGCCGCCGTGGCGAGATTCAGCGATTCCGCCGCGCCGTAGATGGGAAGTCGCACTGAGCGATCGGCGAGCACACGGTCAGCCTCGCTCAACCCTCGGGCCTCATTGCCGAACACCCACGCGATCGGACCGTCGAGCGCCCCCTCCGCGCGAGCTTCGAGCACGTCGGAGCCGCGCACGTCTGCCGCGAGTACCGAGAGATCCGAGGCTCGCGCGGCTTCCACCGCCTCCTCCAGCGTCGACATCACGAGCACGGGGATGTGGAAGAGCGATCCCGTCGTGGAGCGCACCACCTTCGGGTGGAACGGATCGATGCTCTCCCCCGCGAAGATCACGGCGTCCGCCCCGGCGGCATCCGCCGCTCGCAGCACGGTACCGGCGTTGCCCGGATCGCGGATCTCGTGCAGGATCGCGACGAGCCGTGCTTCTGCGAGTGCGCCCTCGGTCGGCTCGGCCCACGTACGCGCGACGGCGACGACGCCCTGCGGGTTGACCGTCTCCGACATCGCCGAGATGACTTCGGTGGTCGCTCGCTCCAACCGCACGCCCGCATCCGAGGCGAGGCGGGCGATCTCGACCTGCCAGGTCTCCGCGCCGAGCGTCGCGTAGACGGTTTCGGTGAGCTCCGGACGATGCACGAGCAGCTCGCGCACCGCCTGCGGGCCCTCCACGAGGAAGCGGCCGTGCGCTTGGCGCTCCTTCTTCCGGGCGAGGGATGCGATTCGTCGCACGCGTTCGGACTTCGTGTTGCTCAGCATCTCGTCGGTCATGAGTTCAGCCTACTGGCGCAGCGGCTCACTCCCCCGCGCCAGGAGAACGCAGAAGACCCCCGCTCCCCAGGGGAGCGAGGGTCTTCGACAGGAAGAACTGCTTACGCGGCCTTCGGAGCCGAGGTGTCCTCGGGCAGCGCCGACTTCGCGACCTCGACGAGCGCGGCGAAGGCTGCGGGCTCGTTCGTGGCCAGCTCGGAGAGCATACGACGGTCGACCTCGACGCCTGCAAGGCCGAGACCCTGGATGAAGCGGTTGTAGGTCAGGCCGTTCGCACGGGCACCGGCGTTGATGCGCTGGATCCACAGGCGACGGAAGTCGCCCTTCTTCTTGCGGCGGTCGTTGTACGAGTAGACCAGCGAGTGGATGACCTGCTCTTTGGCCTTCCGGTACAGGCGTGAACGCTGACCGCGGTATCCCTCGGCACGCTCGAGGATGACGCGACGCTTCTTGTGGGCGTTGACGGCCCTTTTGACTCTTGCCATTTCAGTTCTTCCTTAGAAAATTCTCAGATGAAAGCTATGCGCTCGCGCCGGTCAGTGACCGAGGAGCTTCATGGCCTGCTTGGCGTCGCCCTTGGCGAGCACCTGCTCGGCGTTCAGACGGCGCTTGCGCTTCGAGGCCTTCACCTCGAGGTTGTGGCGCATGCCGGCCTGCTGCTTCATCAGCTTGCCGGAGCCGGTGAGCTTGAAGCGCTTCTTGGCCCCCGAGTGGGTCTTCTGCTTGGGCATCGATTTCTCCTTGTTGTGTGCGAGCCTCACGGCCGCGGATTGCGGGGTGGCGCTGCGCTCGGCAGCGCACCGCAGTTCATTCGTCGTCCGAGTCCGTACCTGCGGTCTTGTCGGCCCGACGAGTGGCCTTCTCCTCAGCGCGACGAGCATTCAGCTCGGCTTTCGCTTCGGACTTGTTCTTGAGCGGAGCGACGACCATGACCATGTTGCGACCGTCGATGCGCGGGTTCGACTCGACGACACCGTATTCGGCGATGTCCTCGGAGAACTGCTGCAGCAGGCGCACACCCATCTCCGGCCGCGACTGCTCGCGGCCGCGGAACAGGATCATCGCCTTGACCTTGTCTCCCTGCGACAGGAAGCCGACAGCGCGCTTCATCTTCGTCTCGTAGTCATGCGTGTCGATCTTCAGGCGGAAGCGCACCTCTTTGAGCACGGTGTTCGCCTGATTACGGCGTGCTTCCTTCTGCTTCTGAGCTGCCTCGTACTTGTACTTCCCGAAGTCCATGATCTTGGCAACGGGAGGCTTCGAGTTCGGGGCAACCTCGACGAGATCGAGATCGGCGTCCACAGCCATGCGGAGCGCAGTCTCGATCGGCACGACGCCGACCTGCTCGCCACTGGGTCCTACCAGTCGCACCTCGGGGACGCGGATTCTGTCATTCGTACGGGGATCGCTGATCGCCGGCTCCTCTGATCTCATGGGTGGGCGCTCCGGGACGGAGCCACGGAGCATCGAGATCAGGACCGCGCACGCGCCATCCCACACCCTTGTGCAGCTGCCGAGTGATCGGCGGGGTGTCAACTACCCGGTAACCTTGAAACGGTGCCGGGTGGGAGAATCTCCACTTCCGTGATCTCGGCAGAACACCGAGAACCGGATCAATCGTAGCACACCTACCGCAGCAGCAGACAGGACGTCATGAGCGAGCACACCGCCGACCAGCCCACCACCCCCGCCGCAGCAGCGGATTCCAGCGGAGACGACATCTCGCAGGCGACGCGGGACATCGCCGACGTCGCCGCCGTCGAGGTCATCACCACCGCCGCCGTGCACCTGCTGAGCGCTGCCGCGGTCAAGGTCGGACTCGCCGACGACCCCGAGACGCAGATCGACCTCGACGAGGCGCGCAAGCTGATCAATGCCCTCGCCGGCCTCATCACGGCGGGCGCTCCGGAGGTGAGCGACATGCATGCGCGCAGTCTGCGTGACGGGCTGCGCTCCGTGCAGCTCGCGTTCCGCGAGGCTTCGGTGATTCCTGATCCGATCGGCAAGGGACCGGGCGAGAAGTACACGGGTCCCGTGAACTGAGAGGATCCGCAGTGCCCCGCCCTCCCTCGGACGCCGCCGCAGCGCGAGCTCCCCGGCCGCCCAGGCGCGCCGAGATCGCTGCCGGCCTCGGCGACTCCTTGGGCGTCGGCATCGGAATACTGCCGCTCGGGGTCGCTCTCGGCGTCCTCGTGGTCCAGGCGGGACTCCCGTGGTGGCTCGCACCGGCGCTGTCGATCGGCATCTTCGCCGGTTCCGTAGAGCTGCTGCTCGTCAGCCTGATCGCTGCAGCGACACCGCTGGTCACCATCGCGATCACCGTGTTCGCGGTGAACTTCAGACACGTCTTCTACGCGTTCTCATTTCCGGTGTCTCGAGTGAGGCGCGGTCTGCCTCGCGCGTACTCGGTGTACGCGATGATCGATGAGGCTTACGCCACATACGTGCTCATGGACGAGAGCCGGCTGACCTCCGCGCGCATGGTCGCCGGGCAGCTCGCGATGCAGACCTACTGGGTCGTCGGCGGGCTCATCGGCGTCGCCCTCGCCACGGCGCTTCCAGAGCCGATCGAGGGATTCGAGTTCGCGCTCGTCGCCCTCTTCGTCGTGATGACGCTCGACGCCGTGCGCACCCGCCGGGAGGTGCCGTCAGCGTTGCTCGCAGCCCTCGCAGCGGCGATCGCGATCGTGACCGTTCCCGAGAGTGCGCTGCTCGCCGCGCTCCTCGTCTTCACTGCGCTGCTCGCGGGCCGGTATGCGGTCACGAGAGCCCGGAGGAAGTCCGTCGGGAGCGATGGGGACGGGCTCCCCGGCACGGACGACCCGACGGGAACGGCGGAGGAACATGCCTGATCTCGGGTACTTGATCGCAGCGGTCGCCGTCGGCGCCGTCATCACCATCGCCCTGCGCGCCCTGCCGTTCGCGATCCTGAAACCGCTGCGCCGCTCGAAGTTCGTGACCGCTCTCGGCCGATGGATGCCCGCCGGCATCCTCTTCATTCTCGCGGTCGTCATCCTGCGCGATGAACTGGCGGCGCGCCCGAGCCACTGGTGGGCCGTGCTCGTCGCCACGGCGGTGACGATCGTGGTGCATCTCGTCGGGCGGCGGCGGGCCGTGCTCAGCGTCGCCGCCGGCACCGCTTGCTACATCGTGCTTCTCAATCTCGTGTGACGGGCGCTGCGGGCGCTCCCCGCGGCTACTCGCCCGCGACGGGTCTCAGCGTCAAGGAGTCGACGCGATCCGCCACGACCTCCGATGCTGCGATTCGGGCCTGCAGCGCTTCGAGCACCTCGCGTCGCGCGCCGGCGGCACCTTCCGCGACCCGCACGAGCACCGTGACCTCCGGCTGGAGCAGGCGACTCTCGAGTTCTCCGGGAACGAGCCAGAGCTCTGCGATGCGCGGGTCGGCGGCACCGAGTCCTCTGAACTCCTCCTGCACTGCGGCGTCCGCCCACGCCGGGATCACGCGCCTTCCCAGGGCGAGGGCCTCGAGCGCGGTGCGACGCACTCCGAATTCACGCTCAGGGGTCCCCGGATCGATGATGATGAGCTCTGTCCCGTCTTGAGCCGCGGCCAAGGCGGTCTGCGCGCCGGGGACAGGAATCGGTCGCGCCTCCGGGTTCCAGCGGTTCAGCGTTGCAACGGAACTGAAGATCGGCAGTGCCTTCCTGCCGTCTGGAGCGGCGACCGCGACGATCGACAGTTCCTGCGATTTCTCGACCGTTCGCCCATCTGGAGTCTGTCCGACATCGCCCGCCTCTGCGAGCATCGGCACGAGAAACCGTTCGGTCGCGAACCCCGCGATCGCATCCGCCTGCGCGTCAGCGACCACGCGCACGGCGTCCCAGTACTCGGCCGAAGCTGCAGCGCTCCGCGCCGCAGCGGCAGCGTCGCGCACAGCGGTCACGAGGGCGATGTGCGTGGGTGATGCGCTTCCATCATCGCCGGAGAAAGCCGTGTCGTGATGGTCGAACGTGCGCCCTGCCCAGGGGAATCCCGCCGAGTCGGAGGCGCCGCCGCCGACGAGACTGTCCGGAACTCCGGTGCTGCGGGGCGAATCGCCGGTAGAGGGAAGCTTCTTGATCGCCATGAGTCGCGGGATGTCCGCTCTAGCGCCCTGCGACGTCGAGAGCAGCGGGCAAGGAGAAGGCTCCGTCGTAGAGCGCCTTCCCGACGATCGCGCCTTCCAGACCGTCGTCGACGAGCTCTCGGAGCGCGGCGAGGTCGTCGAGGCTCGACACGCCGCCCGAGGCGACGACCGGGCGGTTCGTCCTGGCGCACACCCGCGCGAGCAACTCGATGTTCGGTCCGCGCAGGGTCCCGTCCTTGGTGACATCCGTCACGACGTATCGGGAGCAGCCCGCCTCCTCGAGACGGTCGAGCACCTCCCACAGGTTGCCGCCCTCTTCCGTCCAGCCGCGCGCAGCGAGCGTCTCTCCGCGCACGTCCAACCCCACGGCGACTCGCTCGCCGAAACGCGCGATCACCGCCTCAGTCCACTCCGGGTTCTCGAGCGCCGCAGTGCCGAGATTGACGCGCGTGGCTCCCATCTCAAGGGCGGCTTCGAGCGACTCGTCGTCTCGTATGCCCCCTGAGAATTCGATCTTCACATCGCCTGAGCGCTTGATGATCTTGCGCGCGACCGCCACGTTGCTCCCCCGGCCGAAGGCCGCGTCGAGGTCGACGAGGTGGATCCATTCCGCGCCCTGATCGATCCAGTCGAGTGCGGCGTCCACGGGATCGCCGTAGTTCGTCTCGGTTCCGGCCTCACCCTGGGTGAGCCGCACCGCCTTGCCGTCGACCATGTCGATCGCCGGAAGCAGTTCCAGCTTCGGGCGTTCGGCGAGTTCAGTCATGGGGGCTTCTCCTTCTCGGGTGTGCGCGGTCGGGCCGCACCAGCTGCGGCCCGAGCGAGTGGGGATCCGGCCGCGTGAGGTCGGTCTCGATGGACTTACAGAGTGTCGATCCAGTTGCGCAGCAGCCGGATGCCAGCGTCACCCGACTTCTCCGGGTGGAACTGCGTCGCACTCAGCGGACCGTTCTCCACCGCTGCGATGAACCGCTCGCCGTGCTCGGCCCAGGTGACCAGGGGGCGGGTGGCCGGGGTGCGCCCTTCGATGGACCATTCAGTCGCGGCATTGCTGTGCACGAAGTAGAAGCGCTCGGCTTCGAGACCGGCGAAGAGTCTCGATCCCTGAGGCACGTCGACGGTGTTCCACCCCATGTGCGGGAGCACTGGCGCGTTGATATGACGCACGGTTCCCGGCCACTGACCGAGTCCCTCGGTTTCGATTCCGCGCTCGATGCCGTGCGAGAACATGACCTGCTCCCCGACGCAGATTCCGAGTACCGGGAGGCCTCCTGCGAGCCGACGGTCGATGAGCTCGTCTCCGCGGACGGCGCGCAGCTGTCGCATCACGGCGTCGAACGCACCGACCCCGGGGACCAGGAGTCCGTCTGCTGCCATGACGGCGCCCGGGTCGCGCGTCAGCTCGACGTCGGCCCCCGCGTGGACGAGCGCCTTCACCGCCGAGTGCACATTGCCAGACCCGTAGTCGAGCACCGCCACCGTCTTGCGCGGCGCGTCGGAGGGAGCGCTCACAGCGCGCCCTTCGTCGACGGCACACCCGAGACGAGCGGATCGAGCGACTTCGCCTCGCGGAAAGCTCGGGCGAATGCCTTGAACTCGGCCTCTGCGATGTGGTGCGGGTCACGGCCGGCGCGCAACTCGAGATGCACGGTCAGCCGTGCGTTCAGCGTCAGGGCCTCGAAGAAGTGCCGCACCATCGAACCCGTGAAATGACCGCCGATGAGATGGAACTCGAACCCGGCAGGCTCTCCCGAGTGCACGAGGTACGGCCGACCGGAGATGTCGACGACCGCCTGTGCGAGCGCCTCATCCAGTGGGACCAGTGCGTCGCCGTAACGCGAGATCCCGGCTTTGTCGCCGAGCGCTTCGAGAATGGTCTGGCCCAGCAGAATCCCGGTGTCTTCGACGGTGTGGTGGACATCGATGTGCACATCGCCGACCGCGTTCACCGTCAGGTCTGTGAGCGAGTGGCGGGCGAACGCCGTGAGCATGTGATCGAAGAACGGAACCCCGGTCTCGATCTGCGAAGACCCCGAGCCGTCGAGATCGACGCTGACACTGATCTGCGACTCACTCGTGGATCGCTCGAGCGAGGCGGTGCGCGGTGCTGCAGTCATGGTTGTCAGTCTATCTGCGTTCCCCAGGAACCGACGGTACGCCGGGATCGATCAGGCGCCGCCCGGCCCGAGTGCCGTGATCGCCTCGATCACCGCACTCGTCTCGGCCTTCGTGCCTGCGGTGATGCGCAGGTGGCCTGGAATGCTGAGATTGCGGATGAGGATGCCACGTGCGCGCAGCGCTTCGAACGTGGCCGACGGGTCGGTGAACCCGCCGACGAGCAGAAAGTTGGCTCCCGACGGGTGCACGACGTATCCGAGGGCGGTGAGGGCGTCCGCGAGACGATCGCGTTGCGCACTGATGTCGGCCACCGTGGCGAGCATCGCGTCGGCGTGACGAATCGCAGCGGTCGCGGCCGCCTGGGTGAGCGCTGACAGGTGATACGGCAGGCGCACGAGCCGCAGGGCGTCGACCACTGCCGCGTCGGCGGCGAGGTATCCGAGACGCACGCCCGCGAACGCGAACGCTTTGCTCATGGTCCGCGATACGAGGAGCCGGTGGCGTCCGGGGAGCAGTGACACCGCGCTCTCACGCTCGGTGTCGAACTCGTGATACGCCTCGTCGACGACGAGCATGCCGTCGAACGCGTCGTAAGCGGCGAGGATCACCTCACGATCGAGCGACGTGCCCGTCGGATTGTTCGGACCGCAGAGGATCGCGACGTCCGGCTGGTGCTCGCGCAGCGCTTCGGCGACGCCCTCCGGCGTGAGCGCGTATTCTGCGGGACGCTCGACAGCGATCCATTCGGTATCGGTTCCGGAGGCGAGCAGCGGGTACATCGAATACGTCGGCGTGAAGCTCAGCAGTGACCGCCCCGGACCGGCGAATGCCTGCAGCACCTGCTGCAGCACTTCGTTCGATCCGTTCGCCGCCCACAGCTGTTCCACGCTGAGGCCGTGGCCGAGGTACCCCGCGAGGGAGCTCCGAAGCTCCGTGAACTCGCGGTCAGGGTATCGGTTCACACCGGTTACCGCTCGAGCGAGTGACTGAACGATGTCGATGGCGACGTGCTCGGGAATGGGATGCGTGTTCTCGTTGACGTTCAGGCTGACCGGCACCGCGTCTTGCGGGGCGCCGTAGGGCTCCTGGCCGACGAGATTGTCACGAAGAGGGAGGTCGCTCAAGCTAGTCACCCGACCAGTCTAAAGCCGGTGAGCCCCTCGACGATCAGTCGGTCAGGCCCCGAGTTCGTCGCCCGACACCACGCGCGGATGATCTGAGTACCGCAGCGGAACGGCGATCGCATCACCCGCCTGCAGCGATGAACCGTCCAGCTGGTTCAACTGCACAATCTCAGTGATGACATCGCGAGGGTCGGCCGTCGGGTCGAGATCAGTCGCCAGCGACCAGAGCGAGCTGCCTGGCTGCACCACGACGTAATCGAACTGCTCGCCGTTCGGCCCCTCAGCCGCGGCCATCGCCTCCGGAGCCGCGAGTGCCGCCATGAGAGCGAGAAGACCGGCGACGAGCACCGTGGCGAATCCACCGAACACGATGCGCCCGCGCCGGGTCAGGCGGAGCGAGCCCGAAGCTTCGGTCGACTCTCGTGATTCCCGGCCCAGAACAGCAGATGCGCTCATGATGACTTCTCCTTAGTCTTGCGATGACGCGGGCGTGGAGCCCATGCGAACATCTGTTTCGAATATATATTCGATGAATCGAAACCGCAAGCGTCTTTTCGAAGATACGTTTCGCTCCTTTTCCGCGACACTCGAACATATGTTTGTCGGTCTTCGAATGCTGCGGCTAGGGTTTCGGTCAACGGGATCACTGAATCAGCACCCACCGACATTCATGGATCGCGCCCCATCCGCATCGCCCCCTGGGGCCAGAAAGGACAGCGATGAGCGACGCAGCCGCGCCCCGATCCACGAAGCCGCTGAGCGAGAAGCAGCAGGCGATCCTCGAGTGCATCGCGCGTTCAGTGGAAAGCCGGGGGTATCCGCCGAGCATGCGAGAGATCGGCGACGCGGTGGGGCTCTCCTCGCTCTCGAGCGTCACGCATCAGCTCAGCAGGCTCGAGCTGGGCGGCTACATCCGCCGCGACCCCAACCGGCCGAGAGCCCTGGAGATCCTGGTCGAGCTCGCCTCGACCTCGTCGGCGATCGACGACGCACCCGCGCAGCGCCCCGAAGAGGCGGCGTACGTTCCGCTCGTCGGTCAGATCGCGGCCGGCGTGCCGATCACGGCGGAGCAGCAGGTCGAGGAGATCGTGCCGCTCCCCCGCGCTCTCGTCGGCGACGGACAGCTCTTCATGCTGCGCGTCGTCGGCGATTCGATGATCGACGCAGCGATCTGCGATGGGGATTTCGTGGTGATCCGGCAGCAGCGCGAAGCCGAGAACGGAGACATCGTCGCAGCGATGCTCGATGGAGAGGCAACGGTGAAGGTGTTCCGCCGCCGAGACGGGCACACCTGGCTCCTGCCTCGCAACAGCGCGTTCGAGCCGATCCTGGGCGATCACGCGGAAGTACTCGGGCGCGTGGTCGCGGTCTTCCGCTCGGTCTGATCGCAGGGCGCGGCGTCGCCGCGGCGCAGCACCGCTGGACACCGACGCGCGAGTGCTGGGACCCACCCGCAGCCCTTCGCTCGCTGCGGCGGTTGCTTTGTTGAACCGAGTCCATCTACAGTGATCGCATGGCCACTGCGTCGATGCCGATTCCATCCACCCATTCTCGAGCGCCGATGCTCGCGCTCGGATTCCACCCTGATTGCGTGCCGTACGAGCGCGGACTCGAGCTCCAGGCCGAGGCGGTCGACCGCATCGAGCAGGGCCTCGACCGCGGCACGGTCCTCTTGCTCGAGCACCCGCCGGTGTACACCGCCGGTCGCCGCGCCGAGCCGGATGAGTACCCGTCGGACGGCAGTCCCGTCGTCGCCGTCGACCGGGGCGGACGAGTCACCTGGCACGGTCCGGGCCAACTGGTGTGCTATCCGGTCGTCCGGCTGCGGTCCGGCGCCGGGGTCGTCGACTTCGTACGCGCCCTCGAGACGGCGATCATCGACACCGTGGCCGCATTCGGCGTATCGGGCACACGCGTGGAAGGCCGCTCGGGAGTATGGGTGACCCATCCTGATCATCCGCCGACGAAGCTCGCACAGATCGGCTTGCACGCCCGCGCCGGCATCATCACCCATGGAATTGCGATCAACTGCTGCAACGACCTCGAGCCGTTCTCCCGGATCGTGCCATGCGGGATTCCAGACGCCGGCGTGACCACGCTGAGCGCACTCGCCGGTCGGAGAATCCCGCCCGAGATCGTGGCACCCGACCTCCAGGTGCACCTCGCCCATGTGATCGCGGAGTTCACCGCATGAGCGCGCGTCGCCTGCCTTCGACCGGCACCCGCCCCGAGCCGGAGGGCCGACCGCTCCTCCGCGTCGAGGCCCGCAACGCCGAGACTCCGATCGAGCGGAAACCGGAGTGGATCAAGACGCGCGCCCGGCTCGGCCCGGAGTACCGCCAGGTGCGCGACCTGGTCGCAGGCGAAGGGCTCCACACGGTCTGCCAGGAGGCCGGCTGCCCCAACGTCTTCGAGTGTTGGGAGGATCGCGAAGCAACGTTTCTCATCGGAGGTTCGATCTGCACCCGGAGGTGCGACTTCTGCATGATCACGAGCGGAAAGCCGCTCCCGCTCGACCGCGACGAGCCGCGCCGGGTCGCAGAATCGGTGCGCACCATGGGCCTGAGGTACGCCACCATCACCGGCGTGACACGCGATGACCTGCCCGACACCGGCGCTTGGCTCTTCGCTGAGACCATTCGGCAGGTGCGCGCCATGAATCCCGGCGCCGGCGTCGAGGTGCTCGTCGACGATCTCGGCGGCCGACCTGAGGATCTCGAGCAGGTGTTCGAGGCGGCTCCGCAGGTGTTCGCCCACAATCTCGAAACCGTGCCCCGCATCTTCCGCCGCATTCGGCCCGGCTTCCGATACGAACGCTCACTGGGGGTCATCACGAGGGCGCACCATGCGGGAATGGTGACCAAATCGAACCTCATCCTCGGAATGGGCGAAACGCGTGCGGAGATCTCCGAGACGATGACCGAACTCAGAGCCGCAGGGTGCGAGATCCTCACCCTGACCCAGTACCTCCGCCCCTCGGCACGGCATCACCCGATCGCTCGTTGGGTGCCGCCAGAGGAATTCGTCGACCTGCACGACGAAGCGGAGTCGCTCGGCTTCTCCGGCGTGCTTGCCGGCCCGCTCGTGAGGTCCTCGTACCGCGCTGGTCGCCTCTGGGCGCGAACGATGCTGGCGTCCGGCAGAACCGTGCCCGCGGCACTGCTGCACCTCGCGGAGCGCACCGCGGGCTCGTATCCTCAAGCACTTGCGGGCCTGCCGCCCACCGAGACAGGGACTGGACCGGGCGGCGCTCGATCCGCGTGACGGTGAGGGCCTAGTCGACCGGGTTCGGAGTCAGCAGACCCAGCTCTCGGAGCACGGCGAGCACCTGCTCGTGCCGATTGAACGTGTAGAGATGCACGGACGGGGCCCCTCCCGCGAGCAGCTCTCGCGCCAAGGCGACGGTGTGCTCGACGCCGAGTTCGGGTGCGTAGCCGCCCTCTGCGTCCAGTTCACGCGCGAGTTCGATCGGGGCCGGCTGCCCGGCGAGCGATGCGACCTTGCGCAGCTGCGCACTCGTCGCGACGGGCATGAGGCCGGGAAGCACGGGAATGCGAAGTCCGGCCGCGCGTGCGTCCTCGACGAACGACAGGTAATCGTCTGCGCGGAAGAAGAGCTGCGTGATCGCGAGATCAGCACCGCTCTCCTGCTTCGCGACGAGCCAATCGATATCCTCTGCCCGTGAGCGGGAGAGCGGGTGGCCGTTCGGGTAGGCCGCGACCGCGGTACGACCGACGCTGGTCAGCGCCGGTCGCTCCGCTCGGGCCTCTGAGATCAACCGCACGAGTTCGAGCGAGCTCAACGACTCCGAGACCTCCGCGTCGCTCTCCGTCAACCCGCGCGGTGGATCCCCGCGCAGCGCCAGGAAGTCGTGCACTCCCGCATCCATGATCGCGTGTATCGCAGCGCTCACCGCCTCGCGCTGCTCCCCCACCGTCGTGAGGTGGGCGAGCGGCAGCGCACTCGTGTGATCGCGCAGGTAGGTCACGAGGTCGAGCGACGCATCACGGTTCGACCCGTTCGCCCCGTACGTCACCGAGATGAAATCGGGATCCGCGGCGGAGAGGTGCTGCACGGCGTGACCGAGCGCGAGCGCAGCCGCTCCTGAACGCGCGGGAAACACTTCGAACGAGAATCGCGCGCGAGCTGCGCCACGACTCGGAAGCAGGAACGAGTTCACCGGCGCCCCTCCTGCCGCTCCACGCCGGGTGCGGCGTCTGCGGAACGGTGCGCGGGACGCGCGGCCGCAACGCCGGTGCGACCGAATCCGGCATACGACGCCGGAGCAGGTTCGGCGCCGGAGAACTCCTGCTGCGCGAGCTCGGTGCCGCGCACTCGCGCCGCGATCTTGGCGAACGCGACCTCACGGGCGAAGTCAGGTGTGCCGTGCTTGGGCTTCTCATCGATGAGATACGGCGAGAACCCGCAGTCATCGGTCGAGCCGAGCAACTCGGCGGGAATGAAGCGGGACGCCCGCACCAGCTGGTCGCGCACCTCGGCTGCCGTCTCGAGTTTCGGATTCATCGGATCGGTGACGCCGATGAGAACCCGCGGCGCCGTCCCCGCCGCGCGCGAGCGCTGCCGCAGCTGACGGCCGACCAGGCGCGCCACACGATCAGGATCTTTCTCGCTCGCAGCCTGGATGAGGAAGTACCCCGCTTCGATCTGGAACAGTTCGGGAATGAGAGCGGCGTAGTCGACGTCGGCACTATGGGCGGAATCGTGATCGTTGCCCGGGCAGGTGTGCACGCCCACGGCCCCGCGTTGTTCGGGAGTGAGGTCGGCGAGCACTCGGTTGATGAGATCGATGAAGCCTCCGAGCGCTTCCGGTCCCGCCCACGGGGCACGAAGATCCCGTCGCAGGGCGAGTCTCCCCTCCGTGAAGTCGATGGTGATGCGCGACGCGCCCGCGGCGAAGCTCCGACGGATGTCTTCGACGCAGCCGCTGACCACGTCTTCGAGGAACTGTTCCCGCGAGTACTCGCCGAGACCGTCGGGCGGCACCATCAACGACAGCATCGACGGTGAGATCACCGCTTGCTTCAGCGGCAGGTGCGTCAGGGGCCGCGCCGCGGCGACGTCGTCCGCTGCCCAGGATCGGAACCGGAACGGGCCGCGCGCGAGACTGGGGATCACGCGATGATGCCCGTCGGCGAACACCGCGAACACCGGGCCTGCCCTGACGTCGCCGTCGTCGAACGACGTGCCGAGCGGGTAACTGGCGAAACTCTGACGGCGCTGCTCGCCGTCGCCCACGAGGGGCGAACCGGTCTCCGCGAAGCGGTCGAGGGTATCGCGCACCGCGCGGTCCTGTTCGCGCAGCAGTTCCTCGGAATCGATCAGCCCGGTTTCGGCGTCGAGCACCGCCCGCTGCAGGCTCGCCGGTCGCGGCAGGCTTCCCACCGCTTCCGTCGGAAGCTCGTCGGCGATCCAGCCAGAGGTGGGAGCGACGTGCCGCGCTGCCTCCGCCTCGATCCCGCCCGACGCGCTCACGCGCCCGCGCGCACCGCGCGAGCCGCGTGAACCAGGTTCGTCAGGCTCGCCACGGTCTCTTCGTAACCGCGCGTCTTCAGCCCGCAGTCCGGGTTCACCCAGAGCTGCTCGCCGGGAATGCGCGCGGCCGCGATACGGATCAGCTCCTGCTGCTCAGCGACGCTCGGCACCCGCGGCGAGTGGATGTCGTAGACGCCGGGCCCGATCCCGCGAGAGTACCCGTGCTCCCCCAGCGGCTCCACGACGTCCATCCGGCTGCGAGCCGCCTCGATGCTCGTGACGTCGGCGTCGAGCCCATCGACCGCGTCGATGATCTCCCCGAACTCCGAATAGCAGAGGTGAGTGTGGATCTGCACATCGGCCGCGGCTCCACTCGTCGCGAGACGGAACGCTCCCACCGACCAGTCGAGATACGCCGCCTGACGGTCCGCATCGAGCGGCAGCAGCTCGCGCAGTGCCGGCTCATCGACCTGCACGATGCGGATCCCGGCATCGACCAGATCGTCGATCTCGTCGCGCAGCGCGAGCGCCACCTGCGACGCCGTGTCCGCGAGGGGCTGATCATCGCGCACGAAGGACCATGCGAGGATCGTGACGGGACCCGTGAGCATGCCCTTGACCGGTCGGTCGGTGAGCGACTGCGCGTACGCCGACCAGGAGACCGTCATCGGCGCCGGCCGGGATACATCGCCCCACAGGATGGACGGGCGCGTGGCGCGGGTGCCGTACGACTGCACCCAGCCGTGCTCCGTGACTGCGAACCCGTCGAGCAGCTCCGCGAAGTACTGCACCATGTCATTGCGCTCGGCCTCGCCGTGCACGAGAACGTCGAGACCGATCTCCTCCTGCAAGCGGATCACGCGTGCGATCTCATCGCGCAGGAAGCCGTCGTACTCCTCCTGGCCGATCTCCCCCCTGCCGAACGCGGCTCGAGCCTTGCGGATCTCGACCGTCTGCGGGAACGACCCGATGGTGGTGGTCGCGAGCTCGGGAATGCCGAGCCCCTGCTGCGCAGCGCGGCGCTCACCCTCGTGATCGCGCTCGCGATCCGCGACGGTGACGGCATCGACGCGGCCCCGTACCCCATCGACCCGTACACCTGAGGCCTGCGCTCGCGCAGCGAGGATCGCGTCAACCGCTGCGAGCTCCGCTTCGATCGCCGCGCCCCCGTCGGCGAGCCCCCGAGCGAGAATGACGACCTGCTCGATCTTCTGGTCTGCGAAGGCGAGCCAGGAGGCGAGTTCGACGTCGAGCCGGGTCTCATCGCGCACGTCGTGCGGCACGTGCTGCAGGCTGTTCGACGTGCCGGCGACGACGTCGATGCCGGCTCGCTGGAGTCGCTCCAGTGCGCCGAATGCTGCGCGTAGATCCGTCTTCCAGATGTTGCGCCCATCGACGACACCCGCGACGAGCTGCGTCTCGGCGAACGCGGACGTGAGCGCACCCGATGCGAGGTCGGCTTCTGGCAGGCTGCCGCGCACGAGGTCTGCGTGCACGGCCTCGACCGGGAGCGACCCGAGTCGCGCGAGCGCGTCCGCCGCGTCGCCGTAGGGCGCCGTGAGCAGGATGCTCGGTCGTGCGGCGGCGCCGCCCAGGATCGAGTACGCCCGCTCCACGAGCGCGATCGTCTCGGATCGGGGCACCGGAAGAGAATCCGACACGAGCGCGGGTTCATCGAGCTGCACCCAGCCGGCGCCCGCCTCGTTCAGCGCCGCGAGCAGTTCGGCATAGACCCCGACGACCTCGTCGAGACGATCGATCGGGCGGAAGCCTTCGCCGGCGCCGTCCGAAGCCTTCGCGAGCAGCAGATAGGTGACGGGGCCGACGATCACCGGGCGCGACTCGATGCCCTGCTCCGCAGCCTCCGCCAGCTGCGCGACGAGCTGCGCCGGGTTCGCCGCGAGCGGGGTGGACTCATCGATCTCGGGAACGCTGTAGTGGTAGTTCGTGTCGAACCACTTCGTCATCTCGAGCGGCTGATGGTCTCGGTCACCCCGCGTGAGCGCGAAGTACGTGATGAGGTCGCTGCCCGCGATATCGGCGAATCGCTGAGGAATCGCGCCGAGGGCGAGGGTCGCGTCGAGCACCTGATCGTAGAAGCTGAAGCTCTCCGGTACTGCGCCGCCCTCGGCCGGGAGCCCCAGCTCGACGAGGCGTGCGCGCGTCGCGGCGCGCAGTTCGCCTGCCGTCTCCTGGAGCGCCGCTTCGTCGGTGTGCCCCTTCCAGAAGGACTCGATCGCCCGCTTCAGCTCGCGGCGGCGTCCGAGCCGGGGGTATCCGAGGATCGTCGCGGTGGGCAGGTGCGTCGTTGCGGTCATAGCCGTCCTTTTCGTGGGAACTCAAGGATCACAGCTGCTGCTGCTCCCCGTGGAACTCCCCCAAGGTATCCAGCTGACGCCCGAACGACGAGCGATGTTGCTCCCTGTTACCCGAACCCAAGGTGGGCTTATGGAACGTATTGCTCCAGCTTCGACGCCATTTCCGCGGTCACGTACGCGCGCACTCGCGTGCCCGTCTCGACGTACTCCGTCTCGAGCACCCGATTGCGCTCGTGCAATTCGGCCACGAGCTCCCCGCGATCGTAGGGAACCACGACGGTGATCTCGCGTTCCGGCACCGGCAGCGCAGCATCGATGCGCCGCTTGAGCTCTTCGATGCCCTCGCCGGTGCGCGCAGACACGAATACCGCATCGGGAACGAGGCCGTGCAGCACGAGCCGCTGCGATTCGTCGAGCAAGTCGGCCTTGTTGAAGGCGACGAGTTCGGTGATGTCTTGCGCGTCGACCTCGGAGATCACGTCTCGCACGGTGCGCAGCTGCGCCTCAGGGTCGGGGTGCGAACCGTCGACGACGTGCAGGATCACCGAGGCCTCGCCGACCTCCTCGAACGTGGAGCGGAACGCCTCGACGAGCTGGTGCGGCAAGTTGCGCACGAAGCCGACCGTGTCGGCGTACGTGAAGCGGCGGCCGTCATCCGTCTCGCCATGCCTGATGGCGGTGTCGAGCGTCGCGAACAGCTGGTTCTGCACGAGTTCCTGCGTGCCGGTCAACCGGTTCAGCAGACTCGATTTGCCCGCGTTCGTGTACCCGGCGATCGCGACCGACGGCACCTCGCCGCGCTTGCGATTCGCGCGCTTCGCCTCTCGCGCCGGAGCGAAGCCGGCGATCTGCTTGCGCAGCTTCGACATGCGGGTGTGGATCTTGCGTCGATCGAGCTCCATCTTGGTCTCGCCGGGGCCTCGCGATCCCATCCCAGCCCCTGCGGATCCCACCTGGCCGCCCGCCTGGCGCGACATCGACTCGCCCCACCCGCGCAATCGCGGCAGCAGGTACTGGAGCTGGGCGAGCTCGACCTGGGCCTTGCCCTCGCGGCTCTTCGCGTGCTGGCTGAAGATGTCGAGGATGACGGCCGTGCGGTCGATCACCTTCACCTTCACGACGTCCTCGAGCGCGCGGCGCTGACTCGGGGCCAGTTCGGTGTCGGCGATCACGGTATCGGCCCCCACGGCCGCCACCAGCTCGGCGAGCTCTTGCGCTTTGCCCTTGCCGAGGTATGTCGCAGGGTCGGGGTGCGCGCGGCGCTGGAGCAGCCCGTCGAGCACGCGGGCGCCCGCCGTCTCGGCGAGCGCCGAGAGTTCGCGGAGCGAGTTCTCCGCGTCTTCCGCAGTCCGCTGGGAGTACACGCCGATCAGCACGACGTTCTCGAGCCGCAGCTGACGGTATTCGACCTCGGTCACGTCCTCGAGCTCCGTGGAGAGCCCGACGACGCGCTTGAGGGACGCGCGGTCCTCGCGCTCCATCCGGATCGCGTCGAAGCCTCCCTCGAGACGATCGTGGTCGGCGTCGCCGAGCGCCTGCGCTCCGCTGGTGAGGTCGCGGATCACGGTGGCCGATCCGGCTCCGGCCGCGCGCGCGAGCACGCGGTCGAGGGGATCAGCGTGCGCAGCGGCTCCGGTCGCCGGGGCGTCGCTCACGACGGCGTTCTCGTCTGCGAGCACTGCATCATCTGCGTTACGTTTCATCATCTGGCTTCCAGTGTACGTGGGGTGCGCCCGGGCGCGTCGGCCGTTCGCCCTGGGCGCAGTGCGCGCTCGGAATCGCCGTCGGCGTCGGCCTGGGATACTGGGAGGCGTGACCCAGCACTACTTCTCCGAATCCCCCGACGGCGAACTGCGACCCCGCGAGATCGAGGTCGCGCTCGGGGGCGCACCTCGCACGGTCGTGACGGCCGGAGGGGTCTTCAGCCCGGAGCAGCTGGACCGCGGCACTGCGATCCTGCTGCGAGAGCTCCCCGAACGCGACGCGCTCGGCGCCGTTTCTTCCGGTCCGCTCCTCGACCTGGGGTGCGGCTGGGGCGCGATCGCGCTCGACGCCGCTCTCGACCAGCCGGAGCGCGAGGTCTGGGCCATCGATGTGAACGAGCGCTCGCGCGAGCTGACGCGCATGAATGCGGATCGCCTCGGCCTCCGCCATCTTCGGGTTGCCTCCCCCGATGAGGTGCCCGAGGACGTGCGTTTCGGGGAGATCCGCTCGAACCCCCCGATCCGCGTCGGGAAAGAGTCGCTGCACGGGATCCTGCGCCAATGGCTCCCGCGGTTGGCCGACGGGGGCGTCGCGCACCTGGTCGTGGCGAAGCACCTCGGCGCCGACTCCCTGCAACGCTGGATCGCGTCGGAGTTCACCGACCTCGACGTCGATCGCCCTGCGCGCGACAAGGGGTTCCACATCATCCGCGCGCGGCGCGCGTAGTCGCTCCTGCGCCGGATCAGGCGTCGGGGAGTTCGATCTCGCCCGAGTACACGAGCTCAGCGGGTCCGTTGAGCGAAACGTGCTCACCCTCCTCCGTCGGGAACATGCGCACCGCGAGGCGCCCGCCGGGAACATCGACTCTCCAGTGGTTCGGCATCCCCCCGCCGCCCCAGTGGCGGAAGGCGAGCGCGGCAGCAGCCGTGCCCGTGCCGCACGACAGCGTCTCCCCCGAACCGCGCTCGTGCACGCGCATGCGGATGCGAGCGACTCCGTCTTTGATGAGCGGGTCCTCCGGAACGACGAACTCGACGTTCGCCCCGCCCTCGGCGACCGGTTCGAGGGCGGGCTCCCGATGCAGGTCGAGCCCGTCGAGCTCCGCCGGATCCGCCAGAGCCGCCACGACGTGCGGATTGCCGAGGTCGATCCCGAGCCCCGGGCGCGCGACGTCGAGACCCTGCGCTGCGACGAGGCGCTCGCCGGCGAGTCGCCAGCGCCCCAGGTCGACCGTGTAGCCGGCGACGCCCGCGAGCACATCCTTCACCCCGGCGCGCGTGCCGATCGGCAGCGTGTCGCGCCGCTCGGGCGAGACGAGCCCCTGGGTGATCAGGTAGTGCGCGTATACGCGCGCGCCGTTGCCGCACATCTCGGCGGGGGTTCCGTCGGCGTTCCAGTAGTCCATGAACCACTCGGCGTCGGGCTCCTCCGCGAGGCACGCGGCCCCCTCTGGGATGGATCGCGAACGCACCGCACGGATCACCCCGTCGGCGCCGACGCCGAACCGGCGGTCGCAGAGGAAGCGGATCTGCTCGGGAGTCAGGGTGCGCTCACCGTCGGGGTCGGAGAACAGCACGAAGTCGTTGCCCGTGCCATGGCCCTTGGAGAACGCGAGCGTCGTCATACGCCCAGTTTACGCGGGCATCTCCCCGGGATTCAGCCATTCGACCTCGGCGTACCGTTTGAACCAGCTCACCTGTCGCCGAGCGTATCGACGGGTCAGCACCCGCGTCTCCTCGATCGCCTCGACCTGCGTGAGGCGACCGTCGAGATGCCCGAGCGCCTGCGCGTAGCCGATCGCGCGGGACGCTGTCGGGCCGTCGCCGATCCCCTCCGGTATCAGGGCGCGCACCTCGTCGAGGAGACCGGCGCTCCACATCTGCTCGACACGTCGATCGAGTCGCTGCACCAGAGTGGTGCGGTCGACCTGCACGCCGAGGATGCGGGTTCCGCCGGTCTCATCGCCCTGCCAGAGCCGGGGCTCCGTCGGCAGCGTCACCTGCGCGTCGCCCCCCAGAAGCGCCACCTCGAGTGCACGCACGACCCGCCGGGGATTGCGTGCGTCGACGGCCGCGGCGGTCTGGGCGTCCAGGGCGCGCAACCGTTCGAGCAGCGCGTCGACGCCGTCGCGTTCCGCTGCTGCTTCGAGCTCTGCGCGGAGCGCGTCGTCGCGCGGGGGGAATTGGAAGTCGAACAGCACGCTCGATACGTAGAGACCGGATCCCCCGACCAGGATCGCGTCGGCGTCTCGCACGTGAATCCGCCGGATCGCGGCTCGCGCCTCGGCCTGGTACCACGCGACGGTGGCCTCCTCCCTCGGGGCGAGCACGTCGAAGAGGTGGTGCGGTACTCCTCGGCGCTCGCGCTCCGGCACTTTGGCCGTGCCGATGTCCATGCCCCGGTACACCTGCATGGCGTCGGCGTTCACGATCTCAGCCGCGCGTCCGCTTTCGGCCAACCGCTGCGCGAGATCGAGCGACAGCTCTGATTTGCCGGTGCCCGTCGCTCCGACGACGGCCCAGAGCCTCGGGGGGCGCTGCTCGAGCGTTGACGTGCGTGCGCGGGCGGTCGCGCGCTCGCGCTGGGCCGGGGTTCCGCGGTCAGCGGTCATCGGGGCCGGATCGCCGGGAGTCCGAGACTCACGACGCGCGGGGCGGTGTCCGCTGCTGCTGGGGTTGCCGGCACGCCGCAGCTCTCAGCCTGCCTTCGGTCCCATGCGTCACCGGCTCTCGTGCGTCGCACTGCGAAGAGGGGCGCACGGTCGAGGGCGAGCGCCGAGTCGGCGATGAGGAAGTGCGGGGCGGCGGCGGTGACGGCGACCGTGACGACGTCGCCGGGCCGAGGCTCGGCACCGCCTTCTGGCACGGCGAAGTGCACCAGCCGATTGTCCTCGCTGCGTCCGGAGAACCGCCGCGTGGCGGCATCCTTCTTCCCCTCGCCCGCTGAGACGAGCACCTCGACCGTACGCCCGATCTGCGCGTGGTTCTCTTCCAGTGAGATGCGCTCCTGCAGCGCTTGGAGGCGCTCGTAGCGCTCTTGCACGACTGCCTTCGGCAGCTGACCATCCATCTCGGCCGCCGGCGTGCCGGGCCGGATGGAGTACTGGAATGTGAATGCGCTCGCGAATCTCGATTCCTCGACGACGCGAAGCGTGTCTTCGAAGTCTGCGTCGGTCTCACCCGGGAACCCGACGATGATGTCGGTCGTGATCGCGGCGTTCGGAATGCGCTCGCGCACGGCGTCGAGGATGCCGAGGAACTTCTTCGACCGGTACGAACGGCGCATCGCCTTCAGCACGGCGTCGGAACCGGACTGCAGCGGCATGTGCAGCACGGGCATGACGTTCGGCGTCTCTGCCATTGCAGCGATGACGTCTCCGGTGAACGCCGCCGGGTGCGGGCTCGTGAAGCGCACGCGCTCGAGCCCCTCCACTCCTCCCATGGCGCGCAGCAGTTTGCCGAACGCCTGCCGGTCGCCGAACTCGACGCCGTATGTGTTGACGTTCTGCCCGAGGAGCGTGACTTCGATCGCGCCGTCGTCGACGAGCGCCTGCACTTCGGCGAGGATGTCGCCCGGGCGACGGTCCTTCTCCTTGCCGCGGAGGGACGGCACGATGCAGAAGGTGCAGGTGTTGTTGCAGCCGACCGAAATGGAGACCCAGCCGCTGGAAGCGGAATCGCGTTTCGTGGGCAGGGTCGACGGGAAGACTTCGAGCGATTCGAGGATCTCGATCTGAGCTTCAGCGTTGTGTCTGGCCCGTTCGAGGAGGGCCGGGAGCGACCCCATGTTGTGCGTGCCGAACACGACGTCGACCCAGGGCGCCTTCTCGACGATGGCGCCCTGGTCCTTCTGCGCGAGGCAGCCGCCGACGGCGATCTGCATTCCGTCTCGCTCTCGTTTCACACCGGCGAGGTATCCGAGGTTGCCGTAGAGCTTGTTCGCGGCGTTCTCGCGCACGGCGCACGTGTTGATGACGATGACGTCAGCAGACTCCGGCGCCTCCGCTGCGATGTAGCCGGCGGCTTCCAATGAGCCGGAGAGCCGTTCCGAATCGTGCACGTTCATCTGGCATCCGAGTGTGCGGATGGAGTAGCTGCGCGGCGTCCCGTCGTGCCGCATCGCAGCGGGTGAGAGCGCGATCTCAGTGGGTTCGACAGCAGTGAGACTCATGAATTCAGTCTATCGATGAGCGCCGTGAGCAACGCGCGATGGTGCGCGGCGCCACCGCGTCTGCGCGTCACGCGCCGCGGCGGCCCTCGCGCTGCAACGCTTCCACTACTGGAATCGCACGCCGGAACCGCCGCGGGGCCCTCGGGGACCCTTGGCCGCCCCGTCGAGGGCGTCTTTCACTGCACGAGTGGCGGGCTCGCCCGACCAACCGCGGCGGGCGAGGAAGCCGAGCAGCCGGCGTTCCGCCACATGGCGTTCGAGCCCGCCGAGCTTCGCCGCGCGCTCCCGTGCGGTCTGCCGCAGCAGCTCGAACTCTTCATCGGAGTCGAGTTCGCCGAGGGCGGCTTCGATCACGTCGTCGGGGAGCTTGCGCGACCTCAGCTTCACTCGGATCTGCGACCGACTCGCCCGTTTCGACTCGCGGAGCTTCTCCGTCAGTGCACGCGCGAGACCGAGGTCGTCGAGGTACAGCCCGGCGGTGAACTCCTCGATGACGCCTTCGATGTCGTCGGCTCCGTGGTCGAGCCGCGCGAGCTCCTCTCGGAGTTCACCGCTCGAGCGGGCTCGACGCGCGAGCAGACGCACACCGTCTTCGTGCACCGAGCGCTCAGCCGCCGCCGCGTCGTCTTCGGTCGCAGCAGCGTCCTCCGCTGCAGCATCCGGTGCTCCGGTCTCGGCCTGCTCGACGACGTCGCTCCCAGCGCGGGAGCCGGAAGCGTGGTCGGCGAAGTTCGCATGCACGACCGGACGCACACGGCTATCGATCACTGAGGCGATGCCGGAGTCGATGAGCCTCGCCAACTCCTCGCGCGTCGCTTCACGCGGTTCGCCTTCGACAGGGTTCACGCCATCGCGATCGTTCGCTTCAGTGCGTTCGTCACTCCCTGAATCGGCGCCCGGACCGCGGCGACCCAATTGAGAGCGGAGCTGGATGACCTCGGCCAGGTCGCCCCGGTCCTCCGACCGCGACGCAGAACCTTCTTCGGGCGGAGGGAGGAACCGGACGGCCATATCAGGCGCTCGCGCGCTTCTCGGGCTCGACCGCAGTCGCTGTCTTGGTCACAGGCGCCGCAGCCTTCGCTGCCGCACCAGATTTCGCCGGTGCAGTCTCGGCGGCCCCTTCGGGCTCCGCTTCCTTCCGACCGTTGACGCCGAGCTTCGTCAGAATCTTCTCTTCGATCTCGAGCGCCACATCCGGATGATTGATCAGGAATCGGCGGGCATTCTCCATGCCCTGGCCGAGCTGGTCGCCGTCGTAGGTGAACCAGGCGCCGCTCTTCTTGATCAGTCCCTGCTCCACGCCGTAATCGATGAGCGACCCCTCGCGCGAGATGCCGATGCCGTAGAGGATGTCGAACTCCGCCTGCTTGAAGGGCGGCGCCATCTTGTTCTTGACGACCTTCACACGGGTCCGGTTTCCGACCGCGTCGGTGCCGTCCTTCAACGTCTGAATGCGACGGATGTCGAGTCGCACTGACGCGTAGAACTTCAACGCCTTTCCACCGGAGGTCGTCTCCGGGCTCCCGAAGAAGACCCCGATCTTCTCACGCAGCTGGTTGATGAAGATGGCGGTCGTCTTGGTGGAGTTCAGGCTCCCCGTGATCTTGCGCAACGCCTGAGACATGAGGCGCGCCTGGAGTCCGACGTGGCTGTCGCCCATCTCTCCTTCGATCTCCGCCTTCGGCACCAGCGCCGCAACGGAATCGATGACGACGAGATCGACGGAGCCGGAACGAATCAGCATGTCGGCGATCTCCAGAGCCTGCTCACCCGTGTCGGGCTGGGCGACGAGCAACGCGTCGATGTCGACACCCAGCTTCTGCGCATAATCGGGATCGAGCGCGTGCTCGGCGTCGACGAAGGCGGCGATACCGCCGGCGCGCTGCGCATTCGCGATCGCGTGCAGCGTGAGCGTCGTCTTCCCCGAGGATTCCGGGCCGTAGATCTCGATGATGCGACCACGGGGAAGGCCACCGATGCCCAGCGCGACGTCCAACGCGACGGAGCCGGTCGGAATCACTTCGACGGGAGCGCGCTCCTGGCTGCCCATGCGCATGATCGCGCCCTTGCCGAAGTTCCGGTCGATCTGCGCGAGTGCGGCTTCGAGTGCCTTTTCGCGGTCTTTCGGTGCTGCCATGGTCTTGCTCCTCATCACGTGCGCGGCGTGCCGCTGGGTGTGCTGCCTGCATACTGTCTCGACCCCGGTCGGGGCAGACAAGGCATCGGTGGTCGTGCACTGTTCACCCTAGAATCAGCCTCCGACATTCATGGCCGGAGGTACTGAACTGTGGATGGATCGAGCGCTGCACCACCTGTAGACGAAGATAACACCATTCGAACACAGTTTCGAATATCGCTGCGGCGTGTTCGCGCAGATCCCCTCGGGCGCGGCGCGGCCGAGAGGATCTGCTCCCGTCAGTCGCGCGGGTCGGGAAGACCGCGGCCGTGACGCCGAGCGACCGGCACCCCGAGATCGACGCAGAGCGCCTCCCAGACCTGGCGCGGCGCCACACCGCGCTCGATGGCGTCATTCGCCGTACCGGCCAGAGGCGCGAGCCAGTGATCGCGCAGGAGCACGGGCGCGTAATCCTCACCGAACTCCGAGACGCATGCGCGCCGAAACTCACTCAACCGCATCGCTCATACTCATTTCGTATCATCGCCGACAGAACGGCGAAGCGCCCGAACCGGAACCGGTCGGGCGCTGTCATGCCGATCAAACGGCGCAAGTCGGGAGACGCTTACGAGACCAGCTCGGGCGTGAACCCCGACACCAGTTCCGCCGGGACCGTGTCCGGAACCCGATGAGCCATCGGAAGCGACAGGCCTTCGACGACCGACAGACGCTCGCTCACCTCGCCCATGATGACCGAGAGCGGAGTGTCCAGTGCGTCAGCGACTGCTGCGAGGATCTCACTCGATGCTTCCTTCTGGCCGCGCTCGACCTCGCTCAGGTACCCGAGCGCAACGCTCGCCTCCCCGGCGACCTGCCGCAGCGTGCGACCCTTCTGCAACCGGAAGTCACGCAGTACATCGCCGATCTCTTGACGCATGAGCACCATGTGAACCCTCCTCCACGTGCACAACCCGAGTCGTGCTTTCCACCATACCCGCTCGTCGACAGGGTGTCGCTGCGGGAACGCCGACCGTTTTCCGATCGTCGTACTGGGAACAACTGAGAGCATAGCCGCTGTATTCCTGAAATCTCACTGAACTTGAGCCGGGCTGACTCAAGTTCAGCGAAGTTTCAGGATGTGCGCCGGAACGCCGTCACAAGACCTTCGACAGGAACTCCTGCGTACGGGCATGACTGGGGCTTCCGAAGACCTGATGCGGAGCACCCTCTTCGATGACGGTGCCCTCGTCCATGAAGACCACGCGATCGCACACCTCGCGAGCGAAACCCATTTCGTGGGTGACGAGCACCATGGTCATCCCCGACGCGGCCAGATCGCGGATCACCTGGAGCACCTCCCCCACCATCTCAGGGTCAAGCGCCGACGTCGCCTCGTCGAACAGCATGATCTTGGGCTCCATGGCGAGCGCACGAGCGATCGCAACGCGCTGCTTCTGCCCGCCCGACAGCGACGCGGGCCGCGCGTCCGCTTTCTCGGACAGACCCACGCGCTCCAGCAGCGCGAGGGCGGCCGCCCGAGCCTCGCTCTTCGACTTCTTCTTGAGGTCCACCGGCGCGAGCATGATGTTCTCGAGCACCGTCATGTTGGGGAACAGATTGAAGTGCTGGAACACCATGCCGATGTTCTGCCGGACGACATTGATATCGGCCTGCGCAGACGTCAGCTCCATGCCGCTGACGATGACGGATCCCCCGCTCGGCTCTTCCAGGCGGTTGAGGCAGCGCAGGAGCGTCGACTTGCCCGATCCCGACGGGCCGATCACGGAGACGACCTCGCCCTCCGCGACCACCAGGTCGATGCCGTTGAGCACCTCGTTGCTGCCGAAAGACTTGCGCAGGCCCGCGACCTCGATCGCGGGAGTGGCCGTCTGCGATGCCGTGTTCTCGGTCACTTGTTCACCTTCTTATCAACGATGTTCGCGAGCCAGGTCAGCAGCGTGATGACGATGAAGTACATCACACCGACGATGATGAGCATCTCGGTCGTACGGAAGTTGGCCGCGTAGATCTGCTGCGCCTGGTAGAGGAGCTCGGCGAAGCCAATGGTCAGCAGCAACGAGGAGTCCTTCAGCGTGATCACGAGCTGGTTGATGATGGACGGCATCGAGATCTTGACCGCCTGCGGCATCACGACGCGCTGCATCGACCGGCCCCACCCGAGACCCAATGATCGAGCGGCTTCCATCTGCCCCGGATCGACCGACTGGAGACCGCCGCGGACGATCTCGGTGAGATACGCCCCGGCGTTCAGCGCGAGTGTCGCGACGCCCGCGAGGAAGACGTTGCCGGGAGCGCCGGTGAGCTGCGGCAGACCGAAGTAGAAGAGGAATGCCCACACCAGGATCGGAGTGCCCCGGAAGATGGAGACGTACACCGTCGCGATTCCGCGCACGATGCGGGACGAGGAGATCTTCATGAACCCGAATACGAACCCGAGCACCAGGGCGATCACGAACGAGACCACGGTGATCGATACGGTGTTCCACAACCCCTTCGAGAGAGCAGGCCAGCTCTGGCCGACCAGCTCGAAGATGTTGCCGTTGGCGCTCTTCGCTTCCGAGTCTCCGAGATAGGTGTTGAGAATCTCGTCGTAGGTGCCGTCGGCCTTGAGCTTTGCCAGCCCATCGTTGAAGGCGGCGAGGAGCTCGGAGTTCTGCCCCTTCGCCACCGCGAAGCCGTATTCGCCGCCCGGAATCTTCTCCGTGACGACCTTCAATCCGTTGCCCTGATCGATGCCGTAGGCGAGCACGGGGTAGTCGTCGAAGACCGCCACCGCGGATTGGTTCTTCACCGACTCGTACATGGTCGCGGACTGGTCGAGCGCCTTGACCGTGAACCCGTACTCCTCTGCGAGCTTCTCGGCCTCCGCGAGTCCCTCCGAACCCGACTTCGCGACGACCGTCTCGCCCGCGAGGTCCTCGTATCCGGTGATCGAATCGTCGTTCGCGGCGACCGCCATCTGCACGCCGGACTCGAAGTACGGTTCTGAGAAGTCGAAGATCTCCTTGCGCTCGTCGGTGATCGACATGCCGGCGATGACCCCGTCGGCCTGACCCGACTGCACCGCGGAGAGCGCGGCCTGGAAGCCGAGCGACCGAATGTCGACGCTGAAGCCCTCCTCCTCCGCGATGGTATTCATCAGGTCCATGTCGATGCCGACGAGGTCGCCCGTGGAAGGATCACGGAACTCGAACGGGGCGAACGTCGTGTCCGTCGCGATGACGAATGACTCTCCCTCGGCCTGGGCGGGCACCACGGCCGCCGCCGCAGCAGTTCCCAGCAGCAACGTCGCTGCGAACCCTGCCGCGAGACCCGCGCGCACGCGGGTCCAACGTCTGTTCTTCTGCACTCTCTATTCCCCTTTGCGGAGCAAGATCGCCGCGATCTGCGATGATCGATCGGCCTCCAGCGTACCGAGGTCAGCGAGGCTCCGACGCACGCTCGCTTTCGAGGCACTCCCACAGCAGCTGGATCGCCGCGGCGACGGCATCCGCACGAATGCTCGAGCGGTCGCCGTCGAGGGAGAGCAGCCGCGACTGCGTGCGTTCGCCAGAGCTCACGGCGATCCAGACCGTTCCGGCCGGCTGACCGGTCTGCGCGTCGGGGTCCGGCCCAGCGACCCCCGTGGTCGCGACGCCGACATCAGCCGGGACAACGGGTCCACTCCCCCTCGGCGTCGCACAGGCCCGCCGCACGCCCTCCGCCATCTGGCGCACCACCTCGTCATCGACCGGGCCCCGTTCGCGCAGCAGCTCGGCGTCCACGCCGAGCAGTGCATGCTTGAGCGCGGTGTCATAGGCCACCACGCCGCCGCTGAACACGCGGGAGGCTCCTGGCACCGAGACCACGGCATCTGCGAGGAGCCCGCCGGTCAAGGACTCCGCCACGGCGAGCCGGAGTCCGCGCGACGCTGCGCGCTCGATGATGCGGGCGACGAGGTCGCGGTCAGCACCGGACTTCACCGCGCCGACCTCCGCGCGCGGAGGTACCCGACCACGTAATCGATGCCGCTGTACATCGTGAGCACGAAGGCGACCGCCATCGTGATGATGTTCACCCAGACGACGACGGGCGCTGCCGGTCCGACGACGGCGGCGAGCGGGAGCAGGGCGAGCGTGATGGCGACGGACTGCGCGACGGTCTTCAGTTTGCCGGCCCATGCGGCCGCGAGCACCACATCGTGCGCCACGAGCAGACGGTGCACGGTGATCCCGATCTCCCTGACCAGAATCAGGATCGTGACCCACCACGGCAGCTCCGCGAGGATCGAGAGACCGACCAGTGCGGCACCGGTGAGGAACTTGTCCGCGATCGGGTCGAGCAGTTTTCCGAGGTCCGTGATGAGGCCTCGCGATCGTGCGATGTGGCCATCCCAGGCATCGGTCGCGATCGCGAGCACGAAGAACACCGCCGACGCCCAGCGCCATGGCCCGTCTGCGCCGCCGTCGGCCAGCAGCATCCAGAGGAAGAAGGGGGTGGCAATGATGCGCGCGCCCGTGATGATGTTCGGAGCGTTCCAGTTGCTGGGCGCCGCGGAGGCGGGTGCGTTGCCGGTCATGCCAGCAGCCTACTTGAGTGGCCGTAGCGGGGTTCTAGTACGGGTAGATCGCCACGTCGAGCCCATCTGCTGTGGGGGTCACCTCGACGTCGGCCGAGGATGCCTGGAGATCGATCTTCTCGGTGATCTCATCACCACTGGCGTCTCGTCCGGTGTAGGTGGCCCGGAACGAGCCTCGATCTTCGATCTCCATCCACGTGGACAGCTCATCACGGGCGCTGACCGTCGGAGCTTCCGTCATCTCGACGGATACGTCTACCGCGGGGCTCGAAGAGAATTTGGCGCTCGGCTCCGCGGCGGCGATGCCGCAGGACTGCAATTCCCACACATCCGTCTGCTCGGCGCACTCCTCGTAGGCGATACCGACCTGCCGTCGCACCTCCGCCGCGTAGTCGGCACCGGGAACGATCCATTCGGACGCGAAGAGCGAGTCAGCGTTCGATGTCACGGCGACGCGCGCGTCATCCGTGGTTTCGAAGAACGGGTTGTGCGAGATGAGCGCGTACTCGCCCGCGTACACAGTGATCGACGGGGCGTCGGACGGGAGCGGATCGTCCGCGCCCCGGAGTCCGAGCGCACCTCCGCCCGACGCGTCGATCGCGACTTCGTACTTCAGGCCGGATGTGACGCGCCACTCGTCGTCAGCGGTGCGGCGCAGCTCGAGCTGATCGGAGTACGAGGAGCCGCCGAGTTCGTATGAGACTTGCCCGGAGGCGCGGCCGGCCTCGAAGTCGACGCGGATGCGCCCGAGCTCACTGTCGCTGATGTGCTCAGCTGACGCGAACGCAGCCGGATCCAGGGCTGCGTTCGGACGCGGCGATTCGGTGTCGCTGGAAAGCCGCTCCGCGCCGTTCGCGTCGCCAGCGGCGACGGCCTCCACGTACTCCGCTGCGACGGCGCGCACTGCTGCGCTGTTGTTCGATTGGGCGTCGACGGCGACCACTGCTCCAGCGGCCCCGAGCACGACCACCGCGAGAGCACCGGTCATTCCCCAGATCCAGGTCTGGCGCTGCGGACGACGGCCTGCCGTCTGCCCGTTCGCGTCATACGGAGAGGTTCCGTCCGGGTGCGTCATGCTCGTCTCCTCTGTCGTACGTCTCAGGGTTCACATCGTGTGGTGCGCACGCGCGGCACCTGGAGGGCTTTCGCGGCTCAGTCGCGCCCCGTGAGCCGCCACGCGTCTTCGTCGCCGTCGTCTTCGACTTCTTCGAGCGTCGACTGATGCTGCGCGATCGGATCGTCGTATCGCGAGTCGCCGAACCCCAGTGCCGGGTCGAGCGGGTCGATGACATCCGTCACGGCATCCTCGCGAGCGGAGGCGGACGGGGCGGCGCTCACTGCGGAGGCGCCGACCGCAGCAGCGGCGACGCCCGGTGTCGCAGCAGCCGGGGGCCGCGGCGGTTCGAACGCTGGAGCCGGGGCCGACGGGCCACCGGTCACACGCGCCAGCACCTCCGCGAGCTGCTCCGGGCTGACCAGCACGTCACGCGCTTTCGACCCCTCAGAGGGGCCGACGATGTCGCGCGACTCCATGAGGTCCATCAGTCGCCCGGCTTTCGCGAACCCGACGCGAAGCTTGCGCTGCAGCATCGACGTCGAACCGAACTGCGAGGAGACGACCAGCTCGATCGCGGCGACGAGCACTTCGAGGTCGTCGCCGATGTCCTCGTCGATCTCCTTCTTCTCGACCACCTGAGCGACGTCAGCGCGGTATTCGGGCTGCGCCTGCGCCTTCACGTGCGCGACGACCTGCGCGATCTCTGCCTCGCCGACCCACGCGCCCTGCACGCGGACCGGCGACGATTCGCCGTTGAGCAGGAGGAGGCCGTCTCCCTGACCGATGAGTCGCTCAGCGCCGACCTCGTCGAGGATGACGCGCGAATCGGTGCCGGAGGCGACGGCGAAGGCGTACCGGCTCGGCACGTTCGACTTGATGACGCCGGTGACGACGTTCACGGAGGGACGCTGCGTCGCCAGCACCAGGTGGATCCCGGCGGCGCGCGCCAGCTGCGTGATGCGCTGGATCGAGTCCTCGACGTCGCGCGGGGCGACGAGCATGAGGTCGGCGAGCTCGTCGACGACGACGAGCAGGTACGGGTACGGCTTGAGTACGCGCTGGCTTCCCTCGGGAAGCACGATGCCGCCCGAGCGCACGGCTTCGTTGAAGTCGTCGATGTGGCGGAAGCCGAAGCTCGCCAGATCGTCGTACCGCATGTCCATCTCCTTCACGACCCACTGCAGCGCTTCCGCCGCTTTCTTGGGGTTCGTGATGATGGGCGTGATGAGGTGCGGCACGCCCTGGTACACGGTGAGCTCGACGCGCTTCGGGTCCACGAGCACCATGCGGACGTCGGACGGCGTAGCGCGCATCAGAATGCTGGTGATCATCGAGTTGATGAAGCTCGACTTGCCGGAGCCGGTGGCTCCGGCGACGAGCAGGTGGGGCATCTTCGCGAGGTTGGCGACGACGAAGCCTCCCTTGACGTCCTTGCCGACGCCGATCGTCATCGGGTGCACGCTGCGCTGCGCCTTGCTCGATCGCAGCACGTCGCCGAGTGCGACGTTCTCGCGGTCCTGATTCGGGATCTCGATGCCGATCGCGCTGCGGCCGGGGATCGGAGACAGAATGCGCACCTCGTTCGACGCGACCGCGTACGACAGATTCTTCGAGAGCGCTGTGACCTTCTCCACTTTCACACCGGGGCCGAGCTCGACCTCGTACTGCGTGACCGTCGGCCCGCGCGAGAAGCCGGAGACCCGCGCATCGACCTTGAACTCCTCGAAGACCCGCGCGATGGCCGCGGTGATCAAGTCGTTGGCTTCCGTGTGGGTCTTGGGCGCGTCGCCAGTCGCGAGCGCATGCTGATCCGGAAGCTGGTAGGCCGCCTGATCGGCGGGACTGTGCGGGGGCGCGACGACGAACGGCTCGGATGCGGGCGCGGCTGCGGGCTGGTCAGCGGCCGTCTCCGGCGCTGACGGCGCGAAGTCGTCCCAGGAATCATCTCCGAGACCCGAGGCCGGAGTCGGCGCGGCAGCCTGCACCGCTGCTTCTGCCTGCTCGAGGTCGTCGAAGAGATCGGAGGGGAAGACGCCGGTCTCCGGTTCGGGTGCCAGCGCGGACTCGAAGGCGCCGCTCCGTTCGGGCTCGGGAGCGGGCCCGCCGAGGGCGGAGTCGAGCGCCGAACGATCGGCTGCGTACTCCGGGTCCTCCTCACGGCCCGACGCGTTGCGACGCCACCAGGGCATCGCGTCTCCGTCGCCTTCCTGCGCCTCGAGATCGAACAGCGCCTGCTCATCGGCGCGCGCCTGCTTGCGACTGCGCTTGGGGGCCGGCGGCTCCGCGGGCGCTTCGGGGTCGCCGCTGACGCCGAACAGGAACACGTAGGCCTCCCGCATGCGCTGCGCGATGCGGGATGGCGGCGTCTTGAGAACGATGAGCAGAGACATCAGAATCAGGATCGACAGCACCGGGACGGCGACCCACATCGTCAGATAGCCGAGTGTTCCCCCGACGAGCCAGCCGAAGACACCGCCTGCGGCGCTGAGGCGCTCCGGGTTCTCCCACGGGTTGGGCATGCCGCCGTACAGGTGGCAGATGCCGGCGATGGAGAGCACCGCGAGCGTGAGCCCGGTGGCGATGCGGCGGTTGTCGTGCACGCTCGAGGGATGGTTGAAGAGCCAGAGCGCGAACCCCGCCATGATGATCGGCAGGCCGAAGGCGACACGACCGAACAGGCCTCCGAACGACCACGCGTCGAGTGCGACCGCGAAGGTCTGACCGATGAAGAACCACTCGATCACCGCCCCGACGATCGCGAGCAGCACGAGCAGGAAGGGGACCCCGTCTCGGCGGTCCTCAGGAGCGAGCGGTTCGACCCGGAAGGCGCGCGCAGCGGCCCCGAAGGCGTGCGCCAAGCCGTTCCAGGCGCGGACGATCACGCCGTCGGTCGGCTCAGGCTCGGCGAGCACCTTCGTTTTCGCGGTCGCCCGGGTCTCCGCGGTACGGGCACCCCGTGTCGCGGTCTTGCCCGCGTTCTGGCGCGACGAAGCTTTACTGGCCATGGTACGAGGGTACGTTCGACCGCCGACATTGGCGAGTTGACGCTCCGGGCCCACCCGAATCACCCGGAGAGCGAAGCCCGCGCTCCCCGGCTGCGCCGGACCTCAGCGGCGCTTGAGCGCCCGCACCGCTCGCTTCGCGAGCGGCAGCCCCTTGGTCCACAGCGCATAGCCAGCGCCCGGGCGATCCCAGCTGCCCGCGAGCAGGTTCTCGTGCGACGCGAACCCGGTCTTGAACGTCGTCACTCCGTCGTTGATGAGCCCGCCGAAGTCGTAGCGCTCGATGCCGAGCGACTTCATGTGCCTGATGACGTGCCATTTGAGCGCGTAGTTCGCCCGCAGGCGCTGACCCGTCTCGTCCATCCCGCCGTAGAGCTCGAAGGCGGTGCGGCCCGATTTCGCCATGAACAGGAATGCGACCGGCCGATCCTCGACGTAAGCAGCCCAGACGGGTGCGTCGTCGCCCAGCATCGTGAACACGTCATGGTAGTAAGAATCTTCATGCAGGCCGAAGTCCGCGCGCTCGCTCGTCTCCCGGTAGACCTCCAGGCAGACGTCGAGCTGCTCGAGCGATTCGACGGGACGGATGTGGATCGCGTCTTCCCTGCCCGATTTCCGAATGTACTGACGATGCTTCTTCGACATGTCGGCCAGAAGCTCGTCTTCCGACCGCCGGAGATCGAGAATCAACGTACGGGCCGGGAGCACGGGCGTCTCGGCTGCACGCCACGATTTCGAGAGCGGGAATTCCCCCGCGTTCTCGTCCGGCTCGATGGAGAGCGCCACCGCCCGCCGTGATCCGTGCACGTAGTCGGCGATCGCGTCTGCCACGGCCGATGGCGCCGGCTCCTCGGCGGGGCGCTCGCCGTCCGCGGGGTCTCGCGCCAGCACGGGCCCGCGGGGCGCGTAGACGAAATCTCCGAGAGGACCTGGCAGGGTTCGCGTCAGGAGCTGGCAGGCGCCGACGACCACGGCCCCCTCCTGACGCCCGGAGCGCACCAGCACGCGCTCCGCCTTCCAGCGGTGGGCGGATTTCACGTCGCCCCAGCCCCAGAGCTGCAGCGGGTGGCCGCCGAGTTCTCTGACGGTGGCGTCCCACTCGGCACGATCGGTGCACGGGGTCACGAAGAGGGAGGTCACGAACGATTCCTTCCGAGAATACGAGAAACGGTGCCGACGATATCCGAAACTTCGGACGATCTGAGGAGTCGGAGCACCAGGAAATACACGATGCCGACGATCACTGCTTCGACGGCCGCGAACGGCAGGGCCTGCCAGACGCTGAACTCCGGGGCGATGATGCGCCCGACGTGCGTCGCGACGAGCCCGACGGCAATCGCCGGCACCGCCGCGATGGCGTACTTGGTCAAGCTCTGCGCGATCCTGCGCCCGTCGATCGAGCCGATCTTCCGCCGGAGCAACCAGGTCGCGATCACGGTTTCGACGATGGTGGCGAACGACCAGATCAATGCGAACGAGAATCCGATGTGGCGGGGCGCGACGAGCACGGGGAGCAGCAGGGAGAGCGCGATCACGATCACCATCTGGATCGTCGTGAACACGAAGGGCGTGCGCGTGTCGGAGAGGGCGTAGAACGCCCGCTGCACCACGAAGAGGAAGCTGTACGCAGCGAGGCTGACGGAGTAGGCCATCAGAGCCTCGCCGAACATCTCCACCTGCTCTGGCAGCGCCCCGAAATTGATGACGCGGCCGATGAACGGAGCGGCCGTTACGAGAATGACGGCCGCGTAGACCATGACGAGCGCGATCTGGCGCACCGAGGCCGAGAAGTCGCTCTTGAACTCCGCCATCCGGCCCGACTGCCCCCATTCGGCCAACCGCGTGAAATAGGCGGTCGCGAGGGATACGGCGATCACCGAGTGCGGCATCATGAAGATGAGCCACACGTTCTGCATCGCGCTCGTCGACGGCCCCTCCCCCGACCCGATCGCCACGATGCGGTTCGTCACGATGCCGCCGACCTGCATCACGACGACCATGGCGAGCGTCCACGTCGCGAGTCTCGCGGTGCGGCCGAGTCCGACGCCCCGCCAGGCGAAGTCGGGACGGAATCGGATACCGGCATTGCGCCATGAGACGAACAGGATCAATGCCTGCGCGACGATGCCGAGGGTCGCGCTGCCGCCGAGCACCGCGATCATATCGGCGCTCCAACCGGTGACCGCGAGACGGCCCTCCGGATCCGCTCCGAACATGGCGATGAAGACGAGGATGCCCGTGATCGCGATGAGGTTGTTGAGCACGGGCGCCCAGGTGAACGGGCCGAACCGGCTTCGCGCGTTCAGCACCTCGCCCATCACGGTGTAGATGCCGTAGAAGACGACCTGCGGCATGCACCAGTACGCGAAGGCGGTTGCGAGAGCCAGCTGGTCCTCGCCCCAGCCTTCGACCGTGATCCGCACGATCCACGGAGCGGCCGCCATCGCGAGACCCGTGATGATGACGAGCGCGGTCGTGACGAGCGTCAAGATCTTGTTGATGTACCCGGCGCCGCCGTCGCTGTTCTGCGCCGCCCTGACGATCTGCGGCACCAGCACCGCGTTCAGGACGCCGCCGATCAGGATCATGTAGACCGTGTTCGGCAGCAGGTTGCCGTTGGCGAACGCGTCGGCGGAACGGGCCCCGACCGAGCCGATCGCGTATGCGAGGAGCATGGCCTTGACCAGGCCGAGCACGCGCGAGACGATCGTGCCCGAGGCCATGACCGCGCTCGCGCGTATGAGTCCGGCAGCCATCAGTAGTAGGGATCCTTCCGAATGGCGAGCGAGGCGCGCCGCGCGAGCCGGTCGCCGAGCACGCCCCAGACGCGATACGCGAGCGGCCGCAGCGGGAGATCGAAGGCTCCCGCGTAGTCGATGATCTGGGGCGAGAACGATCGCTTGAACTGTCCGACGCCGAACAACGGGTGCTCCCGATCGTCCACCCGGTCGGAGGGGGGCGCACCGCAGAGGTCGTGGACGGTCGCGCCGCGCTCGTTGGCCCAGCGGATCACCTCCCACTGCAGCGCGTGAGACGCCCCGTACGCGGTCTTCGCGCGCACGGAGGCGCCGTCCTTGTAGGTGGTCTTCTCACCGAGCGCCATCGCGTACGCTCCGGCGACGAGCGCGCCGTCGCGGTGGGCGAGGAACATCTGCCCCGCTCCGGCACGCGCGAAGCTCTGCCAGAACTCGCGGTAGTACTGCTCGGATCGCAGCACGAACCGCCCCTCTGCGGTCTCCTGGAGCAGCCGGTACAGCGCAGCGCTGTGCTCCGCCGTCGGATCGACGCGCGTCACGACGATCCCGTCTCGCCCCGCACGATTGACGGCGTTGCGCGCCTTCTTGCCGAGACGCGCGAACACCTCCTCTTCCGTTCCGGAGACGTCCACGAGAATCGTCGACGGATTCGGGATGATGCGAACGGCATCCCGATACCCCGCGGCGCGGATCTCGGGAATCGCGTCTCGACCGAGACGCGGCTCGATCTTGAGGAGAAACGCTCCCGATGACCGGGCGAGTCTCGAGACGGCAGCCGCCACCTCGAGCACGTCAGCGGCGCTCTCGCCCGCGGGACCTGCGGGGAGATGCCACCACGAACCGAGGAGTGGCACCCGCTTCGCGAGCACGCCGACGGCGATCGTCGCCCGCCCGGCGCGCTCGACGATCACCCGAAGATCGCGGTAGCCGTTCTGAGTGCGCTTGACCTGCAGGTACTCCTCGCCGGCCCATACCTCGCCGCCCCCGGGGTTCGCGGCGATGCGCGCATCCCACTCGGAGCGCTCCGCGTCCGTGGCGAACCGGGCGACGGCCGAAGCCGAAGCGGTCGCCATGAGCTACACCACGACCACGACAGGAACGATCATCGACTTGCGACGGAGCTTGGTGCCCACCCACCTGCCGACGGTGCGACGCGTGATCTGCTGCAGCGCATGCGGGTCGGTCACGCCGTCCTTCATCGCCTGCTCGAGCGCGTCGGCGATCTGCGGCTTGATCTTGTCGAACACGCTGTCGTCCTCGGCCACGCCCTTGGCGTGGACCTCCGGCCCCGAGACGATCTGGCCGAGACTCGTCTCCACGACGGTGATGACGGAGATGAACCCCTCCTCCGCGAGCGTGCGGCGGTCTCGGAGGTCTTCGTCGGTGACACGGCCGACGCTCTTGCCGTCGACGTAGATGAAGTCGATCTCGAGCTGGCCCACCTTGCGGGCGACGCCGTCGACCAGGTCGACGACCGTGCCGTTCTCGCCGATGATGGTGCGATTCTGCGGCACGCCCGTCTGGATCGCGACGCCCGCGTTCGCGATGAGGTGGCGGTACTCCCCGTGAATCGGCATCACGTTCTTCGGGCGGACGATGTTGTAGCAGTACATGAGCTCGCCCGCGGAGGCGTGACCCGAGACGTGCACCTTGGCGTTGCCCTTGTGCACGACGTTCGCACCGAGCTTCATGAGCCCGTTGATGATGCGGTAGACGGAGTTCTCGTTGCCGGGGATCAGGCTCGAGGCGAGGATCACCGTGTCGTTCGCACCGATCTCCACCTGGTGCTCCTGATTCACCATGCGCGCGAGCACCGCCATCGGCTCACCCTGGGATCCGGTCGACATGTACACGATGCGCTCGTCGGGAATATCGCCGCTCTTCTTGAGGTCGACGAGCACGCCCTCCGGAACCGTGAGGTATCCGAGATCGGAGGCGATCTTCATGTTGCGCACCATCGACCGGCCGAGGAGCACCACGCGGCGGCCGTTCTTCTGAGCGGCGTCGAGCACCTGCTGCACACGGTGGACGTGGCTCGAGAAGCTGGCGACCACGACCTTGCCCGGCGCCTTCTCGATGACGCGTTCGAGCACCGGACCGATGTCCTTCTCGAGCGCGGTGAAGCCCGGCACCTCGGCGTTGGTCGAGTCGGTCATGAAGAGGTCGACGCCCTCTTCCCCGAGACGGGCGAACGCGCGCAGGTCCGTGATGCGGCCGTCGAGGGGCAGCTGATCCATCTTGAAATCGCCCGTGCCGATGACGAGCCCGGCATCGGTGCGGATCGCGACTGCGAGCGCGTCGGGGATCGAGTGGTTGACCGCGATGAACTCGAGGTCGAACGGACCCGTCGTGATCCGATCGCCCTCGGCGACGACGCGCGTCTCCGGGCGGATGCGGTGCTCCTTGAGCTTGGCCTCGACGAAGGCCAGGGTCAGTTTCGAGCCGATGAGGGGGATGTTCTCCCGCCGCTTCAGCAGATACGGAACCGCGCCGATGTGGTCTTCGTGGCCGTGCGTGAGCACCACTGCGACGATGTCGCCGAGGCGGTGCTCGATCTTCGAGATGTCGGGCAGGATCAGGTCCACGCCCGGCTGGTGCTCCTCTGGGAAGAGCACGCCGCAGTCGACGACGAGCAGCTTGCCGTTGATTTCGTAGACCGTCATGTTGCGGCCCACCTCGCCCAGGCCGCCGAGCGGCGTGATGCGAAGGGTGCCCGCTTCGAGAGCGGGCGGTGTGATTACGGGGTTGGGCACTGAGCCTCCTGTTATTAGCGGGTGGTGCCTGCGATCTGGGGCAGGGCACCGCCGGCAGCCGCATTGCGGTCCGGCCTGAAGTTCGAAAGGTCGATGCCTGGGGCATCGGTGATGAGAGCGAGCTCGTCCTCGATGAGGGCGGCCTCCCACTCTTCGGGACCGACGAGCGGCAATCGCACGCGCGGGCTGCTGATACGGCCGAGGCCGTGCAGAATGTACTTCGCGGCGACGGTGCCGGGAACGTGGGTCATGACCGCGCGAACGAGCGGCTCGAGCTGCTGATGGACCGCGCGCGCCGTATGCAGGTCGCCCGCGTTGACGGCGTCGACGATGGCGCGGTACGGCGCGGCGGCGATGTTCGCTGTGACGCCGATCAGGCCGGTGGCGCCGATCGAGAGGTGCGGCAGCGCATTCGCGTCGTCTCCCGAGAAGTACATCAGGTCGGTCTGGTTCAGCACCCGGCTGACCTCACTGAAATCGCCCTTGGCGTCTTTCACGGCGAGGATGTTCGGGTGCTTGGCGAGCCGCAGCAGCGTCTCGTACTTGATCGGCACCCCGGTCCGGCCCGGGATGTCGTACAGGATGACGGGGAGATCCGTCGCATCGGCGACCATGCGGAAGTGGGTGAGGAGGCCGGCCTGCGTCGGCTTGTTGTAGTACGGGGTGACGATCATCACACCGTCGGCTCCGGCCTTCTCACTGGCGCGGTAGAGCTCGATCGCGTGCGCGGTCTCGTTCGATCCGCCGCCGGTGATGATCTTGGCGCGGCCACCGGAAACCGACTTCGCGACCTCGACGAGCTTCAGCTTCTCAGGGTCGGTCAGCGTGCTCGTCTCGCCGGTCGTACCGGTGACGACGATGCCATCCGCGCCGCTCGAGATGCAGTCGTCGATGTGCTTCTCGGTCGCAGCCCAATCGACTTCACCATCAGCGTGGAACGGCGTGATGAGTGCGACGAGGACCTGACCGAAAGGATTCTCTGGGTGTGCCACGAGACTAGGCTACCGGACGTTCTCCCTGCGAAGCCCCCATGCGCCACCGCTCGAACCGATACTCGAGCCCGGTCCGCGACGTTTCCGGCGTCCCCGGGTCGACCAGCGTCCATTCAGGACCGATCTCGGGAGCGAAGGTATCGGCGTCCGGCACATCGAGTCCGATCCTCGTCACGACGAGTTCGTCGGCGAACGGCATGCCCGCCCGGTAGAGCTGGCCTCCGCCCATGATCCACACGCGATCGTGCGGCCCGCTGTCGCGGGCGAGCTCGTCGAGCACGCTCTCGAGCGACGGCACCACCGTCGCTCCGGGCGCGTCGTACGATGCCGTGCTGGTCACCACGAAGTTCTCACGGCCGGGGAGCGGCCTGAAGCGAGCGGGAAGGGACTCCCAGGTGCCGCGCCCCATGATGACGGGAGCGCCGAGGGTCTGCTCCTTGAAGAACGCCGCGTCCTCCGGCAGGCGCCAGGGCATCTCGCCGTCGCGGCCGATCGCCCCTCCACGGGCCTCCGCCCAGATCATGCCGAGAATCATGTCAGACCGCGACCGGTGCTTTGATGCCCGGGTGATGCTCGTAGCCGACGACCTCGAAATCGTCGAGCGTGTACGCGAAGATCGAGTCGGCCTTGCGGATCTCGATGCTCGGGTACGGGAACGGATCGCGCGCGAGCTGGCGCTCGACCTGCTCGACGTGATTGTCGTAGATGTGGCAATCCCCGCCCGTCCAGACGAACTCGCCCGGTTCGAGACCGGTCTGCTGCGCCACCATGAGTGTGAGCAGCGCGTACGAGGCGATGTTGAACGGCACCCCGAGGAACATGTCAGCCGAGCGCTGGTAGAGCTGGCACGAGAGCTTGCCATCCGCGACGTAGAACTGGAAGAACGCATGGCAGGGCGCCAGCGCCATGTCGCCCAGGTCGGCGACATTCCATGCCGAGACGATGATGCGCCGCGAGTCGGGGTTCGCGCGCAGCTGATCGATGACGTTCGCGATCTGATCGATGTGCTCGCCGCTCGGCGTCGGCCAGGAGCGCCACTGCACACCGTACACGGGGCCGAGGTCTCCGTTCGCGTCTGCCCATTCGTCCCAGATGCTGACGTCGTGCTCCTTCAGGAAGGCCGTGTTGCCCTCGCCGCGCAGGAACCACAGCAGTTCGACTGCCACCGATTTGAAGTGCACCCGCTTCGTCGTGATGAGCGGGAAGGACTCGGCGAGGTCGAAACGGATCTGCCGCCCGAAGAGGCTGCGCGTACCGGTGCCGGTGCGATCAGATTTGGCGGTGCCGTGCTCGTACACCTCTCGCAGCAGGTCTTCGTACGGGGTCGGGATCGCGTTCGCACTCACACGCGAGAGTCTACCGCGGCTCGTGCTCGGAGCTCCCGTGCGGCTCGGCATCGCCTTTCCGATTCCGTTTCGCCCCCAGCATTTCGAGGTCGGCTCGCGAGATGAAGGCATCGGGCGACTCCCCCGGCACCCACTCGGCGATGCCGTAGGACCACTTGACCGCGTCGAGCTCGCGATGCAGCCGCTCGGCAATCGACCGCGCGAGCGAGGCGTCGGCATCGATGAGGAGCAGTGCGAACTCGTCGCCGCCGAACCGCGCGAACACGTCTTGCGGGCGGCAGTTCTCACGCATGTGCTGCGAGAACTGCCGGAGCACGCGATCGCCCTCGAAATGGCCGTAGCGATCGTTCACCTGCTTGAAGTCGTCGAGATCGACGTACAGCATCGCGAGGGGCCGCCCCCCGCGGTAGGAGGCCGCGACCGCGCGATCGAGCAGCGCGCGGAACCCGGTCGCGTTCCACACGCCGCAGAGCGGATCGGTCACCGACGCCCGTTCGAGTCGTCGTTTGAACAGTCCGATCAACTCGCCGAGCACCAGACCCGTCACGGTCAACGTGACGAGCACCGAGAGCATCGACGGCCCGAACCTCATCAGGATGAACGCATCCACCAGGAGGATCCACGGGTACCCGAGCAGCCGCGCGAACCACATCGGCAGGAACCAGACGAGGTACAGGAAGAACGGGAGGAAGAGCAGTCCGGTATTGATCGACCGGATCGCATCGGGAGCGAGGAGCACCGAGGGAACCACGACGATGAAGACGAGGGCCATGAGGACCCCGGCTGCTCGCGTGGAGAACCGGCTGCCGGCCGCGAACACGCCGCCGGCGGCGGCGAGGCAGGCGATCGCGACCGCGACGAGATCGGGTCGCTCGTCCCCCGGAGGCAGGAACACGGTCGAGTTGGCGAGCGCGAAGAGCATGCCGGCGACGAAGAACGCCGCAGTGGCGAGCGAGCGGTCGTTCTGCCGCTCGAACAGCTCCCCGATTATCGCCCGCATCTCCACCCGATCTCAGAGACTTGAGCATACGCGACGGTCAGCGGGAGCGCAGCACAATGCTGGGCTCCCTTCGCCGACCGTCACGAACCGTGAGCTACGAGCCGAGCCCGTCGTCGAACACCGGCATCGCCGAAGTGTCCTCCGATGCGTCCACGCGCGCGAGCACGCGGCCGCGGAAGAACTCGGGTGACGCCTTCGCCTGCAGGAGCATGAGCACGACGCCGATGCCGAGCACCGCGACGCCGATGATGCCGACGAGGCCGACGCCGGCGATGTTGCTGCCCGATCCAGCGTCCGGGCTCATCGCATCGATCGTGGTCTTGACGAACACGATCAGCAGCAGCACGCCGCCGAGCCCCGGGAGCACGATCTTCGAGATGATCGAGCCGACGCCCTCGCGCACAGCAGTCTTGCGGAAGTACCAGGGACTCGCGAGCGCAGTGATGCCGTAGTAGAAGCACACCATCATGCCGAGCGCGGTGATCGTGTCCCACAGCACGTCCTCGCTGATGAAGCGCATCACCGCGTAGAAGACGGACGCCACGATCGACGAGAGCATGAGCGCGACGTGCGGCGACTTGTACTTCGGGTGCACCCGCTTGATCGCGGCGGGCAGTGCCCGGTAATGCGCCATGGCGAGCAGTGTGCGGGCGGGTGAGATAGCGGTCGAGTTGATCGACGCCATCGCGCTCACGAGAATGGCGAGCGAGAGCAGGATCGCGGCAGGACCCATCACCGGGTGCGCGAGCGCGGCGAAGACGTTCTCCACGATGGCCGAGTTGCCGAGGCCTGTGGGTCCGTCGCCGATGCCGGCGAATGCGACGGTGGCGGTGGCGGTGCCGACGTAGAGCACGACCAGGATCCCGACCAGGATCATCGCCGCCTTGCTCTCAGTGGACAGCCGGCCCTTCGACGGCTTCGTCTCCTCGCCCATCGTGAGCACCGTGTCCCAGCCCCAGTAGACGAAGATCGATACCGCGATGCCCGCGGCGAACGCACTGAAGCTGCTGACCTCGAAGGGGTTGAACCAGGAGAGCTGAGGTACCGTGCCCTCGGGGTTCGCGGGGTCGCCCGCTCCGACGAACATGGCGACGATGAACCACACCATGACCGCCATCTGGAAGACCACGGTGATGTACTGGAACACCTTCGTCGAGGTCATCCCGCGGTAGGAGATCAGCGTCGCCAGGGCCATGAACCCGAGGCAGACCGCGATATTGATGAACTTGTTGTCGGCGATGTCGGCGATCGACGGATCATCCATCGCGATGCTGATCGACTGGAACAGGAATTCGACCGCGATTCCCGCGAGGTTCGACAGCACCAGCACGGTGGCTGCGATGAGTCCCCATCCCGCCATCCATCCGATCCACGGGCCGAATGCGCGCGTCGCCCACGTGAACGAGGTTCCCGAATCGGGCATCGCCGAATTCAGTGCGCGGTATCCGAGAGCGACGAGCAGCATGGGGATGAAGCCCATCAAGAAGATGGCGGGCGTCTGATACCCGACCTCGCTCGCCGCCGGGCCCACCGCTGCGGTGAGCGTGTATGCGGGGGCGCACACCGACAAGCCGATTACGAGAGCGCCGAGCACGCCCACCGTGCCCGACGGCAGACCCTTCTTGCTGATGCCGCTGACGGAGTCGAGTGTCCGTGTCGCGGGCTCCGGAGCGTTGAGGTCGTACTTCGCCATGTCACCTTTCCAGACTGGGGCGTCGAAGCGACCCAGAAAGTTCCGGTCGTGGCGGCCCGGGCATTGATTCTATGCACGCGGCGAGGAAACCACGAATCGATGGGGGCTATGCCCGAAGATCCTGCCGTTCGCAGGCGATCGCTCGTCGAATTGCACCGCGAGCGCGCTTTCGGTCTCCGCACGCGTCGTAGACGATTCCGAGTCGCATCCACGCCCGCCACGAGTCTGGCTCCGCCTGGACCGCGTCGCGGTACTTCGGGAACGCCGCGTCGGCGTCCGCCCGATCCGGTCTGCCCGAAGGCGTCTCCGAGACCGGCTCCTCCGGCAGCGCATCCTCCGCCTCGAGACGATCGGCCAGGCGAGTCGCCTGACTGCCGAAGAGGATCTCGCGCAGCAGCGCCCAGGCACCGATGAGCGGCAGCACGAGCATCGCGACACCCATGATGATCGCGATCGCGTCGCCAGAACCGAGCAGCGCGACCGCTCGAATGCCGACGAACACGAAGTAGAGCACGAGCACGGCGCTCATGATCGAGACGCCGATGATGGCCCGCGTGCGCGCACTCACCGCGCATCACCGGCTGCTGCCGCACCGCTCAGACCGAGCAGGGCGTCGAGCCCGACCGTGAGGCCGCGAGCATCGGCGATGGCTTCGAGGGCGGCCTGCACCCCTGCGCGATACGCCTCGTTGGAGTGGGTGTCGTGCGTCACCGTGAGCACTTCTCCGGGCCCGCCGAAGCGCACCTCCTGCTTGGCCACCACTCCGGCGAGTCTCAGGCTGTGCACGGGGATGCCCGCAATGAGCTCCCCGCGGGCCGGCTGCTCCGCGAACGGCGCATCGACCGGTCGTCCGCGACGCGCTTCCGCCATCAGCTCGGCGGTGCGCACGGCCGTGCCGCTCGGCGAGTCGACTTTGCCGGGATGGTGCGCTTCGACCACCTCCACCGCGTCGAAATAGGGCGCGGCGATACGAGCGAGCGCGGTGCCCAATACGGATCCCAGCGAGAAATTCGGCACGACGATGACGCCGCGCTCCGGCGTCCCCGCGAGCCTCGACTCGAGCGCTTCGAGCAGATCGGCGGACCAGCCGCTGGTGCCGACGATCACCTGCTGGCCTCGCGAGATCGCAGCATCGACGATCGCCGGCGAGACGTCCGGTCGGCTGACGTCGACGAGGATATCCGCGTCTGCCCCGTCTTCGGGACGGGAAGTACTGCGCAACCGGGCGACCAGCTCGAAGTCCGGATGCTGCTCGACGACCTCGCACACGAGTCGTCCCAGCCGCCCGGTCGCACCGGAGACCGCTACACGATTCTTCATTCCTCCAGGGTAGCGTTCGCCGGAGGCACCGATCACTCGCGGGATTCGAGCGAGGATCGCGATGCGTCGCCGACGGCGACCACGGTGAGCGGGCGCGCGGCGAGCGTGGCGGCGACCTCCTGGATGTCCTCCGGAGTCACTGCGGCGAAGCGCTCGAGCGAGGCGTCGAGGTCGAAGAGCTCCCCGCTGCCGAGCTCGGCGCGCGCCAGGCGACCCATCCGGGTGTCGGAATCCTCGAGCGCGAGCGCCGTCGATCCTGCGATCTGACCGAGGGCCCGCTCGAGCTCCTCCCCCGAGATCTCGGCGTCGGCGAGCTTGCGCAGCTCCACCCGGCTGAGCTCGACGACGTCGGCCGCCTTCTCCGGAGCGGTACCGGCGTACATCGCGAAGAGGCCTGAATCCGAGTAGCTCGCACCGAAGGCGTACGCCGTGTACGCGAGCCCGCGCTTCTCGCGGATCTCTTGGAACAACCGACTCGACATGCCCCCGCCGAGCACCGAGTTCATGATCCCGTAGGCGAAGCGACGCGGGTCGTTGGCGCTGAAACCGTGCGTGCCGATGAGCAGGTTCAGCTGCTCGGACGGGCGCTCGGTGATCTGCACGCGAGGTTCGCGGGCCATCGCCGAGTCGAGGGTCGGCGCTTCCAGCGTCGGGAGATCGGGCTGGGCCGCCTCGATCACCTGGCGTCGGCGCACGGGCGTCGCGCTCCCGTCGGTGTGCCAGCGCCCTTCCGGTGACGCATTCAGCGCCGCGACCACCTGAGCGACGAGCCTGTCGTGATCGACGGCGCCCGCCGCCGTGACGACGAGGGTCGATGGATCGTACCGATCGCGGTAGTGGCGGTCGACGTCGACGCGTCGCGCCTCCTTGATCGTGTCGGGCCAGCCCCCGATGGGGCGGCCCAGCGGATGCTCGCCGAGCACCGCTTCGAAGAAGCGCTCGTTGGCGACATCGGCGAGATCATCGGCCGCCATCGCGAGCTCTTCGAGGATCACGCCGCGCTCGATCTCGAACTCATCGGCATCGAGCGTCGAATTCGCCACCATGTCGCTCAGCATGTCGACCGCGACATCGAGGTCGGCGTCGCGCACCTTCGCGTAGTAGCACGTGTACTCCTTCGCGGTGAGCGCGTTGTGCTCGGCTCCGATGCGGTCGAACTCGGTCGCGATGGAGAACGCGTCGCGAGTCGGCGTGCCTTTGAAGAGCAGATGCTCGAGGAAGTGGGTGGATCCCAGGCTGCCGGGCGCATCCGCGCGTTCAGCCTGCTCGTCGCGGGAGCCGACGCCGACCCAGAACCCGATCGAAGCGCTTCGCGCCCCTGGCATGCGCTCCGTCAGCACGCGGAGCCCGCTCGGATGCACGGTGCGGCGAACCAGCCCGCCTCCCAGATCCGCGGTCAGTTCGGCTTGATCGAGGGGCAGTTGGATCGGTTCGCGCATGCCCTCAGCCTAGGGCCTCGCCGCTCCGAGCTTCCCGCGCGGTGGGCCGCCCTCCTCCGCCGGCCCGCGTTCCCCGCGCCGCGCAACGCAGAACGCCCGCCGCCCCGCGCGATGCGGGACGACGGGCGTTGAGTGCGGCGGACCGCCGCACTGCCGGAACTACTCGGCTGCGGGAGCCTCGGCAGCGGCTTCGGCCGGAGCCTCAGCTGCCTGCTCCTCGAGCACGGGCTCGAGTGAGAGTTTGCCGCGATCGTCGGTCTTCGTGATCTTCACGAGGATCTTCTGACCGACCGAGAGCACGTCGTCCACGCTCTCGATGCGCTTCCCACCGGCGAGCTTGCGCACCTCGGAGATGTGCAGCAGGCCGTCCTTGCCCGGGAGCAGCGAGATGAACGCGCCGAACGCCGCGTTCTTCACGACCGTACCGAGGTACTGCTCGCCGACCTCGGGGTTCTGCGGGTTCGCGATGGCGTTGACCTGCGCGCGCGCAGCCTCCGCCGCCGGACCGTCGGTCGCGCCGATGTAGACGGTGCCGTCGTCATCGATCGAGATGTCGGCGCCGGTCTGATCCTGGATCCCGTTGATCGTCTTGCCCTTCGGCCCGATCAGTTCGCCGATCTTGTCGACCGGAATGTTCACCGTGATCACGCGAGGCGCGGTCGGCGCCATCTCGTCGGGCACGTCGATCGCCTGGTTCAGCACGCCGAGGATCGTGAGGCGGGCCTCATGAGCCTGAGTCAGCGCGCCCTTCAGCACCGATGCCGGCAGGCCGTCGAGCTTGGTGTCGAGCTGAATAGCGGTGATGAACTCAGAGGTACCGGCGACCTTGAAATCCATATCGCCGAGCGCATCCTCAGCGCCCAGGATGTCGGTGAGGGCTGCGTACCGCGTCTCGCCGTCGACATCGTCGGAGACGAGACCCATCGCGATGCCGGCGACGGGCGCGCGCAGCGGCACGCCGGCGTTCAGCAGCGACAGGGTCGACGCGCAGACCGAGCCCATCGACGTCGAACCGTTCGAGCTCAGCGCCTCTGAGACCTGTCGAATCGCGTAGGGGAACTCCTCGCGGCTCGGCAGCACCGGTACGAGCGCGCGCTCGGCGAGGAAGCCGTGCCCGATCTCGCGACGCTTCGGCGAACCGACGCGGCCGGTCTCACCGGTCGAGTACGGCGGGAAGTTGTAATGGTGCAGGTAGCGCTTGCTCGTGATCGGCGACAGCGAGTCGATCTGCTGCTCCATCTTGAGCATGTTCAGCGTGGTGACACCCAGGATCTGGGTCTCGCCGCGCTGGAAGATGGCGGAGCCGTGCACGCGAGGAATGACCTGGACCTCGGCGTCGAGCGCACGGATGTCGCTCGTTCCGCGGCCGTCCATGCGGACGCCCTCGGTGAGCACGCGGCTGCGCACGATGTCCTTCGTGACCGACTTGTACGCGGCGGAGACCTGCGCGTTGGCCGAATCGGGAAGGGTCCCGGCCTCAACCTGCGCTGCGATGCCCTCCTTGACGCGCGCCTTCAGCGCGTCGTCTGCGGCCTGGCGCTCCTGCTTGTCGGCGATCTGGTAGATCGGCGCGAGCTCGGTGCGTGCGAGCGCGTCGACGGCCGCGAGCACCTCATCGGTGTACGGCAGGAAGACCGGGTAGTCGGCGATCTCCTTCGCCGACTGCGCGGCGAGCTCGGACTGCGCCTTGCAGAGCTGCGCGATGAACGGCTTCGCGGCATCGAGGCCCTCGGCGACGACTGCCTCGTTCGGCTTCTTCGCGCCGCTGCGGATGAGCTCCCAGCTGTGCTCGGTGGCCTCTGCTTCGACCATCATGATCGCGACATCATCGTTGCCGTTGGCATCGGTCACGACACGGCCGGCCACGACGAGGTCGAAGACGGCGTCCTTCAGCTGCTCGGCAGTCGGGAATGCGACCCACTGATCGCCGATGAGTGCGAGACGCACGCCCGCGATGGGACCGGAGAACGGCAGACCGGAGATCTGCGTCGACGCGGAAGCTGCGTTGATCGCGAGCGCGTCGTAGAACTCGCCGGGCGCGATCGAGAGCACGGTGATGACGACCTGGACCTCGTTGCGCAGACCGCTCACGAAGGAGGGACGCAGGGGCCGGTCGATGAGACGGCAGACGAGGATCGCCTCGGTCGAGGGACGGCCTTCGCGACGGAAGAACGAACCGGGGATCTTGCCGGCGGCGTACGAGCGCTCTTCGACGTCGATGGTCAGCGGGAAGAAGTCGAAGTGATCCTTCGGCTGCTTCGATGCGCTGGTCGCCGAGAGGAGCATCGTCTCCTCGTCGAGGTACGCGGCGACCGCGCCCTGGGCCTGCTGCGCGAGCCGGCCTGTTTCGAATCGGATGGTGCGCTTGCCGAATGTGCCGTTGTCGAGCACAGCTTCGGCGAACTTGATTTCAGGACCCTCCACGGGTTCTCCTTACTCACGAGAGCACGCGACGGACAGTCCGGATCGCGCCGGCGTATGCTGCGGTCGATCGCGGATGCTGATGTTCAGTAGACGACCACCCTGCGCACCGCTCCGCGCGGAACCAGAGGGATCCACCACCGAAGACCAGCCCGCCAATCGGCGTGCTCGGTTCTTCGTTTTGACACGGGCAGACGCCCGCTCTCACAGGATAGCACCGAGGGCCTGGCAGCACGCAGGGTATCCGGGTCTGCGGCGCGCGCTCAGATGAGCTGTCAGACAGATTACCGAAGCGGACGAAAACTCCATATTCTGGTGCGAGTAGATCCGCACCGACGCCGACACTCGACCTGCGAGCCCGCGTTGCGCTCCCGAAAGGTCCCGCCCATGGATTCCCCCGTCAAGCGCGTCAGCGCGACCGAGGCCGCGTTCCGCGCGATCCGGGATCTCATCGACAACGATGCGGTCGTTCCCGGCGATCGTCTGCCCGGAGAGCTGACCCTCGCCAAGCAGTTCGGCGTGAGCCGATCCGTCGTGCGGGAGGCGCTCCACGCGTGCTCGACGCTGGGGCTCACCGAGACCCGCAGCGGCAGCGGCACCTACGTCGTCTCGAAGACTCCGTCCGGCGTGTCCGAGTTCGGCGGGTTCGACCCAGACCACCTCATGGAGGCGCGTATCCACGTCGAGGTGCCCACCGCGGGCCACGCGGCGCAGCGGCGCACTGAGATCGAGCTCGAAGAGATGCGCAGACTCCTCAGCCGCATGCTCGAGACGACGGCGCTGCACGAATGGGTGCGCCTCGACCGCGACTTCCACACCCTCATCGCTGAGGCGAGCCACAATTCGGTGCTCCTCAGCATCACCGCGTCGATGCGGCGCTCGCTCGATCTGCAATCCGAGTTCTTGAACATCACGCAGGCGCGTCAGCTCGATTCCGACGTCGAGCATGCGACCATCTTCGCCGCCATCGAGGCCGGCGACCGGGTTGCGGCTGAAGAAGCCGCGCTGCAGCACATCGACGCCGTCGCCTCGGCGATCCGAGCCGGGCGGTAGCGGCGGGGCGGATCCTGCACGCGCGAAGCCCCCTCCGCCGAGATCGCGGAAGGGGCTTCGTGGTTCGGCGCCTAGAGCGCGTCGATGTCGATCGTGTGCATGTGCTCGGCGCCGATCGCGCCGCGCAGTGCGCCGATGAGCGTCTCCTCGACCGGCGCGTCGACCGAGAGCACCGACAGGGCGGTGCCCCGCTTCTCATCGCGAGCGATCTGGAGACCGGCGATGTTCACGCCGGCCTCGCCGAGCACGCCGCCGTAGGTCGCGACGATGCCGGGACGGTCGACGTAGCTGAAGACGATGAGGTGCTCCGGGATCGGCAGCTCGACCTCGTATCCGTTGATCTCGACGATCTTCTCGACCTGCTTCGGGCCCGTCAGTGTGCCCGAAACCGAGATGGGGGTGCCGTCGGTGAGCGCGCCGCGGATGGTGATCACGTTGCGGTAGCTCTCCGAGAGCGAGTCGACGGTGAACCGAACGTCGATGTTGCGCTGCTCCGCGAGCAGTGGCGCGTTGACGTACGAGACGGGCTCGCTGACCACCTTCGAGAACAACCCCTTCAGGCCGGCGAGTCGCAGAGCCTGCACGTTGTGCTCGGCGAGCTCGCCGTGCACCTCGATGTCGACCGAGGCGATCGCGCCGTCCGCGAGACCGGCGAAGACCTGGCCGAGCTTCTCCGTCAGCGGCAGGCCGGGGCGCACGTACTCGTCGATGGCGCCGCCCGCGACGTTCACCGCGTCGGGAACGAGATCGCCGGCGAGGGCGAGGCGCACCGACTTCGCGACCGAGACGCCCGCCTTCTCCTGGGCCTCATCGGTCGACGCACCGAGGTGCGGCGTCACGTTGACGTTCGGAAGCCCGGTGAGACGCGTGTCTGCGGGCGGCTCCTGCACGAAGACGTCGAGCGCCGCGCCGGCGATCTCGCCCGACGCGAGCGCCTCGGCGAGCGCGTCCTCGTCGATCAGGCCGCCGCGAGCGACGTTGATGACGAACGCGGTGGGCTTCATGGCCCGCAACTGCTCGGCGCCGATCATGCCGAGCGTCTCCGGCGTGCGGGGCATGTGGATCGTCAGGAAGTCCGCGCGGCCGACGAGCTCGTCGAGCGAGACGAGCTGCACGCCCAGCTGCTGCGCGCGCGCCGCGGTGATGTACGGGTCGTATGCGATGAGCTCGACGCCGAAACCGCGCAGGCGGTCGGCGATGAGCGCACCGATGCGTCCCAGTCCGATGATGCCGACGGTCTTCTCGAACAGCTCGATCCCGGTGAACGACGAGCGCTTCCATTCGCCTGCTGACAGCGACGCGTGCGCGCGGGGCAGGTGTCGCGCGAGACCCAGGATGTGCGCGACCGTCAACTCGGCGGCGCTGATGATGTTGGACGTCGGCGCGTTGACGACCATCACACCGGCCTGGGTGGCCGACTTGATGTCGACGTTGTCGAGACCGACGCCGGCACGGGCCACGACCTTGAGCTTCGGCGCCCAGCCGAGCGCCTCCGCATCGATCTGCGTGGCGGAGCGGACCAATACCGCGTCAGCGGAACCGAGCGCCGAGCGCAGCGCATCGCGATCCGTTCCGTCGACGTGCACCACCTCGAAGTCGGGGCCGAGAGCGGCGATGGTTGCGGGCGAAAGTTGTTCGGCGATCAGCACGACCGGCGCAGACATCAAGCAGATCCTTCGGGTTGAAAACGAGGACAATACGCGCAGCGCACGCAGGGCACCAGTCTAGCCCCGCAGGGGTCGGCTGCTCCCGGCTACGCGAAATATGACGAGTCGGGCACGACGTGCATGATGTCGATCTGCCAGGCGGCGACCAGCGCCACGCCAGCGGCGAGCAGCAGGATCCTGGCGCCCGCTCCCCGTCGTCTTCCGAGCAGGAGCGCGAGCGCGAAGACGACCGCCGGCATCACCACGCCGACGACGAGCCAGAAGCGACCCGACCCGGTGAGGCCCGTGTCGAGCGCCGCGCTCATGCCCATGACCCCGACGAGGTTGCCGATGCCCGCGACGATCGCGTACAGGTAGAGCAGCCCGAGCAGCACCCCGGCCGACCATGCGGAAATGAGTTTCGCCATGCCTCAGACGCCTCTCTCGATGAGCATCGGCAGCGGTACGAGCACCACGGCGCCGATGAGCAGCAGGATCGTCAGGAGCTTGGTGCGGCCTCCGCGCCCGAAGACGAGCGCCGTGAAGAACCAGAGGGGCGAGGCGAACGGCGCAGCCCAGAAGACGACCTGCTGCAGCACGCCGCCGATGATGCCGCTCCCCGCTGCGGTGACCGAATTGTTCTCGGAGTAGGCCTGCGCCACGATGAACCAGCCCCAGGTGTAGAGCAGGTAGAGTCCGCCGAAGACTCCCAGCACGACGAGTGCGCCGTTCGAGATCTGGGATCGTTCAGGTGCATCGGCGTCGACGACGGCGTCGATCGCGTCGCTTTCGGACTGCGCCTGCGGTCGCGCTCCCTCGTCGCCGACGCGCGACGGCGCACGTTGCACATCCGTCGCATCCGCCCCGACACCAGGAGGCGGATCGGCGCGCACTGCATCCGGATCACCGGCTGCGGCCGGCTCCCCGGCGACGGTCCATCCGCTCGCGAGCGAGCTCTCCCGAGGTTCCCGCGACGCGCGGCCCGGCTTCTGCTTCATACGTCCAGGGTATCGCTCGACGACTCCACGTCTGCCGGGAGCGGCATCGCGCGGCACCCGAGGCGGCCGACCGCGAGCACGCACTGCGCCGGCACCGGCCGCGGCGCAGACCCGGGCACCGCACTTCTACACTGGAGGGATGCCCCATCGCTTCGATCTCGCCGCCATCGGCGCCGGGCTCGTCGTCGCGAACGAGGCTGAAGCGCTCGTGGCGGCTCTCGCCGGCGGCGTCGCGGTCGTGACGGCACCCCCTGGCACCGGGAAGACCACCTTCGTGCCTCCGCTCGTCGCAGACCTGCTGAGCGAGACGTCTCCGGGCGGCGATGCCCCATCGCGGTCGAGCGGCCGGGCCCCGACGGTCTTGCTCACGCAACCGCGACGGGTCGCGGTGCGCGCGGCAGCGGCCCGGATCGCCCAGCTCGACGGCTCCCCGCTCGGCCGCGCGATCGGGTTCACCGTTCGCGGCGAACGCGTGCTCGATCCCGCGCACCGCATCGAGGCGCTCACTCCCGGGGTGCTGCTGCGCCGCCTGCTCCGGGACCCGGACCTCCCCGGTGTCGGCGCGGTGATCCTCGACGAGGTGCATGAGCGCTCGCTCGACGGCGACCTGCTGCTCGGCATGCTGGCCGAGGTCCGCGCGCTTCGCGATGATCTCATCGTGGTCGCGATGTCGGCGACGCTCGATGCGCGTCGTGTCGCCGACCTCCTCGGCTCCGACGACGCAGCGGCTCCGATCGTGGACGTGCCATCGGCGCTGCACCCGCTGCGCGTCGACTACGCTCCGTTCGACCACCCGAGGCTCGACGATCGAGGGGTCAGCCGGGAGTTCCTCGCGCATCTCGCGGGAGTAGCAGCGGAAGCGCAGCGCTCAGAGGGGTGCGATGCACTCGTCTTCGTTCCCGGCGCCCGCGAGGTCGATGAGCTCGTCAGCCTGCTGCGCTCGCGAGTGCCGGGACACGGGACCTCGGCGGTCGATGTGCTGCCGCTGCACGGTCGATTGGAGCCTCGGGCGCAGGATCGCGCGGTGCGCGGGCGGCTTCACGGCGATCCGCCCCGCATCGTCGTGAGCACCTCGCTCGCCGAGAGCTCGCTCACCGTGCCGGGGGTGCGCCTCGTCGTGGACGCCGGTCTCTCGCGGGAGGTTCGACGGGACCGAGCTCGGAGCATGACGGGGCTCGTCACGGTGAGCGCATCCCGCTCGAGCGTCGTGCAGCGCGCCGGTCGCGCGGCGCGCCTCGGACCCGGTCGCGCGGTGCGCGCCTACTCCGAGGCCGACTTCGCGCGCATGCCGGCCGACGCCGCTCCTGAGATCGCGGCTGCCGACCTCACGGACGCCGCACTCCTGCTCGCCGCCTGGGGCACGCCTCGTGGTGAGGGCCTGGCCCTGCCGACGCGCCCGCCCGCTGCGGCGATGCGCGAGGCGGAGCACGTACTGCGCACGCTTGAGCTCGTCAACGACACGGGCAGCATCACGACATTCGGAGCGCGCGTCGCTCAACTCCCGATCGGCGCACGTGAAGCGCGAGCCCTGCTCTCCGGGAGCACCGCCCTCGAAGACCGGACTCGTGTGGCGGAGATCGTCGCCGCCATGACGGGAGATCACCGCGATGCGGGGGCCGACCTCGCACGGGTGCTGCGCGAGCTCCGCGCCGGGCGCTCCCCCGGTGCGGCGACGTGGCGCCGAGAGTCCCAACGGCTGCGCAGGATCGTCGATGCCGAGTTCGAGACGACCTCCGAGGCCGCAGCCGACACCCGCGCGCCCGGCACGACGGCGACGGCGACGGCGACGCAGCATTCCAGCGTCGGCGCCTCACCAGGGCCCGTCGTGGCGCTCGCCCGGCCCGAGTGGATCGCGCGGCGAGTCGCATCCGGCTCCCGAGCGTACGTGCTGGCGAGCGGGACGCGCGCGGCACTGCCCGAGGGGAGCCCCCTCCTCGGTTCGGAATGGATCGCCGTGCGAGAGGTGCAACGCGCCGACGGTCGCGCTGCCGACGGCACCGGCGCGGTGATCCGCCTCGCCGCTCCCCTCACGGATGCCGATGCACGGCACTTCGGCGCGTCCCTGCTCGCCGAGCAGCGATCGGCGCAGATCGTCGACGGCCGCGTCCAGGTGCGGGAGGAGCGGCGCCTCGGCGCGATCCTGCTCGCTTCGACTCCCGTCGCCGCGACACCGGCCGACACCGCGCCCGCGATCGCGCGCCTCGTGCGCGACGACGGGCTCGGAGCTCTGACCTGGTCGGACGCGGCGAAGGCGCTGCGCGGACGGATGGCGCTGGTGCATGCGCAGCTCGGGGCGCCCTGGCCCGCCATGCACGACGCCGCGCTGCTCGCCTCGATCGATGACTGGCTCGGCCCCGACCTCGCGCGGCTCTCAGGTCGCGCGGGCCTCCACTCCCTCGACCTCGCCGCCGCACTGCGTCGCCTCCTGCCCTGGCCCGAGGCCGCCCGCCTCGACGAGCTCGCCCCCGAGCGACTCCCCGTGCCGTCCGGCGGCAGCGCGCGCATTGCATACCCCGATGTCAGCGACGAAGGGGGCCGGCCGGTCGTCGCAGTGAAACTTCAAGAGCTATTCGGTCTCGCCGTCACGCCCCGGCTCGTCGACGGGCGGGTTCCGGTGCTCTTCCACCTGCTCTCCCCTGCCCGCAAGCCGCTCGCGGTGACCGACGATCTCGAGTCGTTCTGGAACGGGCCCTACCAGCAGGTGCGCAAGGAGATGCGCGGGCGGTACCCGAAGCACCCGTGGCCGGAGGATCCGTGGACGGCGCCCGCGACGGCGCGCACGAAGCGCGCTTCCGCCCGCCCCTGAGCCGCACCCGCCGGCGCCGATGCCGATGCCGGTGCCGCGAGCACGAGGGCTCACCCTGAACCTGAGCGCATTTCGGCGATCAAAGCCTCGGGTTCACGTTCACCCCTCCGGTTCGGCGCCGGCACGGCCGCCGAAACAGCAGAACGCCCACCGGGAGCGGATCCCGGTGGGCGTTCGGAACTGCGTCGGATCAGCGAGCCGCTGAGCCGTCGACGTAGTCCGAATCCTGCTGCTGCCATGCGAACAGCTTGCGCAGCTCGCCACCGGTCTTCTCGATCGGGTGCGATTCCTCCTTCTTGCGCAGCTCCTGGAACTCGGGGCCGCCCTTGTCCTGGTCCTCGATGAAGCGCTTCGCGAAGGCACCCGACTGGATGTCGGCGAGCACCTCCTGCATGTGCTCCTTGACCTCCGGGCCGATGACGCGCGGGCCCGAGACGTAGTCGCCGAACTCTGCCGTGTCGGAGATCGACCAGCGCTGCTTGGCGATGCCGCCCTCCCACATGAGGTCGACGATGAGCTTCAACTCGTGGAGCACCTCGAAGTACGCGATCTCGGGCTGGTACCCGGCCTCGGTCAGCACCTCGAAGCCGTACTGCACGAGGTGGCTCGTGCCGCCGCAGAGCACCGACTGCTCGCCGAAGAGATCGGTCTCGGTCTCTTCGGTGAACGTCGTCTTGATGACGCCGGCGCGGGTGCCGCCGATCGCTTTCGCGTACGACTTCGCGGTGTCCCATGCGGTGCCCGACGCGTCGACCTCGACGGCGATGATGTCGGGGATACCGCGTCCCGCCTCGAATTCGCGGCGCACCGTGTGGCCGGGAGCCTTCGGAGCGACGAGGATCACGTCGACGCCGGCGGGGGCCTCGATGTACCCGAAGCGGATGTTGAAGCCGTGGGCGAAGGCGAGCGTCTTGCCCTCGGTGAGCTGGTCCTTGATGGATTCGTTGAAGATGGTGCGCTGGTGCTGATCGGGAGCGAGAATCATGATGACATCAGCCCACGCCGCTGCGTCGGCCACGGTCTTGACCGTGAACCCCGCCTCTTCAGCCTTCTGAATCGACTTCGAGCCCTCCTTGAGGGCGATGACGACCTCGACACCCGAGTCGCGAAGGTTCATCGCGTGGGCATGGCCCTGCGAGCCGTAGCCGACGACGGCTACCTTCTTGCCCTGGATGATCGACAGATCGGCGTCGGCGTCGTAGTACATCTCTGCCACTTGGGACTCTCCTTAGTTGTGATGGTTCGTTACAGCTCGTGCGGAAATCGGGTGTTCCGCTAGTTCTTGAAGACGCGCTCGGTGATCGATTTCGATCCGCGACCCATTGCGATCAGTCCCGACTGCGCGATCTCCTTGATGCCGTAGGGCTCGAGCACCTTCAGGAAGGCGTCGATCTTTCCCCGGTCTCCGGTCACCTCGATCGTGAGGGCGTCGGGCACGACGTCCACGACTCGCGCCCGGAAGAGCGTGACTGCTTCGAGTACGTGGGATCGCGACTGGTTGTCGGCGCGCACTTTGATGAGCACGTGCTCGCGCTGCACCGAGGTGGCGCTCTCCAGTTCGACGATCTTGATGACGTTGACCAGCTTGTTGAGCTGCTTCGTCACCTGTTCGAGCAGCACCTCGTCCTGGTCGACGACCACGGTGATGCGCGACAGGCCCTGCATCTCGGTCGGTCCGACCGCGAGGGATTCGATGTTGAAGCTGCGACGGGCGAACAGCCCGGCGACTCGGGTCAGCAGACCCGGCTTGTCCTCGACGAGGAGGCTCAGCACGTGACGGCTCATGGTTACTCCACCTCCCACTCGGGACTGTGTTCGAGGGCGTATTGGATGTCGCTGTTCGAGGTGCCTTGACGCACCATCGGCCACACCATCGCATCCGCACTGACGACGAAATCGATGAGTACGGGGCGGTCGTTCGTCGCGAGGGCGAGCTGGATCGCCTCGTCGATCTGGTCCTCGCGCTCAACGCGGATCGCCAGGCAGCCGTAGGCCTCGCCGAGCTTGACGAAGTCGGGCACGCGCTGGGAGCCGTGACCCGTGTTCAGTTCCGTGTTCGAGTACCGGCCGTCGTAGATCAGCGTCTGCCACTGACGCACCATGCCCAGCGAGGAGTTGTTGATGACGGCGACCTTGATCGGAATGTTGTTCACGACGCAGGTCGCGAGCTCCTGGTTGGTCATCTGAAAGCAGCCGTCGCCGTCGATCGCCCATACGATGCGGTCGGGCTCCGCCACCTTGGCACCCATGGCGGCCGGAACTGCGTACCCCATCGTGCCGGCGCCGCCGGAGTTGAGCCATGCGCCGGGTCGTTCGTACTTGATGAACTGCGCGGCCCACATCTGGTGCTGGCCGACGCCCGCGGCGTAGACCGCCTCGGGTCCGGTGAGCTCTCCGATACGCTCGATCACCAGCTGCGGCGACAGCAGCCCGTCGCTCGTCGGGTGGTGCCCCAACGGGAACTTCTGCTGCAGCCCGCGGAGACGCTCCCACCACGGGCTGATGTTCTCGCACTCGCGGCTCACCTGGGCGGTCGACATCGCGGCGATGAGATCTGCGATCACGTCGGCGGCATCACCGACGATCGGCACATCCGCCGCGCGGATCTTGCCGATCTCCGCGGGATCGATATCCGCGTGGATCACCTTCGCGTCTGGCGCGAAGAGCGCCGCCTTGCCGGTGACCCGGTCATCGAAGCGCGCGCCGAGCGTGATGAGCAGATCGGCTTCCTGCAGTGCGAGCACGGCCGGGACCGTGCCGTGCATGCCGGGCATGCCGAGGTGCTGCGTGTGCGAGTCGGGGAAGGCTCCGCGAGCGGTCAGCGTCGTGACCACCGGAGCGCCCACGAGCTCGACGAGTTGCAGCAGCTCCTCTGAGGCTCCTGCGCGCACGACTCCGCCGCCGACGTAGAACACCGGTCGCTTCGCGTCTGCGATGAGGTCGGCGGCGGCCTGAATCTGCTTGCTGTTGGCCTTGGTGATCGGGCGGTACCCGGGGAGGTCCGCGCGCTCGCCCCAGACGAAGTCGAGCTCGCCCTCCTGCGCATCCTTCGTGATGTCGACGAGCACCGGGCCGGGGCGACCAGTGGATGCCAGGTAATAGGCGGCCGCAATCGCCTCGGGTACGTCTTCGGCGCGCTTCACGAGGAACGAGTGCTTCGTGATCGGCATCGTGATCCCCACGATGTCAGCCTCCTGGAACGCGTCGGTTCCCATGAGGTGCGAGTAGACCTGCCCGGTGATCGCGAGGAGCGGCACCGAGTCCATGTAGGCGTCGGCGATCGCCGTGACGAGGTTCGTCGCACCGGGGCCCGAGGTGGCGATGCAGACGCCGACGGTGTTGCTCGCCGTGGCGTAGCCCTCGGCCGCGTGGCCGCCGCCCTGCTCGTGCCGCACCAGGATGTGGCGAAGCTTCTCCGCGTCCATCAGGGCGTCGTACAGCGGAAGCACCGCGCCACCCGGAAGGCCGAAGACGTCGGAGACGCCGAGCGCTTCCAGGCTGCGGACGACGGCCTGCGCGCCGGTCATCCGTTCGCCGCGTTGAGCCGCATGGGGTGATGGGAGTGCACTCGATTCCGAGTTCATGTCCAGCTTTCGTGATCGGAGGTGATATCGCGGGACGCGGCCGGTATGGCCGACGGCGTGCCGAACTCGTCTACCGGATCAACCGGTGACGGCGCCGTGGGACGCCGACTTGACGAGCTTCGCGTACTTCGCCAGCACACCGCGCGTATACCGCGGGGGAAGCGGGGCCCAGTTTTCTCGTCGGGCCTCAAGCTCTGAGGGATCTACCAGCAGATCGAGCGTTCGTGCGGCGATATCGACCCGAATCAGGTCTCCGTCGCGGACCAGAGCGACCGGACCGCCGTCCGTTGCTTCTGGTGCAATATGGCCGATGCACAGGCCGGTTGTGCCGCCTGAGAATCGTCCGTCCGTCAATAGTAGTACATCTTTGCCGAGGCCCGCGCCCTTGATGGCGGCGGTGATCGCGAGCATCTCGCGCATGCCCGGCCCGCCCTTCGGGCCCTCGTATCGGATGACGACGATGTCGCCCTTGCCGATACGCCCCTCGGTGAGGGCATCCATCGCGGCGCGCTCGCGATCGAAGACCCGCGCCGGCCCCTCGAAGAGCTCGGCGTCGAAACCGGCCGTCTTGACGACGGCGCCTTCCGGGGCCAAGGTGCCGTGGAGGATCGACAGGCCGCCCGTCGCGTGGATCGGATCGTCGAGGTGATGAATCACGGTGCCGTCGACCGGGTCCGGATTCAATTCGGCGAGGTTCTCCGCCATCGTCTTTCCGGTGACGGTGAGCGCGTCACCGTGCAGCAGCCCAGCGTCCAGCAGCGCCTTCAGCACGACGGGCACGCCGCCCTGACGGTCGATGTCCGCCATGACGAACTTGCCGAACGGCTTCATGTCGGCGAGGTGCGGAACCTTCGAGCCGATGCGGTCGAAGTCCTCGAGCGTCAGGTCGACTTCGGCTTCGCGCGCGATCGCGAGGAGGTGGAGCACCGCGTTCGTCGATCCCCCGTACGCCATGAGCAGCGTGATGGCGTTCTCGAACGCGTGCTTCGTCAGAATGTCTCGCGCTGTGATCCCCAAGCGCAGCATGTTGACGACCGCCTCACCCGACCGGTGGGCGAAGTAGTCCCGTCGTCGATCCGCGCTGGGCGGAGCCGCAGAGCCGGGAAGGCTCATGCCGAGCGCCTCCGCGATCGATGCCATCGTGTTGGCCGTGTACATACCGCCGCACGCGCCCTCGCCCGGAGCGATGGCGCACTCGATGCGCTTCAGATCCTCTTCGCTCATCGTGCCGGCCTTGCAAGCGCCGACCGCTTCGAAGGCGTCGATGATCGTGACTTCCTTCTCCGTGCCGTCGGTGAGCTTCACCCAACCGGGAGCGATCGATCCGGCGTAGAGGAACACCGAGGCCAGGTCGAGACGGGCCGCCGCCATCAGCATGCCGGGCAGCGACTTATCGCACCCCGCGAGCAGCACGGATCCGTCGAGCCGCTCCGCCATCATCACGGTCTCGACCGAGTCGGCGATGACCTCGCGTGAGACGAGCGAGAAATGCATGCCTTCGTGGCCCATCGAGATCCCGTCCGAGACCGAGATCGTGCCGAACTGCAGCGGGTACCCACCACCCGAGTGGACGCCCTCTTTGGCGCCCTGAGCGAGGCGATCGAGGCTCAGATTGCAGGGGGTGATCTCGTTCCACGAGCTCGCAATGCCGATCTGGGGCTTGTCCCAGTCCGCATCACCCATGCCCACCGCACGGAGCATTCCCCGGGCCGCGGCCTTCTCGATTCCATCGGTGACGTCGCGGCTCCGCGGCTTCATGTCAATCTCTGCCATAACGCCATTCTAAGGGCTGACGCATGCGCGAACCGGCGCGTTGGCGGGCGGGCTCCGCGGGAACGCGAAAGCGGGGCCGGAGGAGCGCCCTCCGACCCCGCCCGCGGAGCGCGTTACTTGCCGCTGATGGGCAGCAGCGAGAACGGGAGCGCGAAGCCCAGGCTGGCCGCAGCGAGGCCGCCCGCGAACGTCCACAGCTCGGCCGCGCCGAGTTCCGGGTTCACGCCGTAGCTCATGATGACGAACCCGCCCAGCACCAGCACGATCGAGATGACGAATACGATCGCCGTCACAGCGCTCACGGCTCCCTGCGAGCTCTCCTCGAACAGCGCGCCCGTCTCCTGCTTCGCCATACCGGCTTCTCCTTCATCGATCAGTGGTGACCCCGCACGCGCGAAGCCTGTCTCAGCCAGGCTACCGCAACCCCCTCCGCTCCGCGCACCCTCCCACTAGGCTGAAACCGTCATCATCACCGACCGCAGGGAGGCACCGTGTCTATCGGCAAGTACGTCACCAATCCCGGAGTGATCGGCGCCGCGTTCGGCGCCATGAGCACCGCACGCCGCACCGGCTCCATGCGCAAGGACTGGCGCCGCTATCTCGTGTGGGGCGCCTGGCTCGCGGGCCTCGCGCTCGCCATCGCCACCGTTTCCATGCAGGAGCAGGATGCGGAGGAGCAGGCGGGCCGCAAGCATCGCTGAGCCGAACCGGCGCGATCGGGCGGCGACGCGCGCGGGATCCCGCCGTCGATTTGAACGGCCTCTCTCGATCGTGCTAGAGTTTCATCCGTTGCTCAGCGAGGCAAGACCTCGGAACAGCGATATGCGCCTTTAGCTCAGTTGGTAGAGCAGCTGACTCTTAATCAGCGGGTCCACGGTTCGAGCCCGTGAGGGCGCACAGATGGAAAGCCCGGTATCTCATACCGGGCTTTTCGCGTATCTGCCCGGTGGTTCCCGCTCATGGAAGGTGTGTCAATGACCCGAGCGCTCCCCTCTCCCGACCTCGCGTTCGCCCTCGATCTGGCGGACATCGCGGACGGGATATCGCTCCCCCGCTTCCGTGCCGCTGACCTCGCGGTCGACACGAAGCCCGATCGCACATTCGTGACGGATGCGGACACGGCGGTCGAGCGCGCGCTGCGCGCCCGTATCTCCGCCGAACGTCCGGGTGACGGATTTCTCGGCGAGGAATCCGGGCGGGAGGATCGGGGCGAGCGGCGATGGATCATCGACCCCATCGACGGCACATCCAACTTCCTCCGCGGCGTGCCCAACTGGGCCACCCTCATCGCACTCGAGATCGACGGTTCGCCCTCCGTCGGCGTGGTCTCGGCGCCCGCATTCGGCGCTCGATGGTGGGCGGAGACCGGGCACGGAGCCTGGGGCCGGCAGCAGGATGCCGATCCCCGTCGACTGCAGGTGTCAGCCGTCGCAGAGCTCGAGCACGCGTCCCTCAGCTTTCAGAGCATCGAGCAGTGGGATCTCGCCGGGTACCTGGATCCGCTCATCGCGCTCAGTCGAGCGGTCTGGCGGGACCGGGCGTACGGCGATATGTGGTCGTACATGCTGCTGGCCGAAGGCCTCGTCGACATCGTCGCCGAGTTCGACGTGAAGCCCTACGATCTTGCTGCGCTCGTGCCCATCGTGCGCGAGGCCGGTGGGCGATTCACCGACATCGAGGGCGCTGAGAGCGCCTGGAACGGCAGCTCGCTCGCCACGAACGGTCGCCTGCACGGCGCGGTGCTGGATCTCCTCGAGCGCTCGCGAACGGAGTCGCAGTCATGAGCTCGTCGGCCCGAGAGCCAACCGAGCGCTCCGCTTCGAAGCCACTCCGCTCAGCCGCCCTGGCGCTCGGAATCGATCTCGCGCTCGTTCTGCTCTTCGCCGGAATCGGCCGGAGCAGTCACGAGCGGGCGGCGACCGTGCTCGGACTCCTCGATACGGCGTGGCCCTTCATCATCGGTCTCGGCGTCTCGTGGCTCGCCGCACGAGTCGCTCGGCACCCGATGGCGATCATCAGGGCCGGCCTTCCGATCTGGGTCGGCTCCGTCGTCATCGGCATGCTGGTGCGAGCGGCCACCGGTGCGGGCACCGCCGTCCCGTTCGTCATCGTCGCCACCATCACTCTCGGCGTCTTCCTCATCGGCTGGCGCGCGATCGCAGCGCTCGTGATGCGCCTCCGCACTCGCACAGCGGCGTGAGCACGGCACTGGCCCCTCTTGAATGAACGGGAGGGGCCAGTGCGAGTGCTCTTCGACTCAGTCGGCGAGCGTCGCGAGCACCTGAGCGGCGCGGTTCGAGAATCCCCACTCGTTGTCGTACCAGGCGGTCACCTTGACGTGCTTCCCGTCGGCGTACGTGAGCTCGGAATCGAAGATGGAGCTGTGCGGGTTCCCGACGATATCGGAGGAGACCAGCGGCTCCTCCGAGTATTCGAGCACCCCGGCCAGTGGTCCGTCGGCCGCGGCGCGGTATGCGGCGAGAACTTCATCCCGCGTCACCTCCCGAGACACCACCGCGGTGAGCTCGACGATCGAGCCGACCGGAACGGGTACGCGGAGCGAGCCTCCGACGAGCTTGCCGTCGAGCTGGGGCAGCACCTGGCCGATCGCGGTCGCGGCCCCGGTCGAGGTCGGCACGATGTTCAGGGCGGCGGCGCGGGCGCGGCGCAGATCGGAGTGCGGCGCATCCTGCAGACGCTGGTCGGCGGTGTAGGCGTGCACGGTCATCATCGTGCCCCACTCGATGCCGGCGAGCTCGTCGAGCACCTTCGCGAGCGGTGCGAGCGCGTTCGTGGTGCACGATGCGTTCGAGACGATGTGGTGCTGCTCGGGATCGTAGAGGTCGTCGTTGACGCCGACGACGAGTGTCAGGTCGGCGCCCTTCGCGGGAGCGCTCACGAGCACGCGCTTCGCTCCGGCCTCGATGTGCTTCCTCGCATCGGCCGCCTTCGTGAAGAAACCGGTCGATTCGAGCACGACGTCGACCTGCAGCTCGGCCCACGGCAGTTTCGCGGGGTCGCGCTCGCCCAGAATCTCGATGCGGCGGTCGCCGACCACGAGCGTCGTGCCGTCGACCGACACCGGCTGCTCGAGCTTGCCGTAGAGCGAATCGCGGGAGAGCAGATGCGCCAGGGTCGGAGCGTCTGTGAGGTCGTTGATGGCGACGACCTCGAGGTCGTTCTGCTGCTGCAGCAGAGCGCGCAGGACGCCCCGGCCGATTCGTCCGAATCCGTTGATGACTACCCGACGGGTCATGGGTTCTTCGATCTCCTTCGCAATGATGTGCATGGTGGTCTGATTCCAGACTGGTACGTGAGCGGCGCTCACGCCAGTGGCCGCATTGCCATCATTCGAACGAATCCTGCCAGGATCTCGCAGCCGCGGAACACGGGCGCGAGCCGCATCATCCCGACTGCGAGAACGTGCGCCGATACGCGGTCGGAGCCGTGCCGAGCACCTGTCGGAAGTGCCGGCGCAGGTTCGTCGCGGAGCCCAGTCCGACGGCGGCCGAGATCGCGTCGACGCCGAGTTCCGTCTCCTCGAGGAGCTCCCGCGCGCGATCCACCCGGGCGCGCATCACCCACTGCATCGGCGTATAGCCGGTCTCATCGAGGAACCGTCGGGAGAAGGTGCGCTCCGACACGCGTGCGTGCTGGGAGAGACGGGCGATCGTCAACGGCTCGTCGAGGTGACGGAGCGCCCACTCCCGCGTCTGCGTGAACCGCTCGCCGATCGACTCCGGCACGCTGTGCGGGAGGTACTGCGCCTGACCACCGCTGCGGTAGGGAGCGGCGACGAGTCGCCGAGCCGCATGATTCGCGACCGCCATGCCGGATTCGCGGCGCAGCAGGTGGAGACAGAGATCGATTCCAGAAGCGGCCCCCGCTGAGGTCAGCACCGAGCCCTCGTCGACGAACAGCACCCGGTCGTCGACGCGCACCTTCGGGAACTGCTCGGCGAGGCGCCGCGCGTAGTGCCAGTGCGTCGTCGCCCGCCGACCGTCGAGCAACCCCGTGGCGGCGAGCGCGAACGCTCCGGTGGAGATCGCTGCGAGAATGGCGCCGCGATCATGTGCGGCGCCGAGCGCCGTGATGAGCGCCGCCGGCGGCGGCTCACGGTCGGGAAACCGGTATCCCGGCACGAAGATCAGATCGGCGGTCGCAAGCGACTCCAAGCCGTGCTCGACGTGATAGGAGAGACCGTCTCCCCCGGTGATCAACCCCGGCCTGACGCCGCATACATCAACCGTGAACGGCATGCTGGCACGGTGCGTGAAGACTTGCGCGGGGATTCCGACGTCCATCGGCTTGGCGCCCCCGAGCACGACGACCGCGACCCGCTTCATGGGTGCCAGCCTACCGGGAGGCCGCATCGCGCCGCTCTCACTCCGAGACGTCGCACGGCCGGCAGCAATAGCCTCTGGCGCGGTCAGTGCTGGGCCAGGTGACGCGCCCACGCTTCCGGAAACGCGTCGTTGAGGGTCGAGAAGAACGCCATGCTCGTACCGACTGCGCAACGGAGGTGCTGTGCGAGTTGCTCGTCGGTGACGCCGGGATCGTGATCGACCGTGTGCTCGGCGTTCAGCCGGAGCGACCCGTCGTCGTCGCGCCCGACGAACGTCTTCGGCCAGAGCCTGTCGGCATTCCACAGGTTGCAGAGCTCGAGCGCGCGGGCGTACTCCGACGCTCCGAGGCGTCCGCGCCAGTAGCCTCGCACGCAGAGCAGTGCGTCGGCTTCATCGTCGACGAGGAAGAAGAAGGACCCGTACTCCCAGCCCCCGCGGATGTCGCCCTCGTCGTCGACGGTGTACCGCCACCCGATGGATTCGAGGACTGCTGCGACCCGCTCCTTCGTCAGCCGTGCCAGCACCGCGTCGTCACCTGCGACTGCAGCGGTCCCCTCACCGGAGTACTCCATCTCGAGCGCTCCTTTCCGGTCGTTCGTCCAGATTATCCGGCGCGAGCGGCTCCCGAAAGCGCAATGCCGAGCACGCGATCCTGTTTCTTCTCCGACGCACGCGTTCGCTCGCGGGAGAACCCCGGTCAGGGCGCCGCTGCTACCATCGGGAGCGTCCACCGAACTCTGGAGCCGCATCGTGACCACCATCCGCACTCGGCGTACCGCGCAGGGCACCGCGGTGCGTACGGCGCTCGAATCCATGGCCGGGTTCATCTCGGCGCAGGAGCTGCACCGGCGGCTCGCCGACGGGGGCTCGAAGATCGGCATCGCTACCGTGTACCGGCAGCTCAACACCCTGGTCGAGAATCAGGAGGCCGACGCGATCTCGACCCCCGATGGGCAGTTGTATCGGGCCTGCGAGGATCCGCAGACGCACCATCACCACATGGTCTGCACGAGCTGCGGCACGACGATCGAGATCGAGCCGCCTGACGAAGCATGGTTCACCTCCGTGGCCCGTACCCACGATTTCGAGATCCACTCCCACACGCTCGAGGTGTTCGGCATCTGCGCTGCATGCCGCGCCGCGTCCTCGCAGTGAGACCGGATCGGGTCGGTGTCCGACGATGACCCCGCAGGGGACGGAGCTGCCCCGACACGCGAGCACCGGTCAGGACCGCGCAGAGCCCCGCTTCTATACTGAGAACGATTATCGGCCCGGCGCTTCGAGATTCCCCCTCGTCTCCTGCGGCCGCATCGGCTCGGATCGGATCGGAGACAGTATGGAGGCGGTGAGGCACCGCTCGCGCGCCTTCGCACTCGCCGGTCTCGCAGCACTCACACTGCTCGCAGTCGTCGCACTGCGCGCAGCCACGCATCACGCGGGCGAGGCCCTCGCGCTGCCCGCCGCCCTCGCCGATTTCGTCGCGCTGTCGCTCAGCGTCTTCATCGAGTCCCTCCCGTTCGTCTTCCTCGGAATCCTGCTCTCCACCGTCGTGCAGGTGTGCGTGCCCCAATCGGTCATCGACCGGGTGCTCCCGCGGCGACCGGCCCTGAGACGCGCGGTGCTCTCGGTCACCGGGGTACTCCTCCCGGTCTGCGAATGCGGCAATGTTCCCCTCGCACGCGGGCTCATGATGCGCGGCTTCACGGTGTCGGAGGCGGCGACCTTCTTGCTCGCTGCTCCGATCCTGAACCCGGTCACCATCATCACGACCTACCACGCCTTCGGGTGGAGCGACGGAATTCTGGCGGCACGCGTGATCGGCGGGTTCGCGATCGCGAACCTCGCCGGATGGCTGCTCAGCCGCTCGGCGAGTCAAGCAGCACTGCTCACCGACGATTTTCGCACGCACTGCGAGCACGCGCACGAACGCCGACCCGGCGACCGGGTGCAGCGCAGCCTCGTCGGCGTCGCTGAGGAGACGAGTGCCCTGATGCCCGCGCTCATCATCGGATCGGCGCTGGCGGGAGCGATCCAGGTCGGCGCCCCTCGCGATCTGCTGGTCGCGCTCGGGGCCCACCCGCTCTGGTCGGTACTCGCCCTGGTGCTGCTCGCTTTCATCATCTCGATCTGCTCGAGTGTCGATGCGTTCTTCATCCTGTCGCTCAGCGCCACGTTCCTCCCCGGCAGTATCGTCGCCTTCCTCCTCTTCGGAGCGATGATGGATGTGAAGATGCTCGCGCTGCTGCGCACCACGTTCACCGTCCGCGCGCTCGCACTGCTCACGAGCCTCGTGGCACTCTGCTGCCTGGTCATCGGTTGGGGTCTGAACCTTGTCGCGTGAGCAGTTCGATCGGCACTGGCGGGGTCTCGTGCTCAGCGGCCTGGGAATCGCGGCGATCATGTGGCTCGCATCAACCGGACGCCTGGGCTGGTACGTGCATCCACGGTACTTCTGGTTCACCGTCACCATCTGCGGGATCGCGGCGATCGCACTGTGCGCAGCCGTGCCCGTGCTGCATCGCGCCTCTCGTGCGGCGCGCACGAAAGAGCGCGAGCACGAGCACCACCACGACCACGAGCACGACCACGGACCCGATGCGCCCCCAGCCCGAGCGCGTCGCTCTCCCGTGCAGCGTGCGCTCCCGACGATCGGTGCCGCACTGCTCATCGCGTCGACCGCAGCGGCGCTGCTCATCGCACCCCCGACGACGCTCTCCGTCGCAGCTGCCCAGCAACGCCAGGTCAACTCCGGGAGCGGCCCGGCCGACGGCTCCCCGGTCACCGGAGAGGACGCGGATCGCGACGCGCGAGACTGGGCGATGCTGCTGCGCCAGGGCGGTGGAGCAGAGGCCCAGGGACGCACGGCGAACTTCATCGGATTCGTGCTTCCCGGCGCCGACGAGCCGGGCGACGTGTTCTTCGCAGCGCGCTTCGTGGTGTCGTGCTGCGCCGTCGACGCGCAGCCGCTCGGCGTACCCGTGCTCATGCCCGGCTGGGAGCGGGATCACCGCGAGGGAACCTGGGTGCAGGTCGAGGGCGTCTTCGTCGCGAACCCGGATGTGGCGAGCGACCAACCCGTCGTCCTGCGCCCGTTCAGCGTGACGCCGATCGATGAACCGGAAGATCCGTATGTCTACTGAGCGCCGGGCGGACCGGCGCATGCGGATATCGAGGATCACCGTCTTCGCGATCCTCGGCCTGCTCGCCGCCGGTCTCGCCGGAGCGAATCTGGTGCAGCCTCCGCGCCTCAAAGCACTCGATGCGAACACGGCGCTGCTCGTCTCCCGAACGGACCAGCGCGTGCAACTGCATCTGAGCCAGCCGATCGACGCCGTCGCCCCAGATGCGGTCTCCGTCACCCCGGCGACCCCTGTCGACGTCACCTCGGATGGCAGTTCGCTCACGATCCGATTTCTCGAGATGCTCGACACGGGAACGGAGTACCGCATCGAAGCCCGGGTACGGGGCGCGGCGACCGGCAGCGACGGCGTGATCACGGCACCGGTGCGCACCCCTGATCCTGCGACGTACACGGTGAACCGATCGGATGCAGGCGATCGGCTGCTCGAGCACCGCCTGCAGAACCCGGGCGCGACGCGCGCCGTCCTCACCGCGCCGCGGATACAGGAGTATGCACACACCGCAGCAGGTCTCGCCGTGGTCTCCCGCGACGAGACCGGGCGGGCCGCTCTCTCGATCCATTCGGAGACCGGCGGTGGTGCCGAGACGGGGAGCTTCACGGACCCCGATCCGTTCCGCATCATGTCTGCGGGGCACCTCGGTCAGCTCCGCAGCGAATCGAACAGCGGAGTGATCGGAGTCGTCGCCTCGGGCGTCGGCGACGACAGCACCGAATACGACCGCACCCTGCTCGTGATCGACCCGGCCACCGTCATCGTCTCGACCGTGACCGACGTCGATGGAGCAGCGATACCCGTCCGCGACTGGCGGTTCATCCCCGGCACGACGTCGCTCGTGTTCCAGAGCCCGGATGGACGACTGTTCGGCTGGGAAGCGGTACCCGAACCCCGCGTCTTCGATCTCGGGCTCGCGGCAGATCTGCTCGACTTCATCCCCGGCACCACGACGCTCGCCGTCGCACGCGACTCCGGCGCGGCACTCGTCGACCTCTCGGGAGCGGTGACGGGCACGCTCGATGCGCCCCTCTCGCCCACCCCTATCGAGCCCCCGGAGGCATCCGAGGGCTCGGACCCCTCCGCTGTGCTCGCCGTCAGCTCCGACTCGACGCTCGCTCGACTCGCCCCGTCGGGGGCCGAGACTCACGCGACCTCGGAGAATGTCGACCACCGCTCGGCGGGCTCTCCGCTCGGCGACGGCTCGCTCGCCGTCGGCGGCAGCGTGGAGGTGCAGGAGGACGGGAAGGCGCGCACGATCTTCACCCCCGCTGCCCAGTCGACCCGGATCGGGCGCGTATGCCTCTCCCCCAACGCAGAGTTCGCGGCGATCGAGACGGTCTCGGCGGGCGGCACCTCGGACGGTACGCCAGTGGCGCTCGGCTTCACCCACACGACCACGAACTACGTGCGCATCGACTCCGGCGAAACGGTGCGCTCCGCGATCGGCGGCCTCAGCGATTGGTGCGATTGAACCGCGGAGGCGTCGCCGCCCAGGCAGTCAGCCCTGGCGCACCTCGTAGCGCGGATTGAGGGTGTTGATGACGTACACGCGGCCGCGTCGGCGTACGACCTGAGCTCCGGGTTGCCGCTGCAATGACTTGAGTGAAGCTCGAACCTTCATCGGATGCTCCTCGAATGTTAATGATAAGAATTATCACTATAGTTGATCGTGGGCGCTCGGCGCCGTCACGAGAGGAACCCATGGAGACCATCGAAATCACGGCCGTCGTCGGCGCGTGCGCACCGGAGCGCCGCGCCTTCGCGCAACGACGCGCGACGCAGATCGGCGCACCCCTGCTCACCGCGGCGCGGCTCTCCGCGAGCGCGGATCCCGCGCTCGAGGCCGTCACCGTCGCACCTTGGTTCGGGTCGTCGGGAGCCGTGGTGATCGAACTGCCGGCCGACGTGCGCGCGACCGACGTGATGCGCGCGTTCTCCGAGGACTCCGAACGAATCCGTCTGACGCATCTCATCTGCGTCGTCGACGCAGCCCACCTCCTCACCGACGTGATGCGCGACGACTACCTGCCGCAACGGGGCGACGCGCTCTTCGTCGCGCGGGCGGAACTGCTCATCACTCAGATGGAGCACGCGTCGCAGATCGTGCTCGTGAACTGGGAGTCGCAGGCGACAGCGCAGCTGGCCGCCCTCATGGCACTCGTCCACCACCTCGCCCCCCGGGCTCGCCTGCGACTGCAGCAAGACGGTTCCGACCCGATCGCCCCGCCCACCGCGCTCTCACGATCGCAAGATCGGGCCGGCTGGATCGCGGTGCTGAACGATGAACTCGACCCGTACATGACGGACGCGCGGGTCACGGCATTCCGATACACGCACGAACGGCCGCTGCACGCCGGCCGCCTGCAGGCGCTGCTCGACCATCGCATCGAGCCCGGCGAATTCGGCTTCGTCGTGCGCTCTGCCGGATTCTGCCGCCTGGCCAGTCGACCCCGAACCATCGCGAGCTGGGACCACGTCGGCCGAGTGATCTCGTTCGAACCGATCGGAGCCGGCGGGATCAGTCCTGCCGCCGAACTCCTCGCGATCGGCCAAGACCTGGCGTTCATCGGACTCGACCTCGACATCGCTGGGATCACCGCGGCGCTCGACGCGGTCGCCCTGACGGATGTCGAATTCTCGGCGGGGCCGGAAGCCTGGCTTCGACTTCCGGACCCCTTTCCCGAGTGGGCCACCGCGGAGGAGTCACCGGGGTAGCGTCAGGGTTCCGACCGCGGTCGTCGCAGAATGATGAAGGCCGCAGCGGCTACGGCGATCACGGCGAATCCGCCGACTCCGACTCCGATCCAGAGTCCGCTCACCGGGCTGCGGGTCTCGTCTGACCGGGACTCCTCGGCGGCATCCCCGGCGCCCGCTCCATCGGGGCCGGGCTCGACACCGGGGCTCGCGGCAACGGCTCCGCCGCAGAGCGGGGTCACCGATCCCGCCCCCTCAGCGACACCGCCCCCGGGCGCATACGTGAACGAGGAGTTCTCGGCGATCGGGTGGCCGTCGGACGACACCACCCGCCACTGCACCTCGTACTCGCCCGGGGCGCCGAGCTCGACCGGCGCCGATACGACGGGACCGGCGAGCGTGGGGCAACCGGTCTCGTAATAGCGCCCATCCGGGCCGATGACCCGCACCAGGTTGCTGTTCTCGAGTCCGAGCGGCGCATTGTTGAACTGCAGCGCGATCTCCTCGAGCGCATCGACCGATGCCCCGTCGACCGGGTCGGCGCTCACCAGCTGATCATGCGCGTTCGCCGCAGTCGAGACCAGCGGGAGGGCGGCGAGCGCCAGCAGGGCGCCCGCCGTTCCTGCCAGAGCCTTGCGCGTGAGGGTCACGCCGATGCCTTCCGCGTCCGTGAGAGCGCGACCGCCCCGAGCAGCACGCCACCGGCGGCGATCACGAGCGCAGCGATGCTCAGTCCGAGGGTGACCCCGCCCGCGTCAGCTGAGACTTCCGGGGCTTCCGCGGCGGCACCGGCGGCAGCGTCCTGGTCGCCCGAGCCGGCATGATGATCGTCGGCCGGAGGCGCATCGTTGACCCGGAGCACGGGCGCTGGGTCGAGGGTATCGTCTTCCTCGATCTGCTCCGGAGTCGCGGCCCATTCAACCACTGTGCCATCGCTGTACGTCTGGGTGACGGGGATCGCGATGCTCCCCGTGTCGGCGACGGGGCCGACCGAGAGCGTGAACATCTGCACCTGCCCGGGCGCGATCCCTGCGCCTTCCGCCGTGTACACGACCTCGGTCGGCGCCTCGCTCACCTCGTTTCCGAGCACATCGACGGGCTCTGGCAGCGTCTCTTCCGTGACCTCGGCCGCCCATCCTGCGACGGGCTGATACGAGACGTGCGTGAACGGCGTGTCTTTCGGCAGGTGGAATTCGAGCTTCGTGGTGCTCGCCGTATCCGATTCGGTCGGAGCCCGGAAGGTGAGGTACGACCATCCTCCCGCTTCGACCTGATCGGGGGTGACCGTGACGTGGGCGGAGGCCGCGAGGGGCGCCGCGATCGCGAGAAGCGCTCCTGCGCCAATGCCGACGGCCGCGCGCGTGAATTTCTGGGTACGGGTGTGCTGCATGAGATGATCTCCGTTTGACTGCGTGCGGGCGTGACGACGTCGCGCCCGCGATGAAGGTGGGTGGGGTCAGGCCGCGCGCGGCGGACCCCTCCGTCGCATCTCAGTCAGGCTGGTCAGGCGCGGGGCGATGAAGCGCCACGCCGCCAGCACGGGCCGAGGATCGCCCTCGGGTCTGGGGGACCAGTCGAACAGCGCGGCGACGCGCTGCAGCCTCGCAAGGCCGAGAATCGCGACGAGCGCGCGTTCGCCGACGCCGATCGCCAGCACGGTCAGCACTGCGGCGCACGCGTGGGCGATCCACATCGCGTGGCCTCCGTGCTCGAGGTGCACTGCGGCTTCCGCACCGCCGAACGGCAGGACCTGGGCAGACTGGACGAGCTCGTGCTGATGCCCACCGGCTCCGAGTGCGAAGGATCCACCGCCGAGCCCGAGGCTCAGCAGACCGTGGAAGGCGAACTGGCTCGCTCCGACTGCGAGCGCGAGCCGCGTCCACGAGAGCCTGCGGCCGGCGAGCGCGATGCAGACGGGCGCCGAGAAGACCAGGGCGAGCAGCAACCCGAGCACCGGAACGGAGCCGCCATCAGCCACCGCGTGCGAGAAGACCGCGATGAACGACGCAATCGCCGCGACGACGAGCCCCCGGCTCGTCCGTTCGGCTCGCGATGACGTCACACTCTGATCCTACCTCGGCGTCACCGCAGCGGAGGAACGAGGCGGGCGCGGGGTATCACGGACGCCCGGCCCGCCACTCCACTGCCGACCGCCGCTCCTGAGCCGCCTTCGCGATGTGATCCGCACGCAGCCGCGCATGCTCCGGGTTCTTGCGCAACAGGAGATATCCGATCCCCACGACGATGAACCACACCGGCGTGGCGATGAGCCCGATCAGCGTCTCGGGATCCTGCGTGAACGCCCACAGCAGGAAGACGAAGAACGCCATCACCACGTACGGCATCGATCGGCCGAGGGGCATCCTGAACGCGCTCGCCGCGTGCTCGTGCGGACGACGACGGCGATAGACCAGATAACTGATGAGGATCATCGTCCACACGAACATGAAGCAGAGCGACGAAATGGTCGTGACCACTGAGAACCCGGCCGATTTGTCGAGCCCGGTGAGCAGCAGCACCAACGAGCTCAGCAGCAGCACGCCGGTCAAGAACAGCGCGTTGCGCGGCACCTTCGCGCGCGTCAGCTTGGCGAACACCCGCGGCGCATCGCCGCTCGTCGCAAGGGTGTACACCATGCGCGAGGTCGAGTAGATGCCCGAGTTCGCCGACGAGGCCGCCGACGTGAGCACGATGAGGTTCACGAGATGCGCCGCCGCACCGATGCCTGCCAGCGAGAAGAGCATGACGAAGGGTGATTCGTCTTTGCTGAACGCGACCCAGGGCACGACCGAGATGAGCACGACGAGCGATCCGACGTAGAAGAGCAGGATGCGGATCGGAATCGCCTTGACCGCCTTGGGCAGGTTCTGCTCCGGATTGCGCGTCTCGGCCGCGGCGGTGCCGACGAGCTCGACGCCGACGAAAGCGAAGACCGCGATCTGGAACCCCATGATGAACCCCATGAACCCGCCGCCGAAGAAGCCGCCGCCGATGGTGAAGAGGTTCATGAGCGACGCGGTCCCCTCGATCGTCTCGCCCGTGTGGGTGTCCGTGTACTGGTTCGTGAAGCCCGTCGCGATGAGCACGATGCCGGCGATGATGAGCGCGACGATCGCCACGATCTTGACCATCGCGAACCAGAACTCCGTCTCGCCGAATCCGCGCACCGACGGCAGATTGAGGAGCATCAGCAGCACGATGACGGCGACCGCCGGAATCCAGGTCGGCAATACGGGCAACCAGTACTTCACGTAGACGGAGGCGATGACGATGACATCGGCGACACCCGTCACGACCCAGCAGAACCAATACGTCCAGCCGAGGAAGAAGGCCGCTGCCGGCCCGAGGATGTCTCCGGCGAAATCGGCGAAGTTGCGGTAGTCGGTGCGGCTCAGGAGGAGCTCGCCCATCGCCCGCATCACGAAGTACAGCATGAAGCCGATGATCATGTATACGAGCACGACGGACGGACCGGCCACCGAGATCGTCTTCCCGGACCCCATGAAGAGCCCGGTGCCGATCGCTCCGCCGATGGCGATGAGCTGAATGTGCCGGTTGCTGAGGGCCCGCTCGAGCCCGTGTTCGCGAGGGAGCTGCGCCCCAGATTTCAACATGTCCCGCTGCATTCCTCTCCTGCGCCGCCTCGATGCGGCATCGGGCTCAGAGCCCCCGATCCACCGTATCGCGTCTTCCGCGCAGGAGCGCACCGCACCCGCTGGGCGGGATGCGGCGGGCGCGTGCACCCGGTGCTACCCGGCGCAGGCGATGCAGTCGTCGACCCGAGCGCGCTCCGAGGATCGGGGCGGACGAGCCACGCGTGCTGCGTCGAGCATCGAACTCGACACCCCAGTGCATGATGCGAACGTATCGGTGGAGCCGCGGGGAATTGAACCCCGGTCCACTTCGACGATTCCGTGCCTTCTACGAGCGTAGTTCGTGAAAACGTTCTACTCGGCCCCGCACTTTGCCACGAACACCTAGTGCGACAGGCCCAGCCTCAGAAAAAGTCCCGATACGCCCTGAGACTCGACGTACCAGCAAGCTTCCTAGATGACGCCAGAAAAACGGGGCGGAAGCTCACCCGATCTGACGGACTCGGTCTCGTGCTTAGGCAGCGAGAGCGAAGTCGGTGCGCTTAACGTTGGCACCTATGGTTTGCGAAGGGCGTTTACGAGATAACTCCGCGTCCTCGGCCCGCTTCTCACAGTCTCAAAATCGACGTGTCGAAACCGATCGGCCCCGTAGGTGCACCGGAATACCGGTGCGGTCGGGACGTTCGCATCATGCACTGTGGACTTGTCAGTTCCGGCGCGAAGGCCGGTTCTACCGGTGGATCACCGGAACGTCCAGTCTACCAGCTCGGGCGACGCGGGGCGAGTCTCTCCCCCTTCACTCATTCCGCTCGCAGCGCACGCGGGTCGACACCGAGGCTCCACCCGGCGACGTCGGCCACGAAGTGCCGGAACGCGGGATGCTCGAAGGGTGACGCGTTGTTCGCATAGACGCCGATCGCGTCGACCGCCATGTAGATGCGGGTGCTCGCCCCGACCGGGTCGGTCGTCTGGAATGCACCGGACGCGACTCCCGCCTCGATCAGCGCGACCATCCGCGCCCGGTCGAGGGATTCCTGCTCGTCGATGGCGACGGCGAGGTTCGGAACCGCCCGCGCGAGGTGCCTCGCATTGAGCCAGAGACGGCACAGCTCGACGGCCTCCGGGCTCTCGGCTCGCCGAACGAACCCTGACATCTGCGCCAGCGGCGCATCTTCCTCGCCGAACAGCCAATCGCGCTCGGCCGTCACCGCGAGCACGAACGCTTCGATGACGAGGACCTCGACGGCGGAGAAGTAGTGGCTGATCAAGCCGGGACGAACCCCGAGCGGCTCGGCTACCGCGCGGAGTGTCACGCGCTCGAGTCCGTCGCGGCGGGCGATGGCGGCGGCCTCCGCGAGAATCTCGGCCCGACGCACCTCGGCCGACTTGCGCACCCGCGACGGGGAAGCATCGCCTCCCACGCGCGTCACTCGCCCATGCGGTTGCGCTGGCGCATGGCGCGTTCGGCTTCGCGCTTGTCCTGCTGCTCGCGCAGCGTCTGCCGCTTGTCGTACTCGCGCTTACCGCGAGCGAGCGCGACCTCGACCTTCGCGCGGCCGTCCAGGAAGTACATCTTCAGGGGGACGATCGTCATGCCGCCCTCTCGCGTCTTCTGCCACAGCTTGTCGATCTCCTGCCGATGCAGCAGCAGCTTCCGCTTGCGGCGCGGCGCGTGATTCGTCCACGAACCGTTCAGATACTCGGGAATGTACGCGGCATCGAGCCACGCCTCACCGTTCTCGATGAAGACGTATCCGTCGACGAGCGAGGCGCGCCCCATGCGGAGGGACTTCACCTCACTGCCGGTGAGCACCATTCCAGCCTCGTAGGTGTCGAGGATCTGGTATTCGTGCCGAGCCTTCTTGTTCGAGGCGATCAGCTTCTCGCCGGTCTCCTTGGGCATGGCGCATCCTCTCTCTCGCGCGGCCGGACCTCCCAGCATAGCGCGATGCGCACCGGCAGTACGCAGGCGATCCGCGTTCTGCGAGGCCGCACGCGGGCGCGGCAGGGTGCGGAACGCGGATCGCTGCGCCGATCTCCGGCTTGCCTACACCCGCAAGTAGCGGGTGATCGCAATCTTCGCGGCGATGGCAGAGAGCACCACGCCGACGAGTATGAGTATCGGCGGCACCACGAGAGATTGCTCGACCGTGATGTAGCTCGTGAACGGCACCTCGGTCGCCAGGAATCCTTGGACGAAGAACTTCACGATCGCGACGGATGCGGCGCTCGCGAGCACCGCGCCGATGAGTGCGGCGATGATGCCCTCCAATATGAAGGGCGTTTGTATGAACCGGTTCGAGGCGCCGACGAGGCGCATGATGCCGATCTCCCGGCGGCGCGAATACGCCGACAGCCGGATCGTGGTCGAGATGAGGAGCATCGCGGCGATGAGCATGAGACCGGCGATGGCGATGGCGGTGTAGCTCGCGACGCCGAGGAACAGGAAGATGCGATCCAGCAGACTGCGCTGATCCGAGACGCTCTGCACGCCGGGGATGCCGGCGAAGGTCTCCTGGATGATGTCCGAGCGCGACGGATCCTTCAGTTTGATCCAGAACGTCTGGTTCAGCTGCTCCGGTCTCGTGATCTCGACGATCGGGTTGCCCTCGAACTGCTTCGTGAACTCCTCGTACGCCTGATCGTGATCGACGAAGAACGAATCGTCGATATAGGGAGCGAGCGTGTCGGAATCGAGCGCGGCCTGCACGGCGGCGATCTCCTCCTCCCCGGCATCCGTCCCCGAGCACGTCGCACTCTGGTCGTAGTCGGTGCACAGGTAGACCGCGACCTGAGCGCGGTCGAACCAGAACGTCTTCATCTGCTGGATCTGCAGCTGCATCAGAATCGCTGCACCCACGAACGTGAGTGATACGAAGGTGACGAGCACTACCGAGATCACCACGGAGAGGTTGCGACGGAAGCCGCTCCAGACCTCTCCCAGTACCAGTCCCACCCTCATCGCACGGGCCCCACATCTGTCTGGTCGTCGTCTGGTCGTTTCAACCCGAGGCGTTCGGCGAGGCTCCCGGTCTCCGCCATCTGCACGGGGTCGAGGGGCTGGGCCGGCTCGAGGAAGCTCGGGATGGCGCGACCGTGCGGGCCGTCCGCGTGCACCGTCTCATCGATGTCGTCGTCATCCGCGTCATCGTCGCCGAACGGGTGGGGCTCCTCGAATACCGAGGCCTCCTTCGGGCGCTCCGCGGGCGGAGCGACGGGATCGTGCCGCTCCTCGACCTCCGGATCGGGGGCTGCCGCCGCGACGACCTCTGCGGCGGCGTCGACGAGTGCTGGATCGCGTTCCGCGCTGCCCTGCACCGCCGCCGACCGCGCGGCCTCGTCGAGCATTTTGGGCGCGAGTGCTGCACGCACCACGGCCTCGGAGGTGCGCAGCACCTGCACGCTCGCGTCTGAAAGATCTGCGATGGGGATGGAAGCGGTCTCGCCGTAACCGCCGCCCACTTCGTCGCGCACGACGACGCCCTGCGAGAGCTCGACGACGCGCTGCTGCATGATGTCGACGAAGGTCGCTTCGTGCGTCGCCATGACGACCGTGGTGCCAGCGGCGTTGATCGCGCGCAGGAGCTGCATGATCCCGAGGCTGGTCGCGGGGTCGAGGTTGCCCGTCGGCTCGTCCGCCATGAGGATCGCCGGCTTGTTCACGATGGCGCGGGCGATGGCGACGCGTTGCTGCTCGCCGCCGGAGAGCTCGTGCGGGAACCGCTTCGCCTTATTGGCGAGACCGACCATCTCGAGCGTGTCGGGTACCGCCTCCTGAATGAAGCCGCGCGACTTGCCGATGACCTGCAGCGTGAAGGCGACGTTGTCGTAGACGGTCTTGTTCGTGAGCAGACGGAAGTCTTGGAAGACGGTGCCGAGATTGCGGCGGAAGTACGGGACTTTGCGCGAGGAGATCTTGCTGAGGTCCTGCCCCAGCACGTGGATCTTCCCGGCACTCGGCTGATCCTCGCGCAGGATCAACCGCAAGCAGCTGGATTTCCCAGAACCGGAGGCGCCGACGATGAAGACGAACTCGCCGCGGTCGACCCTGAGGTCGATACCGTCGAGCGCGGGTTTCGCGGTGCCCCGGTATTTCTTGGTGACGTTCTCGAAGAGGATCATGACGAGACGACTGTACGCCCTGACGCCCGGGGCGATGCTGAGGCGCGCTGGTGCGGCCTCGCTTCGGGTGAACTCCCAGTCGCGGTCTCAGTCGTTCTTGGAGAGCGAGCGCCACCGGATTCCCGCAGCGATGAAACCGTCGAGATCGCCGTTGAAGACGGCCTCCGGCTGCGAGGCCTCGTGCCCCGTGCGCAGATCTTTGACGAGCTGCTGCCCGTACAGGAAGTAGGAGCGGATCTGGTCGCCCCAGCTCGCCGTGATGCTGCCCGCGAGTTCTTTCTTCTTCGCGGCCTCCTGCTCACGCTGCAGCAGGAGCAGTCGCGTCTGGAGCACGCGCATGGCGGCGGCGCGGTTCTGGATCTGTGACTTCTCGTTCTGCATCGAGACGACGATGCCGGAGGGGATGTGCGTGATGCGCACGGCGGAGTCCGTGGTGTTGACCGACTGGCCGCCCGGGCCCGAGGATCGGTAGACGTCGACGCGGATGTCGCTCTCGGGCACCTCGACCTCCGTCGCCTCCTCGAGCAGCGGAATGACCTCGACGCCCGCGAAGCTCGTCTGGCGCTTGTCGGCCGAGCCGAACGGGCTGATGCGGGCGAGGCGATGGGTGCCGGCCTCGACCGAGATCGTGCCGAAGGCGTACGGCGCGTCGATCTCGAAGGTCGCGGATTTGATGCCGGCACCCTCCGCGTACGAGGTGTCGAGCACCTTCGTCGGGTAGTCGTGCTGCTCGGCCCAGCGCAGGTACATGCGCAGCAGCATCTCGGCGAAATCAGTGGCGTCGTCGCCGCCGGCGCCGGAGCGGATCGTGACGACTGCGGCGCGCTCGTCGTATTCGCCCGAGAGCATCGTCTGCACCTCGAGATCCTGGATGACCTTCTCGAGCGCGACGAGCTCCGCCGCGGCCTCCGCCGCCGAATCAGCATCGTCGGCCTCCTCGGCGAGTTCGATGAGCACCTCGAGGTCGTCGAGGCGCTGCTCGACGCTCCGCACGCGCTTCACCCGCGCCTGGCGATGGGAGAGGCCGCTCGTCACCTTCTGAGCGGCTGCGGGATCGTCCCAGAGGTCTGGGGCCGCGGCCTGCTCCTCGAGCTCAGCGATCTCCCGATCGAGCTTGGGCAGATCCAGCACCGCAGCGATGTCTGCGTACGTCGAGCGGAGTGCGCGGATGCGGGCGGAGAAGTCGAGATCGAGCATGGTGCTCAAGCTTACTCGCCGGATCGCCGACGCCGGTGGTCGCAGTTCTGCGCGGCTGAGGATCCGGGGGCCGGTATTCGGGCTCGAGTCAGATCACAGCCTCCGTGAACGGCCGCGCCGCCGCCCCGCCCGCCCCGCTGCGCCACGCGCGCGAGAGACGATCCACCGCCTCATCGAGCGTCGCCTCCGGCGCCGAGAACGGCAGGCGCACGAACCGTTCGAACGTGCCCGGGCTCCCGAAACGCGGGCCTGGCGGCAGATGCAGATCGAGCTCGGCCGCGGCTCGACTCAACCGGGAGCTCGCGCGCTCACCAATGTCGACCCAGACGCAGACTCCGCCCACCGCCGGCGAGGGCGTCCACTCCGGAACGCGTTCCGCCAGCCGTTCGACGAGGAACCGATGGCGGGCTGTGAGCTGGTGAGACCGTTCGACGAGGATGTCGTCGTACTGCTCGAGCGCGTGGAGTGCGAGCACCTGCTCCCACGTTCCGGTGCCGAGGTCCCCGATGCGGCGCGCCGCTTCCAGGCGTCCGATCAGATCGGGAGCAGCCCGAATCCAGCCCACGCGCATGCCTCCCCAGACCGTCTTTCCGACCGACCCAACCGTGAGAATCGCATCGTGATGATGCTCCTGCTCGGCATGCGCCGCGAACGGGACGATGGGCACCGGCTCCCCCAGCGAGAGTTCAGCGGTGGTCTCGTCGGCGATGATGTACGCACCCTGACCGGCGAGCGCGGTGATCAAGCGCGACTTCAGCCCGACCGGCATGCGGAGACCGGTCGGGTTGTGGTGATCCGGAATGAGATAGGCGAGTTTCGGCGACGTGCGCTCTGCGATCTCCAGCATGCTCGACGCGTCGTACCCGCCGTGCGAGCCGATGCCGCCTCCACCGACCGGCAGCTCGGCGAGCAGCGCACCCGTCGCCGCGATCGCCTCTCTGGCGTGCGGATAGCTGGGCGATTCGACGAGGCTGCGATCCCCGCGTCGCAGCAGGGTGCGGGCGATCAGGAAGATGGCGTGCTGCGCGCCCAGTGTCACCATGATCTGCTCCGGCGTCGTGGGGAGGCCGCGCGCGGTGTACCGTTCCGCCAGCGAGGCGCGCAGCTCCGGGAGCCCGAGTGTGTCGTAGCCGATGAGCCGAAATGCGGCAGCGTGCTCCGTCGCGGCGCGCGCATTGAGTTCCGCGAGCCCACTCCACGGCTCGGGGCACGCGCTCGACAGGTCGATTCCGCCGATCGTGCCAGCCCAGAGTCCCTCCCGCGTCGTTCCGCTACCGCGCACGACGGTGCCGGAGCCGCGCCGCGAGCGCACGACCGCGGTCTCGCGCAAGCGCTGGTACGCCGCGGCCACCGTGGTGCGGCTCACCCCGAGCGACTCCGCGAGCGGGCGTTCGGCCGGCAGCGTGGTGCCCGGCACGATGCGGCCGTCGCGCACGAGCAGCGTCACGCTGTCGGCCAGTTCGAGGTAGCCGTGCCCCGCCCCGCGCCAGCGTCCGAGCAACTCGGTCAGTCGGCGCGCGCTGAGGCGCTGCCCGGTCCACATCTCGTTCATGAGGCCACGCTATGCGAATTGGCCTCTTGCTGGCAATGCCAATATGAGGTGGACTGCTCGCATGCTCCGACGATTCGCGCGCCTCATCCCCGGCCTCCTGCTCTACGGCGTCGCCGACGCATTCATGATCCGCGCAGCACTCGGCGTCGACCCGTGGACGGTCTTCGCGCAGGGGCTCTCGATGCAGACCGGTCTCGGAATCGGCATTCTCACCAACATCATCGGGCTGCTCGTGCTGCTGCTCTGGTGGCCGCTGCGCCAGAAGCCCGGCGTCGGCACGCTGCTCAACATCATGCTCGTCGGGCCCGGCATCGAGCTCGGCCTGTGGCTGCTCCCGACACCCGGATCATTCTGGCTGCGCGTCGCCTACTTCTCCATCGGACTGCTCCTGCTCGCCGTCGCGAGCGGCATCTACATCGGCGCGAACCTCGGGCCGGGCCCGCGAGACGGCCTCATGACGGGCATCCACCTGCGCTTCGGCACGCCGATCTGGATCGGCCGCACCGCCGTCGAAGTGACCGTTCTGCTCATCGGCTGGTCGCTCGGCGGAAACGTCGGCGTCGGAACCATCGTCTTCGCCGCGCTGATCGGCCCGCTCTGCTCGATCACGCTCCCCCTCTTCGGCGGCCGCGCGATCCGGCGTCGCGACACGAGCCCCCGCACGACGAAGCCCGCCGCGTGGACCGAGGAGGAATCCCTCTCGGCCTGACACGACGGGCTCCGCCCGCACCGGAGTCAGTCGTCGACCGACACCTTGTTGAAGCCGGTGACGGGCTGGCTCTCGTCGAACGATGCCACCTTCTTCTGGAATCCGCGCGTGATGACGAGCAAGTAGACGAAACCGAGGCCCGTCCAGATCAGGCCGCCGAGCAGCGCGTGCCCGTCGAGGTTCACCCACAGGAGGCCGGTGAGCAACGTACCGATCACCGGCATCACGATGTAATTGAAGATGTCCTTCGGGGTGCGGCGACGCCCCTTGCGAATCGCGAACCAGGCGATCACCGACAGGTTGACGAAGGTGAAGGCGATCAGCGCGCCGTAGTTGATGTACGCGGCGATCATCTCGAGCGTGAAAGCGACCGCGAGCAGGGAGATGGCACCGGTGAGCACGATGTTGAAGGTCGGCGTGTGCGTGCGCGGGTTCACGTATCCGAAGAACTTCTGCGGCAGCACGTTGTTGCGGCCCATCACGAGCAGCATGCGCGACACCGATGCGTGCGACGCGAGACCCGATGCGAGCGTCGCTGCGAACCCGGCCGCGGTGAGCACCGCGGAGAGCACCGTGCCGCCGACGAGGTCGCCGATGATCGGGAGCGTGCTGTCCTCCACGTACTGCATGTCGCCGCCCGGGGCGAACTCGTTCCAGTCCGGGAAGCGCTGCTGGGTGAAGTACCCGGCGATGAGGAAGATCGCGCCGCCGATGACCACGGTGAGCAGAATCGCCTTCGGCATGATCTTCGGCGTCTTCGCCTCCTCCGCGTACATCGTGACGGCGTCGAAGCCGATGAAGGAGAAGCAGACGATGGTCGCTCCGGCGAGCACCGCTCCGAACTCGACGCCGTTGTGGAAGAAGGGCTTCACGGTCACGACGCCGTTCTCGCCGGCGCCGCCGGCGAGCTGCACGATCACCATGAAGACGAAGATGGCCATCACGACGATCGAGAAGATGAGCAGCAGCATGTTGACGTTCGACGTGCCGCGCATCGTGAGGTAGATGACCGTCGTGACGAACAGCACGTAGACGATGACCCAGACGGCGCCAGGGATGCTCGGGAAGAAGGCCTCGAGATAGCTGCGCACGATGAGGCAGTTCACCATCGGCAGCAGCATGTAGTCGATCAGCGCCGTCCAGCCGACCAGGAAGCCGACGTTCGGGTGCATCGACTCCCGCGCATACGTGTAGGCGGACCCGGCGCTGGGGATCGCTCCCGCCATCTTCCCGTAGCTGACCGCGGTGAAGATCATGACGATGAGAGCCACGGTGTACGCGAGGGGCACGACGTTGTTCGTGTCGCGCGCCACGAGACCGAACGTGTCGAATACCACCGTCGGGGTCATATAGCCGAGGCCGAGGCCGACGATCGCCCAGAGCCCGAGGCTCCGCTTGAGGCGAGCACCGTTCGACGAGGCCGGTGCAGACAAAGCGGTCATGTTCTCTCCTTCAAGAACGCAGCTGCGTCGCACGACCAGAATCCGCTCGGCAGCCCTATTGCGGCGACGAGGAATTCGCCAAGCACACATCCTGCACCCGCGCGGTGCTGTCGCGCAAGCCGGACGTGCGAATTGCACGCCCGGCCCGACGGCTACACCCGAGCGAGTCGCTTCCGCTTGGAGATGTTCACCATCTGGACGACGATTACGAGCAGCAGCGCCGACACGAACACGATCGACGCCAGCACGTTCGCCTGGGCGGGCACCCCCTTGAGCGCCGACACGTAGATGAACTTCGGGAACGTCGTCGCCGTGCCCGAATTGAAGTTCGTGATGATGAAGTCGTCGAAGGAGAGCGCGAAGCTCAGCAGCGCGGCGCCGATGATGCCGGGCGCCAGCATCGGCAGTGTCACGCGCCAGAACACCTGCCCGGGCGACGCGTAGAGATCGCGCCCGGCCTCCTCGATCGCCGGGTCGAGGCTCGCCACTCTGGCCTTCACCGCGACGACGACGTACGAGATGCAGAACATCGTGTGAGCCAGGATGATCGTGCCGACGCCCTTCTCCACTCCGGCGAGGAGGAACTGCGCTGCGAGCCCGGCCCCCAGCACCACCTCGGGCGTCGCCATCGGGGTGAAGAGCAGCAGACTCACCGTCGATCGTGCCCGGAAGCGGTAGCGCACGAGCGCGATGGCGATCATCGTTCCCAGTGTTGTGGCCGCGACGGTGGCGACGACTCCGATGAGAATGCTGTTCCCGAAGGCGGTGCACACCTGCGGCGCACCGCACGGGTTCTCCCAGTTGCGGAGCGTGAAGCCGCGCCAGAGGATGTTGTTGCGGCCGGAGTCGTTGAAGGAGAACACGATGACGTGCAGGATCGGGAGCAGGAGGTAGATGAGGACGATCGCGCTCATGACGGGCACGAACGCCCTCCCCAGACTGAAGTGCTTCACAGCAGATCCTCCGCCCCGCTCTTGCGCACGTACGTGGCGACGAACACCAGGATGATCACCATCAGGATGATCGAGAGCGCTGCCGCCATCGGATAGTTCTGCGTTTGCAGGAAGTTCGACTCGATGACGTTGCCGATCATGGTCGTGGAGGTGCCGCCCAAGAACTCGCGCGATGCGTTGACGTAGTCGCCCGACATCGGGATGAAGCTGAGCAGCGTCCCCGAGACGATCCCCGGCATGGAGAGCGGGAGCGTGACCCGGCGGAACGTGGTGAGAGGCGACGCGTAGAGGTCGGACCCGGCTTCGAGCAGCCGGAGATCGAGCGCTTGGAGCGAGGCGTACATCGGCAGCACCATGAACGGGATGAAGTTGTACACGAGCCCGAAGATGACGGAGAAATGGGTTCCCACCAGCTCGCTCGGCAGGATCGCCTTCCACGCGAGCGTGCGAAGCAGGAAGCTGATGAAGAACGGCGCGACGACGAGGATCAGCAGGATCCCCTGGAGCATCGGCCGCGAGCGCACCTTCACGCCGATCAGGTACGCGAGCGGATAGCTGATCAGGAGGCCGATGATCGTCGCAGAGATCGCGTAGACGAACGATCGCGCGAGGTGCGGCCCGTACTCCTGCAGCGCGGTCCAATAATTCGAGAACTGGGCGGCAGCGACGTACTGCCCGATCCCGCCGGTGTCGGCGGGAGCTTGGAGCGACGTCAGCGCGAGCTGGAAGAACGGGGCCACGAAGAAGAGCAGCATGTAGGCGACGCCCGGTGCGAGCAGCATCAGCGCGACCCAGCCGCGCTTCCGGGGGGCCTGATCGGCCTGCTTCGCGCTCGTCGAGAATGCGGTGAGAGCCACGATCGGTCCCCTACTCTGCGAGAGCGGCTCGGGACGCGATGGCTCGCGTCGACAGGCCCGCATCGACGATGCCAGCGTCGAGCGGATCATCCAGCAGTCCGAACGTGTGCTCGACGCGCCAGCTCAGCCAGACCTCGTCGCCCAGCGCCGCGGTCGGGCCGGCCTGCAGATTCTGAGCGAAGACCTGCACGTCGCCGGCTCCTGGCACCGCTACGGTGTACTGGGTGCTCACGCCGATGAACGACACATCGGTGACCCTCCCGGGGCCGACTGCGTTGGTCAGCGCGTCGGGTTCGGGCTCCGCATGCGCAAGCGTCAGCTTCTCCGGCCGCACGCCGATCGTGATCCGACCGCTGTCGCGCTCGCTCCGGGCACGGGGCACCGAGAGCCTCATGCCGCGGAACTCGGCGTGGAGCACCTGGTCCGTCGCTCCTGCGACCTCTACCGGGAAGAGATTCGACTGACCGAGGAAGTTCGCGACGAAGACGGTCCGCGGCAACTCGTACAGCTCTTCCGGCGCCCCCATCTGCTCGATCCTTCCCTGGTGCATCACCGCGACAGTATCGGCCATCGTCATGGCCTCCTCCTGATCGTGGGTGACATGCAAGAACGTCAGCCCGACCTCCTGCTGAATCTGCTTGAGCTCCTGCTGCATCTGACGCCGAAGTTTCAAGTCCAGCGCGCCGAGCGGCTCATCGAGCAGGAGGAGCGCCGGCCGGTTCACCACCGCTCGCGCCAGCGCGACGCGCTGCTGCTGCCCGCCCGAAAGCTGGGCGGGCTTCCGATCCGCGACGTGGTCGAGTTCGACCAGGCGCAGCGCTTCGTGCGCCTTGGCGGCGGGGTCGGAGATGCGACGTCGGCGCAAGCCGAACGCGACGTTCTCGAGCACCGACATGTGCGGGAAGAGGGCGTAGGACTGGAACACCGTGTTCACCGGTCGCCGGTGAGGGGTCAGAGCGGTCACGTCCTGTCCGCCGATGAGGATGCGCCCGGCCGTGGCCTCCTCGAGACCCGCGACGAGGCGCAGCGTCGTCGTCTTGCCGCAACCCGACGGACCGAGCAGTGCGAAGAAGGAGCCCGCCGGAATCGTCAGATCGAGATGTTCGATCGCGGTGAATCCCGGAAAGCGCTTCTGAATGCCGACGAGTTGGAGATCCGCCCCCGACTCAGCGAATTTCCTGTGGTCCCCCACGCTCACAGCCCCAGCACGTTCTGGAACTGGGTGGAGTACTGCTTGTCCTCCTCGGCGGTGAGCGTGCGGAACGGGCGAAGGTGCTCCCAGTCCTGCTCCGTCGGGAAGATGAGGGGATTGTCGGCGTTCTCAGGATTCACCTGCTGCATGGCTTCCTGCGTCCCCTTCACGGGCGGCACGAAGGTCACGTAGTCGGCGACCTGCGCCATGACTTCAGGGTCGTAGTAGTAGTCGATCATCTCCTCGACACGCGCCTTCGCCTCTGGCGTCGTGCCGTTGGGAACTGTGAAGGAGTCCGACGCGATCATGCCGCCCGACTCGGGGATCTCGAGCGTCCACTGGTTGTCGTTCTCGGCGTTCAACATGATGACGTCGCCCGACCACGCCATCGCGGCCCAGGCGTCGCCAGTGATCAGATCCTGCGTGTAACTGTTGCCCTTCACGTTGCCGATCTGCCCGCTCTGCAGCGCATCGTCGAGCCACGCCATCGCGGCGTCGAACTCGGTGTCGCCCCAGTCGCCAGCAGGATCGTGCCCCAGACCGGCGAGGATCATGCCGACGGTGTCGCGCATCTCGCTCAGCACGACGACCTTCCCCTTCAGGTCGGGAGCGAGGAAATCGTCGAGCGTCTTGATGCCCTTCGGCACGGCCTCCGTATTCCACACCCAGCCCGATGCTGGGAGCTGCCACGGAACCGAGAACTTGCGCCCGGGATCGACGTCGAGCGCATCCCACTGCGCATCGACGAGGTTCGCCGTGACGTTCGGGAGGTTCTCGTAATCGAATTCCTGCACCTGATTCGCCGTGATGAGACGCCCGTTCATCCAGTCGGTCATCGTGATCGTGTCGTAGCCGGTGTAGTCGCCGAGCTGCAGCTGATCCTTGATCTTGCCGTAGAACGTATTGTTGTCGTCGATGTCCTCGACGTACTGGACGTCGTAGCCGGCCTGTTCGACGAAGGCGTCGAGCGTCGGATACGAGCCGGTCGCGTCGTCGAAATCGAGGTAGTACGTCCAGTTCCCCCAGATCACACCGTCACCACCACCACCACCGCCGCCGCCCGAGCACGCGCTCAAGCCGAGTGCCCCGAGGCCCGCCGCTCCCACCGCGACGCCCCGGAGGAGCTGACGGCGGTCGAGCTGCTTTCCTCTGATCATCCCGACGATGCTGCGGACGATCGGATCTTCTGGTTGACGAAAGACCATGAGATATCTCCTTTGATTCTCATAACGACGGCACGCCACCAATCGGGCGACAGTGCCAGGGGTGCCTCGAATATGTCATAGACCCGAGTTCCCTGCCAAGGAACCGCTCCGAGTGATTCGCATTCGTCATCGAACGGTTACCGTCGCGCGACCTGGCATCGGACGCCCGCATCCACCGGGCGACCGGAGGAGCGACCTGCCGCCGCTGCACTCATGCGAGAACGTGGAAATACGCTGAATCACGATCGGTCTTCTTCGGATTCCTTTGCGTTTTTATGGTTTGACTGCAAGAATCAGAAGCGTGAGCAGCAAACGCAATGCGCCAGCGCTCGATTCCACGTCGAAAGCGATCATCGAGCAACTCCAGCGCGATGGCCGCCGATCGTACGCCGAGATCGGGAAGGCGGTCGGCCTCAGCGAGGCCGCCGTGCGCCAGCGCGTGCAGAAGCTCACGGATGCCGGGGTCATGCAGATCGTTGCCGTGACCGACCCGATGCGCTTGGGCTTCACTCGCCAGGCCATGCTCGGCATCCGCGTTTCCGGCGACACCAGGGTCGTCGCCGATCGCCTCGCTGAAATGTCGGAGATCAGTTACGTCGTGCTCAGCGCGGGCTCCTACGACATCCTCGCCGAGGTCGTCTGCGAGGACGACGATGGGTTGATCGAATTGCTCAACGAACAGATCCGAAAGATCGAAGGCGTTGCATCGACCGAATCCTTCGTCTACCTCCAACTCACCAAACAGAAATACGACTGGGGAACACGATAACCATGTCTTACGATCCCACTGCAGCGGTGGACACTGCCGCGCTCCAGGCCTCGGCCAAGAAGCACATGTGGCCGCACTTCACCAACCGCAAGGTGCTCAATGACGGCATCCCCGTCATCACGCGCGCCGAGGGCCACCACATCTACGACTCCGCCGGCAAGCAGTACATCGACGGCCTCGCAGGGCTCTTCGTGGTCAATGCCGGCCACGGTCGCGAGCGCATCGTGCAGGCTGCGGCCAAGCAGATGCAGCAGCTCGACTTCATGCCGATCTGGTCGTACGGCCACCCGGCAGCGATCGAGCTCTCCGAGCGTCTCTCGAGCTACGCGCCCGGCGACATGAACAAGGTCTTCTTCACCACCGGTGGTGGCGAAGCTGTGGAGTCGGCGTTCAAGCTGGCGAAGCACTTCTGGAAGATCAAGGGCCAGCCGATGAAGCACAAGGTCATCTCGCGCTCGGTCGCCTACCACGGCACCCCGCAGGGCGCGCTGGCCATCACCGGCATCCCCGACATGAAGAAGTTCTACGAGCCGCTCACCCCCGGTGGTCACCGCGTGCCCAACACGAACTTCTACCGCGCCGACGAGATGGGCGCCCCCTCCGACGACCTCGAGGCCTTCGGCCAGTGGGCGGCGAACCGCATCGAAGAGGCGATCCTGTTCGAGGGCCCCGACACCGTCGCGGCCGTCTTCCTCGAGCCGGTGCAGAACTCGGGCGGCTGCTTCCCCCCGCCCCCCGGATACTTCAAGCGCGTGCGCGAGATCTGCGATCAGTACGACGTGCTGCTCGTCTCGGACGAGGTCATCTGCGCCTACGGCCGCATCGGTGAGTTCTTCGCCTCGACCGCTCTCGGGTACGAGCCCGACATCATCACCTCGGCGAAGGCGCTCACCTCGGGCTACGTCCCGCTCGGCGCGATGATCGTCTCCGACAAGGTGTCGGAGCCGTTCAACTCGACCGACAACACCTTCTACCACGGCTTCACGTTCGCCGGTCACCCGGCCGCAGCGGCTGCCGCGCTCGAGAACCTCGACATCTTCGAGGAAGAGGACCTCAACGGGCGCGTTCGCGAGAACAGCCCGCTGTTCCGCGCCGAGCTCGAGAAGCTGCTCGACATCGACATCGTCGGCGACGTGCGCGGTGAGGGCTACTTCTTCGGCATCGAGCTGGTGAAGGACAAGGCGACCAAGGAGACGTTCACCGAGGAGGAGTCGGATCGACTGCTTCGCGATTACCTCTCCCCCGCACTGTGGGAGGCCGGCCTCTACTGCCGCGCCGACGATCGTGGAGACCCCGTCATCCAGCTCGCTCCGCCGCTGACCATCGGTCCGTCGGAGTTCGCGGAGATCGGCGGCATCCTCCGCAGCGTCCTCAAAGACGCGTCTTCGAAGATCTAAGTCGCGTTCCCGGATACGGGTGTGGCCCTCTCGCGCAAGCGAGGGGGCCACACCCGTATCCGGGGCCTCCCGCACCGCTCCGGCCCTCTGCCTGCTCACTCGCCGATCGCGAGGGTTTCTGCCGAACTCGAGCATTGCGCGTTGTCCACAAGCACTGGGAGACGGCGCTCCTTCGGGTGTGTATGCGCCCGCTGTGAGCGATCAATCGGCCCGGCCCGTCGGCGCAGGCGTTCGCGTCGCTCCACATCGAGCACCCGACTCCGAGGGTGTGTGCCGAACGCGAGCGATTCTCCGGGCAATCTTCGCTCACCTTCCGCCCTCACCCTCGAGGTCGGCGAGATCGAAGCGACCGGGTTAGGCTTCACGCTATGAGCAGCTTCGATCCGCACCAGCCCGCGCAGCCGGACCAGTCCGCGCAGCCAGACCAGTCCGCGCAGCCGGACCAGTCCGCGCAGCCGCACCAGCAATACGCGCAGCCGCAGTACGCCCAACCACAACAGCCGCAGGCGCCGCAACCGCCGCAGCCCCGACAGCAATACGCGCAGCCGCAGCAACCCCAATACGCGCAGTCGCCGCCGTACGCGGCGCCTCATCAGGCGCAGCGCGCGCCGGGCGGACTGAATGTGCCGGGCATCATCGCCCTGGCGGTCCTGCTTCTGACCTCGTTGATTCCGCTGTTCACGCCGGTGATCTACAGCACCGCGTCCAGTTCGGGCTCGTTCTCGGCGGTGTCGACAGTCATTTCGACCGTGCACGTGCTGCTGCTGCTCATCGCGGGGGCGCTCGCCCTCATGGGCCTGCTCGCGAAGCATCTCTCGCGCTGGCGCTGGGCGGCCATCGGCGCGGCAGTATCGGCGGCGCTCGGCCTCGTCTCGTTCGTGCTCTCGTGGTTCGGTGGTCTGCTGCTCAGCATTCCCGGCATGTACTGAGAACCGTTCCCCGATCTGAGACGCCCGGCCGGGCCTTCACTGAAACGCAGAAGCGCCCGCCACCGTGAGGTGACGGGCGCTTCGCAGATGGTGCTTCCGGCGATCGCCGGAGGACCTGCAGATTAGCGGCGCAGACCGATGCGCTCGATGAGCGAACGGTAACGCGCGATGTCGACGTTCTGGAGGTACCCCAGAAGACGACGGCGCTGGCCGACGAGCAGCAGGAGGCCACGACGCGAGTGGTGGTCGTGCTTGTGCTCCTTGAGGTGCTCGGTCAGATCCTTGATACGACGGCTGAGCATCGCGACCTGAACCTCAGGGGAACCGGTATCGCCAGGCTTTGTCGCGTATTCTTCGATGATCGCCTTCTTGACATCTGCTTCAAGTGCCATAGGGATCCCCTTCCTCTTGCTGCGCGGCGCCTTCAGCGGGATGCTGGGGCTCTCTTTATCCGCGGCCGTTCGAACGGCAACCTGTACAGCTTAGCACCGATCCGACACCCACGCCCGTTCGCCGGGATCGGCGCACGCGCAGCACCCGCGCACGCGCACCGCGAGCGCTCCGCCCCGGCGTCTCGGCGCCTGCGTCACCGGAACGAAACACACACGGCACGCGACCGAAATCGCAGCGAGACGGTCGCGAAACAGCCGCGGCGCACACTGGTTCCACTGTGGCGGCCACGGCCCGCTCGAGAGAAAGGCACCAGCATGGAACTCACTCCTTCTGACGTGTGGACGCTTACGAGCGCAGCCCTCGTTCTGATCATGACACCGGGGCTCGCCCTGTTCTACGGCGGTCTCGTTCGCGTGCGATCGGTCGTCAACATGATGCTCTTCAGCGTCAGCGCGATGGGCGTCGTCGGGGTCCTGTGGATCCTCTTCGGCTACAGCATGAACTACTTCGCGGAGGGAGAGAGCGGATTCGCCGGGAGCCCCTTCAAAGATTTCGGCTTGATCAACACCGACCCGGCGAGCTTCATCGGCGTCGGCTTCGGCGCAGTGTTCGCGATGATCACGACCGCGCTGATCTCGGGTGCGATCGCCGACCGCGTCGGGCTCGGTTCGTGGGTGCTCTTCTCCGGCGTGTGGGCGACGTTCGTGTACTTCCCGGTCGCAGCCTGGGTGTGGGGCGGCGGCTGGATCCAGAATCTCGGCAGTGCGCTGGGCCTGCCAGACGTCATCGATCTCGCCGGTGGCACCGTGATCCACATCAATGCAGGGGCTGCGGCGCTGGCATTGGCGCTCGTCGCGGGCAAGCGCATCGGCTTCGGGAAGGGTTCGCATCAGCCCCACAGCATCCCGCTCGTCACCATCGGCGCAGCACTGCTCTGGTTCGGCTGGATCGGCTTCAACGGCGGTCTCGCGACGGAGACCGGTGAGGCCGGCCTGATCCTGGTCAACACGCTCGCGGCTCCTGCCGCAGGTATCGTCGGTTGGATCCTCGTCGATGTGATGCGCGGCAAGAAGCCCGGCGTGATCGGCGCGGCATCGGGTGCGGTCGGCGGTCTCGTCGCGATCACTCCGGCAGCCGCAAGCCTCTCTCCGGTGTGGGCGCTGCTGCTCGGCGTGATCGCGGGAATGGCGTGCGCTCTCGCCATCGAGTGGAAGTACCGGCTCGGATACGACGATTCGCTCGACGTCGTTGGGCTGCACCTCGTCGCGGGCGTGATCGGCTCGCTCTACCTGGGGTTCTTCGCCTTCTCCGACGGCCTCTTCACCGGAGGCGACGCCGGACTGCTGCTCGTGCAGTCGATCTCGGTGGTCTCGGTGATGGTGTACTCCTTCGTCGTCTCCCTGGTCATCGCACTCGGCGTGAAGCTCGTCACCGGGCTCCGCGTTCCGCCGCAGGTCGAGGAGGCCGGCATCGACTTCGCCGCGCACGGCGAAGAGGCGTACGCGTACGCCTCCCCCGAGGTGGTCTCGGCGCCGACGCGCTGATTCCCTCTCCCCAGAACGCGGGGCCCGGTCGATGACGCTCGGGCCCCGTTCTGCTGTCCGGATCCGGCCCCCATTGCCCGGCCGGCGCTCCCCGCTGCTGCACCGGCCTCGACTAGGCTCGGGAGCATGATCGACTCCCCCGCAGCTGCACCGACCGCCCACGACCCGAAGGGTCTCGCCGCGATCGCTGCGAGGATCGCCGAACGAGCTGCCGCGCGCATCCTCGAGCTTCGCGCCCAGGGCGTCGACGTGGCTGCGAGCAAGTCGAGCGCTACCGATGTGGTGACCGCCGCTGATCAGGAGTCGGAGCGGCTCATCGTCGCGGCGATCCAAGACGTACGGCCCGATGACGGCATCCTCGGCGAGGAGGGAACCGGCATTGCCGGCACGAGCGGCATCACCTGGGTCATCGATCCGATCGACGGCACGGTCAACTACCTGTACGACCTCCCGGCCTACTCGGTGAGCATCGCCGCCACCGTCGCCGATGAGACCGCATACGGAGACGGCCGCCGCGCCATTGCGGGCGCCGTGTGCAACCCGCGAACGGACGAACTCTTCGTCGCCTGGGAGGGGGGCGGAGCGACTCGCAACGGCGAGCCCATCCGCATCACGGGCCAGGACGACCTCTCACTATCGCTCGTCGCCACCGGTTTCGGTTACACCGCGGAGCGCCGCACCGAGCAGGCGGAGATGGTGGCGCGAGTGATCCCCCGAGCCCGCGACATCCGGCGCTGCGGATCGGCAGCCTACGATCTCTGCATGCTCGCCGCCGGTCGGCTCGACGCCTACTACGAGCAGGGGCTGCAGCCCTGGGATTATGCGGCCGGAGTCTTGATCGCGAGCGAGGCCGGTGCGACGCTGATCGGCCGCGACGCCGCGACGCCGCCGGGAGAATCGTTCATGGTCGTCGGGGCGGCCGGCCTCGTCGAGGAGCTCCGCTCGCTCGCGCTCGGCGAATAGCACCGGTCGGCGGCGGCTCGCGCGCCGACCCGGCGCGCCGCCGGCGGCCGAGTCACTCCGAGTCGGTTCGGTCGGCTTTCCACGCGGATGCGCAATCGGTGAGCTGATGGGCGAGCGACTGCAGTCGTGCCGGATCGGCCTCCCCCGACCGACCGTACGCGACGCCCAGCAGAAATGTCGAGAGCGGTGCCGCTGGCCGGGCGACGTCATGGGCGACGTCGCGGGCGACGTCGAGCACGGTTCCGATGCGCACGGTCTCGGGATCGACATCGAGCTCGGCTGCGGCGGCGGCGAGCCAGGCGTCCAGGGCCTCCGGCGGGAGATGGTTCGACTGCGGCATGGTTCCTCCATGGGTGTTGGATGCTGATCCGGTGGGTGCGGCCGAGCTGGCTTCAGCGAGCGACCCTGGCGACGACCGCACCCGTGCGAGGTCTGCGGGTGTGTCGATGTCGGCGACGGTCGAGGCGTCTGCGTCCAGCCAGCGGATTTCGAGCGCGGCCGTGACGCGTCGGAGCGGCTCGTCGGCGACGGCACCGTCGAGCGCCGCGATGGCGCGAGTCAGCGCCGCTACGCGATAGCGGCCCGCGAGCCACTGCGCACGGCCGTCGGGATCTCGCAGCAGTGTCGCGTCTGCACCGCCCGCGGGCGCGTGGTCGCGCAACCGTGCGACCACGAGGTCCGGTCGCACGAGATCGCAGGCGAGCAGCAGCACCTCGTCGACCGAGCGGTCGATCGCCGCGAGGCCGGCGGCGAGCGCGGCGAGCGGCCCGGAGTACGGGGGATGCTCGCGCACTGCGACGCAACCGCGCGGCGTCGCGTCAGTCGCGCCGACCACGACGGGGCGCATCACTCCGATACCCCGCACGGCGGCGACGACCCGATCGATCAGGCTCACTCCCCCGAGTTCGATCGTCGCTTTGTCGACTCCGCCGAGCCGGGATCCACGACCTCCGGCAAAGATGATCGCGCCGAGGCCGCCTGAGGCGTTCACCATGCGACGATCACCGTCTCCACCGTCTCCCCCGCGCTCACGTCGCCACGACCGGGCTCGACGATCGCGTAGCCATCGGCCGCCCCGTGCCCGCCGACGGCGTGCGAGTATCCGCGCGCATCGACGGCGGGCGAGCAGCGGAGCCCGTGCGGCGTGCTGCGGATGCGGACGGGGAGCACCTGCGTCCGTTCCGCGCTGCCCCGCCACCCGTGGTCGGCGACGGCAGGAACGCTCGGACGGTGCAGGCGTCCGGCGCCCTGCATGCGGAGGAGCGCCGGACGCACGAAGAGCTCGTAGCTGACGGCGGCGCTGACGGGGTTGCCGGGAAGCGCGAAGATCATCGCCCCGCCTCGGAGGCGCCCGAAGCACTGCGGTTGCCCGGGCTTCACGGCGACCCGCACGGCACGCACGTCGGGTTCGATCGCGAGCGCGATCCTCACGATGTCGTGCAGCCCCGGGCCGACGCCTCCCGTGGTGATCACCGCGTCGACTTCTCCCGCGAGTTCGGCGAGTCTCGCGGCGAACCCCTCGGCATCGTCGTCGCACACGGAGACCGACACCGGCTCGATTCCCTCCTCCGCGAGGAGCCCGGCGATGAGCACGGAGTTCGACTCGGGGATCTGACCGCGCTCGAGCGGCCCGCTTCCGGTGTGCAGCTCGGCTCCGGTCGCGATCACCGCGACGCGCGGTCGGCGTCGCACGCTCACCTCTGAGACCCCCGCGGCGGCGAGCGCCGCGATTCGGCGCGCGCCGAGCCGTTCGCCGGAGTGCGCGAGGAGACTTCCGACCGCTGCGTCCTCGCCGCGGCGGCGCACGTGGGCTCCCGGCACGACCTCCCGCCGCACCAGCACACGGTGTTCGGCCCACGCAGCTCCGACGACGTCGGCAGCCGTCTGCTCGACGGGAATCACAGCATCGGCCGAGCTCGGCACGGGCGCACCCGTCATGATGCGCACCGCGGTGCCGCGCTCCAGTCGCGGGTCGACGCCGTCGCCGGCCGCGACTTCTCCGATGATGCGCAGCTCCACGGCCGAGCCGGGCGCAGCCCCAGCCGTGTCAGCCGCTCGCACCGCGTAACCGTCCATCGCCGAGTTGTGCCAGAGCGGAAGGGCGACGGCGGCGGCCACGTCGTCGGCGAGGTACAGGCCCGTCGCCTTCCGGAGCGGCACGGCCATGACGGGAAGCTCCGACGCGGCGCCGAGCACGGCGCGTCGGTGCTCGTCCACCGGGACCGGTGTGCTCGCAGGCGCTGCGACGGTGCTCCGGCTTGCCGCACCCATGCCACCACGCTCCCGAATTCGGTGTGCGCCGGTACGGCGCCTTGCTCCCGATCACCTTCGATGATATCCAAGAGGTGTGTCACGTATCGCAGCGCGTCGAAGAGTGACCCGCCTCACCGTGGGCGGATCCCGAGTCCGACGAGCCGATTTCCTCGCAGTCGAAGAACCGCTCGAGATCCGCGTCGGCGGAACGCCGCTCGCGGTGACCATGCGCACCCCTGGACACGATGTCGAGCTGGCCGCTGGGTTCCTCGTCTCCGAGGGTGTGATCCACCAGCAGCACGACTTCTCCGCGGCGATTCACTGCGCGAGTGACGGAGAGCCGAACACGTACAACGTGCTCGACGTCGCCCTCGGGCCGGGAGTCGCACCGCCGGATCCGAGTCTCCAGCGGAATTTCACCACGACCAGTTCGTGCGGTCTGTGCGGCAAGGCGACGATCGACGCCGTGCACACGCGCTCCCGCTTCGACGTCGCAGAGGATCCGCTCCGCATCGACGCCGCCATGATCATCACGTTCCCCGATCAGCTGCGCGCCCAGCAGGCCGTCTTCGAGCGAACGGGCGGCCTCCACGCCGCCGCCCTCTTCGACGGGCGGACGGGCGAGATGCTCGTGCTGCGCGAAGACGTCGGTCGCCACAACGCGGTCGACAAGGTCATCGGCTGGGCCCTCCTGCAGGGGCTGCTGCCCCTGCGATCCGTGGTGCTGATGGTCTCGGCTCGCGCGAGCTTCGAGCTCACGCAGAAGGCTCTCATGGCGGGGGTTCCCATGCTGACCGCCGTCTCGGCCCCCTCGTCGCTCGCGGTCGAGCTCGCCGAGTCGTCGGGAATCACCCTCGTCGGCTTTCTGCGCGGGGAATCGATGGTCGTCTACAACCGCGACGACCGCATCACCGACGTCGCGCAAGAATCACCAGATCCAGCCGGCAGTGCCGTCGGCCCCCTCGAGAAAGCAGTGCATCCATGAGCCCCAAGGCCCCCCGCGACGACTTCTCCGACGCCGACATCGAAGTCACCGAGCCGAAGGACTATGCCGCGGGGCTCGGCGGCGTCTTCCACTCGATGGAGCCGGCGGTCAAAACACTGGGCCTCGCGAAAACCGCGAAGCTCATGACGAAGATCAACCACAAAGACGGCTTCGACTGCATGAGCTGCGCCTGGCCCGACCCCGAGCACCGCAAGATCGCGGAGTTCTGCGAGAACGGCGGCAAGGCGGTGACCTGGGAGGCGACGCCCGTGACCGTCCCCCGCTCGTTCTGGAAGGAGCACTCGCTCACGTCGCTCGAGGACAAGACCGAGTACTGGCTGGGCATGCAGGGGCGGATCACCGAGCCGGTCTACAAGCCGGCGGGCTCCGATCATTACGAGCCGGTCAGCTGGGACCGGGCCTTCGACATCGCCGCGGGGCACCTGAACGCGCTGGATCACGCGGATGAGGCGTCGTTCTACACGAGCGGCCGCGCGTCGAACGAGGCGGCGTTCATCTACCAGCTGTTCGCTCGCGTCCTCGGCACGAACAACCTGCCCGACTGCTCCAACATGTGCCACGAGTCGACGGGCACCGCGATGACGTACACGGTCGGCATCGGCAAGTCCACGATCGCCTACAACGACTTCCTCGAATCCGACCTGATCATCATCATGGGTCAGAACCCGGGCACGAATCATCCCCGCATGCTCACCGCTCTCGAGGAGGCGAAGGAGAACGGTGCGAGCGTCGTCGCGGTGAACCCGCTGCCCGAGGCCGGCCTGCTCGGGTACAAGGACCCGCAGAAGGTGCGGGGCTACGTCGGAAAACCGCTGCAGATCGCCGACCAGTTCCTCAAGATCCGCTCCGGCGGCGACGCCGCACTGCTGCAGGCCGTGTCCAAGCGCGTCATGGAGGCCGAGCGACGCGCCCCCGGCACCGTGCTCGACCACGAGTTCATCTCCGAGTACTGCGACGGCTTCGAGGAGTTCGCGGAGCACATCGTGCACGTGGACGACGCGGCGGTGGAGCGCGCGACCGGGCTCTCCTCGGCGGAGATCGACGAATTCGCCGAGCGGTACGTGCGCGCCGGTCGCGTGATCATCTGCTGGGCGATGGGCATCACGCAGCACCGTCGGAGCGTCGACACCATCAAGGAGATCATCAATCTGCTGCTGCTCCGCGGCAACATCGGCAGGCCGGGAGCCGGCGCGTCTCCCATCCGCGGCCACTCGAACGTGCAGGGCGACCGCACGATGGGCGTCTGGGAGCAGATGCCCGATTCCTTCCTCGATGCGCTCGGCGCTGAGTTCTCCTTCGAGCCTCCGCGCGCGCACGGGGTGGACGCCGTGCAGGGGATCCGAGCGCTCGACGAGGGCAAGATCAAAGTGTGGTTCGGACTCGGCGGCAATCTGCTCGGCGCGATCTCCGACACGAATCTCGCAGAATCGGCGATGCGTCGCACGCGGCTCAGCGTGCAGCTCTCGACCAAGCTCAACCGCTCGCATGTGATCACCGGCGAAGAGGCGCTGATTCTGCCGGTCCTCGGGCGCACCGAGGTCGACGTGCAGCTCAGCGGGCCCCAATACGTCACCGTCGAGGACACGGTGTGCGCGGTGCACGCCTCGCACGGGCAGGTGCCGCCGATCTCCGAGCAGGTGCGCTCGGAGATCGCGATCGTCGCCGGGATCGCGCACGCGACGCTGGGCACTCGTCACGGGATCGACTGGCTCGCCATGATCGACGATTACGACGTGATTCGCGATCACATCTCCCGCGTCGTCCCCGGGTGCGCGGATTACAATGCGAAGACGCGACGGAAGGACGGCTTCCTGCTGCCGAACGGACCCCGCGACGAGCGCCGGTTCGATACCGCAACCGGCAAGGCGCGCATCACGGTGAACGAGCTCGAGCACGTGGAGTGCCCGCCCGGACGCCTGATCCTGCAGACCATTCGTTCGCACGACCAGTTCAACACGACGATCTACAGCCTGAACGACCGCTACCGCGGCATCAAGAAGGGGCGCTCGGTCATCTTCGTGCACCCCGATGATCTCGCTGAGCTCGGGTTGGCCGACGGGCAGACCGTCGACATCTTCAGTGAGTGGAAGGATCAGCCGGACCGCGTGCTCCGCGGGTTCCGCACGGTCGCGTTCCCCACGGCACGCGGGTGCGCGGCAGCGTACTTCCCGGAGGCCAATGTGCTCGTGCCGCTCGACAGCACCGCACTCGAGAGCAACACACCGGTGTCGAAGGCGGTCGTCGTCCGGCTCGAACCCTCGAACACCCCGGTGGGCGTCGGGCGCCCGGTCACCGTGTGACACGCGGCCAGCGCCCGCTTCCGCCTCGTGAGACGGGAGCGGGCGCTGGCCCGGCCGGGTCAGGCTGCGGCGCGCGGTGCACCGATTCCCGGGTCGATCTGCGTGGGCCCCGCCTGCGACGGGCGCGGGTCGAAGTCGAAGATCTCGGTCGGCAGGTACACGGTGGAGCAGGAGTTCGGAATGTCGACGACTCCTGAGAGGCGCCCCTCGATCGGAGCGGCTCCGAGCAGCAGATAGGCCTGCTCCGGGCTGTAGCCGAACTTCGTGAGGTAGTCGATGGCGTGCAGACAGGCTCGTTGGTACGAAAGGTGCGAGTCGAGATAGCGCTGCTCGCCGTCGAGGGTCACCGACGTGCCAGAGAACGCCAGCCAGTGGCTGTACTGCGGTTCGACGTTGCCCGGCATGAAGATCGCGTTCTCGTGCACGCCGTAGGTCTCCATGCCGCCCTTGATGAGATCGACGCGCAGATCGATGAACCCGCCCATCTCGATCGCACCGCAGAAGGTGATCTCCCCGTCGCCCTGCGAGAAGTGCAGGTCGCCGACCGACAGGTTGGCGCCGTCGACGAACACGGGGTAGAACACGCGAGAGCCCTTGGTGAAGTTCTTGATGTCCTGGTTGCCCCCGTTCTCGCGCGGCGGCGCGGTTCTCGCCGCTTCGCCTGCGACGCGCGTCCAGTCCTCACTCCCCAAGCCGCCCAGCACCGCGTGATCGGCCTCCGGCGGAAGCGCGAGCGGCGGAACGCGATCCGGGTCGGTGGCGATGAGCGCCGCCTCGCGGGCGTTCCATTTCGAGAGCAGCCCGGCCGATGGCGCCGTGCCCATCAGCCCGGGATGAATGATGCCGGTGAACGAGACGCCCGGGATGTGCCGGGATGTGGCCGTCTGCCCCGAGAAATCCCACACCGCCTTGTACGCATCCGGGAACTGATCCGTCAGAAAACTGCCGCCGTTGCGCTTCGCGAAAATGCCGGTGTACCCCCATCCCTGGCCGGCGAGCGGCCCCGAATCCTCTTGCGGGATCGGGCCGACGTCGAGGATGTCGACGATGAGCAGGTCGCCCGGCTGAGCCCCTTCGACGCGGAACGGCCCGCTCAGGGTGTGGACGGTCAGGAGCGGTGCATCGAGGATGTCTTGCGCGGAGTCATCGTTGACGATCGCGCCGTCGAACCACTCCCGGCAGTCGACGCGGAACGCATCTCCGGGCTTCACGGTGGCGACCGGAGGGATCTCAGGGTGCCAGCGGTTGTGGCCGACCTTTTCCTGCTCGGTGAACTTCTTCGACGAATCCAGTTGGAATACATGTTCGGGCATCAGCTCGTCCTCTTTTCCTGTAGCGGGTGGTACGGATCTCTCAGCTATGGCTTCGGAAGTTTCGCGTGGAGCGGGTTTCGGGTGACCGGCTGCCGCGACGCAGCGCCGCGAGCGGGGAGACGATCCACCGTCTGCGGATCGTGCGCGCTGCGAGAGCTTCGTTCGAGCAGGCCGTAGGCGCTGCTGCCCGCAGCCGAAAGGTGCGGTGCGGTGATCGCTCGAGCGGCGGTCGCACCGCACTTCGTGCACGCCGTCTGCCGAGGCACCTCGCTCATCGAGTACATCGCGTCGAAGGCGCACCCCTCGGCGCAGCGAAAGCTATAGTTCGGCATCGGTTCGACCTCCGGTCATGGTGCCGGCCGCGACACGGCCGGATCTCTGCTGGCGGGGGCGACCGAGCACCCACGCCGCGGCGAAGCACGCTGCGAACACCGCGGCCGCTACGAGCGCCGGCGCTGCGCCCGTGACGTAGGTTCCGGTCAGGAGCATGAGTGCGGGCACGGCGCCCGTGCCGATGCCGAGCAGCAGGGTGAACCACCCCGTGACGCGCGTCAGCCGATCGCGTCCGCGGGCGAGCACGAGGAAGAAGAGCAGCCAGAGCACCGCCCAGGACCACCAGATCACGCCGAAGACGGGGTCGGCCAGGTGCGTGAACTGCACGATGCCGTAGACGACGGCGCAGGCCGCGACGAAGATGGAGAACCAGCCGAGCCCCTCTCCGCTCGCGCCGGTCAACGTGTTCCACGCGACGTAGAGGTAGGTGAACCCGAAGAGATACAGGCCCGATGCACCGAGAATCACCGATGCGTCACCATCGGCCTGCGCGATGATGATCGTCGGGAACACCACCTGCATGCCCCCGACGAACAGGTTCATGGCCGCCGCCGCACGTGCGGGAACGACGTCGAGCAGCATCAGACCGTTGATGAACAGCACGGCTCCGACGTAGAGCAATCCGACACTGCTCATTGCGTTCTCCTCTCGCTGCACTGCGTGAAGAGCGACCGGGAACGTACCTCGGTCAGGCTCGGCGGCTGCGCACGAATGTGGACGACCGCTCTGCTCCAGAAGCTAGTGCGAGTTCCAAAACAAGTCAACAGCGCACGGAGTCCACCGGCGCCGGAAGCCGCGGTCGCCGACGGCACATGCGGAGGTCGAGGCTGACCCTTCCCGCACCTGCGGAGATAGACTCTCTGCCATGACGCATTTCAGGATCAGCGAAGCGGCGGTGCTGCTGGGTGTCAGCGACGACACGGTCCGCAGGTGGAGCGCGGAGGGCCTCCTCGAAGCCGGCGTCGATGCAGCGGGCCGACGGACCGTCAGCGGCGCCTCGCTCGCCCGACGCGCCCTCGATCTCGCGCCGGGCTCCGCCGCACCGGGCACGACCCGGCAGAGCGCACGCAATCGCTTCACCGGAATCGTCACCGGCGTGCAGCGGGAGGGTCTGGTGGCGCAAGTCGAGTTGCAGTGCGGTCCGAATCGCGTCGTGTCGCTCATGACCGCCGAGGCGCTCGACGATCTCGACATCGAGGTGGGGTCGAGAGCGACCGCCATCGTCAAAGCCACGACCGTCATGATCGAAACCGAGCGCTGCTAACGCAGCGCCCCTGATTCGAGGAATCTCCGTGCCCCGCCGCATCTCCCCCACGCGCCAGCAGGCGCGCGCCAGAACGACCGCAGCCGTCGCCGTCTGCACCGTGATCCTCGCCCTCGCCGGCTGCGGCGCGCCCGGCGCGCCCGGGAATGCACCGGCAGCTGATGCCGACGACCCTGGGCTCTCCGGCCGGCTCACCGTCGCCGCAGCGGCTTCGCTGCAAGATGTCGTCACCGAGGCCGCAGAAGCCTTCACCGCCGACCATCCGGATGTCGCCTTCGACGCGCTGACCTTCGACGGTTCCTCGGTGCTCGCCACGCAGATCATCGGCGGCGCCCCCGTCGACGTCTTCGCATCTGCCGACGAGCGCACCATGTCGAGCGTCGGCGATGCCGGGTTGCTCGCCGCCGAGCCCGTGCGGTTCGCGACCAGTGTTCTCGAGATCGCGGTGGCTCCGGGAAACCCCCTCGCGATCGATTCACTCGAAGACCTCGCCCGGCGCGGAGCCGACGAGCGAAGGCCGACGGTCGTGGTGTGCGCCGCTGAGGTTCCCTGCGGCGCTGCCGCTCAGCAGTTGCTCGAGCGCGACGGAGTATCGCTGCAGCCCGCGAGCGAGGAGCAGAACGTCACGGCGGTCATGACCAAAGTGGCTTCCGGGGAGGCCGACGCCGGATTGGTCTATCGCTCCGATGTGCTGCGCTCAGCGGGCGGGGTCGAGGGCGTCGAGATCCCGGGTGCGGGCGACGCCGCTGGGAGCTATCTCATCGCCCCGATCGCCGGGTCGCGTTCCGAGGCGGCCGCGCGTGCGTTCGCCGACTCCCTCCTCGCAGCCGGCGTCCAGTCCCGGCTGGCCGAACTCGGTTTCGGCACGGTGGACTCCCCGTGAACGGCGGATCGCGCACGCGACACGCGCCCGCCCGCGCATCGCAGCGACGCCGCCGGGAGGTTCCCGGAGTGGTGATCGCCCCCGCGCTCCTCGGCGGCGCGCTCCTCGTGCTGCCGCTCGTGGCACTGCTCGTCCGCATGAACTGGTCGGCTCTCCCCGCGACGCTCGCCGATCCGGCGACCGGCAGTGCACTGGCGCTCTCACTCATCACCGCGGCCTCCGCCACGCTCTGCTGCATCGCGCTCGGCGTGCCACTCGCCGTGGTCCTCTCCCGAGCGAGCGGCTGGTGGTCCGTCGCCCTGCGCGGCATCGTCACGCTCCCGCTCGTACTGCCGCCGCTCGTGGGCGGTCTGGCACTCCTCTCACTGCTCGGCCGCGGCGGAGCGCTCGGCGATGTGCTCGCGGAGGCGGGAATCCGCATCCCGTTCACCACAGGCGCCGTCGTCATCGCGCAGACGTTCGTGTCGCTCCCGTTCCTCGTCATCTCCGTTGAGGGGGCGCTGCGCGCGCTCACCCCGGCATTCGGCGACGCCGCGGCCACACTCGGCGCCACGCCCGCGACAGCGCTCTTCCGCGTCACACTGCCCATCATCCGCCCCGGCCTGACCGCCGGGATCATTCTCTGCTTCACCCGTGCGCTCGGGGAGTTCGGCGCTACAGCTCTCTTCGCCGGGAACGCCGGCGGTACGACTCGGACGGTGCCCCTCGCGATCTACACGGCGTTCAACGGTGCCGGCGTCACGCAGGACACGGCGCTGACGCTGTCGCTGATCCTCATCGCGATCGCGCTCGTCTCACTCGCGCTCGTGCAGGGGCGAACGGCCGCACGCGCGATGTAGGGCTCCCCGGCGGGGGCCGGGGAGCAGCTGCTAGGGTGGCGCGCAGGAGGTGCCGCGATGCTGAAGCTGAGGCCCGTTTCGCGGGTCACCGGGCGCGCGCAGCGATTGCCCTCCGTCGGTCTCCCCGACGCTCGGGGGCGCGCGCTCCGCGACCTGCGCATCTCGATCACGGATCGCTGCAATTTCCGCTGCGTGTACTGCATGCCGAAGGAGCTCTTCGGCAGCGACCACCAATTCATGGAGCGCGACGAACTGCTGAGTTTCGATGAGATCGTGCGCGTCGCAGGCAGCGCCGTCGACCTCGGCGTCGACAAGCTGCGCCTCACCGGCGGCGAGCCGCTGCTGCGGCGGGGCATCGAGGAGCTCATCTCCAGACTCGCAGCACTGCGCACCCCAGACGGACGAAAACCGGATCTGGCGCTCACGACGAACGGCTCCGCGCTGCGCGTCAAAGCCGCCGCCCTGCGCGAGGCCGGACTCGACCGGGTGACGGTCTCAGTCGACTCGCTCGATGAGACGCGATTCCAAGCGATCAACGACGTGCGGTTCCCGCTCGCCAGAGTCTTCGACGGCATCGCTGCGGCCAACGCGGCCGGGCTCGGCCCCGTGAAGGTGAACGCCGTCGTCAAGCGCGGCGTGAACGACGACGAGATCGTTCCGCTCGCGGAGCATTTCCGGGCGGAGGGCCAGATCCTGCGCTTCATCGAGTACATGGACGTCGGCGCGAGCAACGGCTGGGTGCTCGACGACGTCGTGCCGTCGGCGGAGATCATCGAGCGCATCGATGCGGTGCACCCCCTCGTACCGGTCGCGGAGACCCGAGCGGGCGAGACCGCCAAGCGCTGGCGATACCTCGACGGGTCAGGCGAGATCGGGGTCATCTCGAGTGTCACGGGCGCCTTCTGCGGAACCTGCACCCGTGCGCGCGTGTCGGCCGACGGCAAGCTCTACACCTGCCTGTTCGCGTCGCGCGGCTTCGATCTGCGCGAGTTGCTGCGCTCAGGGGCCGACGACGACCAGCTGCGAGGGGCCCTCGCAGACGTGTGGTCGGTGCGAGACGATCGATACTCGGAGCAGCGCGCGCAGCTGGGCGATGCGGCTGCGGATCGCGAGCGGATCGAGATGTCGTATATCGGAGGGTGATCGAGCTAGAGCCCGACCCACTCGCTGATCCCGTCGGCGAAGTGCTGGCGCTTCCAGATCGGCACCTCGTGCTTGATGCGCTCGACGAGTCGCTCGATGGCCGCGAAGGCTTCGGCCCGGTGCGGCGCAGAGGCCGCGGCGACGAGCGCGGCGTCACCGATGCTCAGTTCACCGACGCGGTGCACGGCGGCCAGTCGCAGCCCCGAGCGCTCCTGCTCCGACGCGACGCACGCGGCGATGAAGCGCTCGGCCTCCGGGTGCGCCCGATAGTCGAGCGCCGCCACATCTCGGCCCCCATCGTGATCGCGCACGATCCCGTGGAAGGTCACCAGCGCGCCGCACGTCGGATCGTCGACCGCGGCGACCACCTGCTCGGCGTCGATCGACGTGTCGGTGATACGGGCGAATATCTCAGTCATGCGTCCTCCTCGGCCCGCGCGTCGGATCCACGCGCGCGTGCTTCCCCTCTGACGATCAGATCGGGTGCGGCGCTCGCGAGTCGCGAGATCCCGCCGCGCACGAAGCGAACCTCGTCGATCCCCTGCGACACGAGCGCTGCTGTCGCGCGAACGGAACGGGGATCGCGCTCGCAGTACACCCAGATCGGCCCATCGGCACCGTTCTCGAGCATGCCCTCCAGGCTCTGGATATCACCGGTCTCGATATCGTCCACCGAGAGCCGAACCGCGCCGCGCACGCGACGTTCAGCGAACTCCTCGGCGGACCGCACATCGAGCACGCGCGACGGCTCACCCGTGCGCAGCGTCTCCGCGAAGGCTTCGGCACTGACCCCCCGTGACTCCGGCAGCGTCGATGACGGAGTCGTTCCGCAGAACATCTCGTAGTCCACCAGACCGGTGATCGGCCCCGCGAGCGGATCCCGGTTCACCGCGATCTCACGCGTACGGGCCGCGAGTGCGTCGTAGAGCAGCACCCGCCCGATCAGCGGCTCCCCGATGCCCGCGATGAGCTTCAGCGCCTCGGTCGCCATGAGCGTGCCGATGGTGCCGCAGAGACCCGGAAGCACTCCCCCGACCGCGCAGTTCAGCACGCTCTCCGGCGTCGGCGGGGCGGGGAACAGATCGCGGTACCCGGGACCGAAGCGGTGCCAAGCGACGCCCACCTGACCGGAGAACTGCAGAATCGCTCCCCACACGAGCGGAGTTCCGGTGAGCTCCGCCGCGTCGTTCGTGAGATAGCGGGTGGGAAAGTTGTCGCTGCCGTCGAGCACGAGATCGTACGCCTCGAACAGGTCGAGCGCGTTCGTCGCGCTCAGCCGCACACGATGGCGATCCACCGTGATACTCGGATCCAGGGCGAGCACGGTCTCCGCGAGCGCATCGACCTTCGCGCGCCCGATGTCGGAGGTTCGATGCGTGGTCTGCCGGTGGAGGTTCGACATCTCGACGACGTCGTCATCGAGCAGCCCGATGCGGCCCACGCCGGCTCCGGCGAGAAACGGGACGCTCGCGCACCCCAAGCCGCCCGCGCCGATGACGAGCACCTTCGCATTCGCGAGTCGCCGCTGCGCTTCGTCGCCGAACCCCGGCAGCACGATCTGCCGCTGCGCGCGAATCGCGGCTTCTGCGGGGAGCGCCTCGACCGGAGCCACGAGCGGCGGGCGGCGGCCGGCGCCGCGTTCCGGTTCCGGTCGCGTCGCACGAGAATCACCGACCCCAGACATGGCACTCATTCTACGAGCCATGCACGCCGGCGCACGCACGAGGGTTCGCTAGCATGGCGGTATGCCTCGCATCACTCTGAGATACTTCGCAGCCGCGGCGGAAGCCACGGGCCGCGAGGAAGAGCTGTGGGAGACGACGGGTGATGCGACGCTCGCCGCGCTTCGCACCGAGTTGGTCGAGCGCTACGGCGACGACATGCAACGGGTGATCCGCTCGGGTTCCTTCCTCGTGGACGGCACGGTGCGATGCGATGACGGGAAGATCGTCGGCGACGTCGTCGACGTGCTCCCCGCCTTCGCGGGAGGGTGACGATGCGCAGCCACGCCGAGCACGCAGCGGTCGTCGCCGAGCTCGTGCTTCCGCTGCTCGAAGATCTGGCGCTGCGCGCGCCCGAGCTGATTCCCATCGACGACCGTGCGCTCTCGGGCCGAGTGGCCGCCCACGACATCGCCGCCGCTCTCGCGCTGCCGCCATTCGACAACTCGCAGATGGACGGCTATGCGGTGCGCACCGCAGACTTCACCGGTGCTCCGCCGTTCGCGCTGACCGTCGGCCCCACAGCCGCGGCGGGCGACCCGCCGTTCATGTGCCCGCCGGGCGTCGCCTGTCCCGTCATGACGGGTGCCGCTGTTCCGTTCGGAGCCGACGCCGTGATCCCGATCGAGCAGGCGGATCCGCCGCGATTCGGGCGGTTGCACCGCCCGACCGGCACGCCACTGCCTCTCGCATCGCCCGAGGAGACCGTCGCCTTCGCCGAGGCTCCGTCCGCCGGTGCGTTCGTGCGGGCGCAGGGATCCGATCACCGGCCCGGCGCACCACTGCTGCGCGCCGGGACCCGGCTGCGCCCGACATCGATCGGTCTCCTCGCGAGCGCAGGCATCTCGACGGTCCCAGTGCGTCTGCGCCCGCGCGTCCTGCTGCTCTCGACGGGCGACGAGGTCACCGCCCCGGGTGAGCCGCTCGGGCCCGGGCGCATCTACGACGCGAACGCGCCGATGCTGGCGGCTGCCCTGCGCGAGGCGGGAGCCGACGTCACCACGCGACGGGTCGCCGATCGCCCCGAGGCGCTTCGCGCATGCATCGAAGCCGCGGGGACCCACGATCTGCTGGTCACCTCTGGCGGCATCAGCGCGGGGGCCTTCGAGGTGGTGCGGGATGCCTTCGGCGGCGATTCCGATGCTGCGCACTCGACGGGCGATATCAGCTTCACCGGGATCGCGATGCAGCCAGGAGGTCCGCAAGGCGCCGGTTCCATCGTCGTCGACGGGCGGCGACTCGTCACCCTCTGCTTCCCCGGAAACCCTGTGAGCTCCGCCATCTCCGCAGAGCTCTTCCTCCTGCCGCTGCTTCGCGCGTACGCCGGAGCGCCGGCGCACGGCGAGCGCTCGACGGCCGTGCTCGCACACGACGCGGATTCGCCCGAGCACAAGCATCAAGTGCGTCGCGGTCGCTTCCTCGACGATGGCACGGTAGCCCTGACGCCGCCGAGCTCGCACCTGCTTGCGGACCTCGCCCGCGCCGAACTGCTCGCCCACATCCCCATCGGAGTCGCCCATCTCGCGGCCGGCTCCCCGATCGAGATACAGAGGTTCGATGTCTGAGAACGGTCCCCGACCGACCGCTGCAGATGCAGGAGAGCTCACTCACCTGCGCCCGGACGGCAGCGCGCACATGGTCGACGTCAGCGATAAGGCCGTGACGAAGCGCACAGCGACCGCGGAGGCGTACCTCGAGACGCGCGCCGATGTGGTGGAGCGTCTCGCGACGGGTGACCTGCCGAAGGGAGAGGCACTCGGTACGGCGCGCATCGCCGGCATCATGGCGGCCAAGCGCACCCCCGATCTCATCCCGCTCTGCCACCCGCTGCCGCTCTCGAAGGTCGCGATCGACTTCGAGTGCGAGTCCGATCGGGTCCGCATCACCGCCGCTGTGACGACGCGCGGTGTGACGGGCGTCGAGATGGAGGCGCTGACCGCGGTGAGCGTCGCCGCCCTGACCCTCTACGACATGATCAAGGCGGTCGACCACCACGCGGTCATCACGAGCACCCGTGTGCTGGCCAAAGCTGGCGGCAAGAGCGGCGACTGGGAGATCTCGTGAGCGAAGCTCCGCGTGCGGCGCGCGTGATCGTCGCGTCGACGAGTGCGGCCGCCGGGAAAGCGTCGGACACCACCGGTCCCCTCATCGCCGAATGGCTGCGCGAACACGGCTTCACCACCGGTGACCCCTCCGTCGTCGCCGACGGTGACGACGTGGCGCGCGCCGTGCGATCCGCGTTGGCCGAAGCGCCAGCGGTGATCGTGACGACCGGCGGCACCGGGGTGTCCCCCAGCGATCGCACCCCGGAGGCCGTCGAGCCGTTGCTCGAGGTGCAGGTGCCCGGGCTCATCGAGGAGCTGCGGAGACGAGGAGTCGCGACGCTCCCCGCCGCGGTGCTCACCCGGGGTGTGGCAGGGTTCGCCGGATCCTCGTTCATCATCACACTCCCCGGCTCGGCCGGCGGCGTGCGCGACGGTCTCGCCGTGCTCGAGACGACCCTCGAGCACTTGCTCGCGCAGCGCTCCGGCGGAACGCGATCCCACGACGGGCACGCGCCGCGACGCTGACCGCCGCATTCCGCGCCCGAGCGAGGACTAGGCGCCGAGCGCCGCCTCGATCGGCCCGCGCGCGAAGAACAGCACGAAGCCGGCCCCGACGACCCACAGCAGCCAGTGCACCTGCTTCGCGCGCCCGGAGAAGGCGTGCACCAGCACCCAGGCCACGAAGCCGGCGCCGATGCCGTTCGCGATCGAGTAGGTCATCGGCATGACCGCGACCGTCAGGAATACCGGGAGCAGCACGCGGAAGTCGGTGAGGTCGATGTGCTTGATCTGCGCCATCATCAGCGCGCCCACGATCACCAGCGCTGCTGCGGCCACCTCGGTCGGCACGATCTGCGTGAGCGGGGTGAAGAACATCGCGAGCAGGAACATGAGGCCCGTGACGATGTTCGCGAACCCGGTGCGCGCCCCTTCGCCGATGCCGGCCCCCGACTCGATGAAGACCGTGTTCGACGATGACGACGTCAAACCGCCCGCGATGGCGCCGACGCCCTCGACGACGAGCGCCGACTTCAGACGCGGGAAGTTACCCTGTGCATCGGCGAGTCCCGCCTCGCGCGACAGGCCCGTCATCGTGCCCATGGCATCGAAGAAGTTCGTGAAGAGCAGCGTGAAGACGAGCATCACGATGGTGACGACACCGACGCGCCCCAGATCGAAGCTGACCGCTCCGACGAGCCCGAGGTCCGGGATGCCGAACGGCGCTCCGTCGAGCGCCGGCACTGTGAGCCCCCAGCCGCCCGGGTTCTCCGTTGCGGCACCGAGATTCCAGATGGCTTCCACGACGACCGCGATGACCGTGCCGGAGACGAGACCGATCAGCAGGCCGCCCTTGACCTTCGCCGCGACCAGCACTCCGGTCAGGATCAGCGTGACCACGAAGATCAGCGTCGGGACGGTGACGACCGAGCCCCCGATGCCGAGCCCGACGGGCGGAGACGCGCTTCCCGTCGCCGTGACGAACCCGGAGTTGACGAAGCCGATGAAGGCGATGAACAGACCGATGCCGACCGTGATGGCGAGCTTCAGCTCGACCGGCACGGCATCGAAGATCATGCGGCGGAGGCCCGTCGCGGCAAGCAGAACGATGAGCACGCCGTTGATGACGACGAGCGCCATCGCCTCCGGCCAGGTGACCTGGCCGACGACGGAGAAGGCGAGGAACGCGTTGATGCCCAACCCCGCTGCGAAGCCGAACGGAAGCCGCGAGACGATGCCGAACAGGATCGTCATGACCCCGGCCGTCAGAGCGGTGACGGCACTGACCGCCGGGAACGAGAGCGTGTTCCCCTCGACGTCAACGCCGCTCGTCAGGATGATCGGGTTCAAGATGACGATGTAGGCCATCGTCACGAAGGTGACGAGCCCGCCGCGTATCTCGGTTCCGAAGGATGAGCCGCGCTCGGTGATCTTGAAATAGCGGTCGACACCTCCCCACGCACCGGTGGGTTTCCGCTCGTCCGTCACCTGCTGCGCCTCCGTCACGGGCAGCTCCTCTCCGTCACACTGGGTGTTCGCTGAACACGGAAACGCTACCACCGCATGCGCGCCAGGTCGTCCCGGAACGACAACGACCGAGGATCGCTCACGAAAACGAGCGATCCTCGGTCGAAGGATCGGCGTGCTGTCAGCTGCTCAGTTCTTCAGCTTTTCAGCTGCTCAGCCGACGGTGCGTCGAACGATCAGCTCACACCGAGCAGATCGATCACGAAGATCAGGGTCTTGCCCGACAGGGGATGCCCGCCCGACGTGCCGTACGCCTGAGCGGCGGGAACGATGAGCTTGCGACGCCCGCCCACTTTCATGCCCGGGATCCCGACCTGCCATCCCTGGATGAGCGCGCGCAGCGGGAAGCTGATCGATTCACCTCGGCCCCACGACGAATCGAATTCCTCACCCGAGTCGTACTCGACTCCGAGGTAGTGCACGTCGACGGTCGAGCTCGCGAAGGCCTCCTCGCCGGTGCCCTCCACGATGTCGACGATCTGCAGTTCAGTCGGCGCCGGCCCCTCGGGGAACTCGATCTCGGGCTTCGTCTGCGGTGTTTCAGTCATGCCCTCATTCTCGCGGATTCTCCGCCGTCGCCGCCTCCGAGTTCGCCCACAGGGGAACTGCGTGCGGTCGTCGAATATGGGCGACGCGAACAACGGGCCAGGCTTCCGGTAACCTTTCACTGTGAGATTCGCACACTTGATCCCTGCTCCGGCCGCTGCCCCAGAGCTGGTCGTCGTCGACGACAGCCGCTACCTCTCGCTGCGCGCAATCGGCCAGCCGTACCAGACGCTGCAGCAGCTGATCGTGGGCGGCGACGATGCCCTCGCCCGGGTGCAGAGCGCCGTCGCAGCGGCCGACGACGACGCCTGGGCGCGACTCGAGGGGGCCACGTACGCTCCGGCAGTCATCGGTGCTCCGATCGTTCTCGCGGTCGGCCTGAACTACGACGAGCACGCGAGCGAGCTCAGCCTCGACAACGACTCCGGCCCCGTGCTCTTCTCCCTCTTCCCGAACTCGCTCGGTGCGCACCTCGGTCAGGTGCCGCTGTCGAGCGACGTGAGCACCGAGGTCGATTACGAGGGCGAGCTCGGGGTGATCATCGGCAAGGCGGCGAAGAACGTCTCGCCGGAAGATGCCCTGGAGCACGTGTTCGGCTATACGGCGATCAACGACGTGACGGCGCGCGATATCCAGTTCCAGGAACCGCAGTGGTCGCGCTGCAAGTCATTCGACGGCTTCACACCGATCGGCCCCGTCGTCGTAACCGCGGACCAGATCCCCGACCCCCAGGCGCTGCATCTGACGACCGATGTCGATGGACTGCGCGTGCAGGACTCCACGACCGGCTTCATGATCCGCACCGTTGCGCAGCTCATCTCCTCGATCTCTCAGGAGTCGACGCTGCTGCCCGGCACCGTCATCTCGACCGGTTCCCCGGGTGGTGCCGGTCGCTCGCGCAAGCCGCCGCTCTACCTGCGACCCGGCACGGAAGTCACCGTGACGATCGAGGGCATCGGTTCGCTGACGTCGCACTGCGTCGAGGCGTAAGCGCTCGGTCGGCGCGCAGGCGTTCAGGGCTCTCTTCGGCGAGCACTGCGACGGACCGCCTGGGTGACACACGCAGAACGGCCGGGTGAATCCGAGGATCCCACCGGCCGTTCTGCGTCTCCCGTCTACTTCGCGGGCTTCTTCGACACCTGGGTGCCCTCGCCGTCCTCGATCTTCTCCGGTGCGGGGATCGCCGCATCGCTGATCACATCGATCACGTCGGTCTCGGGCGCGAGCCCCGCGAGCTTCGACGGCTGCAGAATCTCGTCGAGCTGCGCCTGATCGAGCAGACCGCGGGAAGTGACGAGCTCCGATACCTTCTCGTTCGTCGCGAGCGCCTCCTTCGCGAGCTTCGCGGCGGCAGCGTATCCGATGACCGGCGCAAGCGCGGTGATAACGGTCACCGAGCGCGACACCATGTCTTCGAGGCGCTCCTCGTTCGCCGTGATGCCGTCGACGCAATTGACGCGCAGCGTCTGACAGGCGCGCTCGAGCCACGTGATCGACTGGAAGAGAGAGTGCGCGATGACCGGCTCGAACGCGTTCAACTGCAGCTGCCCGGCCTCGACCGCCATCGAAACGGTGACGTCGGCGCCGGCGACGGAGTAGGCGACCTGCGTGACCGCTTCGGGGATCACCGGGTTCACCTTGCCCGGCATGATCGACGAACCGGCCTGGCGGGCGGGAAGGTTGATCTCACCGAACCCGGCCTGCGGACCGGAGGAGAGCAGTCGGAGATCGTTCGAGATCTTCGAGAGCTTCAGAGCGCTGCGCTTGAGTGCTCCGGAGAAGGTCACGAACACGCCCGTATCGCTCGTGGACTCCACGAGATCGCCCGCGGTCTCCAGCTCGAGCTCGGTGATGTCGCGGAGGTGCTTGATCACCGTCTCCTTGTACCCCTTCGGCGCGTTGATGCCCGTGCCGATGGCGGTCGCGCCCATGTTGACCTCGCGCAGCAGCGCCACGGCCTCGCGCAGCCGATCGATGTCCTCGCGCAGCGTCACGGCGAAGGCGTTGAACTCCTGGCCGAGCGTCATCGGCACCGCGTCCTGCAGCTGCGTGCGGCCGACCTTGATGATGTGCGAGAACTCACGGCCCTTCGCGGCGAACGACTCCGCGAGCAGGCCCAGCTCGTCGAGCAGGCTCCCGAGCGAGAACGCGAGCGCGATCTTGATCGCGGTCGGGTAGGTGTCGTTCGTCGACTGGCTGTGGTTCGTGTGGTCGTTCGGGTTGATGAATCCGTAGTCGCCCTTGGCGTGGCCCGCGAGCTCGAGCGCTCGGTTCGTGATCACCTCGTTGGCATTCATGTTCGTCGACGTACCTGCGCCGCCCTGGATCACGCCGACCACGAACTGATCGTGCAGCATGCCCGTCTTGATCTCTTCGCAGGCGCGATCGATGAGGGTGGCGCGCTGCTCGTCGAGCGCCCCGATCTCGAGGTTCGCGCGCGCCGCCGCCTGCTTGACGCACGCGAACGCGCGGATGAAATCGGGGTAGACCGATACCGGGCGGCGCGCGATCGGGAAGTTCTCGTGGGCTCGTGCCGTGTGCACCCCCCAGTAGGCAGACGCGGGAATCTCGACACTGCCGAGAGAGTCCGTTTCAGTGCGTGTCTGTGCTGACAAGAAGTCGCTCACCGGGAATCATGGCTCCATACTCGTGGAAAGGCGGGCCTGCCGCCAGGACGGTCTCAGCCTACCGCTCAAACGTGCACGGCGACGAAGGATCGCGTGTCCGCCGAACAATCATCGATGACCGCCCGCTCTGCTCTGCGCGACCGTGAACCGGTAGCGTGAGCGTATGCGAATCGTCGTGGCTCCGGATAAGTTCAAGGACGCTCTTGACGCCCGGAGCGTGGGCGATGCCCTGGCCGACGGCATCCGCTCCGTGGAAGCGGATGCCGACATCAGTGTGGTGCCCATGGCGGATGGCGGCGAGGGCACCCTCGACGCGGCCATCGCCGCAGGGTTCGCCGTGTCGCGGGTGACCGTGACCGGACCGCTCGGCGCTCCGGTCGACGCCGAGTTCGCCCAGCACGCCACGACGGCGGTCATCGAGCTCGCCCGGGCGTCGGGCCTGTCCCTCGTAGCGCCCGGCCATCGCGATGCGCTCGGAGCGTCGTCGCGCGGCACCGGCGAGCTGATCGCTGCGGCGCTCGCGCACGGTGCGACCTCGATCATTCTCGCAGTCGGCGGGAGCGCATCGAGCGACGGCGGAGCCGGCATGCTCGCGGCGCTCGGCGCACGGCTGCTCGACGCTCAGGGCGAGCCGCTGCCCGACGGCGGAGGCGCGCTGCGCAACCTCGAGCGCATCGAGCTCGACACCCTCGACCCGCGTCTCGCCGATACCCGGTTCGTCCTCGCGAGCGATGTCGATCATGTGCTCCTCGGACCCCAGGGTGCCGCGAGCGTCTTCGCGCCGCAGAAGGGAGCGAGCGTCGCGCATGTCGCACAGCTCGAGCTCGGTTTGACCCGTTTCGCCCGCATCCTCCGCGCCGAGCTCGAACGCCGCGCTCCCCGCGACCGGGTCAAGGACTTCGCGCAGCACGCCGGCGCAGGAGCGGCCGGGGGTGTCGGTTTCGCCGCCCTCGCCGTGCTCCGCGCATTGCAGCGGCCCGGGGTCGATGTGGTGTGCGAGCTCACGCGACTCCGCGCGCATCTCGCGGGAGCCGACCTCGTCATCACCGGAGAGGGCTCGTTGGACGCCCAGAGCCTCGGTGGCAAAACACCCGTCGGAGTGCTTCACGCCGCCGCATCGCTCGGCATCCCGACGGTCGCCGTCTGCGGGCAGTCGTCGCTCGAAGAGTCCGAGTGGCGCGCGGCCGGCTTCAGTGCGTGCTACGCCACGATCGATCGCGCGCCGGATCGCGCGACGAGCATCCGGAACGCAGGCGTGTATCTCACTGAGATCGGTGCTGAGGTCGCCGCAGCGGTTGCCGCGCGACGCGACTGATCAGACGCTCGGTCGCCGGCCCGAAGCCCGGCCGTTACCGTCTGCGTCGTCCTCCGGCGAGTTCCGCCCGCGCGGCGTCGGTCCGTCTCCGCCGTCGGAGTCCTCGGTCAGATCGTTGATCGAGATCGCTCCCGTCGCCGACGTGCTCGACCCCTCCTGAGGCGCCGACTCCCCCGCCCCCATCACGGGCGTCGAGCTGCGTCGCAACACCGAGATCGGCGCGGTGAGGGTTTCGAGCTGCGCACCGGGATCGTCGTCGAGGCCCGGTCGACCGCGGTGCGTCTCCCGGAGCTGCAGCCCGTCGCGGTGGAAGCGCAAGCGGCGTTCGGAGAACAGCCAGGTGAGTCCGACCGCGAACGCGAGCAGGCCGGCTGCGGCGCTGATGAAGAGGGTCGACCGCGGTCCGAGCACGTCGGCAGCCGCTCCCACGAGCGGTGCACCGATCGGCGTGCCGCCCATCAGGATCGCCATGTACAGCGCGAGCACTCGCCCTCTCACCGCAGGTTCCGCGGTCGTCTGCACGAACCCGTTCGCGGTCGTGAGCATCGTCGAGATCGCGAACCCGAAGAAGACGAGGGTGACCGCGAAGCTCCAGAACGTCGGCATGACCGCAGCGATCAGGCTCATGACGCCGATGCCCCCGACGGAGACGATCACGATGCGCATGCGCGCCGATGGTCGGCGAGCCGAGAGCAGGGCCCCGGCCAACGACCCGATGGCGAGCACCGATGACAGCAGACCGTAGTCGCTCGCCCCACGGCCGAATTCGAGCGACATGGTCGACGAGATCACCGGGAAGTTCATGCTGAAGGCGCCGACGAGGAACACCATGACGAAGATGACCAGCAGGTCGTGTCTGCCGCGCACGTAGCGGAACCCCGCGGAGAGCTGTCTCCACTGCGACTCCCGCGCGGACTCCGGAGGCGCGCTTCGACGTGTGCGGATCATCAGCAGGGCTCCGAGCACCGCCACGAACGACACCGCGTTGATGATGAACACCCAGCCGGAGCCGATCACCGCGATGAGCACGCCCGCCACTGCCGGCCCGATGAGTCGCGCCGAGTTGAACGAGGCGGAGTTCAGAGCCACGGCGTTCGAGGTCTGTCCGAGGCCGACGAGATCGGAGACGAACGCCTGCCGTGCTGTCGTATCGAACGCGTTGACCACTCCGAGCGCCAGAGCGAAGCCATAGAGATGCCACAGTTCCGCCTGCCCGGTGATGAGCAGCACGCCGAGCCCCGCGGCGAGGAGCATGAGCAGTGACTGGGTGACGAGGAGCACCCGGCGCCGGTCGAAGCGATCCGCCACAGCGCCGCTGAACGGCACGAGCAGCAGCTGCGGACCGAATTGCAGCGCCATGGTCGTTCCCACCGCGGCGGCGTTCGTCTCGGTGAGCTCAGTGAGCACCACCCAGCTCTGCGTGGTCGCCTGCATCCACGCGCCGATGTTCGATACCAGCGCCCCGAAGAACCAGATGCGGTAGTCACGAACGGAGAGCGAGCGGAACATATTGGACACGGTTGGGGCGACCTCCTTGGCTACCCTCTTACCCTACGCCCCGCCACGAACACCCGCGCCCCGGGCGAAGTATCGTCGGCCGCAGCGTCAGAGTGAAAAACTGTCCCTTTGCAACTAATCCACCCAGTTATCGAGCGGGAAGACGAACTCGCCCAGGAGGACAATCGCATCGTGCGTCCAACTTCACCCGGTCATGTGCTCCCGAATGAACCCGGCGATGGATTCGGGGTAATCGACCGAAAGGTAGAGATGTGCGTACTCGAACCCAGACTCCAGCCGTATCACCAGGAGGTGTCCCGGCTTCTGGAAGTTCCAAAAGTTCATCGAGCCGTTGCTGCGAAAGGTGCCGCAGATCTTGTAGCCCAGGTCGGTGCCCAGAACTCTGATCCCGCGCTTCACAGCGGTTTTTGACACTACTTGCGCTTCTGCTAGTGCGCTAGCGGGCAAGACGACCCGCCGTCGAAAGCACCACAATGCGTCGAAACCTCTGGGCTGCACAACCAGCTGACCGTCGTTGAAAAATACTGTATTGCGGTGAGTCACAGTTACGCCAATCACCTAATTCTCGTAGGCCCCCATTCGCACCGTATCCGTTTCTGCACTCAGTACGCAAATAAAAGACCGATCACAGCTGCCGTCTTGACCACCTGCTCTGCCGGCGTCATTCCCAGGCTTGTTCATTCCCTCGACGTGGCTCCATTCCCTCGACGTGGCATCATTCCAGGTGCAGGTGATGTGCCGCCGCGGGGCTCCGCGCCCTGATGCTGGCGAGTACGAGGTGTCCGAGCCAATGGGACGCGTGCTGACGCCCCGGACGCCTCCCAGCGGCGCTCAGCTAGAACTTGCCGCCCATGTCGAGGAGACGGCGGATGCGCTCCGGGATCGGCGGATGGGTCGCGAAGAGTCGCTGCACCACTCCCGGCTTCAGCGGATCCGCGATCCAGAGGTGCGCCATGCTCGACTGCTGCCGCTGCAGCGGCTGTCCGTGGGTGGAGAGCTTGTGCAGCGCACTCGCCAGCGCCTCCGGATGACGCGTGGTGAGCGCGCCCGTGGCGTCGGCGAGGTACTCCCGCTGGCGGGACACCGCGAGCTGCACGACACTCGCGACGAGGGGAGCGATGAGCATTGCGACGAGCCCGAACACGAGAACGATCGGGTTTCCGTTGTTGTTGCTCCTCCCGAAGAAGGCCATGCGCACGAGCACATCCGCGATCATCCCGACCGCGACGACGAGACCGTACACGATCATGGAGACGCGGATGTCGTAGTTGCGCACGTGGCCGAGCTCGTGCGCCATGACCCCTTCGAGCTCGGGATCGGTCATGAGGTCGAGCAGCCCGGTCGTGGCCGCGACCATGGCGTGCTCGGGATCGCGGCCCGTCGCGAAGGCGTTCGGCGCTGGATCGTCGATGATGTACACCTCTGGCATCGGCGTACCCGTCGTGATGGCGAGGTTCTCGACGATGCGGTACAACCGCGGATGGTCGGCCTGAGTGATGCGGCGCGCGCCACTCATCGAGATCGCCTGGCGCCCGGCCATGAAGTACTGGATCACCGCATAGATCGCCGCCACCGCGACCACCGTGATGACGATGCCGGGAGAGCGGTAGATGTAAGCGGCCAGGTAGCCGAGGCCTCCGACGATGCCGAGAAACAGCAGGATGATGAAGAAGCTGTTGACCTTGTTGCGGCGAATTGCCCGGTACACGGCCCTCCCCGGTTAGAACTGGATGCGCGGCGGCTCCGAGATCGACGCGATGTCCTCGACCTCGAAGAAGACGCGCTCGGTGAAGCCCATGGGGCGAGCGAAGAGGGTGTTCGGGAACACCTGGATCTTCGTGTTGTACTCGCGCACTCCCCCGTTGTAGAACCGGCGCGACGCCTGAATCTTGTTCTCGGTGTCGACCAGCTCGCTCTGCAACTGCAAGAAGTTCTGACTCGCCTGCAGCTGCGGGTAAGCCTCCGCCACAGCGAAGATGCTCTTCAACGCCTGCTGCATGTGGTTCTCAGCCGCAGACGCCTCGGCCGGCCCCTCGGCGGAGATCGTTTCAGCGCGCGCCCGCGTCACGTCTTCGAAGACGCTCTTCTCATGCGCCGCGTACCCCTTCACGGTATCGACGATCGTGGGAATCAGGTCGGCCCGCCGCTTGAGCTGGACGGTGATGTCGCTCCACGCCTCATCGACGCGCACGCGCAGCGTGACGAGCGAGTTGTACGTCACCCACACGTAGCCGATCAGCAGGACGAGCACTCCGACCACGACGAGCGTGGCAATCAATCCACCAGACATGCTCTGCATCCTAGCGTCGGAGACACGGAATCAGCTGGGATCGCGCGGTTTGTCGGCCGAAGCCGGGAGGGCGGCGGCGGCGTCGAACCGCGCCGCCCGAGCGGCTGCGTCTCTGCGCGCAGCACGCGCTCGCTCCCGGCGCAACCGAGCAGCTCGCAACCGCGTGAGTACCGCCAGCACGATCACGACGAGGATCGTCATCACGAGCACGAATTTGGCGAAGACCACGGCACCACTGTAACCGCTCCGAGTTCGCCGGCATCAGGTCGAGCCGGGTCTCCGCGCGTTACGCTGAGCCCATGCCCTTCGCCGACCGACAACGCTCACAACTCAACTGGGTGGTTCGGAAGGTGCTGAGCTACTTCGCGGCGCCCCGACTCAACATGCGCGAGGACTACGAGAAGGTGCGCCGCCGGCAGCGCCAGCTCGCCGTGCTGCCCCACCCGAGCTATCGCGCGCTCGATGTGGAGATCATGTCGGCCGACGGCGACCACCCGATCCCGGTCCGCGTGTTCCACCCGCGAGAGCGCCAGCGCGATGAGGTCCTGCTCTTCTTCCACGGAGGCGGCTGGGTGACCGGGGATATCGAGAGCTACACGCCGGCGTGCGCGACCATGGCGGATCTCACCGGGTGCGTCGTCGCATCGGTCGACTACCGGCTCGCCCCCGAGCACCCGTTCCCGGCCGGCCTAGAAGACTGCCTGCGCGTCGCCGAGCTCTTCCTCGCCGATCCGACGCGCGCCGGAGCCGAACCCGACGACGAGGTGATTCTGATCGGAGACTCGGCCGGGGGCAATCTGACCGCCGCCGTCTCGCTCGCGCTGCGCGAGCGAGGAGAGCCGGGGGCCAGACGGCAGATCATGCTCTACCCCGTCACCCACTGGGATCACGATCCGAGCACCTCGCCATTCGCGTCCGTGCGCAACCACGGCGACGACTACCGCCTCACCAACACGGAGGTGCAGGACTACTTCGACCTGTACGTCCCGGATCGAGCCGAACGCGCGCAGCCGCTCGTCGCTCCGCTCATGGCGGAGGATCTGTCGGGGCAGCCGGACACGTTGATCATCACCGCGGAGCTCGACCTGCTGTGCGACGAGGGCGAGGCCTACGGCAGCGCGCTCGAAGCGGCGGGCAACGTCGTGCGCGTGCACCGCGTGAACGGCGCGCTCCACGGTTTCATCGCGCTCCCCCGGTTCTCGCGGTCGCTGCGCGAGGCGTACGAGCACATCAATGCGTTCCTCGACGGACGCGAGGAGCATGCGGCGAGCGCGACGGCGGCGGAGACGACGTGACGCCGGCGTCGTGGGTGCGACTCGACAACGCCTCGAACATCTTCCTCGCTGCGAGAAGCGACGCGGATCCCAAAGTGTTCCGCATCAGCGCCGAGGTCGACCACGCCGTGGAGCCGCGCCTGCTGCAGCAGGCGCTCGAAGCGACGTACGAGCGGTACCGCCTCTATCATGCAGTGCTGCGGGGCGGCATGTTCTGGTACTACCTGCAGACGAGCGACCTGCGTCCCACCGTCTCCCCCGAGCACCTTCCGACGTGCGCCCCGATCTATCGGGAGGATCGCAGAAACCTGCTCTTCCGCGTCGCGTATCGGCGGCAACGGATCATCCTCGAGATCTTCCACGCGCTCTCCGACGGCACGGGCGCGCTCTGGTTCCTCACTGACCTCGTCACGGCATACCTCCGAGCGCAGGGTGCCGGTGCCGCCGGAGCGGGCGGCGGCGATACGGCGCTGCCGGCCGATCCTGCATCGCAACCGGTCGAAGACGAACCGCACCCCGCACACGAACTGATCGCCGACAGCTTCTCCCACTACTTCCACCGCACCCGGGAACCCTTCGCCCCGGCCGACGCTGAATCGGAAGCACCCCGCACCGCACCGCTGCGCACTGCTGCGACGGCTGCGCTGCGGATCCCTCGGTGGCTCCGAGCGCCCCGCACCCGGGTCCACCGGATTCGCGGCACCCGCACCCCGGACAACCGCACGCGCGTCGTCGAACTCACCATGCCGGCCCCGGCCGTTCTCGCGCTCGCACGCGCGCAGCAGACCTCGCTGACCATCTACCTGACGGCGCTCTTCTTCCGAGCGCTGCGCGAATCGATCGGGCCGCTCGGGCATGCCAACACGCTCGCGGCGTCCATCCCCATCAACCTCAGACAGTTCTTCCCATCAACCTCGGCGCGCAACTTCTTCGCCACGGTGCGCGTGGAGCACGCGTTCGACGCCGACGGCACCGGCGACGACCTCGGATCGATCTGCCGCGAGCTCGAAGCCCAGTTCAAGCCGAAGGCGACACCGCAGGCGCTCGAGCGGAAGCTCCGGCGACTGATCCGCTTCGAACGCACACCGCTCCTGCGCATCCTGCCCAGAGTGCTGAAGGACGCGATCCTCCGCCTGATCAACTGGGGCAACAACCGCGGGCTCAGCGTCGCAGTGTCCAACCTCGGTCGCGTCGTACTCCCAGAGCCGGCGGGGTCGCGGGTGGGCCGCATGCTGTTCCACGTCTCCGCGGTGCGACCGCAGTTCTGCGCGATGTCGCACGCAGGTCTCCTGACGATCAGCTTCACCTCCCCCTTCGTCGAAACCGATCACGTGCGCGCATTCGTGCGAATGCTCACCGACAGCGGCGTCGACGTCTCAGTGGCAGCGGCCCGCGTGACGGAGGACGAACTCGCACCTCAGGAGCCCGGCGCATGAGGCGCTGCGAGGAGTGCGCTGTCACCATCGAGGGCACCTGGGCCACGTGCCCGCTCTGTCAGACCGCGCTCATCGGCGACGCCTCCCCAGATCCGCTGCCCAGCGTTCCCCTCACCTTCTCGAAGCGGCGCATCCTGAAGGCGCTCTTCTTCGCGTCGCTCGCGGTGATCCTAGTCTCATTCGTCGTGCAGCTCTTCTTCGCCCGCGACCTCGACGGCATCGGCGTCTGGCGATCCATCTGGCTCGGCGTCACCGCCATGTGGCTCGTCGTGCTCATGGCGGTGCGCAAACGCCGCAACGTGGCGAAAGGCACCGTCTACCTGGTGGCGCTCATCGGACTCGTCTGCGTCTACTGGGACTACCTCGGGGGCTGGCAGCGCTGGTCGCTCACCTACGCCGTTCCGATCGTCTGCGCGTCGGCCATCATCGCCCTGCTGATCACGGTGCAGCTCCTCCGCATCGACGTCGCCGAGCACCTCGTCTACAGCGGACTCACCGTGCTCCTCGGTCTCGCGCCGTTCGTCTTCCTGGTCTTCCGCTGGGTGAACAACCCATGGGCGTCGTGGAGCTGCATCGTCGTCAGCCTCGTCGCGCTGGGCGACGTGCAGATTCTGCGCGGACGCGAAATGCGCCTCGAACTAGCGAAGCGCTTTCACCTGTAGGTGGGCGGCCGGTGCCGCAAGGGAACGCTCGCGACTCTGGCGCGGTGTCATCCGTCGTGGGTAGAGTGCTGGCAATATCCCCGTCGAAAGGAACTGCGCGATGACTGATTACGCGAACGCTTGGGATTTGCTCGCCGACGCAATCGGTGCAGCGAAGAACGAGTCATCAGGGACCATTGCAGACGTCGCACATCTCACGATCGACCAGAGAATTGAGGTCGCGAAGGTCGCCGCGCTGCTCTCGATCTCGCAAGAATTGAGCGGCCTCCGTCAGGGTGAGGGCGCGGGGCCGGAGAAGATCGAGGCCCATCTGAGCCGGATCGCGATGCACCTGAACGGGGAGACGCCGCCCGTGGAGTTCCGAAGTTTCGATCTCTAACCCGAGGTCCCATGATGTGATGGTCCCCCCACAGGGATTCGAAACCGGTGCACCACCTAGGGGACGTGGCCCTTTGCCGGCAGATCATTGTTTTTCCGTGGTTTTTGAATGCGCCACGATCACCCAAACCGCCTTTGGTTTTTGCAAGTTGTTGCGGGAAAGTTGCGGACTGCTCGGTACTCCGGCCCCATCGGCACGTTTCAAAACTCGCTCGGACGTGACTGCTTACCCGAAATACGGGTAACGGGGATCACTCACTACGCAACTGGCGAAAACTCGAGCCGATGCCCGCTTACCCCGATTCGGGGTAAGCAACATTTTGCCGGAGTTTTACCCATACATCACTGGCATTCGAGGGTTACCGCGTCCCGCGTTCCGTGACACCAGCGACAAACGACCGCGTTTCAAACGCGAGATGGGGGTGCGTTTCACCTTGGACCTCATCGCGATGTCATCACAATGAGCGCCCAGGTGTTTTCGCCAGCCCGCCACACTTCAGGCGGTTCGCCGGCCGATTGCCACCAGGGGCATGACCCTGGCTTACACCCCTCCGCCAAGGGGGGGCGAATCACACCACCCTTCACCAAGGGTGTGGTTGATCGCCACCCCCTTGGGAAGACGCTCGCGGCATTCACTTTCATTTAGGATTAAGGGCTGATTGCACGGAGCAATCGCATGAAAGATTGAGCCAGCCAGAATTATGAGTATCACCACACCAGCGTCCGACAGTGGCGAGACGGTCAGCGTGGCCGAAGCAAACGAGCAGTTCGCTCAGGACCTCGCGGAGCAGGCCGTCCAACAAGGCATCAAGAATCCAGAAGAATTTGCATCCTTGTCAGAGGACGAGGCCGCACATGCGAAAGAGGCAGAGAGCCGGACTCGCGAGATCATTGGTGAACTCTTGAACGAATAGTTTTGAGACTCGCGACGGCGGGTGTCATTCGTTCTGTGTCGAAGACATGGAAGATGGCTTCCGTGTTAGTGCGCGTCGAAGGCTTGCTTAATCACCAGAATTTGTCTGAACGCCGCGATGCGACCGCTCTTGAGGCGGGCTTCACACAGCCTGCGAAATGTCGCCCGGCACCCAGCTCGACGTTGCACGGCAATCGTTGCCGTGACCGCGCCGACGCCCGGCACGTCTCTGGTTTCAACGATGAACTCCATGAGCGCGAGGGTCTGCTGCACGGATAGGTGACAGGTTCTAGTCACGCAGCCAGTGCGGCTGGCGTGTTCATGAT
>NZ_BAAAOP010000004.1:67961-236201 GCF_039530485.1 Leucobacter alluvii | reverse complement strand
CTGCTGATACGAGGCATAGCGGGTACATCCCTTCGAATGAAGGGTGTTGCAACGACCAAATGAAACCGCCGGGGATTTCGGCCTCACCGTCGCCGAATCTCTCACCGACGCGGGAACTCAGCGATGCGAGCCTACGGAGCGGGCCCCGCTCAGGCCTCGACCGTGGCGAGGTCGTGGCGGTTGAAGGCGCGGAAGGCGAATGCGGCGAGTGCGGCGAGTGCACCGCCGACGAGCGGGGCGACGAAGTAGAGCCACAGATTCGACCACGCGAAGTCGCCGTGCACGGCCAGGCCGAGAGCGACCGCCGGATTGAACCCGCCGCCCGAGACAGGGCCGACTGCGAACGCTCCGACGACGACGGAACCGATGGCGAGGCCGTAGAACGAGTTGCCCTCGGTGTCCTTCGACGTCGCGACGTTGAGCACGACGTAGACGAGGATGAAGGTGAAGAGCGCCTCGACCAGGAAGGCCGGCCCGACCTCGATCTCCTTCGCCGCTGCGGCTGCCGGGAAGATGAGTCCGGCGAGCAGCGCGCCGAGCACGCCGCCGACGAGCTGAGCGATGACGTAGGCCACGAAGTCGCCTGCGCTCAGCGCACCGCGGATGAGCGCGCCGAGCGAGACCGCCGGGTTCAGGTGGGCGCCGGAGAGGTGGCCGGTGGCGTAGATCAGCACCATCAGAGTGAACCCGATGGCGAGGGGCGCGAAGTCGCCCGCGTTGTTGATCGCGGCGACGATCGAGAAGACGAACAGCAGTGTTGCGAGGGCCTCGGCCCCAGCGTTGCGAACGGTACCGGTCATCTTCGACTCACTGTCTCAGGCATTCTGTGCAGATACACAGCTCACACTCATTATGCCGAAGGGGAGGCGCCGCGTCACGGGTGGAGTACGTCTCGGTGCCGACCCTAGGCGTGCACGCGCTCTCCCGCGGTCTCGTGGCTGCGCGGCTCCAACTGGAGCGTGACGTGCTCGGTGTCGAAATGCTCGTGCAGACAGGCGCGCACCTCGTCGAGGATCGCGTGGTACCCGCGTTCGCTCCACGCGGCGTCGGCCACCGTCACGTGGGCTGAGAAGGCGGGCACGCCTGAGGTAATGGTCCAGGCGTGCACGTCGTGCACCTCTTCGACGCCGGGCACCGCTTCCATGTGGGCACGGGCGGCGTCGACGTCGACGTTCTTCGGCGACGCCTCGAGCAGCACATCGACGACGTCGCGCAGCAGGCTGATCGCCCGGGGGAAGATGAGGAGGGCGATGAGGATCGAGGCGATCTGATCGACCGCGTTCCAGCCGGTGAACAGGATGATGGTGCCGGCGACGATGACGGCGACGGAGCCGAGCAGGTCGCCGAGCACTTCGAGGTACGCCCCGCGCACATTGAGGCTTTCGCGCTGCCCCGATTGCAGAATGAGCAGGGAGATCAGGTTGGCGATGGCTCCGATGACGGCGGCGACCAGCATCGGAACGGAGTGCACCTCGACTTCGGTGCCGAAGCGAGCGATGGCTTGGACGAGGATGACGATCGCGATGACTCCGAGCACGATGCCGTTGATGAGCGCGGCGAGGATCTCGATCCGCAGATATCCGAAGGTGCGTTTCGACGTCGCCGCGACGCCCGCGATGAGGCTCGCGATGAGCGCGATCGCGACTCCGGTGGCGTCGGTAAGCATGTGGCCGGCGTCGGCGAGGAGGGAGAGCGAGTTCGAGACGAAGGCGCCGATGAGCTGCACGACGAAGACCGTCAGCGTGATCACGAGCACCAGCACCAGCTTGCGCCGGTGCTTCGCCGTGCCGGAGGTCGCGCCCTGCAGGCCGTGATCGTGCGCGTGCGATCCGCGGGCGCCGGCGTGCTCTCCTGGACGTGAGGGGTGCCCGGCGCTGAACTCGGGCTCGCAGGCGTCGCTGCTCTCGTGCGGCTCGGTCATCGGGTCTCCTTCACGATCGGATACTTCGAGCATACCCACCTGGGGTATCTTTCGTCGAGGGGCGGCCGATGACGACGGGGTCGTGCGACGGAAGGCACCGATCCTGCCACTACGCTCGAAGCATGACTCCCGCAGCACTTTCGATCGGCTTCGTCATGCTGCACACCTCGCCGCTCGATGTGCCGGGCACGAAAGATGCCGGCGGAATGAACGTCGTCGTGCGCGCGCAGGCGGAGGCGCTCGCCCGTGCCGGCCACCGCGTGCGCATCTTCACGAGGCGCAGCGACACCGACACTCCGGCGCGCGTCGAGCTCATGCCGAACCTGACCGTGCTGCTGCTCGACGCCGGTGCCCCTCGCCTGCTGGCGAAGGGCGAGCACGAGCAGGTGATGGAGGACTTCAGCCGCCTGCTGCACACCGAACTCACCGCTGACCCGGTCGAGGTGCTGCATGCGGAGCACTGGTTCTCGGGCATCGCCGCACTGCCGGTCGCCCGTGACTGCGGCATTCCGCTGCTCCAGAGCTATCATTCGATCGCCGCGCCGCCCGAGTCGCCGTTCGGTGACGGGGAGCGCCCGGAGTCGCCCGGACGCCTGACGGGCGAAGCGCGGCTGGCCGCTGAGGCCGACCTCATCATCGCGGTGAGCGAGGCTGAACGGGCCACGGTGCTCGCGAGGCTCGAAGGCGATCCGGATCGCGTGCGCGTGGTGCCGCTCGGCGTCGACACCGACCTGTTCCGACCGTGCGACACCGCGGAGTGCAAGGAGCAGCGCGACTGGTTGCGCGGAGGAGGGAGGCCCGAGGTGATCCTCGTCGGCCGCCTGCACCCCCTCAAGGGATTCGATCTCGCGATCGAGGCGATCGCGCAGCTCCCTCACGCCGAGCGCCCGACGCTCCGCATCGTCGGCGCGCCCCCTCCCGACGGTGATGACTACGCTCGCGCGCTGCACGAGTCGGTCGTCGCGCACGGCATGCTCAGTACGACGGCGTTCGAGGGGGCGCTTCGACGGCGCGAACTGGCTGAGCGCATTCGGTCGGCCAGTCTCATGCTCGTGCCGTCGCACACCGAGACATTCGGCCTCGTCGCGCTCGAGGCGGCAGCATCGGGCGTGCCCGTGATCGCCCGTGACGCCGGCGGGTTGCGCGAAGCCGTTGTCGCCGGGACGACGGGCGTCCTGATCGCCGGCGACGACCACGAGGTCTGGGCGTCGACCATCCGCGAGATGCTCGCCGACGGCCCCGGGTTGAAGCGCATGGGGGATGCGGCACGCGCGCACGCGCTGCAGCGCAGCTGGCAGGCGTCGGCCGACCGTCTCGTCGAGGTGTACCGCGAGGTGATCGCTCGGTAGGAGCGAGCTGAGCGGGGTCTGGCGCCGGGGTCCGGACCGTCTGCGCGCTACCGGGAGACGAGTGTGGTCTCGAACGAGTACAGATCCGGCCGGTAGCAGTGATGCCCGGCCTCGATGACACTGCCGCCCTGGTCGAAGGCGACGCGATCCATGGTGAGCACGGGGCTGCCCTTCGCGACGTCGAGCAGTTCGTGCTCGTCGCTGTGGGTGCGCCGCGCTCCGATCGTCTGGTTCGCGATCTTGATGGCGATGCCGCGCGCTCGCAGCATCTCGTAGAGCCCGTGCGTCTCGAGGTCCGCGAACGTGATGTCGGCGTACTCGGGCGGCAGGAGGTTCTCGAGGATCGCCATCGGGGTGCCGTCGGCGCTGCGCAGCCGGCGGATGCGCGTGATCTCGGTGCCGACGTCGACACGGAGTCGCACCGCCGCTTCCTCGTCCGCGGGGATCTTCTCGAGTGAGAGCACCCGCGTGCTCGGGTGGTGGCCCGCGCGGGTGAGATCCTCCTGCAGGCTCGTGAGCTCGACGGGTCGGCTCACCCTGGCCTGCACGACCTGGGTGCCGATGCCCCGGCGCCGTACGAGCAGGCCCTTGTCGACGAGCTCCTGGATCGCGCGTCGCACGGTCGGGCGTGAGAGGCCGAGATGCTGCCCGATCGCGATCTCGTTCTCGAGGCGAGCGCCGGCTGGGATGATGCCGTCGCGGATCGCGCGCTCGAGTCGGCTCGAGATCTGGAAGTACAGGGGGATGGGGCCGCTGCGGTCGAGATCGGTGAAGAGCTCGCTCGGCCAGACGGGTTCAATGCTCATGTGCGGTGCTCCTCGGCGCTGGGGTGGCACGCGGATCGAATGCGATGGGCCGCGAGCGACCCCTTTGTGATGACAACATTACCCCCGAGCGGAGTGTGCATGTGGCGCCCCGCCGCTTCGTGCTATTGTTAGGACAAATGCAGCGGTGCACGGGGCCCGCCTGCGTCACTACGAGAAGGCGAGTAGCGAATGTCGGAACTGCGGCGTCGGGATGACGTTCTGGCACTGGGTCGGCTCGGAGTCGATATCTACCCATTGCAAGACGGGATCGGCCTCGAAGATGTCACCAGCTTCGGCAAGTACCTCGGCGGGAGCGCGGCGAATGTCGCAGTGGCCGCAGCGAAGTACGGCCGGGCGAGCGCTCTGATCTCACGCGTCGGCGACGACCCCTTCGGCACGTACCTGCTGCGCGAACTCGAACGACTCGGGGTCGACAATCGCGAGGTCCGCGTCGACCCCGAGTACCCCACGCCGGTCACCTTCTGCGAGATCTTCCCGCCGGACGACTTCCCGCTCTACTTCTATCGCAAGCCGAAGGCGCCCGATCTGCAGATCGCGGTCGAGGATCTCGACCTCGAGGCCGTCCGCGAGGCGCGCATCCTATGGTTCACGCTCACCGGACTGAGCGAGGAGCCGAGCCGGTCGACGCACCACGCCGCCCTCGAAGCACGAGACGGCGCCGCGCACACGATCTTCGACCTCGACTACCGCCCCATGTTCTGGGGCGACGCGGCCGAAGCCACGGAGCAGGTCGCGGCGGCGATCGGCCGCGCGACGATCGCGGTCGGAAACCGCGAGGAGTGCGAGGTCGCGGTGGGGGAGACCGAGCCGGACCGAGCCGCAGACGCGCTGCTCGATCGCGGTCTGCAACTCGCGATCGTGAAGCAGGGGCCCAAGGGCGTACTCGCGAAGACCCGGGAGGAGCGCGTGGAGGTGCCCCCGCACTTCGTCGATGTGATCAACGGCCTCGGCTCGGGCGACGCCTTCGGCGGAGCGCTCTGCCACGGGCTGCTCGAGGGCTGGGACCTCGAGCGCATCTTCCGCTTCGCCAACGTCGCAGGAGCGATCGTGGCCACGCGCCGCGAGTGCTCGACGGCGATGCCCGACGCCGCAGAGGTCGAAACCCTGCTCGCGAAGGGGGCCTGATCGTGGCACTCGACTTCGACCGCCTGCGCCAGCTGCGCGCCGCGGACCCGTCCGGCATCACTCGCGCGCTCGCCGAACGGCGCCGGCGCGACGTCATCGCCGGTGACGGCAGGCTCTTCATCGTGGCCGCGGATCACCCGGCCCGCGGAGCGATCGCCGTTGGCGGTCACGCCACCGCCATGGCCAATCGTTACGATCTGCTCGAACGGATGGCGCTGGCGCTCTCGCGCCCCGGCGTCGACGGCGTGCTCGGAACCCCCGACATCATCGACGATCTGGCAGCCCTCGGGCTGCTCGACGACAAGATCGTCGTCGGGTCGATGAATCGGGGCGGGCTGCGCGGCGCCTCGTTCGAGCTCGACGACCGGTATACGGCCTACGACATCGACGCAATGGTCAGGCACGGCCTCGATTTCGCGAAGACGCTCATCCGCGTCGACCTGAACGACGCCGGCACCGCGTCGACGCTCCAGGCGACCGCTCGCGCCGTCGACGCTGCCGCGGCCGCGGGGCTGCCGATCATGCTCGAGCCGTTCATGAGCAGCCGCATCGGCGGAAAGGTGATCAACGATCTCTCGGCGGACGCGGTGATCCTCTCGACGGCCATCGCCTCCGGGCTCGGCAATTCGAGCGCCTACACGTGGATGAAGCTGCCGGTGGTCCCCGAGATGGAGCGCGTCATGGAGGCCACGACGATGCCGACGCTGCTGCTCGGCGGCGACAACGGCGGCGATCCCGACGAGACGTTCGCCTCGTGGGAGAGCGCCCTCGCCCTGCCCGGCGTGCGCGGCCTCACGGTCGGCCGCACGCTGCTCTACCCGCACGACGGCGACGTCGCCGCCGCGGTCGACACGGCCGCGCGGCTGGTGCACCGCGATCTCCCCGAAACTCCTCGCGAGGCGCAGCCGACACGCGGTCTCGCTTCGATCTCGCACACGAACGACACGAAGGACACCCGCAATGAGCACTGATTCCCTCCCCGTGATCCCGCACTGGATCGACGGCGCACGTCGCGCCTCGACGAGCGGCCGCACCGCCCCCGTCTTCAACCCGGCGACCGGCGAGGTGCAGGCGCACGTCGCCCTCGCCGATGAGGCGGAGATCGCCGCGGCGATCTCCTCGGCCACCCGCGGCTTCGAAGCCTGGAGCGCATTCTCCATGGCGAAGCGCCAGACCGTCATCTTCAAGTTCCGCGAGCTGCTGAACGCCCGCAAGGGCGAGCTCGCCGAGATCATCACGCGCGAGCACGGCAAAGTCGTCTCGGATGCCATGGGCGAGATCCTGCGCGGCCAGGAGGTCGTGGAACTCGCCACAGGATTCCCGCACCTCATCAAGGGCGCATTCTCCGAGAACGCCTCGACCGGCATCGATGTCTATTCGATCAAGCAGCCGATCGGCGTGGCGGGCATCATCGCCCCCTTCAACTTCCCGGCCATGGTGCCGATGTGGTTCTTCCCCGTCGCGATCGCCGCGGGCAACGCCGTCATCGTGAAGCCCTCCGAGAAGGATCCCTCTGCGGCCCTGTGGCTCGCCGAGCTCTGGCAGGAGGCCGGCCTGCCCGACGGCGTCTTCACCGTGCTCAACGGCGACAAGCTCGCCGTCGACGGCCTGCTCACCGACCCGGGCGTGCACTCGATCTCATTCGTGGGATCGACGCCGATCGCGCAGTACATCTACGAGACCGCCTCGAAGCACGGCAAGCGCGTGCAGGCTCTGGGCGGAGCGAAGAACCACATGCTGGTGCTGCCCGATGCCGACCTCGACCTCGTCGCCGACCAGGCGATCAACGCCGGATACGGCGCCGCAGGCGAGCGCTGCATGGCGATCTCGGTCGTGCTCGCGGTCGAGCCCGTCGCCGACGCGCTCATCGAGAAGATCACCGAGCGCATCGCGAACCTCTCGATCGGCAACGGCGCATCGACGCCCGAACCCGACATGGGGCCGCTCATCACCGATGCGCATCGCGACAAGGTGACCGGCTATATCGACATCGCCGAGCAGGACGGGGCGACCATCGTCGTCGACGGCCGGGGCTTCTCAGTCGACGGGCACGAGAACGGGTTCTTCGTGGGGCCGACGCTCATCGATCACCTGCCGACGACGTCGCGCGCCTACACCGAGGAGATCTTCGGGCCCGTGCTCGAGATCGTGCGCGTCGAGACGTTCGAAGAGGGCGTCGAGCTCATCAACTCGGGCGCGTTCGGCAACGGCACTGCGATCTTCACGAACGACGGCGGTGCGGCCCGCCGCTTCCAGCACGAGATCCAGGTCGGCATGATCGGCATCAACGTCCCGATCCCCGTGCCGGTCGCATACCACTCCTTCGGCGGGTGGAAGGCGTCGCTCTTCGGCGACTCGAAGGCGTACGGCGTGCAGGGCTTCGAGTTCTTCACCCGTGAGAAAGCCATCACCAGTCGCTGGCTCGATCCCGCGACGCACGGCGGCATCAACCTCGGGTTCCCCCAGAACGACTGATCGAACGCACCGGAGGAGGGGCGACATGACGCACGACGCGCAGCAGACGGCACCGACCGGCCGATGGTTCCATCGGCGCGGCGAACTCGCCGAAGGAGGGTGGGAGTCCGTCGTCGACGAGCGCATCCCCGGCTGGGAGCACACGGGTGTGCGGGTCGCCCGGCTCGCCGAGGGTGCGTCCATCGCCCTCGACGGGAGCGGCGTCGAACGACTGATCGTTCCCCTCTCCGGCGCGTTCTCCGTGCGATACCGCGAAGACGGCCGCGCGCCGGCCGCGACTGCTGCCGGGGCCGATGCCGACACCGAGACGACGGTCGATCTCGCCGGACGCGCCTCCGTCTTCGACGGGCCGACTGACGTGCTCTACCTGTCGGCGGTCGCTGAGGCCGAGGTCACCGCGACCTCGGCACCATCGGGCGAAGCGCGCTTCCTCGTCGCCACCTCTCCGGTGCCGGCGGACAACCCGGCCCTCGTGCGCCCCTCCCGCTACATGGCGGTCGAGGACGTGCCGGTCGAGCTGCGCGGCGCCGGTGCTTCGAGCCGCCAGGTGCACAACTTCGGCCGCAAGGAGTCGCTCGACGCGGCACGGTTCATCGTCGTCGAAGTCATCACTCCGGCCGAGAACTGGTCGTCGTACCCGCCGCACAAGCACGACGAGCACATCCCGGGGCACGAGTCGGAGCTCGAGGAGATCTACTACTTCGAGGTCGCGCCGACGAAGGACGCCCCCGCCGGCGTCGATCCCGAGCGCGCGTTCGGCCTGTTCAGCACGTACGCCTCACCGGCCGGGCCCATCGAGATCGACTCGCAGGTGCGCACCGGCGACATCGCGCTCGTGCCGCACGGCTACCACGGGCCCGCCGTCGCCGCCCCCGGGTACGACATGTACTACCTCAACGTGATGGCCGGCCCCGATCCAGAGCGCACCTGGCTCATCAGCGACGACCCGGCGCACGGCTGGGTGCGCGACACCTGGGAGGGTCAGGAACTCGACGCGCGCCTTCCCTTCACCCCGCAGACCCCAGTGACCGAAACGGAGCAGGCACGATGACGACCCGACGGATGACCGTGAGTCAAGCGCTGATCGAGTTCCTCGCGAACCAGTGGACCGTCGATCGCGCGGCCGACGGAACCGAGATCCGCGAGCGCACCATTCCCGGAACGTTCGGCATCTTCGGGCACGGCAATGTCGCCGGAATCGGCCAGGCCCTCAAGCAGGTCAACGTCGAGCAGCCCGACCTCATGCCCTATTACCAGGCTCGCAACGAGCAAGCGATGGTGCACCAGTCGGTCGGCTACGCCCGCATGCACCGTCGGCGCGGCACCTACGCCGCTGCTGCATCGGTCGGCCCCGGCGCCACGAACCTGCTCACGGGCGCGGCGCTCGCCACGACGAACCGCCTGCCAGCGCTGCTGCTGCCGAGCGACACGTTCGCGACGCGCGTCGCCGACCCCGTGCTGCAGCAGCTGGAGCAGCCGCACGACATCGGGCTGACGGTGAATGACGCGTTCCGCCCGGTCTCCAGGTTCTTCGACCGGGTGCAGCGCCCCGAGCAGCTGTTCTCGATCGCGCTCGCCGCCATGCGCGTGCTCACCGATCCTGCCGAGACCGGAGCCGTGACGATCGCGCTCCCCGAAGACGTGCAGGCGGAGGCCGTCGATGTTCCGGAGGAGTTCCTGCAACCGCGCGAGTGGCGCATTCGCCGTCCGCGCCCCGAGCGCGATGCGTTCGCCGTCGCGCTCGAGGCGATCCGCGAGGCGAAACGCCCGTTCATCGTCGCGGGCGGAGGCGTGCTGTACTCGGACGCCGAGCAGCAGCTGCGCGCGTTCGTCGAGGCGACCGGCATTCCCGTCGGCTCCTCGCAGGCCGGCGGCGGCGTGCTCGACTGGGATCATCCGCAGTACCTGGGCGGTGTCGGGGCGACCGGCACCCTCGCGGCCAATCGCCTCGCTGCGGATGCCGATGTCATCATCGGGATCGGCACGCGCTACAGCGATTTCACGACGTCGTCGCGCACCGCGTTCCAGCACCCCGGCGTGCGCTTCGTCAACATCAACGTGGCGTCATTCGACGCGTACAAGCACGGCACGCAGATCCCGGTGATCGCCGACGCCAGAGAGGCGCTCGTCGAGCTGCTCGCAGCGCTCGAGGGGGGCTCTGCCGCGCAGCTCGGCGTCGACGCCGCCTACGCCGAGCGCATCGCCGCGGAGAAAGCGGCGTGGGACGGCCTCGTGGACGAGGCGTTCGCCCCCTCCGGCAGGGAGCTGCCCGGCCAGCCGGAGATCATCGGAGCGGTGCAGCGCTCGAGTGCTGCGGAGGACGTGGTCGTGCAGGCGGCGGGATCGCTGCCGGGCGACCTGCACAAGCTGTGGCGCGTGCGCGACGCGCTCGGGTACCACGTCGAGTACGCGTACTCGTGCATGGGCTACGAGATCGCGGGCGGTATCGGCGCGAAGCGCGGGTTGACCGCTGCAGGTGACGACCGCGACGTGATCATCATGGTCGGAGACGGCTCGTATCTGATGCTGAACAGCGAGCTCGTGACCGCGGTCGCCGAGGGCATCAAGGTCATCGTGATCCTCATCCAGAACCACGGCTACGCCTCGATCGGCCACCTCTCCGAAACGGTCGGCTCCGAGCGCTTCGGCACCTGGTACCGCGAGTACGACGACACCGCGAAGAACTTCCAGGGCGAGCGAGTGCTGCCGGTCGACCTCGCGATGAACGCCCGCAGTTACGGCATGGACGTCATCGAGGTCGAACCGACGAGCGACGCGATCTCCGACCTGGAGCGGGCGATCGCTCAGGCGAAGGCGTCGGATCGCGCGACGTTCATCCACATCAACAGCGACCCGCTGGTCTACGCCCCCGACGGCGCCGGCTGGTGGGACGTGCCGGTGCAGCAGGTGTCGACCCTCGAGTCGACGCAGCGCGCGCGAGCCGCCTATGAGGAGCAGGCAGCCGCGCAGAAGCCGCTGCTCGGCTGAGCGCCGATCCCTCCCGAATCTCACCGCGAAATACGAAGGACAGGTCATGACTGCAGCGAACGAAGCCGGGCTGCGCATCGGCACCGCCCCCGACTCCTGGGGCGTGTGGTTTCCCGACGATCCCGGTCAGGTGCCCTGGGAGCGCTTCCTCGACGAGGTCGTCGCCTCCGGCTACGAGTGGATCGAACTCGGACCGTACGGCTACCTCCCCACCGACCCGCACCAGCTCGAGGACGAGCTCGGCAAGCGCGGCCTGAAGCTCTCGGCAGGCACGGTGTTCACCGGCTTCCACAAGGGAGACGACGAGTGGCAGCGTGCCTGGGACCAGGCGCTGAACGTCGCTGGCCTCGCATCGAAGCTCGGCGCGGAGCACCTCGTCGTGATCCCGGACCTCTGGCGCAGCGACGCCACGAGTCAAGTGCTCGAGCCGCGCACCCTCACCGACGAGCAGTGGGCGAAGCTCGGCGCCGGACACGATCGCCTCGGCAAGGCCCTGCTCGAGGAGTTCGGCGTCAAGCAGCAGTTCCACTCCCACGCCGACAGCCACATCGGCACCACGCGGGAGGTGCTGCGCTTCCTCGACGAGACCGACGAGCGGTACACCAACCTGTGCCTCGACACCGGCCACTTTGCCTACTACGGCGGTGACAACGTGAAGCTCATCGAGGAGCGGCCGGAGCGCATCGGCTACCTGCACCTCAAGCAGGTCGACCCCTCGCTGCTCTTCGATGTGCTGAAGAACGACGTCCCCTTCGCCGAAGCGGTGACCCAGGGCATCATGATCGAACCCCCCAACGGCGTTCCCGACCTCGCACCGGTGATCGAAGCCGTCGCGAAGATCGACGCCGACATCTTCGCGATCGTCGAGCAGGACATGTACGGCTGCGACGTCGACCGCCCGCTGCCCATCGCGACGCGCACGCGCGAGCACATCTTCTCCTGCACGCACCTCGCCAGGAGCTAGCGCTCGAGCGTCGCATCGCGGCGCGCGCTGCCGGTCCAGGGATCGCCCTCGGGCCCGGATTCGAATCGAAAGGAACCATCGACCATGACTGAAGATCTCCGCGTCGCCGTCGTCGGCGCCGGCAAGATGGGCGCCGACCACATCGCCCGCATCACCGCCCGCATCAGCGGCGCTCGCGTCTCGGCTGTCGTCGAGCCCGACGCCGGCCGAGCGGCCGCGGCCGCTGAGCACGCGCCCGGCGCGCAGGTGTTCGCGAGCGTCGAGGAGGCCATCGCGGCCGACGCGCTCGACGCGGTGCTCATCGCCGTTCCCGGCCAGTTCCACGCGCCGGTGCTCGCTCCGGCGCTGGCAGCGCAGCTGCCGATCCTCTGCGAGAAGCCGCTCACCCAGGATTCCGCGAGCTCCTGGGAGGTGCTGCAGCTCGAACAGCAGCTCGACCGGCCGCACATCCAGGTCGGCTTCATGCGCCGCTTCGATGCCGAGTACCAGGCGCTGCGCGACCTGGTCGCCTCGGGCGAGAGCGGTGAACTGCTGATGGTGCGCGGCGTGCACCGCAACCCCTCGGTGCCCGACACCTACACGAACGACATGCTCATCACCGACTCGGTCGTGCACGAGTTCGACGTCGTGCCGTGGCTCGCGGGGTCGCGCGTCGTGAGCGTCGAGGTGAAGCACCCGCGCCGCAACTCGCTCGCGCCGGAGCGGCTGCACGAGCCGATCCTCGTACTCATGGAGCTCGAGAACGGCGTGCTCGTCGACGTGGAGATGAGCGTCAGCGTGCAGTTCGGCTACCAGGTCGCCACCGAGGCCGTCTTCGAGCAGGGCGTCGCCCGCATCGGCCAGCCCGCAGGATTGCAGCGCTGGAGCGCCGGGCGCTTCAGCATGCAGGAGCACGAGTCGTTCACCACGCGTTTCGCCGCGGCGTACGACGAGCAGATCCAGCGCTGGGTCGATGCGGTGCACCGCGGCGACCTCGTCGACGGACCGAACGCGTGGGACGGCTACCTCGTCGCGCTCTCGTGCGAGGCGGGCGTCACCGCGATGCACGACGGCGGTGTGGTGCCGGTCGAGGCGCCGGAGCGCCCGGCGTTCTACGCCTGATCCACTGCCGCCGTGAGATATTCGGCTTCGGTGGGAGCGATGTGCACGAACACCGCTCACCGATGTCGAATCACTCACCGAAGCCCGCGCTGCCCGCGCGCAGCAACACACTGAGTACTGAGGAGGCCCCATGGTGCGCATCGCACTCGACCCCACGCCGTACAACGATTCGGTGCACCTGCTCGACTTCCCCGACCTCGTCGCGCGGCTGGGATACGAGTACCTGCAGCTGACGCCCAGCCCAGATTTCGGGCGGCACTTCCACCACCCCAAGATGGACAGCGCCCTCATCGCACAGCTGAAGAAGCGGGCGAGGGACGCCGGGGTGACGATCACCTCCCTGCTGCCGGTGCAGCGCTTCGGAGGCCCGGAGCCGCACCAGGTCGACGCCGCAGTCTTCAACACGACGCGCTACATCGAGATCGCCGCCGAGCTCGAGGCGCCGATCGTCAACACCGAGTTCTCGGGTCGGCCCGAGCGCGAGGAGGACTCGGAGGTCGCGTTCTACCGAGCGATGGAGCGTCTCATTCCGGTGCTCGAGCGCGAAGGCGTCACCATGAACTTCGACCCGCACCCAGACGACTTCGTCGAGGACGGGCTCGAGGCGTGGCGCATCATCCGCGGTTTGAACACCGACCGCGTCGGATTCGTCTACGTCGCCGCGCACACGTTCCATTACGGCGACCGGGCGACGAGCCTGATCCCGCAGCTCGGGAACCGCCTCGGCGCCGTGTACGCGGCCGACACCTTCGACCACACGCGGTCGAACGCCCTGCGCTACATCACCAACCCTCCGGGCAACGCGGTGCGCGTGCATCAGCACCTGGCGATCGGCGACGGCGATGTCGACTGGATCGAGCTCTTCACCGCGCTCCGAGACTCGGGGTACCTCGAACGCGACGACGCGCTGATCGTGTCGAACGTGTTCGCCGAAGACGAGCGCGCAGATGAGATCTCGCGCTTCCAACTCGCCAAACTGCGCGAGCTGGCCGGCGTGGTCTGAGAGAGGCCGCTCCCGGAGCCGCCGCCGCCGCGCCGCGGCTCAGAAGATGACGAGGTAGAGCGCGGCGAGGATCGTCACGGCGAGCACGGCGCGCTCGAACACGCGCTGCTTGATGCGCATCGCGATCCAGCGCCCGAGCACGGCGCCGATGACGACGCCCGGCACGAGGACCAGGTCGAGTGCGAGGCTCGACGCATCGATCAGGCCGAGGCTGATGGAGAACGGGAGCTTCGCGATGTTGATGATCGCGAAGAACCAGGCCGCCGTGCCGAGGAACGCCTGCACGGGGAACTTCATGGCGAGGAAGTACATCGACATGACGGGCCCTCCGGCGTTGGCGACCATCGTCGTGAAGCCGGCGAGGGAGCCGTAGCCGATGCTGCCGGCGAGACCGCGGCCGGTGGCGCTGCCAGCTCCGGTGGGAGGTGCAGCGCCGTCCGCCGAGCCTCGCGAGGCAGTCGTGCCCCGACCGAGCGAGAAGTAGCGCCTCCACATCGTGAAGGCGACCACGAGCAGCAGGATCGCGCCGATCACGCGGCGCACCCAGTCGTCGTCGGCGAACGCGAGGAACACGGCGCCCAGCACGAGTCCTGCGACGACCGCGGGTGCGAGGCGCAGCATCGTCGGCCAACTCGCATGCTTCCGGTAGGCCCACACCGCGAAGGCATCGCCAACGATGAGCAGCAGAAGCAGTGCCCCCGTGGACTGCTTCGCGGGCAGGATCGCGGCGAAGATCGCGATCGACACCGTGTTCGCGCCCGGGAGCGCCGTCTTCGAGAATCCGACGATGCACGCTGCGATGCCGAGTACCACCCAGGCGAGCGGGGCGAGATCGGGGAGGGCTGGCATCACCGGACCACTGTACCGCTCGCCAAAGTTTGTCCAAATGTAACGACATTGTTAAGCTCGGATGAGCGGTCCGTTACTCGACGGGCCCGGGCGACGAAGGAGTCAACGAGATGACAGTCGGAACCGCGGGAGAGAGCCGTACGGCACTGCCGCCACTCGGCAACGGACCGCATCGACGTCGACTCGGTCTCGTGGCGCTCATCGCCACCTTCGGCGGACTGCTCTTCGGCTACGACACGGGCGTCGTCAACGGCGCGCTCAGCCCGATGTCGGAAGAACTGGGTCTGACGCCGTTCCTCGAAGGCTGGTTCACCAGTTCGCTCGTATTCGCGGCCGCGCTCGGCGCGATGGCGTGCGGTCGGCTCTCCGACGGCTGGGGCCGACGCAAGACGATCATCCTGCTCGCCGTGCTCTTCTTCGTCGGCACCGCGTTCGTGGTCTTCGCCCCGGGCGGCGAGACCTACGGAACGCACACGCCACTCGGATTCGGCACCCTCATCCTCGGCCGGGTGCTGCTCGGCCTCGCGGTCGGCGGAGCGTCGACCGTCGTGCCCGTCTTCCTCGCCGAGCTCGCGCCCTACGAGATCCGCGGCTCCATCGCGGGCCGCAACGAGCTGATGATCGTCGTGGGTCAGCTCGCCGCGTTCGTGGTCAACGCGATCATCGGCAACGTCTGGGGACACATCGACAACATCTGGCGCGTCATGTTCGCCGTCTGCGCGCTGCCGGCGATCGCGCTCTTATTCGGCATGCTGCGCATGCCGGAATCGCCGCGCTGGCTCGTCAACCGGGGCGACTACGAGCACGCCGAGCGGGTTCTCGCGACCGTTCGCACCCCCGAGCGCGCAGCGGCCGAGATCGGCGAACTCCGCGCACTCATCGAGGAGGAGCGCGGAGCATCGCAGATCGGATGGCGTGCCATCTTCGCGAACCGCAACCTGACGAAGATCATCTTCGTCGGCATCGGGCTCGGCATCGCCCAGCAGCTCACCGGCATCAATTCCATCATGTACTTCGGCAGCCAGGTGCTCGAGCAGTCGGGCTTCTCGCAGAACGCTGCCCTCATCGCGAACGTCGCACCGGGCATCATCGCCGTGATCGGCGCGATCATCGCGCTGCAGATGATGGACCGGCTGGATCGCCGCAAGACGTTCATCACGGGATTCACGCTCACCACGGTGAGCCACCTGCTCATCGGCGTCGCATCGCTGACGCTGCCGGCTGAGAGCGCTGCCCGCCCCTGGGTGATCCTCGCACTCGTCGTCATCTTCGTCGGCTCCATGCAGACGTTCTTGAACGTCGCCGTGTGGGTGTACCTCTCGGAGATCTTCCCGTTGCACATGCGCGGCATCGGCATGGGCATCTCGGTCTTCGCACTGTGGATCATGAACGGCATCGTCGCGCTCTTCTTCCTGCCGCTCGTCGACGGCGTCGGGATCTCGAACACGTTCTTCGTGTTCGCCGCCGTGGGGGCGCTCGCGCTGCTCTTCGTCTGGAAGTGCATTCCCGAGACCCGCGGGCGTACGCTCGAAGCGCTCGAAGAAGAAGTCACCACCGGCGCGATCTACGTGCCGCCAAGCAAGTAGGGAGCGCGCGTGCGCATCGGGATCGTCGGATTCGGCGTCGGAGGGCGGCGCTTCCACCTGCCGTACATTCAGGCCGCGACCGAATGGGAGCTCACGGGCGTCGTCGCCCGATCGGAGGCCACGCGGTCCTCGCTCGCCGAGGCGGCTCCGGGCGTGCCCGCGTTCGCGTCGCTCGACGCGCTCATCGACGCCGGCGTCGACGCCGTCGTCATCACGACGCCGCCCGCGACGCGACGCGAGCTGGTGCTGCGCGCGCTCGAGCGCGGGGTGCATGTGATCGCCGACAAGCCGTTCGCTCCCGACGCCGCGACGGCGCGCGAGCTCATCTCCGCGGCATCCGCGGCGGACCGCATGCTCACCGTGTTCCACAACCGGCGATGGGACACGGATCTCGTCACCCTGCGATCCGTGCTCGACTCCGGTGCGCTCGGGCCCGTCTGGCGCGCCGACTTCGCGCTCGACCAGGACGATCGCGCGGTGCTCGATCAGGGCCCCGACGAGGGGCTGCTGCGAGACCTGGGCGCGCACGTCGTCGACCAGCTCACGCAGCTCTTCGGGCCCGTCGACCGTGTCGATGCGCATCTCGACTGGTTCGGCTCGCGTGACGCGCGCGTCGATGTCGGGTTCTTCCTCGGGCTCCACCACGCCTCCGGCGTATTCAGCTCGGTCTCCTCGACGAAGGGCGCGCGCAGAAACGATCGGCGCATGATCGTCATCGGACACGAGGGCAATTACGAGTCGCACATGGCCGACGTGCAGGTCGACCAGCTGCTCGCGGGCCTGACCCCCGCCGCGAACGCGGACGTGTGGGGCGTCGAAGCGGAGGAGCGCTGGGGCGTGCTCACCACCGGGGCCGGCGCGATCCGCGTCCCGTCGTTGCGCGGAGACTACACGGAGTTCTACCGCGACGTGCACCGTGCGCTCGTCGACGGCACCTCGCCGAGTGTCACCCTGGATGAAGCGCTGCACACGGTCGCGGTGCTCGATGCGGCTCGCGAGAGCGCTGAGACCGGGGAACGGGTGCGCGTCGCCGTGCGTCCGTAAGCCGCCACGCGCCGCCCGCCACGCGCCCCCCGCCGCCCGCCACGAGTCCCGCGCCCCCGCCACGAGTCCCGCGAAAGCGCAGTTCGTGCGCGCCGCCGCCCGGACACCGACTCCAATTGCGCTCTCGCTGGCCCGCCGGGGCGCCCGGGCCGGCTAGCGGGCGCCCTGCAGCGCCGCGTCGGCCTCGAGCAGCACCTTCGATGCGACCTCGAGCCCCTCGATGCGCCCGAGCGAGACGTCCTCGTGCTCGATGTTGACCCACATGCCGGGGTCGACATCGCGGATCGCGCGGAGGAACTCCGTCCAGAACTCGGTGTCGTGGCCGCGCCCGAGCGCGACGAAGTCCCACGCCGAGCGCTTCGGCCACTCGTTCGCCCACTCGTCGCCGCCGAGATTGGTGCGGGGCTCGTCGGGGCCGAGGCGGCGGAACGAGTTGTCGAGCACCCCGTTGAGCCCCGCCCACTCGGGGTTCACGCGCACATCCTTCGCCGCGGCATGCACGACGAGTTCGCCGAGATGCCGTACGACGGCCACGGGATCCATCTGCTGCCAGAAGAGGTGTGAGGCGTCGAGCTCGACGCCGATGTGCGTCGCATTCGTGAGCTCGATGAGCTTGTGCACGTCGGCCGAGTTGAACACGAGATTCTGCGGGTGCAGTTCGAGTGCGATCTTCACGCCGTGGTCGGCGGCGAAGCGGTCCATCTCGCGCCAGAACTCCGCTGCGATATCCCACTGGTAGTCGAGCACGTCGAGGGCGGCCGAGTTCCAGGCGTTGACCACCCAGTTGACCACGGTCGCGCCCGGTTCGCCGCCGGGAAGACCCGACATGGTCACCACGCGATCCTGGCCGAGTCGCTCAGCGAGCCGGATCGACCGCCGCACATCTGCCGCGTGCGCCTCACCGATCGCGCGCTTCGGGTGCAGCGGGTTGCCGTTGCAGTTGAGGCCCGCGATGGAGACTCCCGTGTCGGCGAACTGCTCGAGGAACTCGTCGCGAGCGACGTCGGAGACGAGGACGTCCCCGAGGTTCGGGATGTGCGTGGCGGGGAGGAATCCGCCCGAGTTGAGCTCGATGCCGGTGAGGCCGAGCGAGCGGACGATCTCGATCGCCTGCGGCAGGCTGCGGTCGTGGAGGATCGCGTTGTACACGCCGAGTTTCATGTGAATGCTCTTTTCGCCAGAGGTGGAAGCGGGGAGGATCAGCGGACGGCGACCGTCGTGCCGCCGTGCGCGGCCGAGTCGGCGACGGCGGCGAGGAATTCCATGTTGTGCACGCCGTCGTCGAAACTCCTGCAGCGGGGGAGCGACGCTTCGGCGGGGACGCCGGCGACCTCTTCGAGAAAGGCGCGGGCCTGGTGCACGAATAGATCGTTCTGGCCGATGCCGACGCCGGGGGCGTCCATCGCCCATCCACCGGCGTAGCGGGGGTGCGCCGGCCCCAGTGGGATCGTGCGGTAACCGGCGACGTCGGCGTGCTCGTCGTGCAGCATGACCTCGACCTGCGCCGGGTTCGTCTGCGACCAGCGTGCGGCCCCGCGCGTTCCGAAGATCTCGAGCGCGAGACCGTTCGGGTGACCGGCCGCGACGCGTGAGACCTCGATCGTGCCGACACAGGCCGCGAAGCGCGCATTGAAGGTCGCGTAGTCGTCATTCGTCACGGGGGATGTCTCATCGCTCACGTCGCCCCCGGTATGGCCGATCACCTGGCCGAGCGGCTTCGGGCGCTCGACGATCGACGTGTGGAAGCGACCGCCGGAGACGTCGTGCGCTGGTCCGCACAGGTATTCCGCGATGTAGCTCACGTGGCTGCCGATGTCGCCCAGAGCGCCCGATCCCTGGGGGCCCTGGTAGCGCCAGCTGATCGGCGCGTCGGGGCGGCACCCGTAGTCGGTCCAGTAGCGGCCGGAGAAGTGCAGCAGGTCTCCGAGCCGTCCGTCGTCGATGAGCTGCCGCATGAACGCGATGCCGGGGGAGCGGAGGTAGCTGAATCCGATGCGGGCGACGAGGCCCTGCGCTTCGGCGGATCGTGCGGCCTCGGCCATGGCTCGCGCATCTGCGATCGTGTCGCTGAGGGGCTTCTCGCAGAGCACGTGCTTGCCGGCCGCGAGGAGACCCTCGACGATTTCGCGGTGCAGCGAGTTCGCGACGACGACGCTGACGACGTCGATGTCGTCTGCGGCGGCGATGTCGCGCCAGTCGACGACGTTCCGTTCGAAGCCGAATCGCTTCGCGGTCTCGACGCCCAGGGGCTCGAAGGAGTCGCCGATCGCGACGAGTCGGATCTCGGGCAGCACGGGCGCGTACACCGTCGAGGCGGCCCGGTATGCGGCGGCGTGAGCTTTGCCGGCCATGCCGGCTCCGATGACGGCGACGCCGAGTGATGTGGTCATGGGGGTTCCTTTCGGGCTTCCTTGCTGGGGAACTTCGGTGCTGGGCACCAGCAGCGCGCCGTGGATTGGAGCGCTCCAATTGGCACTACGGTAGCCGGGCGCCCATGTCCTGTCAATTGGACCGCGGCGTGCGATCGCGCGTCGGCCGCCCCAGGCTGCGTTCGCCCGAGCCCACCGCGTTCGCCCGAGCCCACCGCGTTCGCCCGGAACCGAAGTCGCGTACCCTGATGTCGGCAGGGGGACCTGCCAGCTGCGCGAAAGGCGAACGATGCGACGACCGACCATCTACGACGTTGCCGCGCGCGCCGGCGTCTCGAAGTCCCTCGTCTCGCTCGTGATGCGCAACTCCTCGCAGGTCAGCGACGAGAAGCGCGCGGCGGTGCTCGCAGCCGTCGCCGAGCTCGACTACACGCCGAGCCGGCTCGCCGCCGGTCTCGCGGGAACCCGCACGCGCAGCATCGGCGTCGTGGTCGACGACTTCTCGAATCTGTGGTTCGTCGAGGCGCTCGCCGGTCTCCGGGCGGCACTCCGCGCCGACGGCTACGCACTCAGCATCGCCGACGCGCACCTCAATGCGCACCTTGACATCGATCCGCTCGACGCGTTCCGCGCCCTGCGCGTCGACGGGATCGTGATCGCCGGCGAGGTGAGCGCCGATGCCGTCGAGCGCTCGGGAGTGCCGGCAGTCGTGCTCGGCACGCGAGCCGTCAGCGCGCCGCGGGTGCCCGTGATCGCCAGCGATGAGGCCGCCGGCGGGCGCCTTGCGACGCGGCACCTGCTCGGGCTCGGTCATCGCCGTATCGTCTGCGTCTCGGGGCCGGGAGCGAGCGCGACGGAACGTGCGCGCGGGTACGTCGCCGCCATGACCGAAGCCCGCCTCGAACCGCTCGTCGTGCCGGCGGATGCGACCGGAGAGGACGCCGCCCGCGCGGCGATGGCGCCGCTGTTCGCCGGACCGTCCGCCGGAGGACGCCCCGCCGGACGCTCACGAGCGCGGCCGACGGCCGTCTTCGCGGTGAACGATCCGATGGCCGTCGGAGTGATCGGAGCGGCCGTCGATGCCGGGCTCGCGGTGCCGAGAGGCCTCTCCGTCGTGGGGTACGACGACTCGCCGCTCGCCGCCTACGGCCTCATCGCGCTCACGACGATCAGCGGAGACCCCGCGGAGCTCGGCGAGGCTGCGGGGGAGGCGCTGCTCGCGCTGCTGTCGGGAACGGCCGCCGAATCGCGGATCTTCCCGCCGCGCATCGTGGTGCGCGCCTCGACGGCGGGGATCCCGCACGTCTGATCGCGCTGAAAGCGCAATTGCGGCTCTCCCCGCCGCTCGGTACGACACGAAGTGCGCTTTCGGCGCATACGTGCCGGGGCGCAGCCGGGCGCACGCCACCCGAGTGGCGCTCGGCCTGCGCCGGCCCTACAATCATACTTTGTACTAACAATTTAGCTCGTGCTAGGCGCAGAAACGGTAGCGCCCGCCCCGGCACCCACCGCAAGGGAATCGCAATGACGCAACAGCCCATCCGCTTCGGACTCATCGGCACCGGCCGCATCGGCCAGGTGCACGCGGCCAGCATCGCCGCTTCGCCGGAGGCGACGCTCTCCTGGGTCGCCGACCCATTCGTCGACGGAGCGCACGCGGTCGCTGCGCGCTACGGCGCAACGGCGACCGAATCCGCCGAGACGCTGATCGCCTCGGGAGAGGTCGACGCGATCCTCATCGCCTCGCCGACCCCCACGCACGTCGACCTCATCGAGGCCTCCCTGCGCGCGGGCCTCCCCGTGCTGTGCGAGAAGCCGATCGACCTCGACATCGCGCGCGTCGACGCCCTCCGGCCGTTGGTCGCATCGAGCGGCGTTCCGGTCGCGCTCGGGTTCAACCGCCGGTTCGATCCGAATCACGCCTCCGCGCAGGCGCGGGTGCGTGCTGGAGAGATCGGCGATCTCGAACAGCTGATCATCGTGAGCCGCGACCCGGCGGCTCCTCCCGCGGACTACATCGGCGTCTCGGGCGGCATCTTCCGCGACATGACCATCCACGACTTCGACATGGCGCGATTCTTCATCGACGACATCGTCTCGGTCAGCGCCACCGGCACGCGCACCTTCGACGCCGGCGCCCGCGAGCACGGAGATTTCGACACCGCCGTCGCCACCCTGCGGGCTGCGTCGGGCGCGATCGTGACGATCGTGAACTCCCGGCACAGCGCCATCGGGTACGACCAGCGCATGGAAGCCTTCGGATCGAAGGGGATGCTGCAGGTCGGCAACCCTCTGCAGAACACGGTGGTGCTCTCGAACGGGCACGCCGTGGAAGCCCGGCCGCCCTACCCCGAGTTCTTCCTCGAGCGGTACGCGGAGGCGTATGCGGCTGAGCTCGGCGAGTTCGTGAAGCTCGTGCGCGGAGAGTCGTCGACCAGCCCGACGTTCGAGGATGGGCGCGCGGCGTTGATCCTCGCCGATGCGGCGCAGCGATCGGCCGAGACCGGCGCCGCGGTCGCGGTCGAGCTGTGATCCCGGGCACCGAGCGGGCGGGAGTGCGCGCATGAGCTATCGTCTCGCGGCCTGCGCGGAGATGCTGTACACCGACCTGCCGATCGCGGAGCGCGTGCGACGCATCCACGAGCGCGGATTTCTCGTGGAGATCTGGGACTGGGGCACGAAGGATCTCGCCGCCCTCGCTGCGACCGGGGCCGAGTTCTCTTCGATGACCGGCTACCTGCGCGGCGACCTCACGACCGCCGAGGGCCGTGCTGCCCTGCTCGCGACCGCGGGCGAATCGTTGCGGGCTGCAGAGGTCATCGATGCCCCGCGTCTCAACCTGCACGGCACCGGTCTCGGCGAGGGCGGCCTGCCGGTCGTGCCCGGCGCGCGGGTCTCGGGAGCGGACTGGGTGCACGCCGCCGACACCCTCCGTCGAGTGGCCGATCTGGGTGCGGCAGCCGGGCGCACCTTCGTGCTCGAGAATCTGAACACCGCGGTCGACCATCCGGGCACACCGTTCGCGAGGGCTGCCGACACGCTCGCCCTCGTGCGCGGGGTCGATCATCCCAACCTGCGACTCAATCTCGACCTCTACCACGCGCAGATCGGCGAGGGGAATCTCGTCGAGCTCGTGCGCGAGGCGCTGCCGTGGATCGGTGAGATCCAGATCGCCGACGTGCCGGGGCGCTGCGAGCCCGGCACGGGCGAGATCCGATACGAGGCCGTGGCGCGGGTGCTGCGCGAGGTCGGATACGACGGCGTGATCGGCATGGAGGCCTGGGCGAGCGGAGACGCCGATGCTGCGCTCGACGCGTTCGCGGCCGCGTTCCCGGTTGCGCTCGCGCCCTGAGCTCATGAGTGCGGCCCCCATATGATGAACGAGGCATGAGGAGGGACGATGGAGCGCACACCGGGCGAGACGCCTGACGCCCCCGTGCGCCCGCCGACGATCCGGGATGTGGCACGGGTGGCCGGTGTCTCGAAGTCTCTCGTCTCCCTCGTCTTCACCAACGGCGACAACGTCAGCGAGGAGCGCCGTCTCCGTGTGCTGCACGCCGCAGCGCAGCTCGGCTACCGCCCCAACCTCGTCGCGCAGTCGTTGTCGGCGGGGCGCCGCGACATCGTGGCGATTCTCGTGTCGAACCTGCACAACCCGCTCTTCGCGGAGATCGTCGGGGCAGCGAAGGCGCGGCTCGCCGAAGCCGGGCGGCGGACCATGATCATGAGCGCGCAGGTCGATGATGGCGCTGGTGGGGCTGTGCTGGATCGCGACAACCTCGACGTGCTGCGCGACCTGCGCCCGTCGGGGCTCATCGCGGTCGGCACGATCCCCGACTTCCGGGAGCTCGCCGCACTGACCGCGATGATTCCGACCGTGGTCGCCAGCGCGATCGACGCGACGGACGACGTGGTCGCCACGGTGCGCACCGACGACGACGCAGGGCTCGATCTCGTGATCGCGCACCTCGCCGCGCGGGGCGTCGAGCGCATCGCGTTCGTCGGGGGCGACGGCGGGACGGTGGCTGCCGCTCGCGAAGCCGCATTCCGCGCGGCGGTCGAGGCCCGCCAGTTCGGCGGTCGGGCGTGGGTCGAACCGGCCGCGTTCACCGAGGAGGGCGTGCGCGAGGCCGTCGAACGGCTCCTCGCCGAAGACCGCCTGCCCCAGGCGATCGTGGCCTTCAACGATCTGACGGCCGTGGCCGTCATCACCGCGCTCGAGACGGCGGGCGTGCCGGTGCCCGGCGGCTGCCGGGTCGTGGGGTACGACGACACCACACTCGCGGGTATCCCGCGCATCTCGCTGACGAGCGTCGACCCCGACAACCGCCGCATCGGTCGTGAGGCTGCTGAGGCGCTGCTCGGGGCGCAGGCCGGCGATCCCGATCAGCCGGCCGGCGAACTGCTGATCCCGCCCGCTCTGGTGGTGCGCGCCTCCGCATGATCGAGCCGCCGGCTGGGCTTCGTGCTCCGCGCGCGCGGCATCGCCTGCCCGCTCACGGCGCCACCCGCGCGCTGCGTCGTCACGTTCTCATTGCACCGGTGCTCGCACGGGTGCACAGGGTCGGAGCCACCTGGCGCCTGACCGCGGGCGCTCCCGGGTCGGCGAGGCGGGCGCGCAGTGTCTCGACGGCCAACTGCGCCAGATGATCAGGATCGGGTCGCACCGAGGTGAGCGCCACGTAGGGCAGTGCCGCGGCCGAGCTGTCGTCGAAGCCGACGATCGAGACCTCCTCCGGCACCCGCACGCCGGCGCGCACCAGGGTCTGCAGGGCGCCGATCGCGCAGTGGTCGTTCATGCACACGAGTGCCGTCACCCTGCCAGGCGCGTCGGCCGTGCCTCCCCCTCCGCGGCTGTGCTCCCGGACGCTCCCATCCGCGAGGAGCGACAGTGCTGCCCGATGACCGCCGAGTTCGGTGAAGTCGCTCGGAACGACGCGTCCGGGGAGGCCGCGTGAGGCCATCGCGCGCCGGTATCCGGCGAGCCTGGAGGCGGCGTTCGGCCCGCTCTCCGCACCGAGATAGGCGATTCTCGTGTGCCCGAGAGCGCTGAGGTGCTCGACGGCGAGGCTGATCCCTCGCTCGTTCTCGATATCGATCCGGTCGTGCGCGTCCGGTGAGGTCGGGCCTCCCAGCAGCAGCGCGGGAAGGCCGGAGGGGAGCCCGGTGATCTCGTGCCCGCCGGTTCCGGCGTCGAGCACGATCAGGCCCTCGATGCGCTGGCGCATGAGGCCCGACAGAGCGGTCTCGAGATCGCGCTGCTCGCCGATGGCGCCGAGCGCGAGCGTGAACCCGTGTTCGTCGGCGCGACGGTAGAGCGCATCGACGAGATCGACCTCGAACGGCTGCCGCACGGTGAAGAGGACGCCCAGCTGCCCGCTGCGACGTCGCCGCAGCATGCGAGCTGAATCGTCGGGGTGGTAGCCGAGTTCGCGCGCCGCTGCGAGGATCCGCTCGCGAGACGCGTCGCTCGCTCCCGGTGCGCCGCGCAGCACGATCGAGACCAGTTGCCGCGACAGGCCGACGCGCGCAGCGACGTCGCGCATCGTGGGGCGACGGGGTGCCGGCTCGCGGGTGCTCACGCTCCCATCGTGCCACGGCGTGCCGCGGTCACCGGCACTGCGCGTCCCGCACCCGTCCGCGCTCGGTGCGCCCGGGGGAGACGCCGGACAGCGGGATACTAGAGGCGGAGGGGTTTCTCGCCGTTCGAAAGCGAGCCGACGCGGCAGCTGCGGCTGGCGCGCGGCGCTCGAGAGCGACCGGCGCTGTCGGCATCGCCCGTGAGCCGCAGCGCTCCGCGGAACGCTGCGAGAGACCGTACGGATGGCTGCAACAGACATGAGCGAGGTGCCGAGTGGTCGTTATTCAACCTTTACCGGAAGAGATGCCGGATCGCGGAAGTTACGGTACTGTAAACGCAGAGCGCAAGCTTTGTAACGACATTAGTTCAATTACACGATGGAGTGCAGCTATGTTGAAATCACGTTTCGGGCGTTGGTCGAAGATCGGCCTCGCAGGCCTCGCGGGCGTCGGAGCACTGGCCCTCGCTGCGTGCGGTACTCCCGCCGGCGCCGGCGGCGGTGCTGCAGGTGGTGGCGGCGGCGGCGGCGTCGACGAAGAAGTGATCAAGGTTGCACTCGTCACGCACGCCGCACCGGGCGACACTTTCTGGGACACCATCCGCTCGGGGGCCGAGAACGCCGCCGAACGCAATAACGTCGAGCTGCTCTACAGCTCTGATCCCGACGGTGCGCGCCAGGCTCAGCTCGTGCAGCAGGCAGTCGACCAGGGCGTGGACGGCATCGTCGTGACGCTCGCGAAGTCGGACGCCATGGCGGGCGAAGTGCAGAAGGCCGTCGACGCGGGCATCCCCGTCTTCAGCATCAACGCGGGCGAAGAGGCCTACAAAGACCTCGGAGTGCTCGCGCACTTCGGGCAGAACGAGTTCATCGCAGGCCAGGCGGCTGGCGAGCAGTTCAACGACGCCGGCCTGAAGAAGGCCGTCTGCGTCATCCAGGAGCAGGGGCACGTCGGCCTCGAAGCCCGCTGCGAGGGGCTCGCGGACACCTTCGAGGGCACATCGGAAGTGCTCTACGTGCAGGGCACCGACATGACCAACGTCGCCTCGACCATCACGTCGAAGCTGCAGACCAACTCCGACATCGACGCGGTGCTCACCCTCGGAGCACCCTTCGCGATGACCGCGATGGACTCGATCGCCGACGCCGGCAGCAGCGCGACGCTCGCCACGACCGACCTCAACGCCGACGTCTACACCGCGATCAAGGACGGCACGATCCTCTTCGGCATCGATCAGCAGCCGTTCGTGCAGGGATACTCCGCCGTTGAAGCGGTGCGCCTCTACACCGAGGGCGGATACGTGCTCGGCGGCGGCCAGGCCGTGCTGACCGGACCCACCGTCGTCAACGCCGAAAACGCCGACAGCGTCTCCGCGCAGTTCGAAGGCAGCGGCGACGACGAGTCGGCAGAGTAAGAGAAGGGTCGCGCCGGAAGGTCGAATCCATGAGTACAGCAACCGCACCCAAGCTCGATGAGCGCGTCGCCTCTGGCAACCTGTTCACCAGGTTCTTCACGAAGCCCGAGGCGGGCGCCACCGCAGCCGCACTGGTACTCGCGATCATGTTCGCCGTGGTCGCCCCCCAGTTCACCCAGCCGAGCTCGATCGCGACGATCCTGTACGGCGCCTCGACCGTCGGCATCATGGCGGTCGGCGTATCGCTCCTGATGATCGGCGGCGAGGTCGACCTGTCGGCGGGTGTCGGCGTCATCTCGGCGGCGCTCTCCTCGTCCCTCTTCATGTACTGGTTCGGGGGGAACGTCTGGGTCGGAGCGATCGTCGGCCTGGTGTTCTCGCTGCTGATCGGGCTGCTCAACGGTTGGCTGCTGACGAAGACGAAGCTCTCGAGCTTCATCATCACGCTCGCGACCTTCTTCATGCTGACCGGCCTCAACCTCGGGGTGACGCGCGCGCTCACGGGCGGCGTCGCAGCCCCCTCCATCGCGCAGTGGCCCGGGTTCGCCTCCGCGGAAGCGGTGTTCGCGGCCGACATCCCCGTCTTCGGCGTCAACGTCAAGATCACGGTCTTCTACTGGATCATCCTCGTGCTCATCGCGACCTGGATCCTGCAGCGCACCAAGGTCGGCAACTGGATCTTCTCGTCGGGCGGCGCCCCCGACGCGGCTCGCGCCGTGGGCGTCCCCGTGGTGAAGACGAAGATCGGCCTCTACATGGGCGTCAGCTTCTGCGCGTGGCTGCTCGGCATGCACCAGCTCTTCGCGTTCAAGACGGTGCAGTCGGGTGAGGGCATCGGCAACGAGTTCCTCTACATCATCGCGGCCGTCGTCGGCGGCTGCCTCATGACCGGCGGATACGGCTCGGCGATCGGCGGCGCGATCGGCGCACTGATCTACGGCATGGCGCTCAAGGGCGTCGTGTACGCGGAGTGGAATCCGGACTGGCTGAAGTTCTTCCTCGGCGCCATGCTCCTCGGAGCCACCGTGCTGAACTTCACGCTGCAGCGCCGCGCGGCGCGAGGAGGGAAAAAGTGAACGCCACATCGACAGCCGCCGCTCCGGCGACGGCCACGGCAACCGCGAAGGCGCCGCTCGTCGAGCTGCGCGACGCCGAGAAGCGGTACGGCAACATCATCGCGCTCCGCGACGTCAGCCTGCAGGTGGCGAGCGGCGAGGTGATGTGCGTGCTCGGCGACAACGGCGCCGGCAAGTCCACGCTCATCAAGATCATCGCAGGGCTCCATCAGCACACCGCCGGCGAGTACCTCGTCGAGGGCGAACCGGTGAAGTTCAACTCGCCGCGCGAGGCGCTGAACCGGGGCATCGCCACCGTGTATCAGGATCTCGCGGTCGCGCCCCTCATGCCGGTCTGGCGCAACTTCTTCCTCGGGTCGGAGCAGACGAAGGGCTGGGGTCCGTTCCAGCGGCTCGACGTCGACTTCATGCGCAAGACGGCGAAGCAGGAGCTGCTCGACATGGGCATCGATCTGCGCGACGTGGATCAGCCGATCGGCACCCTCTCGGGCGGCGAGCGCCAGTGCGTGGCCATTGCGCGAGCCGTGTATTTCGGCGCGAAGGTGCTGATCCTCGACGAGCCGACCGCCGCGCTCGGCGTGAAGCAGTCGGGTGTGGTGCTGCGCTACATCATCCAGGCGCGCGATCGGGGCCTCGGCGTGATCTTCATCACCCACAATCCGCACCACGCCTACCCGGTGGGCGATCGCTTCCTGCTGCTGAAGCGCGGACAGAGCATCGGGTACCACGAGAAATCCGCGATCTCGCTCGAGGAGCTCACCGGGCTCATGGCCGGCGGCGCGGAGCTCGAGCAGCTGGTCCACGAACTGCGGGATGTCGGCACGAGCACCGACGCGGTGCGCACGATCCGCGATGAGATCGAGGGCGACGCCGCGGCGGGCGTGGGACGCGTGCAGGTGACCGAGGCCGTCACCGTCGTCCCCGGCGAGTACGCGGACGACGGGGAGGACGCCCCAGGGCGTTCACGCCGCTGAGCGTCTCTCGGTTCCGCGAGGGCGGGCGCCCGATCCGGACGAGGATCGGGCGCCCGTTCTGCATCCCGGGGGCGCACCGGCCGCCCCCGCTGCACCGGCGCCCCCGCACCGAGATCGAGCTCGAGTGCTGAGCACGAGGGATTCGGGCGGCGGGATTCGCTCGGGTTCGGCGGACACCCTCGGTCCCACGGGACTGTTGACACCGCAGCCACCATGTCCGTACAATTTGGACCGGTCCAGAATCAAGTCCAGAGTCAGGATCACTCCGGTCGACAGGCGAGGATCCCAGACCCGGGCCCGGCCCCCGGCCGGCCCCACAGTGAGAACCGGTGCACGGCACCACGAAGACGAAACGAGCGAAGATGCGGACACGTGCAGACGGCACCACCGAGATCGGGGTGGGCCTCATCAGCGTCGGGTGGATGGGCCAGCTGCACAGCCGCGCCTACGCCAACCTCAAGTACGCGTACCCGGATCTCGGGCTCGCACCCCGCCTGGTGCACGCGGCGGACCCGGCGCCGGCGCGTACGGATGAGGCGGTGCGCGTGCTCGGGTACGAGCGGGCTTCGGCGGACTACCACGATGTGCTGAACGATCCAGACGTCGACGTCGTGTCGATCTGCGCCCCGAACTTCCTGCACTCGGAGATCGGCATCGCGGCGGCCCGGGCCGGCAAGCACTTCTGGATCGAGAAGCCGGTCGGCCGCGGCGAGCACGAGACCCGCGCGGTCGCGGACGCGGCCAAGGAGGCCGGCGTCGTCACGTCGATCGGGTTCAACTATCGCCATGCCCCCGCGATCGAGTACCTGCGCGAACTCGTGGCCGAGGGCAGGCTCGGGCGCATCACGAATGTCCGCGGGCAGATGTTCGCGGACTACTCGGCCGACCCGCGCGGCGCCCTGTCGTGGCGCTTCGTGCGGGGGCTGGCGGGCAACGGCGTTCTGGGCGACCTCATGGGCCACCTGGTCGATCTCGTCCAGTACACGCTCGGCCCGATCGGCGAGGTCAGCGCAGTCACCTCGACGGTGTACGCCGAGCGCCCCGAGCTTCCGATGGGCACGGGAACCCACTTCGCGCTGATCGAGAACGGCGACATGAAACCGGTCGAGAACGAGGACTACGCCGGGATGCTCGTGCGAGTCGCGGACGGGGCTCCGGCGGCGCACGCCGTCGGCACCCTCGAGGCCTCCCGGGTCTCGGTGGGCCCTCGCGCGAGCTACGGCATCGAGGTCTACGGCACGGGCGGCTCGGCGCACTGGGACTTCGAGCGCATGAACGAGCTGCACCTCTCGGGCGGTCTGGGCGCGGAGAACCAGGGGTACACGCGCGTCATGGCCCGGCCGGGGATGGGTGATTTCAACCGCTTCCAGCCGGGAGCGGGGACCTCGATGGGATACGACGACCTCAAGGTGATCGAGGCCAAGAAGTTCCTCCAGGCGGTGCTCGGGCGCGAGGCCATCAACTCGAATATTCAGGATGCGCTCTCGGCGGCCCAGGTGGTCTCGGCGGCCGAGCGATCGGCCGAGACGCGCACCTGGCAGTCGAGCACGCCGGTCGAGGGCACGACCGCGGCCGGCGCCTGATCCTCATCCACTCGCACTGCACCGACGAAGGAGTCGCACATGGCACATCGCGCACGCATCGCAGCCGCCCCCATCAGCTGGGGCGTCATCGAGGTCCCGGATTGGGGGCTGCAGTTGGAGCGGGAGCGCGTGCTCTCCGAGATGGTGTCGCTCGGGATCACGGCGACCGAGTTCGGGCCGGAAGGGTTTCTGCCCGATGCTCCGGCCGAGCGCGCCGCAGCGCTCGCCGCAGCGGGCCTCGAAGCCGTCGGCGGGTTCTTCCCGGTCGTGCTGCACCGGGCGGCGGTGGATCCGCTGCCGGCGATCGAGCGCGAACTGGAGGCGTACGTCGCCTCCGGCGCCACGACGCTCGTGCTCTCGGCGGTGACGGGAGCGGAAGGGTATGACGGTGCGATCGAGTTGAGCGACCCGGAATGGGTCACGCTGCTCGCCAACCTCGATCGTGCGCACGATGCCGCCGCCGCCGTCGGGGTGGTGGCGACCCTGCACCCCCATCTCGGCACGGTGGTCGAGGCCCCGAATGCGGTGGAGCGCGTGATCGCAGGCTCCCGCATCGGCCTGTGCCTCGATACGGGCCATTACACGCTCGGCGGCGGCGATCCGGTCGCCTTCGTGGAGCAGTACGCGGACCGCATCGTGCACGCGCACCTGAAGGATGTGAGTCTCGCCGTCGCCGCGCGGGTGCGAGCCGGAGAGATCGACTACCGCGAGGGGGTGCGCCAGGGCATGTATCGGTCACTCGGCGCCGGCGACGCGCGCATCGTGGAGATCGTCCGCGCGCTGCGCGGCGTGGGGTATGCCGGATGGTACGTGGTGGAGCAGGATACGGTCATCGAGCACGAAGCTGACGCGGTGGCGGCGTTCGACAGCGCGCGCCGCAGCGTCGCCTGCCTGCGCGAGGCACTCGGCGCGACCGACATCCCGGAGGCGTCATGAGTGCGCCGCTGCGCATCGGCATGCTGGGCGCGTCGCGCATCGCCGAGGAGTCGATCATCGCGGCGACGGCGGAGACCGGTGACATTCGTGCCGCTGTCGCGGCGCGGGATCCCGAGCGCGCTCGTCACTACGCCGCCGAACGGGGCTTCTCGGCGGCAGCCGAGAGCTACGCGTCCCTCATCGAAGACGACTCGCTCGACCTCGTCTACATCGGCCTTCCCAACGGGCTGCACGCCGAGTGGGCGGCACGAGCGCTCGAAGCCGGACGCAATGTGCTCGTCGAGAAGCCGTTCGCGGCGAACCTCGCAGAATTCGATCGCGTCGCCGCCAGACTCGAGCGCTCGGCCGGCTGGGCGTGGGAGGCATTCCACTACGCCGATCATCCGGCCATGCATCGCCTCATCGGTCACGTGCGCGAGGGTGCGATCGGGGAGATCCGCGGTGTCGACGTGCATATGGACATGCCGGCGCCCGCGCCGCGCGACCCGCGATGGAGCTTCGATCTCGCCGGCGGCGCGCTGATGGATCTCGGGTGCTACGCGCTGCACGCCCTGCTCCTGCTCGGAGATCAGCTCGGAGGAGAGCTCGGGGGTGTGCGTCTGCCGACTGCGGCGCCGCTCACCCTCGACTTCGCGCGGGCTGAGGGGCACACGGGTGACGCGAGGGTCGATGCGACGGTCGTCGCCGGATTGGAGCTCGGAGGCGTGCCCGTGTCGATGCACACGAGCATGGCGAGCGACGAATGGAACTTCGGGCTCCGAGTGCACGGAAGCCTGGGCGAGGTCGTGCTGCCGAACTTCGTGAAACCCCAGGAGGACGGGCGCCTCATCGTGCGCACGACGACGGGAGCCGGCGTCGAAGAGCGTTCGGAGCACTTGGGCGCCTCGTCGTCGTACACCCATCAACTGCGCCGCATTCGGTCAGCGGTGCGCAGCGGTGAGCGATCGCGCGTCGGCCTCGAGCGCTCCCGTCGTACGATGGCCCTCATCGACGAGGTGTACACGGCGGCGGGCCTGCCGCTTCGGCCGGGCCGCCTCGCGTCCTGATCGCTGCGTCGGCGGATCGGAAGCTTCCCGAGTCCGCGCGTCCCGGTTCGCGCGTGACGCTGTGGGGCGCCCGAACGGCGCCCCACAGCGTCACGCGGCGTGCGTACGGTGCCGGATCAGTGGGTCAGGGACTTCTGAGTGTCGCTCTCGACGTGCTCGGACTGACCCTGCACGGCGATCTTGCGCGGCTTCGCCTGCTCGCTCACGGGGATCACGACGCTGAGCACGCCGTTGTCGTACGAGGCGGAGATGCCGGCGATGTCGACGCCCTGCCCGACGCTGAACTGCCGCAGATAGGTGCCGGAGGGGCGCTCACGCGTGAGCCACTTCGAGCCTTCTGCCACGTCGGCGGTGCGCTGCGCGCGGATTGTCAGGAGCTGGCCGTCGACATCGACGTCGATCGAGCCCGGGTCGACGCCGGGCAGATCGGCGTTCAAGACGTACCGCTCGTGGTCGCGCTGGAGGTCGACCGGCATCTGGCGCGGACCGGAGCGCGCTTGCTGGAGCGCTCCTGCGGCCCAGCGATCCAGCTCGCTGAAGGGATCTAATGTCATTGCCATGATGATTTTCTCCTTCCAGTGAAGCTTGAGTGGAGGTCACTCAATGTGAATATAAATTAGCACTCGGTACCTGAGAGTGCTAATGAAGCTCGCTGCAAGATCTCTGAAAATCGCGGTCTGTCGGCAGTCGCGGTCGAGTTGCCGAGAGGGGCGCGACGGCGCACTCACGGGGACGTGAGCTGCGCCGCGAGTTGCAGCAACTGCGACTCGGAGCCGATCCTGCCGATGAGTTGCACCCCCATTGCGTGCCCGTTCGGCAGCCGCATCACCGGCACAGCGACCGCGGGCAGCCCTGAGACGTTCACCATCGACGTGAAGGGAGCCCACTCGCACTGCAGCCGGTAGTCGTCATCCGGATGCATCGACGTGAAGGCGCCGACGCGCGGGGGGAGCATCGTGAGTCCGGGAGTGAGGACGGCATCGTAGGCGCCCCACTGCTGTCGCGCGTCTGCGGCGAAATCGCGCAGCCGTGCCCCTGCGCGCTCATGCGCCTCGACGGTTCGTGCGCGGGCGCGCTCGCGGAAGAGGCTGGTGAGCGGCATCAGGCGTGCAGCGGCATCGGGAGCGAGCGCCAGACGCGAGAGGCCCGCCGTCCACGAGGTCGTGAACGCCTCGGGGTACTCGGGGTCGTAGGCGAAGGTCGCCTCATCCATGCGGTGACCGCGGGCGGCGAGGCGCTCCCTGGCCGCCTCGAACGCGCAGCCTGATTCGGCACTGAGCGCGATCGGATACACCGATGCGAACGGCGAGGCCGCAGAGTACGCGATGCGGAGTCCGGTGAGCTCATCGGCGGCGCGCACGGCCGCCAAGGCTGGCTCCCCCGTCGCGCCGCGCTGCGCATCGAAGAGCATCGCCGCGTCGGCCGGGTCCCGGGCCAAGGGGCCGCTCACCGTCAACCGCGGCGCACCGAACTCGTCGTGCAGGGAGGGAGCGGCCGCGGCCAGATCCCCTGGCACCGCGCCGAGACCCGGCTTGAGTCCGACGAGACCGCACGCGAGCGCTGGGATGCGGATCGAACCGCCGCCATCCGTTCCCGGACCCATGGGGATGAGATCGGCCGCGACCGCAGCCGCGCTCCCGCCGGACGATCCGCCCGGAGTGCGCGAGGGGTCGAGCGGATTGCGCGCGGGTGGCGCGATGGCGTTCTCGGAGTAACCGGTCAGGCCGAGCTCCGACACCTGCGTCTTCCCGAGCGGAATCGCGCCGGCCGCGCGCAGCATCGCGACTCCCGGAGCGTCGGCGGTCGCCACGCGGTGGCGAAGGGCGGCGCTGCCGCGGGTCGTCGCCATTCCGGCGACCTCTACGAGGTCCTTGACGGCGATGGGCAGCCCATGGAGACGAGGCAGCGTCGAGCGTTCCGAGCGTGATGTCGCCGCGAATCGCGCGTCGGCTGCCGTCGCGTCCGTGTGAGCCTGGTCACCGATGACCGCGAGGAATGCTCCGAGTTCGTGGTGCGCCTCGATGCGGCGCAGATACCGTTCGGCCACCTCACGCGCGGAGACGTCGCCGCGGCGGAGCGCGTCGCGCCATGCCAGCGCGGTCTCCGCCGTCGCGTCTTCCATCCGCCCAGCTTACGAGCGCCAGCGCCGGGAATGCGCGTCGAAGCGCGTCCGTTCCTCCGAGGTGCCTGGTGCCGGTGCAGCGAGGACGCCGTTCCCGGCGTGGGGTGTATAGTGATACTCGTTCTCATTAGAAAGTGTGTCATGACTCAGAAGCCCCGCTCCGTGAAACCCGCCGTTCTCGCCGCCGCAGCACTCGCATCGCTCCTGGCACTCACCGCCTGCAGCGGCGGCGCCAATGCCGACGACGGCGGCGACGCCGGGCTCAAGGTCGTCGCGACCACGACGCAGCTGACCGACTTCGCGAGCGAAGTGGGGGGCGACGACATCGAGCTCACCGGCCTGCTCGCCCCGAACGCCTCGGCGCACCACTTCGACCCGAGCCCCGCCGATCTGCTGGCGCTCGGGGAGGCCGACGTGCTGATCGTGAACGGGGCCGACCTCGAGAGCTTCGTCGACGATGCGGTGGATGCCTCCGGCTTCGACGGCACCATCATCACGGCGGCCGATGGCATCGACCTCGACGAGGCGAAGCACATCACCGCCGAGGGTGCCGCAACGGACGAGCACGAGCACGAGCACGCTGGCGATGCCGAGCACGCTGACGAAGCGGATCACGAACACGATCACGCGGATGATGCCGAGCACGACCACGATCACGGCGACGTGAACCCGCACATCTGGACGTCGCCGAAGAACGCCGTCGGCATGGTGACGGAGATCGCCGACGGACTCGCAGCGGCGGACGCGGATCACGCGGGCGACTACGAGCAGCGCGCCGCGTCGTACACCGAGCGTCTGCAAGAGCTCGACACGTGGATCGCCGCGCAGTTCGAACGGGTGCCGGCAGACGAGCGGGTGCTCGTGAGCGGCCACGATTCGCTCCGGTACTACCTGCATGACTACGGGATCGAGTTCGCCGGGTCGATCCTGCCCAGCTTCGAAGACAACGCCGAGCCGAGCGCCGCCGAAATCGACGCGCTCGTCGCCTCCATCGAAGAGCACGGCGTGCGAGCGGTATTCGTCGAGTCGTCGATGAGCCCGAAGCTCGCGCAGACGATCGCCGACGAGGCGGGCGTCGAGGTCGTCGACTCCGAGAACCTCTACGCGGATTCGCTGGGCGCACCCGACAGCGATGGAGCGACCTACATCGGCGCGACGGTGCACAACACGGAACTCATTCTCGACGCGTGGGGCGCCCAGGTGGATGCGGTGCCCGATAGTCTGCAGGGATGACGGCCGCACGCGACGCAGCAGCATCTGATCCCGGCGACGCGCAGCACTGCGCAGCCCCGGAGCCGATGCAGGCAGGCGGGGCCGACGGGGGTGCCGAGAGAGGCGCGCTCGCAGCCTCCGATGCGGCGTTGGTGCTCGAAGGGGCAGCCTTCGGATACCACGGGACGTCGCGGGTCGAGGGCCTGACGCTCGCGGTTCCCGTGGGTGCTGCGGTCGCGCTGATCGGACCGAACGGCTCGGGCAAATCGACGCTGCTGCGCGGCATCCTGGGGCTGGCCGAACTCACCGGCGGTTCGATCCGGGTGCTCGGCGAGACTCCGGATCGTGCCAGGCGCCGCATCGGGTCCTTGCCGCAGGCGGACACCCGCGATGCGACGCTTCCGGTCACGCTCCGCCAGGTCGTGACCATGGGTCTCTACCGCTCGCGCGGAGCACTGCGCCCGATCGGCCGAACCGGCCGCGAGGCGGTCTCTCGCGCGCTCGAACGCGTGGGTCTCTCCGCCTGGGCGTCGCGCCGTTTCGGCGAGCTCTCGGGCGGTCAGCAGCAGCGGGGCATTCTCGCGCGGGCGCTCGTCTCCGACCCGCAGCTCCTCCTCCTCGACGAACCCTTCAACGGGCTCGATCGGGAGAACCGCGACGTGCTGCTGCGTCTCGTGAGAGAGCTGCGAGCAGAGGGGCGCACGATCATCGTGTCGACGCACGATCTGGAGATCGCTCAGGAGGCGTGCTCCCACGCGCTGCTGCTCGCGAGCGGTCACCACCCGAATCAGCCGGGCCATCCGGCGGCGTACGGTCCCGTCGAACAGGCGCTCACCCTCGACGCGGTGCAGCACGCGTTCCAGGACACGACGGTGGAACTCGATCACCACACCGTGACGACGACGCGGGAGACCGAGTGATGCCGTCGGTGCTGTCGCCCGCCTTCCACCTCATGCTGCTCGGTCCGATCGACATCTTCTCACTGCCGTTCATGTGGCGCGCCCTGGTCACCGTCGCGATCCTCGCGGTCGCGGCCGGCATCGTCGGGCTCTTCATCAGCTTTCGGGAACTCGAGTTCGTGAGCGACGGTCTCGTGCACTCCGTGTTTCCCGGCCTCGTCGTCGGCTCCGCGATCGGCGGCTCCGCCGGTCTGCTCCCGGGAGCGGTGGTCGCCGCGATCCTCGCAGCCGTGCTCTTCACCGTCATCGAGCATCGGGGCGGCGTCGGGGCCGACGCGGCGATCGCGGTGGTGCTCACCGGGCTCTTCAGCCTCGGCGTGGTGCTCGTGTCGAAGCAGGAGGGCTACGTCTCGGAACTCAAGGAACTGCTGTTCGGGCGTCTCCTCACGGTGACCGAGACGCAGCTCTGGCAGATCCTCATCGTCGCGATCGTCGCGGTCGCGGTCGTGGGCCTCACCTGGCGCGCGCAGTTCTTCCGCTCGTTCGACGCCGCCGGGGCTGAGGCCGCGGGGTTCCGGGTGCTGCGCGCCGACCTCGCACTCTCGGTCGCCGTCGCGCTGCTCGTCGTGGCCGGGGTGCAGGCGCTGGGCGTGCTCATGGTCATCGCACTGCTCACCGTTCCGATGGCCGCGGCGCGACTGCTCACGCGCGGATTCGCGCTGCTCATCCCCGTCGCGATCCTGCTTCCCCTCGGGGCGGGCATCGCGGGGCTGTGGCTCTCATTCGAGTGGTCGACGTCGCTGGGGGCGACGGTGTCTCCGGGGGCTGTCGTGGTGCTCCTGCTCGTCGCCGCCTATGTGGTCGCGGCACTGATCCGCGGAGGTGCCGCGGCCCTGCGGAGGTCGGTCGCGGCATGAGTTATTTCGCACTCGCGTCGCTCGAACTCGTGCTGCTCGGCCTGCTCTCCGGAGTCGCCGGCACGCTGATCGTGCTGCGCCGGCGCTCGTTCTTCGCCGTGGCGCTCAGCCACGCGACCTTTCCGGGCGGCGTGGTGTTCGCGCTGGCCGGGTGGAACCTGCTGATCGGCCAGGCGCTCTTCGCAGCGGTGCTCGTGCTCGCCATGACGGTGCTGGCCCGCATTCCCGGACAGGGTCGTCAGGTCACGAGCGGAGTGGTGCTCTCGTTCGGCTTCGCGCTCGGCACGCTGCTCGCCGCACTGAACCCCGGGCTCGGCGTACCGGTCGAGGCATTGCTCGTGGGCTCGCCGCTCGGGGTGAGCCTCACCGACGTCGTCGTGACCGCGAGCGTGCTGGTCGCAGCCCTCGTGCTCGTCGCGGTGTTCGGGCGCCGCATGCTCTTCCACACGTTCGACCCGGTCGGCTTCTCCGCGGCCGGCTTCCGCAGCTGGCCGATCGAGCTCGCCGTGACCGGAGTGATCGCCGCATCGGTCGTCGTCGCGATGCCTGCGGTCGGCGCGATCCTCGGCGTCGCAGTGCTCATCGCCCCTGCCGCGGCTGCGCGCGCGTTGACTCAGCGGCTCGAGTGGATACCGGTGATCTCGGCCGTGCTGGGGATCGCGGGGGGTCTGATCGGATTGTGGATCTCGAGGGAGTTCTCGATCGCGGCGGGTGGATCGGTCGGGCTCGTGCTCACCGCGATGTTCCTCATCTGCGCGGTATGGGGCGCCCGGAAGGTGTCAGCTCGGTAACGATTGCGTCACCGATTCGGGCATTCATTCGAGAACGCTCGGCACTTCGGTGCGCATCTTCGAGCGTTCTGGCCGATCATCAGGCGTTTTCCCTCACCCTAACCAGCTTTGTGGCAGTGGCACAAGAACTAGCACCGCGAGCCGCTCTGTTTGTACGATCGCAGCATGGGAGACACGACAGCGGTCAGAGTGGTCCGCGACGATCGGGAGCCGCTCGTCATCATCGATTCGGTGAACAAGCACTACGGCGATCTGCATGTGCTGAACAACATCAACACGCAGGTGGGCCGTGGCGAGGTGGTCGTCGTGCTCGGGCCCTCGGGCTCCGGAAAATCGACGCTCTGCCGCGCAATCAATCGCCTTGAGACGATCGACTCCGGCACGATCTCGATCGACGGCCAGCCGCTTCCCGAAGAGGGGAACGGGCTCGCCACGCTGCGCGCCGACGTCGGCATGGTGTTCCAGCAGTTCAACCTGTTCGCGCACAAGTCGATCCTGCAGAACGTCACCCTCGGTCCGATGAAGGTGCGCGGGCTCTCTCGCAAGGATGCGGAGGAGAAGGCGATGGCGCTGCTCGAACGCGTCGGCATCGCCAATCAGGCGCAGAAGCTGCCCTCGCAGCTCTCCGGCGGCCAGCAGCAGCGCGTCGCCATCGCCCGCTCACTCGCGATGGATCCGAAGCTCATCCTGCTCGACGAGCCGACCTCGGCACTCGATCCCGAGATGATCAACGAAGTGCTCGACGTGATGATCGGGCTGGCCAACGACGGGATGACGATGCTGGTGGTGACGCACGAGATGGGCTTCGCCCGGCGCGCGGCCGATCGCATCATCTTCATGGCGGATGGCCAGATCGTCGAAGAGGCGACACCCGAGCAGTTCTTCACCGACCCGAAGACGTCGCGGTCGCAAGACTTCCTGTCGAAGATCCTGGGCCACTGACTCGTCCCCCCCCCGCAACGAATTCGACGCCGCTGGCCGCAGGCCGACAGCGTCACCGCGCCCCAACTCACCGAAGAGAAAGCAGAAATGATGCGAATTGCTCAGTACGGAGCCGTCCTCGCCGCAGCAGGACTCCTGGCCCTCACCGCTTGCGCCTCCGGCTCGCCGAACGACGCCGGCGAGGAATCGTCGGCGCCGGCGCCGGCGGAGGACGTCAGCTTCGAAGACGGCACGACCATGGCGAAGCTGAATGAAGCCGGCAAGATCACGATCGGCACGAAGTACGACCAGCCGCTCTTCGGCCTGATGAACCCCACCACGAACTCCCCCGAGGGCTTCGATGTCGAGATGGGCAAGATCATCGCCGCGAAGCTCGGCATCTCGGAAGACCAGATCGAGTGGAAGGAAGCGGTCTCCGCGAACCGCGAGCCCTTCATCGAGAACGGCGAGGTCGACCTGGTCATCGCCACGTACACGATCAACGACGACCGCAAGAAGGTCATCGACTTCGGCGGCCCCTACTACACCGCGGGTCAGGACCTCCTCGTGCTCTCGGGCAACCCCGACGGCATCACGGGCATCGACGATGTGAAGGGCGAGAAGGTCTGCTCGGTCACCGGTTCGACCTCCGAGGAGAACCTGAAGGAGGCCGGCGTCGAGGTCCTCGCCACGGACACCTACTCCAACTGCCTCGAGCCGCTTCGTTCGGGTGAGGTCGTCGCAGTGTCGACCGACAACGTGATCCTCGCCGGCCTCGCCGACCAGAACGAGGGCGAGTTCGAGGTCGTCGAGAACCCGTTCACCGAGGAGCCCTACGGCATCGGGCTCATGAAGGGCGACGACGAGTTCCGCGCCTTCGTGAACGACACGCTCGAGGAGTCCTTCGACAACGGCGACTGGGCGGCGGCCTGGGAGAAGACCGCCGGCAAGGTGCTGGAGACGCCGGAACCCCCGGCGATCGACCGCTACTGACCTCGCTCGACACCTTTTCTCCTATCCATCCACTCGTTCGGAACTGAGCTGACCCGGGGGCGGTGCGAGCCGCCCCCGGGATCCGCCCTCAAGAAGGGATCCCGATCGTGGACGTCCTACTGGCGAACGCCGACGACATTCTCGCCGGCTTCCTGATGACGCTGCAGCTGCTGCTCTTCGGAGGTGTCGGCGCGCTGCTCATCGGACTCGTCGTCGCCGTGCTGCGCATCTGCCCGGTGTCGTCGCTGCGCGGCTTCGCGACGGCATACACCGAGCTGATCCGCAATATTCCGCTGACCCTGCTGCTGCTCTTCATGGTCTTCGTGCTGCCGCTGATCGTGCCGGACAAGCCGCCTTACGCGCTGCTCGCCTCCATCGGGCTCGCCGTCTACACCTCGCCATTCGTGGCTGAGGCGCTCCGCAGCGGCATCAACGGCGTGCCCGTCGGTCAGGCCGAGGCCGCCCGTTCCATCGGGCTCGGCTTCGGGCAGACGCTCTCGTTGATCGTGCTGCCCCAGGCGCTGCGCATGGTCGTCCCGCCCCTGATCAACGTCTTCATCGCGCTGACGAAGAATACGTCGGTCGCCGGCGGGTTCTTCGTGGTCGAGCTGTTCGCCACCGCACGGCAGCTCACCAACAGCAACGGCCAGGCGGTGATCCCGATTCTCGTCGGTGTCGCCTGCTTCTATCTCCTGATCACCATTCCGCTCGGCCTGCTCGCCGGGCAGATCGAGAAGAAGGTGCGGGTGCTGCGATGAGTGCGACCGTTCTCTACGACGCCCCCGGCCCGAAAGCGCGTCGGCGATCCCGCATCATCTCCGTCGTCGGAGTCATCGCGCTCGCGGCACTGCTCGGCTGGGTGGTCTGGCGGTTGGCTCAGCCGCAGATCTCGGTCAACGGCAACGAGAACCCCGGAATGTTCGACGCGTCGCGCTGGGACGTGCTCGCCTACGGCGAGGTCTGGCAGTTCATCGGACGGGGCGTGTGGAACACCCTGCGCGCCGCTGCGGTCGCGATGGTCGGCGCGGTGCTGCTCGGCATGGTCTTCGCGTTCGGACGACTGGCGACGAACGCATTCATCCGCATCCCGACGACCGTGCTGCTCGAATTCTTCCGCGGGATGCCCGTGCTGCTGATGATGCTCTTCATCCTGCTCGTGGCGTCGACCGGTGCGTTCGGCGCGGTGGTCATCGCACTCATCATCTACAACGGGGCGATCATCGGCGAGGCCCTGCGCGCGGGCATCGTGGCCCTCAACAAGGGCCAGCGGGAGGCGGGGCTCTCCATCGGTCTGACCCCGGTGCGCACGCGCTTGCTCATCGAGTTCCCGCAGGCCTTCACTCAGATGCTGCCGATCATCATCGCGCAGCTCGTCGTGCTCTTGAAGGACACCTCGCTCGGCTACATCGTGGCCTACTCCGAGCTGGCCTCGACGGTGAAGCAGGCGTCCACGTTCTACGGCAACCGATACCTCTTCACCTTCTGGGTGGTGGCCGTCGTGATCTACCTGGCGATCAACCTCACGGTGTCGTGGCTCGGTCGTCGTGCAGGCCGGCTCGCAGCGACGCGCAGCGGAAAGCCGACGGCCGCGGCCAAGCCGGCAGCGGTGGCGGCCTCGATCGGCGGTGAGCTCGGTGCAGGGCTCGGCGCGACCGACGGCGACGACGATGCCGGTGGCCGCCGCCGGACCCGTTGATCTCTCGCTGAGGCGCACGTGAGCGACGACCTTCCCTACCTCGACCCGGCGACGGGTGCACGATACGCGCTCGAGCCGGGTCGCTGGCGTTCGGACTCGGGAGGACCGCTGCTGCTCGCGCCGGGCCGGGGGATCACCCGCGCGGATATCGAGCACGGCGCTCCCGGGCTCTGGCGGTACCGGGCCGCCTTCGCCCTCGACGTCGACGAACCACTCGTGCTCGGCGAGGGGCGGACTCCGCTGGTGCCCGGCGTCTGGGGGAGCGCTCGGCCGCTGTGGAAACTGGAGTGGTGCTCCCCGACCGGCAGCTTCAAGGATCGGGGCGCCAGCGTGATGCTCTCGGTGCTGCGGCAGCAGGGGGCGCGCGCGGTGATCGAGGACAGCTCGGGCAACGGCGGAGCCGCGATCTCCGCCTACGGGGCCGCGGGCGGGCTCGGCGTCACGGTCTTCGCGCCGGCGACCACCTCGCCCGGCAAGCTCGTGCAGGCGCGCGCGTACGGGGCGCGCATCGAGCTGGTGGAGGGACCGCGCGTCGCCTCGCAGGAGGCGGCGATCGCTGCGGCTGCGCACGGTGCGGGCTGGTACGCCAGCCACAACTGGCAGCCGTTCTTCTTGGAGGGTACGAAGACCCTCGCCTACGAGATCTGGGAGGACCTCGGGTTCCGCGCTCCCGACGCCGTCGTGCTGCCGGTGGGTGCGGGGAGCAGCCTGCTCGGGTGCGCGTTCGGCTTCCGCGAACTGCTGCGCGCCGGCCAGATCGAGCGCGTGCCGAGGCTCTACGCCGCGCAGCCGCTCAACTGCTCGCCGATGGATGCGGCGTTCCACGTGAAACCAGGAGAACCGGTGCCGAACCGCCCGGTGCGCGCGACCATCGCCGAAGGCACGGCGATCTCCCACCCACTGCGGCTCGGCGCGATGCTCGACGCACTGCGCGAGAGCGGCGGCGGCACGGTGGCGATTCCGGAAGCGGACATCCGCTCAGCGCACGCGGAGCTCGCCTCGCACGGACTCTACGCCGAGCCGACGAGCGCGACGGCTGCCGCAGCGGTGAGCGAGCTCGTCGCGCGCGGCGCGGTCCTGCCCTCCGAGACGACGGTCGTGCTGCTCACCGGGTCCGGGTTGAAGGCCGCGGCGTGAGGCACCGCTCAGGCGTCTCGCGCCGTCGCCCCGTCGCGCCATTGCGCCGAGGCTGTGCCTTCGCGCCGCGCAGCTTCGCGCCGCGCAGCCGAGCACCCGGGGCGGGGCGGGACGCACCAAGGTGCGGCGCTACTGCCCGACCTCACCTGCCTCGCCGCTCTCGTCTTCCCGACTGCCGCTCTCCCTGCGCGCCGCGCGAGCATCCCGGCGGGCCGCCTTCGCCTCGCGCTTGGCTTCGCGCTTCGCCTCGCGGGCGGAGCCCTTCGCCGAGCGCTGCTCGGCAGCGAATGCTCGCTGGGCCTCGCGGGCCTCGCCGGGAGCGCCCGCACTCTCGGCCTGCCGCTCCAGCTTTCTCGCGCGACGCGCCTCGCGCTTCGCGATCTTGCGGTCACGGCGGCGCTCGACGAGCGTGTAGAGGATCGGCACCAGGATGAGCGTGAGCAGCGTCGATGATACGAGGCCGCCGATCACGACGATCGCGAGGGGCTTCGAGATGAACACACCGCCCCCGGTCAGGCCCAGCGACATCGGGATCAGGGCGAACACCGTGGCTGCCGCGGTCATGAGGATCGGGCGCAGACGCAGTCGGGTGCCGTGCTCCACCGCCTCGTCGAGGGTGGCGCCGGCCTCGCGGAGGCGGTTCACGAGGTCCATGAGCACGATGGCATTCGTCACCACGATGCCGATGAGCATCAGCAGGCCGATGAGGGCGGGAAGCCCGAGGGCTGTGTTGGTGACGAGCAACCCGATGATGGCGCCGGTCGCGGCGAACGGGATCGAGATGAGCAGCACCAGGGGCCCGCGGAAACTGCGGAAGGTGGCGACCATCACGAGCAGTACGAGCATGATCGCGGCGAGCATCGCGAGGCCGAGTTGGCCGAACGCCTCGTCTTGCTGGGCCGCCGCGCCGCCCTGTTCGAACTGCACGCCGGCCGGCAGCTCGGTCTCGGCGATCGCGGTGTCGATCGAGAGGCTCGCGGTCTCGAGCTCGCCCTCCTTCGGAGTCACGGTCAGCGAGACCTGACGCTCGCCATCGGCGCGCGTGATCGTCGGCGCGGTGAGTTCCTCCTCGACGGTCGCGATCGCGGAGAGGGGGATCGCGGCGCCGGTGACCTCGGCGGCTGCGCGCTGTTCGGCCTCCGCCGCCTCGGCTTCGGCCTGCTGCGTCGCCGCATCGTTCTGCGCCTGGCGGAGCGAGGCGATCTGCTCATCCATGCCGGTGATGCCCGACTGGGCGCCTTCGAGCGCGCCCTGCAGCGAGGCGAGCTGCTCAGCGCGTTCCTGCTGCGCCCGCAGCATCGCATCCTCGTCGGGGGTGCGCGGCTCCTCCGGGACGATCGGCGCGCTCGAGAGCTGTGCGAGCTGCTCGTTCAGCGCTCCGATCTGGGACACCAGCTCGGCCCGCTGATTCGCCGCTTCGGCGATCTGGGAGTCGAGTTCGTTCGCCGCCTCGATGCGCGCGGTCTCCGCTTCGGCTTTGGCTCTGTCCTCGAGCACCTGGTTCGCGGCCTTCTGCGCCTCCGCCGTCTGTTGAGCTGTGACGGGCAGCAGCACCTCGCCGAGCTGGTCGGCGGCGCGCGCAGTGCCGGGGGTGCGCACGATGATGTCGCGCTCTTGGCCGTCGAGCATGAGCGAGCCCACGGTCGATCCTGTGAGGGCCTCTTGCACCGCTGTCGCGATGGTCGTCCGGTCGAACCCGAGACGCGTCGCTTCGAGCTCGTCGACCCGCACGCGCAGCACGGGTTGTTCCCCCGAGAGTTCACTCGTCACGGAGCGGACCCCGTCGGCGTCGGCGAGCTGCTGCTCGAGCAGGTCGCTGGCCTCGCGGAGCGCCTCGGAGTCGTTGCCCGAGATCTGCAGCGCGATGCCGTCGCCCGCCCCCGCGACGAACGCGTCTTGCGAGGCGAGCGAGATCTCGCCCGAGTCCGGCAGCGCATCGATCGCGTCTTGCACGGCCGATTCGACTGTGGCGACCTCTGCGTCATCGGCGAGCTGCAGATCGTAACTGATGGTGCTCGGGGTGCCCGGGGTGGGCATGGGGATCGACGTCATCACATCCGCGATGCCAGGGATCTCACTGAGTGCGGCCTCCACGGGCTCAGCTGCGGCGACGAGGTCATCGCCGGTCTCCTGGGGCGGCGCCTGCGTGAGCTGCAGGCTCTCCTGGCCGGAGGAGCCGAGGAAGTCCGTCTGAATGAACGCGGTCATGCCGAGTGTGGCGACGAGCAGCAGGCCAGACACGACGAGCGTGATGGCCGGGTGGCGCCGGGTGGCGTTGAGCGCGGGCATGAAGGTGCGCTGCAGTCGGTCGGGTGCGGTGTGGATCTCGTCGAGTTCGGAGACCGCGGCGGGATCCTGCTCGGCGTCGTCCGACGCGTCGGTCTCGGCGCTGGGCTCGCCCCGATGGGCGGGGGCGTTCTTCAGGAACCAGAAGGCCAGCACGGGCACGATGGTGAGTGCGACGACGAGCGAGGCGAGGAGCGCGATCGATACCGTGATGGCGAACGGCCGGAAGAGCTGGCCCGCGATGCCCGACACGAATGCGATCGGCAGGAACACCGCGACGGTGGTGAGCGTCGATGCGGTGATGGCGCCGGCCACCTGCCGCACCGAGGCGACGACGCCCTCGATCGTGAGCGGCCCGTCGCCCCTCCGTCGGCTGATGTTCTCGATGACCACGATGGAGTCGTCGACGACACGGCCGATCGCGATCGTGAGCGCGCCGAGGGTCAGGATGTTGAGCGTGTTGCCGCTCGACCAGAGGCCGATGAGGGTGATGAGCAGGGAGAGCGGAATGGACACCGCGGCGATGATGGTCGACCTCCACGACCAGAGGAACGCGAGAATCACCAGCACGGCGAACAGGAGTCCGAGCCCGCCCTCCACCGAGAGATCGTGGATCGACTGCTCGATGTACGGTGCCTGATCGAAGATGGTGATGAACTCGGCGTCGAGGGTGGGGGCGAGGCGATCGAGCTCGGCGTTCACCGCGTGCGAGATGTCTACGACGTTCGCGCCCTGCGACGGCGTGATCTGCAGCGTCAGCGAGGGGTTGCCGTTCACGCGAGAGATGTTCTGCGCGGGAACCGCTTCCATTTCGACGTCGGCGAAGTCGGAGATGCGCACTGCACCCTCCGCGGTGGGCACGGGCAGATTCGAGATGTCTTCGATCGACGTGAGCGCGGCCCCGACGGTGACGGAGATCGGCCCCTCGGCGGATTCGGCTTGACCGGCGGGAAGCGCCGCGCCGTTCGCCTGGAGGATGGGCTGCAGCGTCGACGGATCGACTGCGAGGCGGGTGACGTCTGCGGGGCGGAGGTCGATCGAGATCCGATGCTCCTCCTGCCCGGCGAGCTCGACCGTGCGCACGCCGGGGACGTTCTGCAATGCCGGGACCACGGTCTGGGCGAGCGCGTCGCCGAAGGCCTCCTGGTCGCCCGACGTTCCAGCACTGAGCATCATCGCAGGCATGTCGTCGGCGCCGCCCGACATGACCTGCAGCTCGCTGCCCGAGGGGAATGTCGGCCGCAGCGCCTCGGCCGCACTCCGAATGGCGCGCAACGTCTCGTCGTCGTCGGTGCCGAACGTCCATTCCGCGAGGATCTGCGCGTCACCGCTGGCCGTCGTCGACGTCACGCTCGTGACACCGGGCACGGCGAGCAGCGCTTGCTCCACCGGCTCGGTGACCGTGCGTGCCATCTCCTCGGGCGCGAGCCCCTGCGACTGCGCCATGACATACGCCATCGGCACCTGCATCGAGGGCATCAGCTCCTGCTTGAGCGATCCCATCGAGACGATGCCGATCACGGCGATCGCGAGGGTGGTGAGCCCGACGATGAGTCGGTTCTTGAGACTGGTGCGCGTGAGGAACGACATGAACGCTTTCGGCTGGGGTCTCGCACTGCGTGATGGATCGGGGCCGACGGATCCGAGGATTCGTCGGCGACCGTGCATCGTGGAGCGGCGTGACGGGGAACGCAGCCGGGCGCGGGCCGAGCGGCGAGATCAACCCTTTCAGCTTGGCCGGTGAACCGTTCGACGGCATCGTGCTCCGGTACCATTTCGGATCATCCCGCGGGATGATTCCGGGAAGCCGGAAGCGGCTCCCGCGCCGATTCTCCGAGGCATTCGCGCTCCCCGCGTGGCTCCGTGCGCCGGGTCCGCCCCGGTCACCGCACGTAACGGTCGCGGCCCGCGAGCACGCCGAGGCCCATGACCAGCACGCCGATGCCGCCCAGCGTCCAGAGCGCCGGCGCCCATGAGCCGGTCGCGTCGTGCAGCAGCCCGATGGCGGGAGGCCCGGCGGCCGCGCAGAGGTACCCCACCGCTTGGGCCATGCCCGATACGGCAGCGGCGTGACGGTGATGATGCGTGCGCAGGCCGAAGAAGGAGAGGGTGAGCACGATGGAGATTCCGCCCGAGAGCCCACCGCAGCCGGCCCACAGCGCTCCCCATTCGGGCGCGAACGCCAACCCGACCGCCGCCACCACGAAGAAGACGCCGGAGACGGCGCCGAGGCCGCGCTGATCGCGGAACCGGGGGATGAGGGCCGAGCACACCGTGCTGCCGACGATGGCGACGGCGTTCATGATGAGCAGGTGGAAGCCGGCCGCCGCGGGGGAGATGCCGGCGGCGATCTCGATCGAGGGCAGCCACAGAATCAGAATGTAGTAGGCGACGGATTGCACGCCCATGAACGCGGTGAGCTGCCAGGCGAGTGCCGATCTCCACGGGGAGAATCGGTCGCGCGAGGTGCCGCCGCCGGGCAGTGCGATGGTCTCACTCGGCGGCTCGTTGCGCGGTGATCGCGAGCGCAGAATCCGCGGAAGGAGCGCGGCAAGCCCGAGGAGTGCGAACCCCGCCCAGATGCCGAGCGACGCCCGCCACCCCAGCTCTGAGGCGTCGGCGAGCGGCACGGAGACGCCGGCTGCGATCGCCGCGAAGACCGATTGCACCACGGAGTACGCACCCGTCACCTGCCCGATGCGCTTCGGGTAGTCCCGCTTCACCAACGAGGGCAGGGAGACGTTGAGCGCGGCGATCGCGACGCCGAGCACGATGGTGCCCGCCCAGAGCCACACCCCTCCGACGGACCGGAGCGCGATTCCGGCGGCGAGCAGCGCGAGACTCCCGCCGAGCAGGCGTTCGAGCCCGAAGCGGAGCGCGATCCTGGGCATGAACGGTGAAACGCCGGCGAACGCGAGCAGCGGCAGGCTGATGAGCATCGACGCGGCGAGCGAGCTCAGTTCGAGTTCCGTCTGCAGGCGATCGAGGATCGGGCCGACCGAGGTCAGACTCGCTCGGAGGTTGCCGGCGACGAGCAGCAGCCCGGCGAGCGCCAATGCCGCTGCGAGCGGCCCCGTGCGGCCGGCGCTCGAGTCGCGGGGCTGGGTCATGCCTCGGGGTCGGCGCCGAGTGCGCGCGGCTCCACACGCGTCCACTCGGCGTACTTCGCGGTGCGTCCGTCTCCGCTGGAGCGCCCGGTGAGGCGGCGCTGCACCCAGGGGACGACGTGCTCACGGGTGTAGCGCAGCTGATCCCTCCGAGTCGGGCGCGGGATCGCCGCGGCGTTCAGCTCCCAATCGGCCGGCGCGGTGTAGCCCATCGCCCGCAGCACGTTGGCGGCGACGCGGCGATGCCCGACCGGCGCGAGGTGCAGGCGATCCGGCGACCAGTACTGCCCGCCGGCGAGTTCCGGATCGTTCCAGTTGTCTGCGAAGCGCACGTCGAGGCGCTCGGCGATGGCGCGCGCGGCTCGCACGAGTTCGTCGCCTTTCACTCGCACACGGGCACCGCCGGGTAGCCCCGCCGTCGGATTGGCGCCGGCGAGCAGAATCGGCTCGGCGCCCGAATCGCGGATGCGCATCAGCGCGTGCTCCGTCTGCGCGGCGACCCACGCGATATTCGTGCGCGGGCGCAGCATGTCATTGCCGCCGCCGTTGAACGTCACGACCGTCGGCTGCAGGGCGAGTGCCGGCTCGAGCTGCTCGGCGATGATGGGAGCGAGCAGTCGCCCCCGAATGGCGAGGTTCGCGTAATCGACGGCGGCGCCCGTTGCATCCGCGAGCCCCTGCGCCACGAGGTCGGCCCACCCGCGAACGGAGCCGTCGGGTCGCTCATCGCCGACCCCCTCGGTGAAACTATCGCCGATGGCGACGTACCGGATCGGGGCCCGTTCAGTGGCTTCGTGCGGCTCGCTCACGGGCCCAGCCTACGCCCATCGCCGCACGCAGCTGCGGGAGCCACAGCGCGTAAATACGCGTTTCAAATGCGAGGCGACGCGCAAGCATCACGCAAGATCAGTGAAATCGTACGTAAATCCCGGGCAACGTCTCCGCCAGTGACGTAGTTCGAAGTACATTTACCCGAAATATGCGAGTGCCTCCAGTCATGCTCACCCGATGGGTCGTGCAGGACCCGGTGGCGTGCTTCTCGGTGCGAGTGCTGGCTCCATGGTGTGCCAGCCGAGCGTGACAACTGATGAACGCGGAGTTTCACCAGCGCGTGAGGCCAAGGGCAGGTGAAGAATCGGGAGACTGTGATGGGGGAGACCAGCACTGACTTCCATTGGCGCGCTTCGGCCCAGGCGCGCTCCCTCCGCGATGATCGATCTCGCGCCATGATCGACCGTGAGCTGTTGCGAATGTTGCGCGAGAAAGCAGCCGCCGAGGTCACGCTTCTGCAACTTCGAGAGGAGTTGGCAGCCGTTCAGCGACAGGTTCAGCGGGCAGCTCAGAAGCGCCACGTGGTCGAACAGCGACTGGCCGATGAGGGTAGAGCGCTCGAGCGGGTCAGAGCGACCCTCGAAGATCTTCGGGTGCAGCAGACCAAGATCGAGTCGAATGTCGCTGTTCTGCGGAAGAACCGTGCCGACGTCACGCACCGGGCAGCTCTCATAAACACGGCAGAGTTGAGAGCCGCTGCCGCAACTCGCGACCTACCGCGTGTCGAGGTGCCCTCACCGCGTGTCGAGTCACAGGCACCCGCCCCCGCCCCCGAGGTGCCCGCTCCTGAAGCACGTGCAGGTGCGCCTGCTGTGGTCGAGGCGCAGGCCTCGGGGCCGGAAGATCACTCCCCACTGGAAAACCCGCGAGCATGTTCGCCGTCCCCGACACCGGTCGAGGACGGCGAACGGACGGGGGATTCGCCACGCCCTCACATCGAGATCTTCGAGCCCGATCAACAGGGAGCAACTCGGTCGGCGGGGCACACTGCCGGAGACGCCAACCTCGCTGATTCGCAGCATACGATGGCGGAACCGGAGACTCTACGTGTCGACGGGGTAGACGGTTCCGCGGCTTCTGCAGGAACCGAGAAGCTCTTCGCCTCTCCTTCATCGCCTACAGCACCGGCGGTGAAGGAGCCGACCTCTGCTCCCTCGACGCGTAACGAACCGGGCGATTCGCAGACGATCGAGGATTCCCCGCGTCGGCGTGCGGGATTCCAGCCACCTGAAACGATCGATGAACTGGACAAGAAAGAGCGCAAGAAAGCGGACCGTGATGCTCGGAAGTACCTTCGGCACGAGGAGCGCGAAGAAAAGCACCGCGCGAAGGAACGCAAACGGCAGATGCGCGCCGCGGTCAAAGCGAAGAAGACGGGGCAATCGGGCCAGGCGGCAGCCGGAACCACGGTCGCAGAAGCCGATGCGCAGGGCGCCGATGAAAAGTGGAGCTTCGTGGACATCGCTCTCGCGATTCTCGTCGTGCTGCTCCTCATCGCTGTGATTGCGGTCTTCGCCCTGCCAACGGTCATGAACGCGATGTCCAGTTGGTCGCTTCCTCACGTGTACTTCTCACCTGTTTTCGCCGAGAGCACCGACGCCATGAGCGATGCATCGGAGATTCCCGGATACATCCGAGCGAATGTCGAGATGAACATATGACGCGCCATTGCCCACGCCGAGATTGTCGTCTTCCGAGTTCTCGCTTCCTTGATCACCGCACTCTCCATTTGTCACCGGACGACATTTTGAGACGTACTGGCTCGCGAACCAAGCCACGTCACATTCGCAGCAGTACGCCAAGCTCCTACTAGAAAGACATGCACGCAATGGGTATGCACACTTACGCGATCTCCCCGGAACGGAAGGGGTACTCTCGCCACGAAGTAGACCGACTGCTCAGAAACCTCGATGCTACGATCGACGAACTCCAGGGTGAACGAAGCTCGCTCATGGAACGTATGCGGGCGATCGAGACAGAACTCGAGATCGCCAATAAGAACCTGAGCAAGGCTCAGTCGCAGAAGCCGACATTTTCTGGACTGGGTTCGAAGTTTGAAGAGGTGCTCCGCACTGCGGAAGTGCAGGCCGAGCACATGCTCGACGAGGCGAAACGACGCTCTGAGTCGATCACCGTCGAAGCAGAGGCGGCGGCGCAACGACTGATCCGAAGCAGCGAGGAACAGGCGGCGCAGATCCTCAATGAAGCGCAGCGTCGAGCGAAAGACGCAGCACTACAAGGAGAAACGGCAGCTGTCGAAGTCGCGGCGATCGCGAACGCTCGGCTGGGAGAGGCCAGTGAGGCCGTGACGCAAGCCAAGCGTGACGCAGCGAACATTCGCGCAGTTGCCGAGGGCGAGATCATGCAGGCGCGACAGGAAGCGCAGGCGCATATCGACCAGCAGCGCGAAGAGATTCACCGCCTCCGAGAAGAAACCGAGCACCATGCGATCGAAGTCGAACGCGCGCTGCTGGAACGTCAGGCCGACGTCGAAGCCCAGTGCGATCGAGTTCTTTCAGAGGCAACTGAGCGTTCGTCGGCCATCCTGGACCAGGCGAACCTCAAGGCGGCGGAGATCAATGAGCGCGCGTATGCCGTCGGGCAGGAGAGCGAGGCTTTGCATGAGCGTCTCCGGGAGGAGGTGCAGCGGCAGCACGCGGAGGCGCGGAAGCGTGCCTCCGACCTCATCGAACAAGCACAGCTCTACTCCAACAACCTCGTGAATCAGGTCGAGATGTTCTCGGACAAGGTCCATGCCCGTGCTCAAGCGCGGTTCGAAGCGCTCAATGACGAAGCCGAGTTCATTCGAACGTTCATCGATGACCACCGTGTTTCGAGAAAGACGGAGACCGTCATCGCGCAGATCGAAGAGCATCTTCGCCAGGCAAGTGCTGACCGTCACAACGGATAGTGGAGGAGTGTCGACATGAGATTGCAGATCAGTGATCAGACCGCGGAGATTCTCGTTGCCGATCAGAGCACGTCTTCGCGGATCCTCGCAGAGATAGCCGCGCAACACGCGGCATTGCGCGACCGCATTCGCCAGCACCCGAACGTCTACGAGGATCTCATCGAGTGGATGGACGAAGTCGCGAAACGTGAGTCGAGCGGTGATGACTCCGGCGACGGCTTGAGCGTGCCCGAGTACCAGGGGAAGGCTGATTCTCCTTCGTCGCCGGCTGCGGTACCGCCGAGACGGCCCGACGCCGCGACCGCACACGAGCGAATTGAGGTAGCGGGCACTGCGCAGTCACGCGGTGACGCGGAGGACCGGGACGGTCCGAAGACCGGGGTCCGGACCGCAGAAGCTCAGCCGAAAACTGCATTCGACGGGCAGGTTGGCGCATCAAGTGCCGCCGCGCCCCAGGCGAGTTCGAGCCAGACTTCGCTAGAGAGACTTCGCGCCCGGTACGCTGCGACTTTCGAGGAGCAGAAGAACTCGCGGTCGCCCGTGGGTCGAGACACGGAGTTGCGCGAATATTCCGACAATCGACTCCGGGAGATGCGAACTCAACTGGACGCGGAGGTGAAGGCGAGGCTCGAAGCGGAAGCGAGAGTGCAGCTCGCGTTCGAGGCGCGAGACCGTTCACAGGAGGAGACGCTCGCTGAGGCGCGAGCGCGTGCTTCAGCAGAGGCGCAGAGCAAGCTTGAAGTGGAGGCGCGCGAACGCGCAGAATCCCTTGCGCGGAACGAAGCAGAGGTGTGCCGCAGCCTCGAAGCGCAACTCGTTGAAGTGCGACGTGAGATCGAGGATCTGACAGCGCTGCACGAGAACGAGGTGCAGCAGCGGGCATCGATCGAGAGTGAACTCGAACAGGCTGCGGATCACCTGGAGCAACTTGAAGGGGAGCGGGCGACGCTCGAGGAGCGGCTCGCCGTCGTCTCGCAGTTGGCGTTCGAGACGGAAGCGTTGCTCGCGGCAGAAGCGGATACGCGGTCGGAGGCGGAGGCTCGTGCACGCAATGAATCGCTCATGCGAACCGAGCTTGAGGCGCAGGTTGCAGTCGAGCGAAGCGCTCGAAAGGGCGCCGAGGGGCAGGCGTACGAACTCAACGAGCAGCTGCTCGGAGTTCAGAACGAACTCGAGTCGCTTCGCTCCGAGATGGAGCGTCAGGCCGAGCAGCGTTCGGTTGCCACTGTCGCAGCGGAGGCTGAGCTTGAGTTGCGCGTCACCGAGCTGGAGGCGGCGCTGACGGAAGAGCGAACTCGTGCGCGGCAGTTGGAACAGACGATCTTCGACGAGTCGCAGTCGCGCCTGGCACTCGAGGCGAGACTCGACGCGGAGAGCGACAGTCGTTCGGCCGCAGAGGACCGCGAGCGTCGGGAGAGGCTGTTGCGCGTTGAGCTCGAGGAGCGTTTGGCGCTTCTCGGCGCGGCGCAGCGCTCGTTCGACGAGTCCTGAAATAGAAACTTCATGACTTTGAAAATCACGTTTGACATAGCCCGTGAACTATTGTCCAAGCCGATGACAGGGCCCGCGGAACTCGCTGAAATCGCCGCGAAGTTTCCCGAGCTCCGGGAGAGCGTCGGCGGGCATATCAATGCCACTCCCATGCTTTCGGATTGGATATCGCGCAACGTTGGGCAGCCGCGAGGAGCGGGGACGAGCGATCTGCCGTCTGCACCGAGATATCCGGTCGCGGGGGAGCCCGGGAGACGCGACCGGCCGCTTCCAGAATGGGAGCGGCGTCTCGCCGAAAAGGAAGCGGAACGGCTGCATCGCGCGAGACGTGCGGCGGAAGACGAACTGCAGTCTCTCGTACGCGGGAAGAGCCTGGTCGAATCTGAGGCCGAGATTGTGCGCCAGAATCTGGGCCAAGCAAAAGCTGCGTTGGAGGCTGAGCACGAGCGAATACGTGAGGCGGAGGGGCGGATCAGCGAGCAGGTGGGAGCTCGGGCGGAACTCGATGACATCGTGAAGATCGTACGGACGAATCTCGGTGATCTCGAGTATGCTCTTGAGCAAGAATCGCTCGCATACGCTCAGGCCGAAAATCGTCTCGCGCAGGTCCAGCGCGAGCAGCATTCTTTAGAGCGCTGAGCGTGATACAAGCTGACGAACCTATGGCGTTTGCGCGCGACGCGATCCTGACGTAGACTCGGCGTTTGGCTGTGCGCCGTCCCAGTGCGCAGACCGCGCGAACTGATCGCAGCGAATCGATTCTCGATCTCGCCGCGGGTTCGTGCAGACAAGAAATCTTGGGTGAGGCCGTCCGGTCTCACGGTATGAGAGGAAACATCATGGCAGCAGTGTGCCAGGTGACCGGCGCCGTTCCCGGCTTCGGACACAACATCTCGCACTCGCACCGTCGCACCAAGCGTCGGTTCGATCCGAACATCCAGAAGAAGACCTACTTCGTGCCCTCGCTCGGCCGCAAGGTGACCCTGACCCTCTCGGTCAAGGGCATCAAGATGATCGACGCTCGCGGTATCGAATCGGTAATCGCTGATCTGCAGAAGCGCGGGGTGAAGCTCTAATGGCTAAGGATAAGGACGTACGTCCGATCATCAAGCTCCGTTCGACGGCCGGCACCGGGTTCACCTACGTGACGAAGAAGAACCGTCGCAACACCCCCGACCGTCTCGTGCTGAAGAAGTACGATCCGGTCATCCGCAAGCACGTCGACTTCCGAGAGGAGCGTTAATCATGGCGAAGAAGAGCATGATTGCGAAGAACAAGCAGCGCCAGGTCATCGTTGCGCGTTACGCGGCGAAGCGCCTCGAGCTGAAGAAGGCCCTCGTGGACCCGAACGGCACCGACGAGAGCCGCGAGGCCGCACGCGTCGGCCTGCAGAAGCTGCCCCGCAACGCGTCACCGGTGCGCGTGCGCAGCCGCGACGTCATCGACGGCCGCCCCCGTGGCGTGCTGACGAAGTACGGCGTCTCGCGTGTGCGTTTCCGCGACATGGCGCACCGCGGCGAGCTGCCCGGCATCACCAAGTCGAGCTGGTAACGACTCGTAGCTGGCGCTTGAGCTGAGAATGGCGTGGATCCTTCGGGGTCCACGCCATTTTGCGTTGCCGGCGCCCCGCACCCGAAACGGTCTCCGATCAGCCGCAATACCAGGTCGCAGTGCGTCACTCTGGGGAATCCCCGACCGAAGTTCCGCATCATTCCGCCGAATTGGGGTAGATTCGAACCGATCAATCGATCGGACTCTCCATCCGGAGGGAACCCTGAACCAAGATCTAGGGGCGTGCCCGGTTGCGGCGCATCGCCTTGGAAGGACACAACATGGCACTCAACAAGACCGAGCTTGTCGCGAAGATCGCTGCCGAGACCGGCCAGAGCCAGGCCGCCGTCTCCAGCGTGATCGACGGACTGTTCTCCGCTGTTTCCGAGACCGTCGCTTCGGGCGACAAGGTCTCGATCCCGGGCTGGATCTCCTTCGAGACCGCGACCACCGCTGCTCGCACCGGCCGGAACCCCCGCACCGGCGAGTCCATCGACATCCCCGCTGGCAAGCGCGTCAAGGTGTCGGTCGGCAGCAAGCTCAAGGCTGCTGTCAAGTAACATCGTCTTCCTCGAAGCTCCCGGGCCGCGTTGCGGCTCGGGAGCTTCGTCGTTTCGGGGCCCGTCGGGCGGCGTGATGAGCCGGACCGCAGGCGACGGGGCATCGATCACGCTCCCACCGCACTACGCGTAGGCTAGTCGGGTGCCCCGTTTCGTCCGCGTTCTCGCCCCCGCTGCGCTGCTCGCGGCGACCCTCCTGGCGCTGTGGCTCGGTCTGAGCATCGGCGGTGCGGCCGCCGAGCGCTCGCTCGCCGACCCGGGTGCGATCGTGCGCGTCGGGCTGCCGCTCACCCGGACGATCGTGAACATCGCGATGGCTGCTCTCATCGGCTCCATCGTGATGTCGGTGTGGGTGTTCGCGAGCGATCGCCCGGAGACGCGTCTCGCGATGGATCTCGCTGCCGGTTCCGCAGCGGTGCTCACTGTCGCGAGTGCCGCGGCCACGCTGTTCACCTACCTCGACGTGTCGAGCCAGCCGCTCTCCGGTGACGCCTCGTTCGGTGCCGGCCTCGCGCAGTTCCTGACGGAGATCGAACTCGGTCAACTCTGGCTGCTCGAGTTGCTGCTCGCGGCGGTGACGACGGTGCTCGCGTTCGCGATTCGCGGCCGCAAGCTGATGCTGATCGTGCTGGTGGCGGCTCTGGCGACCGCGCTTCCACTCGCTCAGCAGGGGCACGCGGCCGGGGCGTCGGGTCACGGTGCGGCGGTGAACGCGCTCCTCGTGCACATCGTCGGCGCCGCAGTGTGGCTCGGCGGTCTGCTCACGCTCATCTTCATCGCGCGCGCGGTCGACCACAGGCGACTCGCCGCGGTCACCGCCCGCTACTCCTCGATCGCGCTGCTCGCCTTCATCGGAGTCGCGGCGTCGGGAGTCGTGAGCGCGTGGTTGCGCGTCGGCACCTGGGACGCTCTGCTCGGCACCGGGTACGGGCAGCTCGTGCTGCTCAAGACGGGATCGCTCGTGGTGCTCGGGGCGTTCGGCGCGATACAGCGCGTACGCCTGATCCCGCGCATCGCTGACTCCGCACGAGGCATGCGCCCGTTCGCCTGGTTCGTGGTGTGCGAGCTCGCCGTCATGGGCGTCGCGAGCGGCATCGCGGGCGCCCTCGGCCGCACCGCGACACCGGTGGCCCTCGAACCGGTGCGCGACCAGCCGGGCGGGATCAGTCCGGCCGAGTGGCTCACGGGCGACCCCCTGCCGCCAGAGCTCACGCCGCTGAGCTATCTCACCGAGTGGAAGTTCGACCTGCTCTGGGTGCTCGTCTGCATCTTCGCAGCGGGCATGTACCTCGCTGCGGTCGTGCGCCTCGCTCGTCGCGGCGATCGCTGGTCGTCGGGCCGCACGACGGCATGGCTCCTCGGCATTCTGCTGCTCGCCTACACGACGAACGGTGCGCTCAACGCGTACGAGCAGTACCTCTTCAGCGTGCACATGCTCGGGCACATGATGTTCGCGATGCTGATCCCGCTCTGCCTCGTTCTCGGCGCTCCCGTCACACTCGCGCTTCGGGCGACGCACAAGCGATCCGACGGCTCGTGGGGCGGTCGCGAATGGATTCTGTGGGCCGTGCAGACGCCCTTCTCGAAGATCGTGACGCACCCCGCCTTCGCCGCCGTCATGTTCTCCGGTTCGCTGTGGGTGTTCTACTTCACGCCGATCGCCCGCTGGGCCGCCGAGGAGCACCTGGGGCACCAGTGGATGATCATCCACTTCCTGATCTCCGGCTACCTCTTCAACCTGTCGATGATCGGCGTCGACCCGGTGCCCTACCGCTTCCCGTATCCCCTGCGCATCGTCACCCTGTTCGCCACGATGGCGTCGCACGCCTTCTTCGGCGTCACGATCATGACGGGCGACGGACTGCTGCTCTCCGACTGGTACGGGGCCATGGGGCGCACGTGGGGCGCTCCTCCCCTCGAGGATCAGTCGACGGGCGGCGGCATCGCCTGGGGCATCGGCGAACTGCCGACCCTCGCGCTGGCCCTGATCGTGGCCGTGCAGTGGTCGCGGAGCGATGAGAAGGAGCAGAAGCGCAAGGATCGCGCGGACGACCGCTCCGGCGGCGCCGAGCTCGAGGCGTACAACGAGATGCTCGCCCAGCAGGCCCGCCGCGACGGGAAGCGCGCGAGCGACCCTCAGCGCCGCTAGCCGCGCGCGCGACGCGGGCGGAGCGGGGCGGCATGCGGGCCTCCGACGCTTGATAGCCTCATGGTCATGACGCAACACGACGTGCACGGCGCACCGCCCCTCGACGCGACCGGCAGGCAGGAGATGCACGCGCTCACGCGGGAGCGCATGCGGTTCTTTCTGCGGTTCGCGCTGACGGAGGGCGCAGTGCTCGCGATCCTCATCGTGCTCATGTACGCCGCGCGCATCATCGACCCGGATCTCGGCCTGTATCTGCTCATCGGGGTCGCGCTGGTCGGCGGCGTTGTGCTGTCGGTCGTGCTGTCACGTCAGATGAAGCGGCAGCAGGCGATCGTCGCAGCGTCGGAGGCGCGTCAGGAAGCGGTGCGGATCGAGGCATCGCGCCAGCCATAGGCAGCCGCGACGGGGCCCAGCCCCGTGCTCAAGCGCCGATCGCGCCGGCTTCGGTGGAGCGCACATCGGCGCGGTGGAAGTTGAGGTGCGAGCGCGAAGCCGTCGGGCCCCGCTGGCCGAGGTACCGGGAGAACGTCGCACCAGAACCGTAGGGGCGCTCCGCTGGCGAGGTCAGCTTGAAGAAGCAGAGCTGCCCGATCTTCATGCCGGGCCAGAGCCGGATCGGCAGGGTCGCCACGTTCGAGAGCTCGAGCGTCACGTGGCCCTCGAAACCGGGATCGATGAAGCCTGCCGTCGAATGCGTGAGCAGGCCGAGCCGCCCGAGCGAGCTCTTGCCCTCGAGGCGCGCCGCGACGTCGTCGGGCAGCGAGACCTGTTCGTACGTCGAACCGAGCACGAATTCGCCCGGGTGCAGGATGAAGCCTTCTTCCGGGTCGACCTCGATCAGGCGCGTCAGCTCCGGCTGCTCCTCGGACGGGTCGATCACCGCGTACTTGTGGTTGTCGAAGAGGCGAAAGTAGCGATCGAGTCGCACGTCGACACTCGAGGGCTGCACCATCGACGGCTCGCTCGGCGAGAGGCCGATGCGTCCTGATTCGAGTTCGGCTTTGATGTCACGATCTGAGAGCAGCACGGGACGATTCTACGGGGTGGCGGTTATCCTCGTCTCGTAACGAGGGAAGGGGAAGTCATGCCGACTCTGCTGCAGGTCGACGGCGCCATCGCCGACAGCGCGTCGCGCACTCGGATGCTCACGAACGCGGTCGCGGAGGCCTGGATCGCCAGGGGGGACGAGTTCGTCGTGGTACAGCGCGATCTGCATTACGACCAGCCGCCGCACTTGACCGAGCGCTCGCAGCACTGGCCCGCCGAGTTGCGAGGCGGTGAGAGCCTTCGCGCCTCGCGGCAGCGGGTGCAGGATCAGCTGATCGCCGAACTGCTCGACGCGGATGCGCTCGTCGTCGGTGCGCCGATGTACAACTACGCGATGCCCTCGACGCTGAAGGCCTGGGTCGACCTGGTCCATGTGCCAGGGCTCACGTCGTCGTGGGCCGGATCGCCGCGGCCGCTCGAGGGCAGGCCCGCCGTGATCGTCACCGCCCAGGGGGGCCCGCTCGAACCCGAGGTGCAGGATTTCGTGACGGCGCCGCTCGCCCATCTGTTCGGAGCGGGCTTCGGCATGGAGGTGTTCGTGGTGGGCACGAGTCGCACACTCGCTGAGATGCTGCCCGAGCTCGGCCTGGAGTGGGCTGCGGACGATCTTCGGCGCGCGCAGGTGGAGGCGGCCGAGCTCGGCCGCACGATCAGCGCGGGCTGAGGGGTTCGGTGACGGCGAAGAGCAGTTCGCCGATCTGGTGGGGGAGCGCCGCGATGCCGCGCGGGTGCTGCTCGCCCTCGAGTGCGGAGACGCGCGCCGAGCGCTCGCACATGCCGTTGATGATCTCGGTGGTGCGATCGGCGGGGAAGATGAAGCGGCGACCCGCGGCGGCGATGGCCGTCTCGACGAGTTCGGCGAGGCTCGCCGTCGCGCGGTCGAGCAGGGCGAGGTATCCCGGCGCGATGTCGGGATCGCGCATCGCGAGCAGCGCGAATTCGTTCTCGAGAATGATCCAGTGGGCATCGCCCTGCTCCACGGCGATGAATCGCGTGATGTACTCGGCAGCCTGTTCCGCATCGATCTTGCCCTGGAGTCGTTGCAACGCCGGCGTGAGCTCGGCGATCGTCGATTCGACTTCTTCGATGCGTCGATCGAACTCGCGTTCGAGCACGGCGAGGAACAGTTGCTCCTTCGTCGAGAAGTTCGAGTAGAAGGCGCCGCGTGAGAATCCGGCGCGGGCGCAAATCTGCTCGACTGACGCGCCCTGCACTCCGGCCTCGGCGAAGACCTCGATGGCGGCGTCGAGCAGGCGGCCGCGCGTCTCTCGTCGCCGTGCGGTCGGCGGACCCTGGTGCGGCTCGTTCGTCATCGCAGCCCCTTCTCGTCTCGGCAGACAGCATGCAGAGCCTAGCCTGAAAGATTCCCGATACATCAGTGTACCCAATCAGATACACTCGTGTATCGAAACGGATGCATTCGTGTATCGATCGCTGAACCGGCGGTCAGGCGCACCGATCCGTTCCCCTCCCGCCCGAGATCGAAAGGCCTCACCCCGCATGTCGACACTGCTGCACGCCATCGGACTCTGGGCGACCCGCGCGAGATGGCTGGTGCTCGCGACCTGGATCGCGATCCTCGCGGTCCTCGGCATCGCCGCCGGCCTGTTCTCGCAGGGGGCGAACGCGCCCATCACGATTCCCGGCACGGAGTCGCAGGAGGCGATCGACACGCTCGGGCGCACATTCCCCGAGGTGAGCGGCACGAGTGCGACGATCATCGTCGTCGCCGCAGACGGCGAGCGGGCGGACCAGCAGCCCTACGAGCAGACCATCGTCGACGCCGTCGACGAACTCGAGCAACTCGACGACGTGAGTGCGGTGACCCACCCGTTCGACGAGCAGGCCGCGGCGGGCCTGAGCGACGACGGGCAGGCGGCGCTCGTCACCGTGCAGATCACCGGCGCGCAGAGCGATGTATCCGACGCGACGGCCGACGGCATCATCGCCGTAGCCGAACAGCTGCAGGATCGCCTGCCCGCCGACGCGGAAGTCTCGTACGGCGGAGACGTGTTCTCGGTCTCGATCCCCGGCTTCACCGCGACCGAGGCGATCGGCGTCGTCATCGCGTTCGTCGTGCTGCTCTTCACGCTCGGGTCGCTCGTCGCGGCGGGCATGCCGCTCATCATCGCCATCATCGGCGTTGGCGTGACGATCGCGGGTCTGTTCGTCACGACGGCCTTCGCCGAGATGACCTCGACGACCCCGATGCTCGCGCTCATGCTCGGGCTCGCGGTCGGCATCGACTACACCCTCTTCATCGTGAGCAGGCATCAGGAGCAACTGAGGTCGGGGCTCGGAGTCACCGAGTCGATCGCCAGGGCGACGGCGACGAGCGGCTCGGCCGTCGTGTTCGCGGGGCTCACCGTGATCATCGCCCTGCTCGGCCTCGCGGTCGCGGGCATTCCGTTCCTCACCGCGCTCGGGGTCGCCGCCGCCGCCGGTGTCGCAGTGGCCGTGCTCATCGGGGTGACGCTCACGCCTGCCGTCCTCGCCATGGCCGGGCTGAAGATCCTTCCGAAACGGCAGCGCGACGCGCTCGCCGCCGGCGCACCGATCGAGTCAGCACCGGCCAGCGCCTCCCACGGCCCCAGCCGCGCCGACCGCTTCTTCGGCGGATGGGTGCGCGGAGTGACGGCGAAGCCGGTCGCGACGATCCTCGCCGTTCTGGTCGTGCTCGGCGTCGCAGCGATTCCGATGACGCAGCTGCGGCTCGCGCTCCCCGGGGCCGAAACACTCGAGGAGACCGACCCGGCTCGCGTCACCTACGAGCTGACCGGGGAGCACTTCGGCGAGGGCGCGAACGGGCCGCTCATCCTCACCGGATCGATCATCACCAGCGATGATCCCGTCGGCCTGATGGAAGACCTGGCCGACGAGGTGCGCGACATTCCCGGCGTGCACGATGTGCCGCTCGCGACCCCGAACCAGAACGCGGATACCGGCATCATCCAGGTCGTCCCGGAGGACGGGCCGCAGGCCGAGAGCACCTCCGAGCTCGTCGCCGAGCTCAGAGCGCACCACGACGAGTGGCTCGACGACTACGGGGTCAGTCTCGCCGTGACGGGATTCACCGCGGTGGGCATCGACGTGTCGAACCTGCTCGGCGAAGCGCTGCTGCCGTTCGGGGTGCTGGTGGTCGGACTCTCGCTGATCCTGCTCGCCATGGTCTTCCGCTCGGTCTGGGTGCCGATCAAGGCGACCCTCGGCTACCTGCTCTCCGTGGGCGCCGCCTTCGGAGCCGTGGTCGCCGTCTTTCAGTGGGGATGGCTCGGCGATGCGCTCAACGTGCACGCCACTGGACCGGTGCTCAGCTTCATGCCGATCATCTTGATGGGGGTGCTCTTCGGGCTCGCAATGGACTACGAAGTGTTCCTCGTCTCGCGCATCCGCGAGGAGTACGTGCACGGCGCAGATGCTCAGACCGCGATCCGGCGCGGCTTCGTCGGCAGCGCGAAAGTGGTGACCGCCGCGGCGCTCATCATGTTCGCGGTGTTCGCGGCCTTCGTGCCCGAGGGCGACCCGAGCATCAAGGTGATCGCGCTCGGGCTCGCGGTCGGCGTCTTCGTCGACGCCTTCATTGTGCGCATGACGCTCGTGCCGGCGGTCTTGGCGCTCCTCGGCGACCGCGCCTGGAGCATGCCGGGCTGGCTGAGCCGCGTGCTGCCGTCGTTCGATGTGGAAGGCGAAGGTCTCGCCCGCGAGATCGCGCACGCTGCATGGCCGGCGGATATGCCACAGGCGCGGATCGCGGCGGACGCGCTCGTCCTGCCCGGCGACGCCGCGAGCACGTCTGGCGGCGCGGGTGGCGCGGATGCGGCGGGTGTCGGAACGCCGACGATTCGCGTCGGAGTCGGCGAAGCGCTGGTGCTGGACCCGCAGCAGACGGGCCGAGCCGTGCCGATCGCCGAAGCGCTGTCGGGCCGCGGGCCGATCATCGCCGGTACGGCGAAGGTGGCCGGCCTCCTGCTGCCGGAGCGCGCGGCATCCCTGCGATCGCGCGCGGCCTGGGCGACGCCGGCGACGCTGCGCGAGGCATTGCAGGATCGCCCGGCCGTACTCGTGCTCGACCTGCGCGAGGCGGGGCAGGCCGATGCCTCGTCGGCGGCCGTCGACGGCATGCGTTCGGCGTTCGCAGCGCATGCGGTGTCGGTCGCACGGGGAGCGGCGCCAGAAGTCACGCCGGTCGTGCTCGGCGGCGCCGAGCTCGCGCGGCGGATCCTGCCAGAGGGTACGGAGCTGGTGACGCTCGACCGCACCTCGGCCGCGGCCTCGGCCCGCGTTCCGTCCCCCGTTTCGACTCCGCCCGCTGAAAGCGCGACAGAACGTCCGCTCATCAGCCCCGTGAAACCAGAAGTTCTGTCGCATTTCAGCGACCGTGAAGGGAGCGCACGATGAGCGCCGCGTTGACCCGACTCAAGAGCGACCGACCCGTGCGATGGACGACGATCATCGGCATCATGCTCGTGCCCCTGACGGTGGCCGGCGTGCTGCTGTGGGGGCTCTGGAACCCCACGGAGCGCCTCGAGAATGTGACCGCCGCCGTCGTGAACCTCGACGAGGCCGCCGAGGTCGACGGGCAGACCGTGCCGCTCGGACGGGTGCTCGCGGGCGAGCTGATCGGCGAGCCCGAATCCGATTCGTCGGCCGGCGACGACGGCACCGCGAACTTCACGTGGGTGCTGACCGATGCCGAGGACGCGGCTGAGGGCGTCGCCGATGGCCGGTACGCGACCGTCGTGACGATTCCGAGGACCTTCTCCGCCGATGCGACGTCGCTGTCGGGCGAGCCGGGAGACGTCAGGCAGGCGCGGATCGACGTCACTGAGAGCGATCGGGGGCGTCTGATCGATGCAGCGCTGTCTGGCATCGTGACGCAGACCGCGACGCAGGTGCTGAACGAGCAGCTCGGCGAGCAATTCGTCGCCGGCGTCTACGTCGGGTTCAATGAGCTCGGAGACGGAGTGGGCGACGCCGCCGACGGAGCCGATCAGTTGGCGACCGGGGTGTCAGAACTGTCGACGGGCACCGCGCAGCTCGACGAGGGCGCGGTTCAGCTCGCGGACGGCACGCAGCAGCTCGCGGACGGCACGCAGCAGCTCGCGTCCGGTGCCGGAACGTTGGCGAGCGGCTCCGGCGAATTGGCCTCCGGCGTCGGGCAGTACGTCGCCGGCGCTCAGCAGCTGGCCGACGCGTATCCGCAGCTCTCGGCGGGTGCGACCGCCGCGGTGCAGCAGCTGCAGACGCTCATCGGGGCGATGACGCAGCTGCAGGCGGCTTCGGCCGAGCCGTCGGCGCAGCTCGAGCAGGGGCTGACGGCCGCTGGCGCCGGCGCCGCTTCGTTCGGCACGGACATCGAACCGTTGGTGACCGACTGCGTGGTGTCGACGGGCGACGTCGAGTACTGCGAACGGCTGAGTGAGGCGCTCACAGCTCACGCCGGAGCCATTGGCGGCGGGCTGGAGACGGCGAGCGACGGCGCGGCCGGGGTGGCCGAGGCCACGCAGGCGTTGCAGCAGCAACTCGGCGGTGCGACCCCGCCTGGCGTCGACCCGGCGGCGCAGCTCGGCCAGCTCACCGCGGGCCTCGCCGACTTCGGTTCCGGATTGCACGAACTGGCCGCGCAGGGCGGCCAGCTCTCCTCCGGCGCGGCACAGCTCGCCGACGGAGCGGCGCAATTGAGTGCGGGCACCGGGGAGCTCGCCGCGAACGCCCCGCAGCTGGCTGACGGGGCGTCGCAGCTCGCGGACGGCACTTCGGAGCTCGTCGAGGGCACCGCGCAACTCGAAGACGGAGCCGGCGAGCTCGCGACGGGTCTGCAGACCGCGGCCGACAACGTGCCCGTCACCACCGACGCGGAGCGCGAGCAGCTCTCACGCGCCGCGGCGACGCCGGTGCTGGCCGACGGCGCGAGCGACGAACTGTTCACCGCATCGGGCGTGCCGCTCTTCGCTGGCATCGCGCTCTGGGCGGGAGCCCTGGCCGCGTTCCTCGTGCTGTCACCGCTCTGGCGACGTGCGCGCGACGCGGCCCGCGGAGTCGGGTACATCACGCTGCGGAGCGCGGTTCCGGCGATCGCGCTCGGCGCGATCCAGGGGGCCGCCGCCGGGGTGGCGATGCCGATCGCACTCGGGTACGACTTCGGTCAGGGCGCGCGGTTCTTCGGGTTCGCGCTGCTCGCGGGGATCGCCTTCACGCTGCTCGTGCAGGGACTCTCCGCGCTGCTCGGCGGCCTCGGCCGGTTCCTCGCCTTCGTGCTGCTGGTCGTCGCCTTCGCGGTCGGCATCGTCTCGACGGTTCCGGGTGCGCTCGCCGCAGTGGGCGATGTCAGCCCGCTGGGGGCGGGGCTCGAGGGCTTCCAGTCGATCGCCACGGGTGCAGGATCAGCCGGGAGCGCGGCGTTGCTGCTGGTGCTGTGGGCGGTGGCCGGCCTCGTGCTCACCGGGCTCGCCGTCGTGCGAGCTCGCCGGTCTGCGGCGCGGTAGCGGGAGCGGGGCCGTGCCCGTTCCCGCTCCGCGAGCCCGAGGCGCCCGCCGAGCGTGACAGGCCCGCGGCTCGCGACCGCGCGCCCGCGAGCGCCGCGAGGACGCAGACGCCGGCCACCAGGGCCACCGGCATCCACGCCGCCCCGAAGAGCAGCACGCCGGCGGTGGCCGTTCCCGCAGAACCGGCGGCGATCTTCAGTGCGCCGACCCAGATGAAGACCTGACCGCGGGCCTCGGCGGGTGCGTACTCGCTGCGCGCAGCGAGCGTCGCAGCGAAGAACAGTGCGTTCGCGATTCCCGCCGCCCCGCAGGCGACGAGCGCTGCGACGAAGCTCGGCATCGCGGCCACGACGGCCAAGGCGGCGGCGACGACGAAGCACAGCATGACGACGAGTCGATCGGCGTCGCCCGGGAGCGGTTTCACCATGAGCAGCGCCGACCCGATCAGGTTGCCGACGCCGTAGCCCGCGACCAGCGTTCCGGCCAGAGCGGCGCCGCCGAACTGCGGAGCGATCGCCACGGCGTAGATCGGCAGCACCGCGACGGAGAACGCGACCGTGACGGTCAGCGCGAGCGTGCGCCGCAGCGGGCCGGAGCCCCAGATCTGCCGGAAGGTCTGCAGCGGCGAGGGCACTGCAGACGCATCGGTGACGGGAGGCTGACGGGGGAGTGCCAGCACCGCTGCCGCCCCGGTGATCGCGGCCGCGGCGAGTACGAGGGCCGCAGTCAGCGGCCCGGGTCCGGCGGCGATCCATGCCACCGCGGCGGGGCCGAGCGTGCCGCTGATGCCGTAACTCGCGACGTCCCAGCTCTGCGCTCGCCGCTGGTGCTGCCGTGACGGCCCGGCGATCGCCGGAAGCCTGCTGCTGATGCCGCCGGTGAGCATCGGGCCGAACAGGCCGGAGACGAACAGGAGGACGGCGGGCACAGCCGCCCAGGTGTGGGGCAGGAGGAGCGCGGCGACGCCGAGAAGCGCACCGTGCACCACGGCGGAGACGGCGATGACGACGCGCCCGTCTCGGGCGGTGTCGAGCCGCCGGGAGATGAACGGGCCGAGCAGATGGGGCGCGGTGATCGACGCGCCCAACAGGCCGGACACCCATGCTGGCAGACCGGTGTGCTGCGCGAGCAGCACGATCGCGACGACCGCGCCGCCGTCGGCGCTGCGCACGAGCGTCGCGGCGAAGACGTATCGCGCGAGGCCGCCGCTCCGCCGGGTGGCGCCGGAGGCGGCGGGCGCCTCAGCCGCCGAGGCCGAGCACATCTGAGACTCGCGCAACCTCTGCGCGCTGCGCTGCGGTCAGGCCGAGGATCGGCAACGGGAGCGATCGCGGTGCGACGAGTCCGAGCAGTTCGGCGATTGCGGCGGTGACGCGCAGGCTTCCGCCCATCGTGCTGAAGAGATTCCAGAGCGGTTGCAGTTCTGCTGATGCCTGGAGCGCCGCGTCGCGATCTCCCGCCTGCGCCGCGCGGGCGATGCGCAGGGCGGCCTCTGGGAGGGTGCCTGCGATCACCGAGTACCAGGCGTCGCACCCCGCGGTGAGACCCGCGGCGGCGGATGCGTCGCCCGAGATGCCGACCGTCACATGGTCGGGGAGCACCGCACGAATCTGGGCCATGCGATCCGACGCTGCGGCATCGCCCTCCGGGAGGGCGGGAATCTTGACCGAAGCGATGCCGGGCAGTTGCGCGATGCGGCCGTAGAGCTCCGTGGTGAAGGTGAAATGCGTCGTGCCGGGATTGTCGTAGACGATCACGGGGAGCTCCGTCGCGTCGGCGACGGTCGCGAAGAGCTCGAAGACGTCATCGGGGGTCAGCGGCTGATAGGTCATCGGCGCGAGCAGCACCCCGGAGGCGCCAGCGGCCTCGGCGCTCCGCACGTTCTCGAGCACGTGGGAGGTGCGCAGCGCCCCGACTCCGACGTGCACGGGCTTCGCACCCGCGTGGGCCACGGCGAGGCGGGCCACTCGGGAGCGCTCTTCCAGGCTGAGGTAGGCGTACGAGCCGGTTGAACCGAGTGCCGTGATCGAGTCGACCCCGGAGGCGGCGAGTCGTTCGATCAGCCCCGCGTACGCGGCCGCGTCGACCGCATCGTCGACGAAGGGGGTGAGGGGAAACGCGCTGAGACCGGTGAACACGGGTGGACTCCATTACTGGGGGCGCGCGCCGGGGCGACGCGGATGGCTTGTGGACTATCGTGCCGCGTGAACTGGTTGTACCGTTACTCCAGAAACGTTCGACTTCAGTAGACCAGAAAGGCAGTGATGCGGCATCGGATCCCGGTAGACCTCGTTCTCGACACGGGGCTCCCGCCCGGGGTGACCGCGCGGGAGCACCTGGTGACCCAGCTGCGCGACGTCGTGCTCGCCGGGCAGATCGCGGCAGGCGCCCAGCTCCCGTCCTCGCGATCGCTCGCGGCTGCGACCGGATACTCCCGGGGCACCGTCATCGCCGCGTTCGAGGAGCTCATCGGCGAGGGGTACTTCCAATCCGTACCAGGATCGGGCACCTTCGTCGCTGCGGACCTGAGCACCGGCTCCGTGCGCCGGGCGGCGCCGGAACGGGCGCGAGCGGATCGCAGACTCGCCGCGCCTTCCACGTCGAGCGGTGCGACCTCCCCTCACACGCAGAACCTCTCGCCGGGAAGCCCATCGACGCGCTTCAGCAGCACTCGGGAGTGGCAGACCGCCTGGCGCCGGGCACTCCGGCGCGAGCTCCCCTCGGTGCCGCCGCCGCCCGCGGGTGACGAGCGCCTGCGAGAACTCATCGCCGATCACCTCCTGCAGGCCCGCGGGGTGCAGTGCGGGCGAGACGACGTGCTGCTCACCGCCGGCACGAATGACGGGATCGGGCTGCTGATGCACGGGCTCAGCGCTGAGGGCCCCGTCGGCGCGCGGATCGCGACCGAGGAACCCGGGTATCCGGCATCGCGCCGGGTGATCCGGAGACTCGGCGGGCAGTCGATCGCCATTCCGGTGCGCGACGGCGGGATGGACGTCGAGGAGCTGCGCTCGCGGGGCGGGCGCTTCGCGGGGGCGCTGCTCACTCCGAGCCATCAGTATCCGCTCGGCGGGCGCATGCCGGTCGCCGCCCGGCTCGCCGTTCTCGACTGGGCGCGCGACCAGGACGCCCTGGTGATCGAGGACGACTACGACAGCGAGTTCCGGCACGGCGCCCCGGCGCTGCCGGCGATCGCATCGCTCGACGACGAGCGCCGCGTCGCGCTGGTCGGCAGCTACTCGAAGACGCTCTCGCCCTGGCTGCGGTGCGGCTACGTCGTCGTGACGAATCCGGAGATCCGCGAGCGAGCGATGGCGGCGCGCGCCGACCTCGGGCTTCCGCTCTCGGGAACGGTGCAGCATGCGCTCGCGGAGTTCTTGGAGAGCGGCGGCCTCCGCAGGCATCTCGCTCGGGTCGGACGCGAATACGCGCATCGGCGCACGCTCGTCATCGCCGCGTTCGACGGGGTGCCTGGGGTCGCCGTGCACGCGGTCGAAGCGGGCCTGCACGCGACGCTGACATGGGAGCCCGGCCCGTCAGCCACTGCGGCGGCGCGCGGTCTCGCGGCACGAGGGGTGACCGTGGCGCCGCTGCACACCTACTACGACGCTCCAGCGAACGCGCCCCATGGCCTCGTGCTCGGCTACGGAGCGTCGACCGATGTGCAGCTGCACGATGCCCTGCGGCACATCACCGACGTGCTCGTCGGGCCGGGGAGCGCGACCACGGCCGACGATCAGGGCTGCAGGTCCGTGCGGGCGTGATCCGGCATCGGCTTGATGAGGTTGCTCATGCGCATCGTGCAGCAGCGGCGGCCGGCCTCGTCGGTGACGACGATCTCGTGCACGGCGAGACTGCCGCCCAGGTGCACCGGCGTGCAGACGGCGGTCACGAAGCCTTCGGTCGCCGACCGGGTATGGGTCGCATTGATGTCGACGCCCACCGCGAGGCGGCCGGGGCCGGCATGCAGATTGGCGGCGAGCGATCCGAGCGTCTCGCCGAGCACCACGTAGGCGCCGCCGTGCAAGAACCCGACGGTCTGGCGGTTGCCCAGCACCGGCATGCGGCCGACCGTGCGCTCGACGGCGAACTCGAGGAACTCGATCCCCATCGCCTCGGCGAGTTCGCCGGCCCCGTTCGCGGCCACCCAGTTCTCGTCGGCGGCCGGGGCGCCTCGATCGGCGCCGCTCACGCGTGGGTTCCTCGCCGCGAGCCGCCCGTGAACTCCGGCCGTCGTTTCTGCTGGAACGCCGCGAAGCCCTCGCGGTAATCGTCGGTGTCGCAGAGGGCGGCCTGCACGCGGTTCTCGTGCGACATCGACCCCCAGAGGCCGAGCCGTTCATCGCGCAGCTCGGCGACGAGCGCTTTCGACGCGAGATACGCCTCGGTGGCGCCGCTGGCCGCGCTCGCCGCAGCAGCCCGGGTCGACTCGAGCACCTCGGAGTCGGGCAGGGACTGCGAGAAGAGGCCGGCTGTCACCGCCTCGACGCCTGACATGAGGCGTCCCGTGTAGATGAGGTCGAGGGTGCGGTGCGCCCCGAGGCGTTCGAAGAAGAGCGCGTGCCCGCCCGAGTCGAGCGTTGCGCCGAGGTTCGCGAAGGGGCTGCCGATCTTGGCGGTCTCCGCCACGTAGACCACGTCGCTCGCGATCAGCAGACCGAGCCCGACGCCGAGACACGCTCCGTGCGCGACGGCGAACGTGGGGGCGGGGAAGCGGCTCATGCGTTCGAGCAACGGCTGCACGAGATCGTCGAGATAGCCGAGCACATCGTCGGAGCGGGGGTCGACGCCGGAGATGTCGCGCCCTGCGCAGAAGGCGCGCCCCTCGCCGCGCAGCAGGAGTGCGCGCACCCGCTGCCGTTCGGCCTCGGCGTAGGCCTCGGAGAGCTGGCGGACGTCGTCGGGCGCGAGCGCGTTCAGCCGCTCGGGGGCGTCGAGCGTGATCTCGGCGATGTCGTCGGCGACGGTCAGGGTGATCATGCTGGCTCCGATCGGGTCACGCGTCGTAGTCGACGACCACGCGGTCTGATTGCGGGTGGGATTGGCAGGTGAGCACGTACCCGCGCTCGAGCTCTTCGGCCTCGAGCGCGTAGTTCTCGGTCATCGACACCGATCCGGTGACGACTCGCGCGCGGCAGGTGCCGCAGACGCCTCCGGCGCAGGCGAACGGCACGTCGCTGCGCACGCGCAGTGCCGCGTTCAGGATCGTCTCACGTGCCGCGACCGGGCTCTCGACCGACGCGGAGGTGCCGTCGAGGGTGAAGTCGATGGTGATCGTCTCTGCTCCGGTGCGCACCTCGACGGGTCTCGCCCGCGTCGGAGCGGGCTCGCCCGTCGAGAACAGCTCGAAGCGAACGTGCGATGCCTCGACGCCGTGCTCGGCGAGGAGGTCGCGGCACAGCTGCACGAGCTCGAAGGGGCCGCAGAGCACCCATTCGTCGGCCATGCCGACCGGGATCACGGTGTTCAGGATGGTGCGCAGTCGCTCCTCGTCGAGGCGGCCCGACATCACGGGGGCTGACCGCTGCTCGCGCGAGAGCACGTGGTGGATGGCGAAGCGCTGCGGAAAGCGGTCTTTCAGATCCGCGAGCTCTTCGACGAACATGACGTCGAGGGAGGAGCGGTTCGTGAAGAGCAGGTCGAACCTGCTGGTCTCGCTGTGGGTGAGCACGCGATGCGCCATCGTGATGATGGGCGTGATGCCGGAGCCTGCGGCCACGCCGACGACGTGCCGGCCGTCGAGCTCGTCGAGATTCGAGGTGAAGGCTCCCTGCGGGGTCATCACCTGCAGCGTGTCGCCGGCCCGCAGGGACTCGTTGGCCCAGCTGGAGAAGCGGCCTCCGAGGTCTCGTTTGATCGCGACCGAGATGCGCCCGGGCGTCGGGGGCCTGCAGATCGAGTACGAGCGGCGAAGGTCCTCGCCGTCGATGGTGGTGCGGAGGGCGAGGTACTGCCCGGCGAGGTACGTGAACTCTGGCGCGAGCTCGTCTGGCACCTCGAAGGTCACCTCGACGCTCGATTCGGTCAGCGGGCGCACTTCCGCGACTCGCAGCTCATGGAATGTCGCGCGCTGCTTCGCGCCGAGATTGATGGCGGCCATGGTGCTCCTAGTGAACCTTGAAGTAGTCGAACGGCTCGAGGCAGTCCTGGCACTCGTAGAGGGCCTTGCAGGAGGTGGAGCCGAAGCGGGCGATCTCGCGGGTGCGGGTCGAGTGGCAGCGCGGGCACTTCACGGCGAGTGCGACGGTGATCGGGCCACGGCGCCCAGCCGCGCGGAAGTCGGGGGGAGCGATGCCGTAGGCCTCGAGCTTGCGCTTGCCGGCGTCGCTCATCCAGTCGGTGGTCCAGGCCGGGCTGAGCGTCGTATCGACGCGCACCTGCGGGTAGCCGGCCTCGTGCAGTCGCGCGGCGACGTCGTCGCGCATCTGATCGATGGCTGGGCAGCCCGAATACGTCGGTGTCAGCACGACGCGCACTTCGGTGTCGGTGGCGACCACCGAGCGGAGCACTCCCAGGTCTTCGATGGTGAGCACGGGCACTTCGGGATCCGGCACCTGCGCAGCGATATCCCACGCCTGCGCCGCTGCTGGCTCTGCCGGGCGCAGCGGGGTCACCATGACGCTCCCGGGTGCCGCCGCGGAAGCCACTGCATCTCGGCGAGGATGTAGCCGAGGCGCGTGCTGTGCTGGCCGTCGCGCCCGCGCGCTCGGGCGGGCTGCACGTCGGGGAGTTCGAGTTCGGCCTCGGAGAGCACGGTGCGCACGGTGTCGTCGAAGCCCGCTCGGAGGTCGCTCGGTCGCACGGCGATGCCTGAGAGGCGGTCGATGAGCGGATCGTCGGTGAAGAGCTCGTCGACGTACGGCCACAGATCGCGCAGCGACACCGCGATGCGGCCGCGCGACTCATCGGTGCCCAGGGCGAGGCGGAGGATCCACTGAGCGGAATGGTCGAGGTGGTAGCGCACCTCCCGCTCGGCCTTTCCGGCGATCGCGCGGAGTGTCGCATCGGTGCTCGAGAGCAGCCCCCGATACAGCTCGGCTTGGTAGGCGGAGCACAGAAACTGCCGTGCGATGGTGTCGCCGTAGTGACCGTTCGGCTGCTCGACGAGCCAGCAGTTGCGGAACTCGGGCTCGTCGCGCCAGAAGGCGAGGTCGTCTTCGCTGCGACCCGTCGCGCTTCCGGCGTAGCGCAGGAGCGACCGGGCGTGGCCGAGCAGATCGAGCGCGATGTTGCTCAGCGCCAGATCCTCTTCGAGCTCCGGGCCGCGCGACACCCACCACCCGAGTTGCTGGGAGAGGATCAGCGCGTCGTCGCCGAGGCGCAGGGCGTACTCGGCCGTCTCCGGTGCCGCGACTTCGCCGGAGCCGGCCAGCTCGTCGGCGAGATGGAGGTCGTCGACGCTGACGTCGCCGTGGAGGTCGGCGGCGGCCGCGGCGGGCTCGGTGCTCACAGGTGCTTCACCCCTTCCGCGCGCGAGTAGTAGACGGCGTGCCTGAAGTTCTTGCCCGCCGGTGACTCGAAGAACACGCCCTTCGAGTCGGGGTCGCTCGTGGTGATCGCGGCCGCAGGCACGACCCAGATCGAGACGCCCTCGTGGCGTCGTGTGTACAGGTCTCGTGCGTTGCGCAGCGCCATCGCCTCATCGGGTGCGTGCAGCGATCCGGCGTGCACGTGGCTCAAGCCGCGGTTGGCGCGGATGAACACCTCCCACAGGGGCCAGGACTCCGTGCCCGTCTCTCCGGGTGTCGACATCTGTGTCTCCTCGTAACGTGTGCGTACTGCCTACTGCCAACTGCGTACTGCGTACTGCGTGGTCGCGGTCAGGCCGCGAAACGGCGGCGATCCTGCATCTTCTGCGCGTAGGCGGCCGCGGCCTCGCGCACCCAGGCGCCCTCGTCGTGCGCGTCGCGGCGATGCCGCAGTCGCTCGGCGTTGGCCGGCCCGCGACCCGCGAGCACCTCTTCGAACTCGGCCCAGTCGATCTCGCCCATGATCCACTGGCCTGACTCCTCGTCGTAGCGCAGCTCCGGGTCGGGGCACTCGAGCCCGAGCGCCCCGAACTGCGGCACGCACATGCCGACGAAGCGCTGGCGCAGCTCGTCGTTCGAGAATCGCTTGATCTTCCACGCCATCGACTGCGCGGAGTTCGGCGACGCGTCGTCGCTGGGCCCGAACATCATGAGCGACGGCCAGTACCAGCGATCGACCGCATCCTGGGCCATCTGCTTCTGCTCGGGAGTGCCGTGCGACAGTTCGTAGAGGATCTCGAATCCTTGGCGCTGGTGGAACGACTCCTCTTTGCAGATGCGCACCATCGCACGGCCGTAGGGGCCGTACGACGCGCGGCAGAGCGGCACCTGGTTGCAGATCGCGGCGCCGTCGACGAGCCAGCCGATCGCCCCCATGTCGGCCCACGTCGGCGTGTGGTAGTTGAAGATCGACGAGTACCGGGCTCGGCCTTGGATGAGCGCGTCGGTCATCTCCTCTCGAGTGATGCCGAGCGTCTGCGCGGCCGAGTAGAGGTAGAGCCCGTGGCCCGCTTCGTCTTGCACTTTCGCGATGAGGATGGACTTGCGCTTCAGGCTCGGTGCGCGGGTGATCCAGTTCGCCTCAGGCTGCATGCCGATGATCTCGGAGTGCGCGTGCTGGGAGATCTGCCGGATCAGGGTGCGCCGATACTTCTCGGGCATCCAGTCGCGGGGCTCGATGCGCTGCTCGTCGGCGATCAGGGCGTCGAAGCGCTCCTGCTCAGCGGTCTCCGTGAGTTCTTCAGTCGTCGTTGCCATCTGGTGCCTCCTTGCATCGGTGCAATGCGCTGCGACTCTCGCTCTGGGTGGAACAGTGGTGGTAGAGTTTCCAATGGAATTACTGACCGACCATTCAGTCAGTATACGCTTCCCCGCCCGTGACTGCAAAGGGGAGTGAGCCTTCCCGCAATCGACGCAACGGAGCGCCATATGAGTTCACCGACGAACGTTTCGCCGCACGGCGGCATCGAGGATCGCATCGCCTTCGACCCGAGCTGGTCCGCAACCGCCATGCTCCGCTCTGACACGGCCAAGACGGCATTCGGCATCCGACTCCAATCGCTCGAGCGCGGCAGAGCCGAGCTGTCGATGGCGGTGCGGGACGACATGGTCAACGGCTTCGGCATCACCCACGGCGGCATGGTCTTCACCCTCGCCGACACCGCCTTCGCCTACGCCTGCAACGAGGGCGAGAACGCCGTCGTCGCATCCGGCGTCGACATCACCTTCACCCGAGCCAGCCGAGCAGGCGACACGCTCACCGCAGTCGCCGAGCGGCGGTGGGTGTCGGGCCGCAACGGGCTCTACGACATCACCGTCCGCGACCAGCACGGCGACACGATCGCCGAATTCCGAGGCCGCTCGTTCGCCACCGACCGGCCGCTGCCCGCCTCCTGAGACTCCGAATACGAAAGAGCGCACCCATGATCACTGAGACTCACGCACCCGCGATCCCTGCCGCCCCTGCCACGCGCGCAGCCACTGAGGACACCCCGATCGAGGCCGGCCTCCACCCGGCCGAGCGCCTCACGCGCGCCGAACTCGAGGCGCTGCAACTCGAACGTCTGCAGTGGACGGTGCGCCACGCCTACGAGAACGTGCCGTTCTACTGCGAGAAGTTCGCCGCAGCCGGCGTGCATCCCGACGACATCCGCTCCCTCGCAGACATCGAACGGCTGCCGTTCACGACGAAGAGCGACCTGCGCGATCACTACCCGTTCGGGCTCTTCGCCGTTCCGATGGAGCAGGTGCGCCGCGTGCACGCATCGTCGGGCACGACCGGGCGGCTCACGGTCGTCGGATACACCGAGCGCGACCTCGACAACTGGGCGGACCTCATCGCGCGATCGCTGTACGCCGCAGGCGTTCGGCCCGGCTGGCGCGTGCACAACGCCTACGGCTACGGCCTCTTCACGGGCGGGCTCGGCGCCCACGCCGGCATCGAACGCCTCGGCTGCATGGTGATCCCCATGTCTGGCGGCCAGACCGAGAAGCAGGTGCAGCTGATTCGCGACTTCGAGCCCGACGCCATCATGTGCACGCCCAGCTACCTGCTGACGATCGCCGACGCGTTCGAGCGGGCCGGGCTCGACCCGCGCGGCACGAGCCTGAAAGTGGCGATCTGCGGAGCAGAGCCCTGGACCGAGGCGATGCGACGCGAACTCGAGGAACGCATGGACATCCGCGCCGTCGACATCTACGGACTCTCCGAGATGATGGGTCCGGGCGTCGGCAGTGAGTGCGTGGAGACGCAGGACGGTCCCCACATCTGGGAAGATCACTTCCTGCCCGAGATCATCGACGATCAGCTGCAGCAGGTGAGCGACGGCGAGACCGGCGAGCTCGTCTTCACGACGCTGACGAAAGAAGCCTTCCCCATGATCCGCTACCGCACACGCGACCTCACCTCGCTGCACGCCGGCACCGGCCGCCCCGCCCACCGCCGCATCGCCAAGATCACGGGACGCAACGACGACATGATCATCCTGCGCGGCGTCAATCTCTTCCCCACCCAGATCGAGGAGATCGCGTGCGAGGTCGACGGGCTGACGAGCCACTTCGTGCTCGAACTGACGAAGCGGGGGGCGCTGGATCACCTCACGATCAAGATCGAGGCCGATCCAGATGCGCACCCCGACGGTGCAGACGCCGCGCTGCGACGGCTGCAGAAGTGCGTGAAGGATCGGATCGGAGCGACGATCGGCGTGGAACTGGCGCCGATCGGGTCGCTGCCGCGCTCGGAGGGAAAGCTCAAGCGCCTCTACGACCTGCGGTAGATTTGCGTGCAGCGCGGAAGACCGCGCTCACGCTTCTGGAGGTGCGGGTCACCGAGCCTGAGGGGAACAGATCCATGGAGAGCTCGGACGCAGCACCCCGCAGGGGCCGACCGGGGTACGACCAGAGCAGCATGCTCGAAGTCATCGTGAAGGTCTTCACCGACCACGGGTACGACGCTTCGTCGCTCGGCATGATCTCGAACCGGCTGGGGCTCTCGAAGTCGGCGGTCTACCACCACTTCGCCTCGAAGGCCGAGATGCTCGAGATCGCGCTCGAACGCGCCCTCGGCGCGCTGGAGCGCGTGTTCGACGAGGCCGAGGGGCGCGACACCGCTGAGGGCGGGGAACGCGAGGCGTCCGGTCGAGCCGATGCGGTGGGGCAGATCCGGGAGATCGTGCGCGCCGCCGTGCTCGTCGCCTGCGAGCAGCAGCCTTATCTGATTCTGCTGCTCCGCCTGCACGGCAACTCCGACGTCGAGCTTCGTGCGCTCGAGCGGCGCCGTGCGCTCACCGCGCGGTTGCGCGCCATCTTCGAGCGGGCGCGCAGCGAGGGCGCGCTCCGCGACGACCTCGATCCAGGGCTCGCCGCCCGCTTCACGTTCGGCCTCGTGAACTCGCTCGTCGAGTGGTACCGGCCGGATGGCCCCGAGACCCCCGACGCGCTCGCCGACGCGGTGCTCGCCTACGTGCGCTCCGGGCTGCGGGTCAACGAGGTCGCCGACTTCAGATGACCCCGCCCGGGGCTGTCAGGCGGCCACCGCCTCGTGCGTCTTCGACACCAGCGTCAGCACGTCGTAGGTGGCGACGATCTCGCCCTCCTGGTTCGTGAGCACCGCGTCCCAGTGCACCTCGCCGTACTCGTCCGTCTCGCGCGGAATGATCTGCTTCGCCGTGAGCGCGACTCTGATGCGGTCGCCCGGCGATACCGGCGTGATGAAGCGGAGGCTCTCGAGGCCGTAGTTCGCGAGCACCGGCCCCGGCTCGGGTGAGACGAAGAGGCCTGCGGCGAATGACAGCAGGAGGTAGCCGTGCGCGACGCGGCCCGGGAAGAAGGGGTTCGCAGCCGCGGCCGCCTCGTCGGTGTGGGCGTAGAACGTGTCGCCGGTGAAGTCGGCGAAGTGCGCGATGTCGTCGAGGGTGATCTCGCGCTCCTCCGATACCACCCGATCGCCGACGCGCAGCTCCTGCAGCGATTTGCGGAAGGGGTGCGCCTCATCGCGCGTCGCGGCTCCTGCGTGCCACACTCCGGTGATCGCGGTGAGCATCTCCGGGCTGCCCTGGATCGCCGTGCGCTGCATGTAGTGGAACACGCTGCGCACGCCGCCGAGCTCTTCACCGCCGCCCGCACGGCCGGGGCCGCCGTGCACCAGGTTCGGCAGCGGCGAGCCGTGGCCGGTCGAGCTGCGCGCGTCGGTGCGGTCGAGCACGAGCATGCGTCCGTTCGCTGCAGCGCTCATGCGCGTGAGGCCGGCGACGAACTCGGGGTCGGCCGAGGCGACGCTCGTGACGAGCGAACCGCCGCCGCGCACGACGAGCGCGGCCGCCTCCTCCGGCGTCGCGTACCCGATCACCGAGGCCACAGGCCCGAACGCTTCGGTGTCGTGCACCCGGGGCGCCCAGGCGTCGTCGAAGCGGAGCAGGATGGGCTCCAGGAAGGCCGTCTCCTCGCCCGGATTCTGACCGTCTCCGAGCGCGATGCGACCACCGCCGTCGACGAGCGCCTGCACCTGCCGCAGCACCTCGTCGCGCTGCTCGATCGAGGCGAGCGCGCCCATGGTGGTCCCGTCCGCGCGCGGATCGCCGACGACGACCTTCGACGCGATCTGGTCCCGCACGGCGGCGATGAGCGGGTCGACCAGCGTGAGCGGCACGATGGCACGGCGAATGGCGGTGCACTTCTGCCCGGCTTTCGAGGTCATCTCCGTGACCAGCTGACGCACGTACGCGTCGAACTCCGGCGTCCCAGCCACCGCGTCCGGGCCGAGCACCGAAGCGTTGATCGAATCGGTCTCCGCGCTGAAGATCACCCCTCCGGCCTGCACTGCGTCATGGCGGCGCAAGCCGTCGGCCGTCGATGCCGAGCCGGTGAATGCGACGACGTCGCCGAGACGCGCATGGTCGAACACCTCGCGGATCGATCCTGTGACCAGCTGCAGGGATCCGGCGGGCAGCAGCCCGGATTCGACCATGATGCGCACGAGGTGCTCGGTGACGTATGCTCCCGGCGTCGCCGGCTTCACGATGGTGGGCATGCCGGCGAGGAAGGCGGGCGCGAGCTTCTCGAGTGCGCCCCACACCGGGAAGTTGAAGGCGTTGATCTGCACCGCGACGCCGGGGAGCGTGGTGCGGATGTGCCGGCCGAGAAACGTGCCGTCCTTCGACAGGGGCTCGACGGGACCGTCCAGCTGCACGCGCGCGTTCGGCAGCTCGCGCCGCCCCTTGCCCGAATAGGTGAAGAGCACGCCGATGCCGCCGTCGATATCGACCCAGGAGTCGGCCTTCGTGGCGCCCGTTCGCGTCGAGAGCTCGTACAGTTCGGCCTTGCGCTCGGTCAGGGCCAGCGCGAGCTGCTTCAGGATCACCGCGCGCTGATGGAAGGTGAGTTCGCCCAGATGGCGCTGGCCGACCGTCCGTGCGTATTCCATCGTACCCGCGAGGTCGAGACCTTCGCTCGACACGATCGCCACCGGTTCTCCCGTGGTCGCGTCGCGCACCTCCGCGCCTCTGGTGATATCGGCCGGGCTCCACCATGCGTCGTGGACGTAGCTCTGCAGCGTGCGGGTCATCGGTGACTCTCCTGTCGTGCTGGTGCTGGTGCTGGTCATGCTGGCCAGTCGTAGAAGCCGCGGCCGCTCTTGCGTCCGAGGCGCCCGTCCGCCACCAGGTCGCGCAGCAGTTGCGGCGGGGCGAACGTCGGGCCGAGATCGCGTTCGAGCTGCTCGGCGATGCCGAGTCGCACGTCGAGCCCCACGATGTCGGTGGTGCGCAGCGGGCCGACGGGGTGCCGGTAGCCGAGCTCCATCGCCAGGTCGATGTCGGCGGCCGAGGCGACGCCCTGCTCGACCATGCGGATCGCCTCGAGCGCGAGCGCCACACCGAGGCGGCTGGAGGCGAATCCGGGCGCGTCGTGCACGGTGATCGGTGTTTTGCCCAAGGCGCGCGCCCAGCCGGCTGCGATCGCGGGCAGCTCGGGCGCGGTACCGGCGCTCACCACGACCTCGATGAGCGATGAGGCCGGCACCGGATTGAAGAAGTGGAGGCCGACGAACCTGTCCGGGCGGTCGAGGGCCTCGGCCAGTCGGGCGAGCGGGATCGACGAGGTGTTCGACGCGATCACGGCATCGTGCGGGAGCTGCCGCTCGATCTCTGCGAGCGCCTCGGTCTTGAGCTCGAGCGATTCCGGCACCGCTTCGATCACGAGCGAGCAGGCGCCGAACGCGGTGATGTCGGTCGCGACCGTGAGCGCCTGCTTGAGCAGCGCAGCGTCGCCCTCGTGCCCGCGCGCGATCGATGCGTCGATGCTCCGCTCGATGCGCTCGCGCGCCGAGTCGGCTGCCGCGACGTGCTGCTCGACCACCACCACGTAGGCTCCCGCGAGCAGGAAGGCGTGCGCGATGCCGCCGCCCATGCGGCCGCCCCCGAGCACGCCGACGCGCGATGGAACGGTATCGATGCGCGGATTCTCGTTCGCTGCGTTCATCGCTGCTGCTTTCGCTCGAGGAAGGCGGTCATGCGCCGATGCTTCTCCGGGCTGTCGAAGAGGATCGCCTGTTCGGTGAGATCGACCTGCGGGTGGGCGGAGCGGGGCGCGCCGAGCACGCGCTTCGACGCCTGCACCGCAGCCGGGTCGAGTGCTGCCACGCGCTTCGCAATGGCGACCGCCGTCGCGAACGCCGCGTCGCCGTCGGCGTGCAGATGGGTGACGATTCCGGCGGCGAACGCTTCGTCGCCTGACAGGATGCGGCCGGTGAGCACTATCTCCGCGGCGATGCCCTCGCCGGCGATCTCCCGCAGCCGCCAGCTCGCTCCTGCCGCCGCGATGATGCCGAGGCCGGGCTCCGGGTTGCCGATCGTGAGGGACTGCGTGCCGATGCGGATGTCGGCGCTGTACGCCAACTCCGCGCCGCCGCCCAGCGTGTGCCCCTCGAGCACCGCGATCACCGGCATGGGGAGGGCGTGCACGCGCATGAACGCGCGGGTGTTGATGCCTGCGCGGGCGTCAGCGGCCGTCCGCTCCCGCAGCTGGGCGATGTCCGCGCCGGCCGCGAAGGCGCCGCCGGCGCCCCGCAGCACCAGCGTTCGAGGGTGCGCTTCGAGCGAGGCGCACAGCTCGTGCAGTGCGTCGATCACGGCCAGGTCGATCGCGTTCCGCTTCTCGGGCCGATCGAGCGTCGCCAGCACGAAGTCTCCGCGATCCTCGACGCGCAGGGCCGCGCCGGTCATGAGGCCACCCGCTCGATGATTGTCGCCGTTCCCTGGCCGACGCCGACGCACATCGTCGCGAGGCCGTAGCGCGAGCCCTCGCGCTCCATCCTGGCGAGGAGCGTCACGAGGAGGCGCGACCCCGAAGACCCGAGGGGGTGCCCCAGCGCGATGGCGCCGCCGTCGGCGTTGACGCGGGCGGGATCGAGACCGAGCCGTCGCATGCAGGCGAGCGACTGCGAGGCGAAGGCTTCGTTGAGTTCGATCGAGCCGATGTCGTCGATCGTGAGCCCAGCGCGGGCGAGTGCCTTCTCCGTCGCGGGAACCGGCCCGAGTCCCATGATCTCGGGGGCGAGGGCGACGGAGACGCTGGTCACGATGCGGGCCCGCGGCCTCAGACCGTGGCGCTCGACAGCGTCGGCGCTCGCCACTACGACCGCCGAGGCGCCGTCGTTCAACGAGGAGGCGTTGCCCGCCGTCACGACGGTGCCGCCGTCGACGACCGGGCGCAGGTCGGCGAGCACCTCGATCGATGTGCCCGGCCGCGGTCCTTCGTCCGTGTCGACGATCCGGGTCTCCCCGCGTCGCCCTGGGACCGCGACCGGCACGATCTCCTCGATGAAGCGGCCGCCTGCGATGGCTGCCAGGGCGCGGCGATGGCTTTCGGCGGCGAATGCGTCGGCGTCCTCCCGGCTCACGCCGTCGACCCGGGCGACCTCCTCAGCGGTCTCGGGCATCGAGTACGTCGCCTTGTCGCGGCGCTGCAGCTCGGGGTTCGTGAAGCGCCAGCCGATGGACGTGTCGAATTGGGCGCCGGGTTTCGCCCATGCCCGATCGGGCTTCTGCTGCACCCAGGGCGCACGGGTCATCGATTCGACGCCGCCGGCGACGATCAGGTCGGCGTCGCCTGCGCGAATCGCCTGCGATGCGTTCGCTACCGCGGTCATGCCTGACGCGCAGAGTCGATTCACCGTGTAGCCGGGCACGCTGTCGGGGAGACCAGCGAGCAGGACGGCCATGCGTGCGACATTGCGGTTGTCCTCCCCGGCCTGGTTCGCAGCCCCAAGGATCACCTCATCGATCTCAGAGCCGGGAATCTCGGCTCGTTCGGCCGCCGCGCGCACCACGATCGCGGCGAGATCGTCGGGGCGCATCGCAGCGAGAGCGCCCCCGTGCCGGCCGACCGGCGTGCGCACGCCGCCTACGAGAAATGCCTCTGGCATGGGCGGTGACCTCCGTGTCTGCCCGAGTCAGTCGAATTAGTGACTGACCGTTCGGTAATGAATACCAGAATAGGGGGCCGCGTCACCGCGCGCAAACACGCCCCGCAGTATTGATGGCTCCCAGACGCGGGGCCCGAACATGAACAGTCGGGGGAGAGTCGCAACTCGACTTGCGGACTACATCGGCGCATTCCAATATAGAAACATGTCGAATCAAGAACTCGGGCGCATCACGGCCCAGTACAGCGGGTGCCCGATGCTGGAGGTGTGCGCATGACGGACACATCGATCCGCACTACTCGGAAGCGTCTCTCCACGCTCGACAAATGGTTGCCGCTCTGGATCGGGCTCGCGATGATGGTGGGGTTGCTGCTCGGCCGCTTCGTCCCCGCGCTCTCCGACGCGTTGTCCGCGATGGAAATTGGCGGGATCTCGATTCCGATCGGCCTGGGCCTGCTCGTGATGATGTACCCGGTGCTCGCGAAGGTCCGCTATGACAAGGTTGCCGCTGTCGCCGGAGACAAGAAGCTCCTGGTCTCCTCGCTGGTACTGAACTGGCTCGTCGGGCCCGCTGTCATGTTCGCGCTCGCGTGGATCTTCTTGACCGACCTGCCCGAGTATCGCACTGGGCTGATCATCGTGGGGCTCGCGCGCTGCATTGCGATGGTCGTGATCTGGAACGACCTCGCCTGTGGCGACCGAGAAGCGACCGCCGTACTCGTCGCAATCAACTCGGTCTTCCAGGTCGTCGCATTTTCTCTCCTCGGTTGGTTCTACCTGACCATCCTCCCGAGCTGGCTCGGTCTGGATACGCAGGGACTCGACATCTCCGTGTGGAAGATCGCACTCAACGTGCTGGTGTTCCTCGGTGTCCCGCTCCTCGCTGGATTCGCATCCCGGTTCATCGGCGAGCGTCGGAGGGGACGCGAATGGTACGACGATACGTTCGTCTCGAGGATCGGACCCTGGGCGCTGTACGGGCTGCTGTTCACGATTGTGCTGCTGTTCGCGCTGCAAGGCGAACAGGTCACGTCGAACCCGCTCGACGTTGCGCGCATCGCGTTGCCGCTGCTCATCTACTTCGGCGTGATGTGGTTCGCGGGCCTCTTGCTCGGCAAAGGGCTCGGTCTGGGCTACGCGCGATCTACGGCACTGGCGTTCACCGCAGCGGGAAACAACTTCGAGTTGGCGATCGCCGTCGCCATCGGCACGTTCGGTGCAACCTCGGGCCAGGCGCTCGCCGGGGTCGTCGGCCCCCTCATCGAGGTCCCCGTCTTGGTCGGCCTCGTCTACGTCTCGCTGTGGGCAGCCAGAGCCTGGTTCCACACCGACCCGTACGCCCCTGAAATTGTCACTGCTCCCGATGTGAGGACCACATGACCCGCACGACCGCCATACCCGACGCCGAGATGTGCGGGGTATCGACGACGCACGCGATCAGCACAGCTGCTGCCACAACCGTGGCCCGGGCACTCAAAGCGCTCGCCGACCCGCTGCGGCTGCGAATGTTGTCCGCGATCGCGACCGATCCGCGGGGTGAATCCTGCGTGTGCGACCTCGCGGAGCTCGCCGACGTGTCTCAACCAACCGTTTCACACCACCTGAAAGTGCTGAAGGAGACCGGCATGCTGCTGTCGGACCGACGCGGCACGTGGGTCTGGTATCGGATCGCGCCTGCGAAACAGCGCGCCGTCGCAGCCCTGCTCGACGCGTTCGCCCCTGCAGCAGTCGCCGATGCCTCCGATGAAGCCAGGCCCAGTGACGAGGCGATGCGCGAGCTCGACGGTCGAATCACGCGTCTCGGCGAGGAGCTTGCCGATGAATGGGCCGACTTGCATCGTGATCTCGTGATCTCAATCGTGCGCGAGTCGTTCGCGGGCTTGGTACGTTCCGCGAAGGTCACCCGTCACCTGATCCCGCTCACTGAGCGCTTTGCCCGGCAGCGTCTTGCCGACCTGACTCGCGACCGCGGAACCGGGGTGCCGCAAGTTCTGTTCGTGTGCGTTCAGAATGCGGGCCGGTCTCAACTCGCCGCGGCCATCGTCAACCAGCTCGCCGACGGTGCTGTCCTCGCCCGGTCGGCCGGCTCGACCCCGGCCGCCGAGGTGCACCCGCGTGTGCGCTCCCTGCTCACCGCGATCGAACTTGATCAAGGGGCCGGGGAGGCCTACCCGAAGCCGCTCACCGACGACGCCGTGCGCGCCGCCGATGTCGTCATCACGATGGGGTGCGGCGACGTCTGTCCGATCATTCCGGGCGTCCGCTATGAGGACTGGGCCGTCGGCGACCCGGCCCTCGCCTCACCCGAAGGCGTCGAGGCTATCCGCGACGACGTCGAGGGCCGCGTCCGCGAACTCCTCACTACGCTCACCAGCAAGCCCCGGAGGATCCCGTCATGACCACAGCTCAGAAGCCCTCCGTCTTGTTCGTCTGCGTCCATAACGCCGGTCGTTCTCAAATGGCTGCAGGTTACCTGCGTCAGCTCGCGGGAGACCGGATCGAGGTTCGTTCTGCCGGATCGATACCCGCCGATCAGATCAACCCCGTCGCCGTCGAGGCCATGCTCGAGGAGGGTGTCGACATCGCCGCCGAGCAACCGAAAATGCTCACGCCCGAGGTGGTGCAGGTCTCGGATGTCGTGATCACGATGGGCTGCGGCGACGCGTGCCCGTTCTTCCCTGGCACGCGCTATGAAGACTGGAAGCTCGACGATCCGACGGGCCAGGGCATCGAGTCGGTGCGCCCGATCCGCGACGAGATCAAGGGTCGTGTCGAAACCCTCATCGCGGAACTCATCGCGCGATAGGCCGGACGGCGGAGCACACGGAGTACGGGGTGGCGCCTCGGCTTCTACCCAGTGAGCGCACTGGTCCGTGCATATCGATCATTTCCGGCCTTCCGTTCAGACCGGAACAGACTCTACGGTGAGGAGACGCCAACGGTGCAGATCGTCGGCAGATCCGATCGCCCAGGTTCACTCGAGAAGGCCACCATGACGCGCACCGCACCCTACGGCGACTCGTGAAGGCGGCCGACCGCGGAGCGCTCGTCTTGGTCGCACTGCTCTGGTGCGTCAACTTCGTCGCGGCGAAAGCCGCCCTCGCATCCTTCACGCTGTGGGAGCTGCGCGTCATCACCTTCGGCGGCGCCGCCGTCGTCTTGGTCGCGATCGCCCTCTGCACCCGCACCAGACTGCGCATCGGCGATCCTCGCGACCTGGTCCGCCTGCTGATCGCAGGCGCGTTCGGGATCGGAGGGTTCGGTGTGTTCTCGGCGCTCGCGCTGCTCAACACCACCGCAGGGCGCGCCACGATCTGCGTCTACACCATGCCGATCTGGGTCGTGCTGCTCGCACGCTTCGTGCTCCGCGAACCGATCACCGCGAGACGGTCGGCCAGCCTCGCCCTCGGTGCTGCAGGGCTGGTGATCCTCGCGTGGCCGCTGCTCGGCACCGGCGACTGGCTCGGCGCGCTCTACGCGCTGGCCGCCGCGGTGAGCTGGGCCATCGGCACCGTGTACCTGAAGCGCATCGATGTGGACGCCCCTCCGATCGCGACGACCGCATGGCAGCTCGTCGCGGCTGCTGCGGTCTCACTCGTCGGGCTCGTCCTCGACCCGAGGACCGCTCCCTTCCTGTTGACCGGCAGCGCAGCCGCAGGGCTCGCCTACAACGCCCTGCTCGGCACCGTGATCGCGTACCTGATCTGGTTCGGGCTCCTCCAACGGATCTCGGCGGGTGCTGCGGGCCTTGGAAGCCTCCTCGTGCCGCTCTTCGGAGTCCTCGCCTCCGCGGTGCTCCTCGGGGAGATCCCCACGGCGCCCGACCTCGTCGGCCTCGGCCTGATCCTCGTCGCTGCGGCGATCCCGCTCATCGCACCCGCGAAGCGCAGCTAGCAGGTGGTGTCGGGCGTCACCGTCGTCCACGGTGAGTGCCTGCCGTCGAGCGAGAGCAGTCGCATCTCGATCATGACGTCAGTGATCGGAGCATCGTGCAGCCCGTCCCACTGCGAGAGCGGAGTGAGGGAGGGCGTCCACCACCACGGATTCGGGTCGGGATCGGTGCCCGTGAATACGTTCTCGAAGACGACGCCGGAAGGGTCCTGCACGCTGGGATACGCAATGAGGAGCACGGGAGCAGTCGACGGCAGCTGCGTGATCCGCGCCTGCAGCGCGCCCGCCGTCGACGACGTTCCGGTCAGCACGAAACCCTGGTCCGGGTTCTCGGCGTAACAGGCGAAGCCGACGAGCAGCGTGGGATCGGCATCATCGACCGGCTCGCCGCCGGAATCGCCGCCCGCGTCTGCGTCCGCACCGCCGCTCGCATCGGCGTCCGCGGTCGATGCGGCTGTGTGCGCTCCGGTGGCTCCCGCATCCGCGCCCCCGGCGGAACCGGATGCACCGGATCCGTCGCTCGACGCGGTTCCCGTTGAGTCGCCCTCCACGCTGCCTGATCCATCGGCCGAGGCATCACCTGTCCCTCGCGAATCGCCCGACTCATCGCCGGCAGGGTCGGGACCCTCGGAGGGCCCCGGGCCCGGTGCGGGTTCGACGCCCAGAATCTCGACGAACGCTCGGCGATCATCGTCCGCTCCGGTGTGCTCGCGCTGATCGGATGACTCAGAGCCCCCATCCTCGGAGTCGGAGTCGGAGTCGGACTCCGCTCCGCCGCCGAGCGGCGCATCTGCGGCGTCACTCGACGACCCGGGCGCTGCTGCCGAGATCCCGGAGCCGGTGGCGGCAACGGGTGCCGTCGACGCGCTCAAGGCCAGTGCCGCGGTCACCACGGCGGCGATGCCGACGATGGTGGCGCCGGCGATCACCGCGGTTCTCGCGGGTGCGCTCGAGAGATGCTTCCGGATCGTGCCGCCGGTACTCGCGGCCGCCGGCGTGCTCCCGGTGAAACCGCCCAGCAGGGCGGTGGCCGAACCGCCGCCGACGAAGATGGTCGCCAGGATGAGGGCGAGCTTGCGGTTCAGGAGCGCGACCTCATCGGCGGCTGCGGCGCACGAGCGGCAGGTCTGCAGGTGCGCCTGCACCGCGCGCGAGCGCGCACTCGTCAACTTTCCGCGTTGATACCGCTGCAGATCCTGCAGCGTGGATTCGCACTCGGCGGAGGCGAGTTCGCGCTGCACGTGCGCTTCGACCCATGCGGATGCCAGAGCCTCGCGGGCCCGTGAGGCGAGGGCTGACACGGCGTTGGGCTTGATCCCGAGCAGCTGTGCCGCCTCTCGAGGGGGCAGACCCTCGACTTCGGTGTACCAGAGCACCGATTGCCAGCGCTCGCTGAGCGAGTTGAAGGCCTGCGCCGCGGCGTTGCGGTCGAACGCATGGTCCTCCCACGGATCTGCTTCGGGGATCTCGTGGGATTCGTGCAGTTCGGCAACGTGCGTCTCCGGGCTGCGGAGCTTGTCTGCGGCGACCGACTGCACGACCCGGTACAGGTATGGCCGAAAGGCGCCGTGCGGTCCCCTGCCCTTCTCGATGCTCTCGATGATCTTCAGGTAGGCGTCTGACACCACGTCTTCCGCGTCCAGCGATGGCGCGATGCTTCTGGCCGCAACGATCGCCGGCCGAACGTGCCGCTCCCACAGCACGGCGAGCGCCGGGGAATCTCCTGCCCGGTACGCGGAGAGGAGGTCTTCGTCGGAGTCGTGCTGCTGGTCGGCCACGATCTCATCCCCCTTCGCGCTCCCGATGTTGCGATGCCGGAGAGCACCCCGATGCATTATGAGTCCTTTTCTCTCGGAATGCACGTCTTCCCCGGAATCCACGCCACGCCATCGCGGGATCTCCGGTACGCAGCTTGAGCGGGCGCCGGAGAGTTTTCTCGAGCATTTCGTGAAACGTGCGTCACGAAACGGGGCGTGCGCCGTGTTATCGGTGAGTCGGCTCCTGTGGACCGTTCCCCGACGTACCCCGGGAGCCGGCCGTTGCCTGCTCCGAGGCGCCCCAGACATTTACACGGGCGCCCCGGAATCGCCGCGTAGACGCGGTCCATCCATGCCACGAGCACGAGGAGAGTAAGCGCGCACATGCGTTCCCACAGCACACACGGACATCAGGTCCGCCCCTTCCGAATCGGAAGGATCATCTCAGCGCTGACCGCGGCGCTGCTCGCCGTCAGCGGTCTGCTGACGATTCCCGCGGCGGCGAACGCCGCTCCGAACCCCGAGATCGCCGTCACGAAAGTGGTGATCGGCGCGGGAAGCGGGCCCGGCGGACAGTTGGTCGTCGGCGACACGGTGTCGGTCACGGGCAGCTGGGATGCGGCCGCGGCGGACCCGCAGCCGGGAGACGTCTTCACGATCGGCCTTCCCAAAGAACTGCGGATCCCGGCCAACGTGCCGTTCTCGCTGAGCGGGCCGACGGAAACGGGAGAGGTCGTCGATTGGGCGACGTGTCTCGCGGACGCGTCGACGGGGATCGTCACGTGCACGCTCACCGAGGAAGTCGCGCTGTATCCCGAGCTCGTCAGCGGCGAGTTCGCATTCGACGTCACGGCAGTGGAGGCGACGGACGAGCAAGCCCTCGTCTTCGACCTCAACGGGCAGGACGTCCCCGTCGAGCTGCCCGGTGGCGGCGGAATCGATGACGGCATCGAGATTCCGGACACCTGGAGCAAGACGGGCGAGATGAACGCCAACAACTGGTCCATGAAATGGACGATCGACCTCCCGGGCTCGCGCATGCAGGCCCACGACGTCATCAACGTCGCCGACACGCTCGGAGCGGGGCACGCGCTGTGCACGCCGTCGAACATGAAGGTGGAGACGGTGCGAGGCAGTGCCGTCGCCGACGTGACGAGCGTCGCCGAGATCGTGCCGGGCGCGGATGCGCAGCACTTCACGATCAAGCTCACTGCTCCCGAAGGCGGCTTCGATCCCGACGTGACGTACCGCATCACCTACGACACCTGCACGCCCGACGGGCAGATCGACCCCGAGAGCACCGAGTACACGAACGAGGCCAGCATCGATGTGTGGGGCGAGTCCTCTGGCATCATCGGGCTGCATCCGCGACCGTGGCAGGGGTCGCTCACCAAGTCGGGCACGGTGCTCGGCGGTGGAGAGCGCAACGGAAAGATCGCTTGGACGGTGAGCGTGCCGGGCGACCAGCTGCTGGGCAAGGACGGCTTCGTGTTCAGCGAACAGCTCGGAGCCGGGCACGAGGTGTGCAGCGACACGATCAGCGGGATCCGGATCACCGAGCGCTACGGCCCGAGCAATCAGCTCCAGCGCGACGTCACCGGAATGCTCGCCCCGACTGTGACGTCTTCCTCGGCGCAGGCATTCGCGATCGATTTCGACATCTCCGATCCGGCATTCTCCTTCAAGGCCTCGGACTACCGGTACGTCATCACCTACTCGACGTGCGTGAGTCAGGACGGGCTGCCAGCAGGCGGCACCGCGTACACCAACCAGGTAGAGGTCGACGGTCAGGTCGCCGGCACCGAGACCAGGGTCCCCGGACGATCCGAGGGCAAGAACGGCGCCATCAACGGCAGGTCGGTCACGCTCGACGGCGTCGAGCACCTCCCGCAGACGACCATGAACTGGAACATCACCGTCCCGGGCGAGCGGCTCTCGGCGGTGGACAGCGACCTCGTCGTCACGGACACCCTCTCCGGTGCGCACGAAGTGTGCGTCGCCGGTGATCCCACGAGCGGGTTGGCTTCGCAGCTCGGCCTGAAGGTCGAAGCTCGCGACCAGGTCGGAAACGGGGGGCTCGCGACTGTCGATCTCACCGACTCCGTGACCGCGTCGCACGAGGATGGGGTGATCACGCTCGCGATCCCGCGCCCGACGCTGGCGCAGCCCGGTGGGAGCCAGGCGACTGGGTTCAGCGCCGAGTACCAGTACGTGATCAGCTACACGTCGTGCACCTCGAGCGGTGGCATGGACGCGCCGGGCACCTCGTACGGCAACTCCGCCGAGGTCGCTGGGAAGACGTATGAGAAGTCGGTGACGCAGAGCAATCGCGGCAGCGGCACGGGTCAGGGCGTCTCACGCGGTTCGGTGGGGATCAGCAAGACCCTCGCCGACACTGCGGGAGCAGCATTCGTTCCCGAGGGCACGATGTTCACCGTGCACGTGCAGGAGATCGATCCGCAGGGCCAGATGCAGCTCGAGTACGACCTCCAGGTGCCGTTGAACGGCGATCGGATCAGCGGCCCGAACTCGCGCGGCCTCGGCTGGACGGTGGCGCTGTCAGAACCGACCTTCCCGGCGATCCCCGGCGTCGTGTTCGGTGATCCCGTATTCGCGGAGGGCGAAGCCGTCACCGTGGGTGACGGCGGGAAGACCGCCGTCGCAGCACTGACACCGGGCAGCAACGTCACCGTCGACCTCACGAATGAGGCGCAGCTCGGCGCGGTGTCGCTGGTGAAGCAGATCGCAGGCGGGGCGGCGAGCCAGGTCGACACGGATCGCGCCTACGAAGTGACCGCGGCGATCGATACGACCGCGCTGGGCGAAGGGTTCCCGAAGCAGGCGGATCGCACGGTCACCGTGCGGGCCGGAGCACCCGTGCTCATCGATGATCTGCCGATCGGTGCGACGGTCGCGTTGAGCGAAGCGCGCCCGGTCGACGATGACCGGTTCACCTGGGGCGACCCGGTCTTCTCCCCGGAGAGCATCACGATCACCGGCGACCACGCAACGGCTCCAGCGGTCGTCACGCTGACGAACAGCGTCGAGCGGACCGTGGGAACGTTCTCGATCGTGAAGAACGTGACCGGCGCCGAGGCTGATAATCCGGCCGTGCCCGATGCGGTGACAGTCACCGCGGTCTGGGAGCAGGAGGGCGTACCCGGCTCGAAGACCCTCACGGTGCCGACCGATGGCACGCCCGTCGAATTCGGCGAGCAGTTGCTGGTCGGCACGCAGGTCGAGTTGATGGAGACTCCGCTCGAAGATGCTTCTGGCATTGCGTGGGGGGCACCCGTCTGGTCCGGTGACGGCGTCGTCGTGACCGAAGAGTCGGCGACCGTGACGATCGGACGCGACGCGACTGCGCAGGTGTTCTTGGAGAACCACGCTGCGACGTCAGTCGCCGGCATCAGCCTGCTCAAGGGAATCGGAGGCGCGGCAGCGGGAGAGGTCGATCCCGAGACGCAGTTCCCGGTCACCGCGACGTGGACCGACGCAGACGGTGAACAGTCGAAGGACCTCACGATCAACGCGGTCGAACCGACCCCGCTGGGAGTCGACCTTCCCGCTGGCACCGTCGTCACGATCACCGAGGGCGACCGCCCCGGCATCGACACCGTCATCTGGGACGCGATCGCCATCTCCGGCGACCGGGTGACGGACAACGGTGACGGCAGCGCCGAGATCGTGGTCTCGGATCAGCAGGGCGAGATGACCCTGGTCACCGTGGTGAACGAGGCGACGTGGGCTCCGGGCACCTTCTCCGTGGCGAAGCATGTCGACGGCGTCGAGCTCGAAGCGGCGGGCGTCCCCGAGTCCGTCGCGGTCACCGCTTCGTGGTTCGAGGCCGGTGAGCCGCACTCGGCAGAGCTCGCGATCCCGACCGACGGCACTCCGGTGCAGTTCGACGGGAGCCTTCCGCACGGCACGGAGGTGACGCTCTCCGAGGCTGCCTCCGATGACGCAGATGCGTTCAGCTGGAACGCTCCCGAATGGGAGATGGATGGACTCGTCGTGCACGACGACGGCACCGCCACCCTCACCATCGGGGCCGCGCAGACGCTGGCCGTCGACCTGATCAACACGGTGACGCCGAAGCTCGGAAGCCTCTCGGTGACCAAGTCGCTCACGGGCGACGGTGCATCGCAGGTGCCCGCGGACACCGTGTACCCGGTGAGCGCGAGCTGGACCGACCTGATGGGTGAACCCCAGCGCGTCGAGCTCGAGCTCGTCGCCGGCGAGCCGACGGTGCTCGACAGGCTGCCGCTCGGCACTGAGGTGACATTCACTGAAACGGCGGCGGATCTGCCCGCAGCCGTCAGCTGGGTCGGAGCCGACTGGTCGACCGAGTCGGCGGGTGCGTCGATCGACGGAGCGGGCGAGCGGATCGTGCTCACCGTCACGGGAGACGCGGGTGCTCAGGCGCTCGTCGATCTCGAGAACGAGATCGGGGTCGCCCCCGGGCTCGCGGTGACCGGCGGTGAGTTGCTCACCGGTGCTCTGCTCGCAGCCGGGCTCGTGGCCGGTGGGGTGCTGCTGCTCCTCTCACGGCGCCGTCGCGCGCTGTAAGAGACGCATCTGACAGGGGCGCCCGGCCGAGAGCCCGGCCGCCCCTGATCCGTACCCGCCCTCAGCGATCGGGTGTTTCCGCGTTGCGGGTGGGGAAGAAGTCGATGAGCGCTTGGCTCAGGGGCGCAGGCGCTTCCTCGGCCACGTGATGACCCGAGTCGATGCCGTGCCCTCGTACATCGACCGCCCAGTCTCGCCAGATCGCGAGCGGGTCGCCGTAGAGCTGTTCGAGGTCGTCTTGCTCCGACCACAGCGCCAGTACCGGCATCGAGAGCCGACGGCGAGCGGCGCGGTCGGCCTCCTCATGGGCGCGATCGATCGTGAGTCCGGCGCGATAGTCCTCGAGCATCGCCCGCACGACACCTGGGGTGCGGATCGCCGCCAACCATTCCGCATGGTTCTCAGCACCCATGCGCTCCGGGTCCGCGCCGTACCAGCTCTCGGGGTCGGCGTTGATGACGCGCTCGGGAGTCTCGGGCTGAGCGTAGAAGAACCAGTGCCACCACAGCGCGGCGAACCGAGCATCTGCGCGAGCGAGGTGCTCGCTGATCGGAATGCAATCCAGCAGCGCCAGATGATCGACTCGTTCTCCGTGGTCGAGCGCGAGGCGGAGCGCGACGTAGCTGCCGCGGTCGTGTCCGACGAGGTGGAAACGATCGTGACCGAGGACCGTCATGAGCTGCGTCAGATCCCCGGCCATCGAGCGTTTCGAGCGAGCGCTGTGATCCTCGGTCGGATCCGGTCCCCGCGATCGGCCGTACCCCCTGAGATCCGGGCAGATCACCGAATACCCGGCGTCGACGAGCCTGGGGGCGACGCTGTGCCAGGTGGCCCCAGTGCGCGGATGCCCGTGGAGGAGCAGGACCGGCGGCCCGTCGCCGCCGTGCCGCACGTGGATGGTCGCCTCATTCGTCGCGATGTCTTCGACGGCGAAGTTCTCGAACATGCTCCCATCATGCATGCGATGGGTCGTATTCGTGTACGCTCTATTACTGGCCGAACGGTCGGTAACTTGGCCGTCCATACGAACAACGGAGTTCACATGACCATGACTGCTGCTGCCAAGCAGGCGGAACGGCGCAAGGTGCTCGCGGGCACCGTCGTCGGTACCACCATCGAGTGGTACGACTTCTTCATCTACGCGCAGGCGGCGGGCGCCGTCTTCGCGACGCTCTACTTCGCCCCCGCGGGTGAGACGGTCGGCCAGATCGTCGCCTGGGCGTCCCTCGGCATCTCCTTCCTGTTCCGCCCCCTCGGCGCCATCGTCGCCGGGCACCTCGGCGACCGGCTCGGGCGCAAGCGCATGCTCGTGCTCACGCTCATTCTGATGGGGCTCGCCACCGCCCTGATCGGCGTGCTGCCGACCTACGCCCAGATCGGCGTCGCGGCGCCGGTGCTGCTCGTGCTGCTCCGCGTGCTGCAGGGCTTCTCGGCCGGCGGCGAGTGGGGCGGGGCCGCCCTCATGTCGGTCGAGCACGCGCCCGAGAACAAGCGCGGCTTCTTCGGCGCGTACCCGCAGATCGGCGTGCCGCTCGGCATGATCCTCGCGACCGCGACCATGTGGGTCATCACCACGACGCTGACCGAGGAGCAGTTCCTGACCTGGGGCTGGCGCCTCCCGTTCCTCTTCTCCATCGTGCTGATCCTCGTCGGCTACTTCATCCGCCGCGCCGTCGAGGAGTCCCCGGTCTTCAAGGAGCTGCAGGAGCGCAAGGGCGAATCTGCCGCACCGCTGAAGACGCTCTTCTCGAAGCACGCGAAGGAGGTGGTGCTCGCCGCACTCATCTTCATCGCGAACAACGCGGCCGGCTACCTGCTCATCGCCTTCTTCTCGGCGTATGCGACGCGGCCGGAAGCCGAGGGCGGGCTCGGCCTCGAGCGGCCCCCGGTGCTGCTCGCCACCACACTGGCCTCCTTCGGGTGGCTCGCGTTCACCCTGTTCGGCGGCATCGTCTCCGACCGCATCGGGCGCGTTCGCACCTTCCAGATCGGGTACGTGCTGCTGGGTATCTGGGCCGTGCCGATGTGGTTCCTCATCGACACCGGCAACATCTTCATGTACCTCCTCGCCCTGTTCCTGATGACCGTCGGGCTCGGACTCTCCTACGGCCCGCAGGCCGCGCTCTACGCCGAGATGTTCCCCGCCGACGTGCGCTACTCCGGGGTCTCCATCGGGTACGCGATCGGCGCGATCTTCGGCGGTGCGTTCGCTCCGCTCATCGCCGATCTCGTGTTCGGCGCCACGGGAGCGTCGTGGACGATCGGCCTGTACATCCTCGGCGTGACGATCGTCTCACTCGTGGCCGTGTCGCTCGTGAAGGAGCCGAAGGGCGTCGCGCTGAACACGCGCTCGAACGAGGTCGTGACGGTCTAGCCGGCGACCGGCGCACCACGGCCCGGCGGGAAGCGATCCCGTCGGGCCGCGATGCGGTCAGGGGCAGGTGTCACCCGTCCGAGCCGTGGCGTCGCGGCGCGCGTCGTTCCCAGAGCAGAACGTATCCTGTGAACACGACGAACACGTAGATCGCGCTCCCGAGAATCGCGGGCGTCAGGGCAAGACCGCGAGCTGTCGATGACACGAGCAGACCGAGCGGAGCCGCTCCGATGACGCCGCTACCCGACCCGACGAAGAGGGCGCGGGGAAAGCGGCGGTATCTTCGACGCGACCATCGGTCAGTGGAGTACGCCGCGACGCCCGTGAACAAGCCGAGAAAAGCGCTGGGAATGATGTACATGAAGAGCATCAAGCCGACCGCTTCTCTGGAATCGGGAACCAGAACGAGTTCGATGAGATACCACACCAGAAAAGGCGAACCGACTGACGCATAACCTGCGAGAGCGAGAGAGAGGAAGAGGCTTCGCGGCCAGTACGGAGAGGAATTCCTCTCGTCTCGACTCGCCGATTCCATGAGATTCTCGGTGCGGTCGAAGTGGGTGGGGAACCCCGCGGGCTCGGTCGTATCGATCGGCTCGTGTGGAGCGTCCCCTGGAGCGAGCGGGTCGGGCGACGCCTGATCCGCGTCATTCCGGCGCCGCGCACGTCGTTCCCAGAGCAGGACGTATCCGGCGAACATGACGAACACGTAGATCGCGCTCACGAGGATGGACAGGGCAAGACTGAGCCCGAGCCCCGTGTTTGACACGAGGAAGCCGAGCGGAACCGCTCCGAATATTCCGCTTCCCGCCCCGACGATGAGGGCGCGGGGTTGTGGGGCGTCCCAGTGAAACGAATGGCGCACCCAATGGTCGCACGCGTACGCAGCCAATCCCGAGTACACCCCGATTCAGGTGCTTGGAGCGATGAACAGGATCAGCATCCAACCGATACCCCACCAAGCGTCGGAATCGATAAGACGATACAGGACGCACCACGCGAGGAAGGGCGAGCCGACGGAGACGCAGCCCGCGAGCACGAGAGACAGAAATAGGCTCCGAAACACTTGATCAGGGGTGATTCCCGTCCGAGCCGTGCGGTCGCCGTGCGCGTCGTTCCCAGAGAAGGACGTATCCGGTGAAGACGACGAACACGTAGATCCCGCTCGCCAGGATCGCCATGGGTAGATCGAGACCAAGCTTCGTGACAGACACCAGAAAGCCGACCGGAACCGCGCCGAATGCGCCACTCCCCGCCCCGACGATGAGCGCATGGGGTATGGGAAGATCCCAATGCAGCGATCGCCGCGCCGCTGCACTGCAGCCATACCCGATCAGCCCAGTGAAGAATCCCACTGCAACGCTTGGAAGAACCAGCAGCCCGAAACCCCAATACATCGCAAGACCGAATCGGTCCGGTTCGAGTAGTGCGGAGATCACCGCATAGAGCACGAACGGTGCACTGCACACGAGTGGGCCGAAGCAAACCAGGGAGAGTGTCGAGTTTCGAGTCATTGGTTACCTGCGCCGTACTTTCTGATCACATTCTTGAAATCAGCCGCTTGTAGTGACCATGAAAGGTAGGCACCGCCCGGGGCCAGCTGCGCCACCCCGGCTTGTGCTTTCTCGGCGTTTGCAACTTTCCGCAGCGCGAACTGCCCACCTTTCTCCACGATCGAGAATTCGATGGTGGACCCTGGGCCGTCGAAGTAGTTGTCGGAAATGACCGTGAACTTGACGCTGGTATCCGTCGTATTTACCACAACTCTGCCGGTGTCAATTCCACCTTGAAGAAGAACAGGGTCTCCGAGAGTTCAAATACCGCGCCATCCCGAAACTCTGCCGAGTCGCCGGTGACCACAAACGGGAAGATCTCTGTCGGGTGCTTCTTGAATAGATCCATCAGCTCCTGAGCGGTGTACTCGTCCGTGCTCACCCCTAAGGAGTGCCCCATATCGTACTCATAGAAAACCTGCTGCTCCCAGGAGCGATCTGACGGGAAAGCCCCTGTTGGAAGATCCCAGCCGTCCGCGAGCACTGCCCGCAGGGTCTCCAGGAGCGCGTGATCGCCGGCTTGACGGCGCTTCGCAAGATCGAGCACGCGGCCCACGGCGTGTTCCTCAGAATCGCGAGCTTCTCTGAGTCGCATTTCGAGATCATTCCGCTTCTCTGTATCTTGGAAATGGTCCCCAGTGACCGATAAGGCGCTCAACTCGAACGCGATCTCTCTAACCTGTTCCTTTGCATGCTCGCGTATGGCGATCTGATCGTTCGCAAGCGGTTGTATCGCTTCCAATTCATCGATGTATGCGTTCAGAGCTCGCTTTGCCGCAGCAGCAGCCTCTTCGAGCGTCTCGGCGCGAACCTGTATTGCGCTGACTCGCTCTTGAGCCGCCGATGCCGCGAGCCCAGACCAGTAATCGGAAAACACTTCGAGACTATTGGCGACATCACCTCGACCCATTTCCAATTCTGCACTCATCGACGAGAACTTCGAAGCAAGATTTTCCAGTGACGCTGTCGAGCCCGCGCCCGGATCTTCGTCTGTCCATTGCGTGCTCATCGTTCAGCTCATCATCGCCAAGTAACGACGGATCTCTTGCACATGAGCCGTCTCAACCTGATTGACATCGTCAGCGCACTCATGCATGGACTCGGCGGTGCTCCGCGCACGCTCCTTCTCGGCTTGAACCGACTGTGAGAATTCGTCGACGAACAACTGAAGTGTGTCGGCGACGACACCACTGCCGCAGTCCGAACACGAGACGTATCCGGAATTCCTCACTTCGGCGAAGGCGTGAGTCAAACGATTTGCTGCTCTCTTGATCTCATCAACATCGAACTTCATATGGCTGCCAATCTGAGCTGAACGCGTCGCAAGCGATGAGCGACACGTTAGCCAGGAGGGACGCCGTGAACCGTCTTCGTCAGTGCTCCGGCCCGCGAATCAGTGCCCTTGCCCGAAGAAACAGCGCCCTGCCCCTGACACTCAGTGCTTTGCCCGTGTGCGTCAGTACAAGAGGTTCGGGTGCGCGCCGTCACCAGCTGGTAGTGGCCTCACACCGCGGGGTAGGCGCGCATGGGGTGCTCAAGCAGATCAACCACCGCGCGCAGGAAGCCAGCCGCGTAGCCGCCGTCGCAGACGCGATGGTCGAAGACGAGCGAGAGCTGGGCGATGCGCCGCGCCTGGACGCGGCCGTCGACCACCCAGGCACGCTCGAGCACGCGCCCGATCCCGAGCATCGCGACCTCGGGGTGGTTGATGATCGCGGCGGAGCCGTCGACCCCGAGGCCGCCGTAGTTGTTCAACGTGAACGTGGAGCCTCTGAGCTGCTCAGGGGGCGTGCGCCCGTCGCGCGCGGTCGCACTGAGCGACCGCAGCTCGCGGTCGAGCTCGGCGATCGACATCGCGTGCGCATCGCGCATCACCGGAACCATCAGCCCGCGGCTCGTGTCGACGGCGATGCCCAGGTTCGCGCCCTCGTAGATCTCGATCGCGTCACCGGTCGGCGCCAGGCGGCTCGCGAGAATCGGGTACTGCTGCAGCGCGAGCAGCGTGTAGCGGGCGAGGATCGCCGTGAGCGATGGCGGCCGCTCGCCGTCCGCCGCCATGAGCGGGCGCAGCTCCCAGAGCTCGGTGAGATCGACGTCGACCCACACCGTCGCTTCGGGAATCTCGGCCCTGCTGCGCGAGAGCGTCTCGCTGACGACGCGCCGGAGCGGGCTGAAGCGCTCGACGCGGGCCACCGGCAGCGGCGATGTGTGCGCGCCTGCGGTGACGGGATCCTGCTGAGTGCCCTCGGAAGCATCTGCGCGAGGCGCATCCGCAGCGCGCAGCACGTCGGCGCGAGTGATCGCGCCATCGCTCCCCGTCGCCCGCACGCGGTGCGGGTCGACCCCGAGCTCCCGGGCGAGACGCCGCACGATCGGAGACCGCACGGCGACCGTGCGGCGCGGTGCGTCGCTGATCCGCACCGGGGCGGGGGCTTCGTGCACCAGGGCGGGAGTCGAGGTGGCGCCGCTGCGCCCCCCGCCGATGCCGCCCCTGGCCCGGCGGCGACGGCCCTTCGCGGGCCCGCGGCCAGTGCCGTAACCGATCAGCACGTTGCCGGATCCCGCCCGTTCCTCGTGACGGTAGGCCTCGCGCTCCTCGTCCGGCGACGGAGGCGCTCCGGGTGACTCGGGCGAGCCGACCGCGGGCTCAGCGGCTTCGGGCGCCCGCTCATCGAGCACCTCGAGCACCGGGGAGCCGGTCAGCAGTGCATCGCCCTCGGCGCCGTGCAGCTGCACGACCACGCCGGCGTAGGGCGAGGGCAGCTCGACGATGCTCTTGGCCGTCTCGACCTCCGCGATGGGCTGGTCGATGCTGACGGTGTCGCCGACGGAGACCATCCAGCGCACGAGCGCGGCTTCCGTGAGGCCCTCGCCGAGGTCTGGCAGGTTGAAGACGCGCGTGCTCATCACTGATCCTCCCAGTGCAGGGTTTCGATGGCGTCGAGTACGCGCTCGGCGTCGGGCAGGTACCAGTGCTCGAACTTCGGTGAGGCGAACGGGGTGTCGAATCCGGTCACGCGCCGCACGGGCGCCTCCAGGTACTCGAAGCACTGCTCGAACACGCGGGCTTGGATCTCCGACGCGACACTGGCGAAGCCCGGAGCCTCGGCGATGACCACAGCGCGGCCGGTGCGCCGCACCGACTCCATCACGGTGCGATCGTCGAACGGTGTCAGGGTGCGCACATCGACCACCTCGACGCTGCGCCCCTCCGCTTCCGCGACCTCGGCTGCCTCGAGGGCGATCGGAACGGACGGGCCGTAGCTGATGAGCGTCACGTCGCTGCCCGGCCGCACGACGCGGGCGCGGCGCAGATCGGCGGCGATCGACGTATCGACCGGCCCGGTCGACCAGTAGAGCTTCTTCGGCTCCATGAAGACCACGGGATCCGGGGAGGCGATCGCCGCGCGCAGGAGCGAATATGCGTCCTGCGGCGTCGACGGGGACACCACCGTGAGCCCGGGCGTGTGAGCGTAGTAGGCCTCGGAGGAGTCGCAGTGATGCTCGACACCGCCGATCCCGCCGCCGTACGGGATGCGGATCACCATCGGCATGCGGAGATCGCCGCGGGTGCGATTGCCCAGTTTCGCGACGTGACTCACCACCTGCTCGAACGCAGGCAGCGCGAAGGCGTCGAATTGCATCTCGACGACCGGGGCGAGACCGTTCATCGCCATTCCGACCGCAGTGCCGACGATGCCCGACTCGGCAAGGGGTGTGTCGAAGCAGCGGTCTTCGCCGAATCGCGCGGTCAGGCCGTCGGTGATGCGGAAGACGCCGCCGAGCGCTCCCACATCCTCGCCGAAGACGACGACGCGGTCATCGCTCGCGAGAGCGTCGGCGAGGGCGAGGTTGAGGGCGCTCGCCATCGTCAGCGTCTCGACCGTCGTCGCCCCTGCTTCGGCGTCGCGAGCGGCTGGCGCAGCGCCGGCGGGCGTTCCGGCCGGAGCGGCGCCGTGCGCCATCGTGGTGCTCATGACTCGACCTCCGTGCGCTCGATCTCGTCGCGCAGCGCGTCCCACTGCGCGTCGAGCATCTCGGGTCGCTGCGCGAAGACGTGGGTGAAGAGGTCCTCGGGGTTCAATTCCGGGTCCGCGTTCATCGCGTATCGCAGTTCGCTCGCGATCTCCTCCGCGGCAGCGGCGAGCTCCGACTCGTCGGCCTCGGTCAGGGCGCCTGACTCGCGGAGGTGGCTGCGCAGGCGGGTGAGCGGATCCCGTCCGACCCACGCCTGCACCTCCTCGCGGTCGCGGTAACGGGTGTCGTCGTCGGCGTTGGTGTGCGCGAGCATGCGGTACGTGTGGGCTTCGATGAAGCTCGGGCCCTGACCGGAACGGGCTCGATCGACGGCCGCTCCGAGCACGGCGAGCAGCGCGGCGACGTCGTTCCCGTCGACGCGCTCGCCGGGCATTCCGTATCCGATGGCCTTGTGCGCGAGAGACGCCGCCGCGGTCTGCCGTGAGAGCGGCACCGAGATGGCGAACTCGTTGTTCTGCACGAAGAAGACGACCGGGAGGTGGAAGACGGCGGCGAAGTTCATCGCCTCGTGGAAGTCGCCCTCGCTCGTGGCGCCGTCGCCGCACATCGCGAGCACCACGGTGTCTTCGCCCCGGAGCCGAGCGGCGTGCGCGAAGCCGACCGCGTGGAGCAGCTGCGTCGCGAGCGGAGTCGCCTGCGGCGCGATCCCGTACTCGGTCGGGTCGTAGCCCGAGTGCCAGTCTCCGCGCAGCAGGACCATCGCATTCGCCGGCTCGACGCCGCGAGCGATCACCGCGACCGAATCCCGATAGGTCGGGAACAGCCAGTCGCCGCGCTCGAGGCACAGCGCCGCCGCGATCTGGCAGGCCTCCTGGCCGGTCGATGCCGGGTAGACGGCCAGCCGGCCCTGGCGCACGAGCGCATTGCACTGATCGTTGATGCGGCGGCCGTTCACGAGCCCCGCGTAGGCGCGTCGCAGCGTCTCGCGATCGGGCAGGGCGAACTCGGGGTCGGGCTGGACGACGCCCGCGGCGTCGATCAGTTGCACGGGGATGTCGCGCGGCAACAGCGCGTCTGCTGATCGGGACACGGTTCCTCCTTGAATCCGTCCGTCAATGTGTCGCCTATTGTGCTCGCAATTCACGCGCCTGTGCACGATTTCGCCCGACTTCTGTATGTTTGATTGCAGAACAGCCTGAATACTGGATATCTGTATCAGGCGACGAGCCGGTCTCCAAGGGAGCAGACATGCAGGTAGACGACACCGATCGAGCGATCCTGGCAGTGCTCAGGAACGATGCCAGAATCTCCATGACCGCGCTCGCCGAGGCGGTGCACATCTCGCGCGCAGGAGCGCATGCCCGCGTGCGCAAGCTCGTCGACAGCGGCGTCATCATGAACTTCACGGTGCGTACCGACCCGGTGCGCGCTGGGGCTCACGCCTCGGCCTACGTGACGCTGCTGATCGACCAGACCGGATGGCAGGAGGTGCGCGCCCGGCTCGGCGAGATCGCGGAAGTCGAGCACATCGCGCTCGTCGGCGGCGACTTCGACGTACTGCTGCTCGTGCGCGCTGCCGACAACAGCCACCTGCGGCGCGTGGTGCTCGAGGACATTCAGTCGATTCGGTGTGTGCGCAACACCCGCACCATTCTGATCTTCGAGGATTTCGGCGGCGGTCAGCCGCCCGAGCTTACCGCGGATCGATGAGACGGCGGTCGGGTACGCCCGTCCAGGCTGCGGTTAGCCCGGCTCCGAAAAGGGTACCTGTGGGTTGGGGTCCGCCGACTCCGCCTCAGGTGATGACGCGGGATCCGGATCCGTAATCGCCCCCGTCGGATCCGATTCTTCGATCCGATGCTCGCGATCGTGCGCGGCGGCGAATTCACGGGCAGCCTGTACAGCTTCTTCTTTGTCCCGGAAACTCCTCGAGAGATGAGGGGCGCCTTCCACTTCGTTCACCCACTGGCCGTTCTTCGACTTGGTCGTCACCGTCAATTGGCTCATCGCGCTGTCCTCCTGCTGCTTTCCACGTTTCTGCGTCGATGCTGGGTAGCTCTGTCGTGTCTCAGTCACGATACGTCTCGACCGACGACGCATCGTCGTCATCAAGCTCCACCGTGATCGACTGCTCAAGCGCATCTGCCGTGTCCGCTTCAGATGACGTGGAAAGAACGTCTTCAGAAGCTGGTTCATAGTCGAACCCCGCGTTCCGGTTCTGCTCCAGGGCGTCGGCTTCCGGTACTTCTGCGGAGAAGTGGTCGCTCATTCGTATACTCCTTTGCTCCTGATCGCGTCCCGTGGTTACTGGGGGACCTACCATTTCAGCGGATCTTGTCAGGCGCGAGGGGGTTGAATAACCGGCGTCCTGCGTGCCGCGCACGAACACGCACGTGGAGCGGCCCGAGACTTGAGAAGCGAGATCTCCCGGGCATTCGTGCTTCGCGCTGCCATGGTGGCGCGCAGAGTAAGAGAGATGCGCGGCCGTTTCAAGGCCATCGCAGCATCGGGAGAAGCTGCTCAGGCTTGTCGATGCGGTGACTTCGCGAACCGCAACGCACCTGCTGCGATCGCGGTGAGCCGGGTGAAGACATCGATCTTCGCCCGGCTGCACGACACAGCCGAGAGGTCGCCGCCCTGACAGGAATGCGAATGAAGTAGCTCAACGGGAGGAACAGAGATGAACGGCACTGAGCGGGGCAGTTCGAAGCATGGACCCGAACTCGACGAGGAGATGAAACACGAAACGAGCGGCACTGTTCAAGGGCACGGGTACCCGCACGCGGAGCCATTTCGGGACACCGAGCCAATGCCCGACGACACTGATGGCCCCGAGGTCGTCGAGGCGTTTGAACGGGGCGATGGCGAAGGCGATCCCGCTCGGGAATAGGAACACGCGTTCGCCCGCTTACCCTCGCAGCGAGCGCGAGTTTCCGGCAGCGCTGATCGAGCGATCGCCGTAGGCTGAAATCATGACGAAGATGCGCGCGATCACCGTTGCCGAGGCCGGCGGCCCAGAGCTGCTGCGATTCACCGAGGTCGAGAGCCCCGCGCCCGGGGCGGGCGAGCTGCTCGTGCAGACCCGCGCCGTCGGCGTGAACTTCATCGAAACCTACCAGCGATCGGGCATCTACTCCGTGGAGTACCCCTTCACCCCCGGAGGAGAAGCCGCCGGCGTGGTGCTCGAGGTCGGGGACGGCGTCGAGGGGTACACAGCCGGTGACGTGATCACCACAGCAGAGGCCTCGCGCACCTACGCCGAGCGCTTCGTCGTTCCGGCCGATCGAGCGGTGCGCGTGCCCGAGGGCATCGCGGCCGACGTCGCCGCGGCCATTCCGCTGCAGGGGATCACCGCGCACTATCTCGCCACGTCGGCCGCGCAGCCCCGGGCAGGGGAGACGGTGGTCGTGCACGCAGGAGCCGGTGGAGTCGGCCTGCTGCTCACCCAGCTGCTGGTCGCGCGCGGGGTGCGCGTGTTCACGACCGTCTCGACGGCCGAGAAGCGCGAGCTGAGTCTCGGTGCAGGGGCCGCCGAGGTCTTCGACTACGACGACTTCTCGGCACGGGCGCGTGAGCTCACCGACGGGGAGGGCGTCGCGGTGGTCTACGACGGAGTCGGGGCGCGTACGTTCGACGATTCGCTGGCGGCGCTGCGCGTGCGCGGCGAGCTCGTGCTCTTCGGCGCGGCGAGTGGCCCAGTGCCGCCCTTCGACCTGCAGCGCCTCAACGCGGGGGGATCCCTGTCGGTCACCCGACCCTCGATGGGGCACTTCGTGCGCACCGCTGAAGAGCGGGCGTGGCGCTATCGCGAGCTCTTCGCAGCGATGGAGGCCGGCCAGCTCGACTTCCGCATCGGCGCCCGGTTCCCGCTGGCCGAGGCGGCTGCCGCGCATCAGGCGCTCGAGTCGCGAGCCACGACGGGCAAGGTGATTCTCGAGCCGTAGCGGCGGCCCGCCCGGCAAGACGCCGGCGGCTTCGGCAGGAGATCTCGCGTCGGTGCGCAGCTGCGGGCGCGAACCGACTCACCGAAGCGGCATCTCTCACCGAAGCGTCACGAGGCGCGGGCGTGGGCGCGGGCGCAGCGTGGCGAAGTGGAGGCCGAGTGCGAGGAGCGCGAGCGCGGCTGCGTAGGGCAGGGGCGAGGCGATCCCGGCGAGCAGTGCACTGGCGGTTCCGCCGATGCCGCACAGCACGCTGAGCGACGCCGACCAGCCGCGCATCCCCCGCATCCCCCGCATCCCCCGCATCCCGCGCATCCCCCGCATGCCGGCGCGGCTGCCGAAGCCCGTCGCCGTCGCCGTAGCCGTCGCCTGAAGTCGCGCGACTATCCGCTGCTCGAGCGGTGCGATGCAGGCGGCCACCGGCAGCACGCAGCACCCGATCACGAGGAGCCACAGCGGGCGCGTCGCCCACCACGCCTCCGAGTGCGGGGCAGGCAGGGGCAGGCCGGCGCTCCACATGAGGGCGACCAGGCCGAGTACGACGGGCATGTGCCAGAGATACACCCCCATTGCGACGGCGTTCGCCCGTGAGATGACGCGCGTGAGGCGGGGCGCGCGGGTGAGCGAGTCGAGTCGAGGGCGCAGCAGTTGGAGCACGAAGAACTGCGCCGTGCCGAGCAGCATGATCGCCGTCGTCGGCGGGTTGAGATTCACGAGCATGTCGGGCGACCATCCGCGCCCGATCAACGCGAGCAGCAGCGCCAGTGACGCGAGCAGGCCGGTGATCAGGCCCCGCCGGCGCCACACGGCGAACGACAGCCCGTCGCGCATCAGGAATCCGAGTTGCTGCATGAGCGGCCAGACGAGCACGAGGTTGAGATACCCGACCGGCGCGCCGAGACGTGCATGCGCCACGTCGACGATGATGACGCCGACGGCGAGCGCGAGCACGGTGATCAGCGGGATCCGGTCGTGGAGCCACGCCAGCGCCGGCACCAGCGCGGTGACTCCGAAGTAGGTCGCGAGGAACCACAGCGGCTGGCCGATCCGCAGGCTCGCCTCGTCGATGAGGGCGGCGTCCGCCCCGAGCGCTCGGGCGAGCAGCAGTGCTCCGCCGACCGATCCGATCATGAGGATCGCGGGCACGGCCAGGCGGCGCGTGCGTGCGATGACGTACTCGGCGGCGCTTGCACCGCGTTCGCGCATGCGCCGCCACTGCGACAGTGAGGCGAAGCCGCCGGCGATGAAGAAGAGGGGCATGATCTGCAGCACCCACGTCATCGGCACGAACCAGGCTTCGCCAGAAAGCGCGACACTCGTGCGCAGCGCCCCGGTCGGTGCGATCTGCGCGCCGACCATGAGGGCGTGCAGCACGACGACGATCAGCAGAGCGCCCGCGCGCACCGCATCGACGGTGGGGTCGCGGTGCGAGGCTGGCCGCGCAGGCGAGGCCGGTCGGGCGGCCGGCGGCGGTGAGGCCGGGCCGTCGAGCGCGAGCAGGTCGGGCTGCGAGTGGGTGAGTGTCACGGTGGCTCCTTGCATCGGGTACAAGGAGAGACGGTAGACGCGGGGTGGCCCGCTCCGCGTCACTCGCGCGGGTGAACCGGCCGAACTGCGGGGTGAGGCGGATCAGCGCCCGACGCCGACGAGCCCCGATTCGTACGCGGCGATGACGACCTGCGTGCGATCCCGCAATCCGAGCTTTCCGAGCACCCGGGACACGTGCGTCTTCACGGTCTGCTCGGAGAGGAACAGGTGCTCCGCGATCTCGCTGTTCGACTTGCCCACCGCGACGAGCTTCATGACTCCGAGCTCGCGCTCCGTCAACGGCGAGAGCAGCGCTGAGGTGTCGCGGGGCGCCGGGCGCGCGACGTAGTCGGCGATCAGCTTGCTCGTGATGGAGGGCGCGAGCAGCGCGTTTCCCGCGGCGACGACGCGGACGGCCGCGATGAGGTCTTCCGCGGTCGCGTCTTTCAGCAGGAACCCGCTCGCGCCGGCCTGCAGCGCCGAGAAGACGTACTCGTCGGCGTCGAAGGTGGTCAGCATGATGACCCGCGGGTGATCGAGCCCGGGCATCGAGAGCACCGCCCTGGTCGCGTCGAGACCGTTCATCTGGGGCATGCGAATATCCATGAGGATCACGTCGGGCCGCGATCGCCGCACCAGTTCCACGGCCTCGCTGCCGTCCGACCCGCTGCCGACGACGATGAGGTCGGGCTGCGCGTCGAGCAGCGCGCCGAACCCCTGGCGCACCATCGCCTGATCGTCGATGATCGCCACCCGCACGGGGGCATTTTCTCGGTCTGACGGCACCATGAACTCGATGGTATCGAGAAGATCGAGTGGGAGGATCACCCGGAGGTACCACCCGAGTCGACCCCTGAGGGTGACGCGCAGATGCGTGAGCGGCTCGTACGGTGAACCGCATGGTCCTCCTCCCTGTGCTTCTCGCCGCAGTCGGCGCCGTCGGCCTGGCCGCCGGCACGCACCTGCAGCATCGCGCGGTGCGGCTCGGCGCGATGCATCGCGACCCGGCGTCGCAGCCCCGCCCGAACGCGCGGATCCCCGACGGGCTCCTCCAGATGTGGCGATCCCCGCTCTGGCTGCTCGGCGGCGCCGTCATCGTGGGCGCGACCGCACTCAACGTCGTCGCGCTGGGTCTCGCCCCGATCTCCGTCGTGCAGCCCGTCGGCGCACTCGCCCTCGTCGTCGCGGCCGTCATCAGCGCAGGTTCGTCGGGGCTGCGGATCACTCGCGGACTGGCATCCGGCATCGCACTCACCGTGCTCGCCGTCGTGGCCTTCGTGCTCGTCAGCGCCGGGTTCACCCGGGATGCGCACCCCGCTGATGCTCAGGTGCTGCAGCTCTCGGTGGCGCTGGGCGCCGGCATCGTGGCCGGGGGGCTCGTCGCGGTGAGCCGAGCGGGTCACCTCTCCCGCGTGGTGACCGCCGGCATGATGTACGGCGCCGTCGCAGCCGCAATGCACGTGGTGGCGGTCGAAGGCGTCGCGATCCTGCATCGGAACGGAGCGGGGACGCTCGGCGATCACGGCGCACGCGCCATCGCCCCCGGTGCGATGTGGGCGCTCATCGCACTTCTCGGAGCCGCCGCGCTCGTCGGTCTCTGGCTGGTGCAGACCGCCTACGCGAGCGGACCGCCCGAGACGGTGCTCGCGGGGCTGCCGGTGCTCGATCCGCTCGTAGCCGTGGGGGTCGGCGTCCTGCTGCTCGGCGAATACGCACCGCTGCCACCGATCGCTCTGCTCGGGCTGGTGACGAGCGGCGGGGCCGCGGCGGCGGGCATTCTGCTCATCGCGCACCATCACCCGGGCTTCGCACCAGCACCGGCCGCATCAACACGACACGACGCCGTTGGCGTCGCACCTCAGAATAGGAGAAGCTGACATGGTGAACGACTCATCGGGCAGCACCCGACGCTTTGCCCGCATGCTGTCAGGCATGGGGCGCGATTACGCCCTCATCGTGCCGGGCTTCCTGCTCTCACTCGCAGCGTTCGTCGTGCTCGTTCCGCTCGCACTGCTCTCGATCGGAACGCTGATCGTGTGGATCGGCGCTCTCCTGCTCCCGCTGACGCTGCGCGCCGCCTCCGCTGCCGCGCAGCTTTCGCGGGCGCGGGTGCGCCGCTGGGGCGGGCAGCTGCCCGCGGCGCAGTACGCGGCGCCCGCACCGGGTCTGCGCGGACAGCTGCGCGTGCTCGGCGAGCCGCGCCGCTGGGCGGATCTCGTCTTCGAGACGCTCATCGCATTTCCACTGCGCACCGTGAGCGCGGTGCTCGTGATCGCGTGGACGGCGGCAGCGCTCGGCGGCCTCACCTACGTGGTGTGGGGCATCTTCCTGCCGCCGCACGAACAGACCTTCCCCGGGATCGCCATCGAATCCGCGACCGGGGCCGAGCCCGGCACGTACACGCACTCGCACCTCGTCAACGCCGGATTCAATCTCGTCGTCGGCGTCGTCTTCATCCTGCTGCTGCCTGCGGTGCTGCGCGGCCTCGCACGCCTGGACGTGCTCGTGACGACCGCAGCGCTCGGGCAAGCGGTGCCGGTGGGGGAGCGGCCACCAGTCGAGCTCCCAGCGGGGAGTGCCCCGAACCGCTCGCCGGCGACGGCGCCGGCGAGCGCCGCATCGTCGTGGTCTCCCGAGAACTGGTCGTGGATCGCAGCGGCGTTCGTGGCGATCGTCGCCGTCGCGGTCGGCTGGCCGGTGCTCGCGTCCCTCTACGGCATCCACGTCGCGATCGCGATGCTCATCGCGGTGGGGCAGGCGCTCGCCGTGGTGCTCGTCGTTCGCTGGCCGGCGGCGGGCATCGCGCTGCAGTCGATCGCGGCGGTATCGACCGTGCTGGCGAGCGCAGCGACCGGGCTCTCGTGGCCGTGGCCGTGGCCGGTCATGGCGCTTCTCGTGCAGGCCGCGCTCGTGATGATCGTCGCGCTGCGCCGCCACTGGGTGTGGGCGGCGATCGCGTGGGCCGCACCGCAACTGGCGTGTGCGATCGCCGCGCTGCCGGGCGGCATCGATGGTGCGGGGTGGGCCAATCTCATCGTCTCGGCCGCGGTGTCGGGCGCGATGCTCGTCGCAGGCGTGCTCGGGCGGCAGTGGCTCGCGAACCGCGGCGCCCTCCGCGAGGAGCGCCGCATGAGCGCCGGGCTGAGCGCGCAGCGCCGGGCGCTCGAAGAGCGCAACCGCATCGCGCGTGAGCTGCACGACGTGGTCGCCCACAGCATGTCGGTCATCAGCGTGCAGGCGACGACGGCGAAGTACCGGTTTCCGGCGCTCGGAGATGACGCAGAACGGGAATTCGCGTCGATCGCCGGGTCGTCACGGCAGGCACTCGCCGAGATGCGCGGGTTGCTCACGCTGTTGCGATCCGGCGATGAGGATCGCGATGCGCCGCTCGCCCCGCAGCCGTCGATCGCGGATATCCCGTCGCTCATCGAGTCGACCCGCCACTCGGGGGTGCGCGTCGACCTCGTCGTCGAGGGACCTGAGGAGTCGGGCAGCGCCTCGCCGTCGCTCGCGCCGGCGCTCGGGCTGACCGCGTATCGGATGGTGCAGGAGACGCTCAGCAACGCGATGCGACACGCGCCAGGGTCTGAGATCACCGTCTCGGTGCGATCCGACGCCGAAGCGCTCGATGTCGCGGTGGTGAACGGGCCTGCGGACGCGACGCGTGCGCAGCACCCAGCCCCCGGCTCAGGGCTCGGTCTCGCCGGGGTGCGCGAACGCGTCGAAGCCCTCGGAGGCGCCGTCACCGCCGGCGCCACCGACGCCGGCGGATTCGCGGTGCGCGCCCGTCTCCCACTGGGCTAGCGCACTGCCCGGCACGGGCGGCGCCCTACGGCACGCGGCGGATCCACTCCTCCGTCAAGAACTTCTTCTCGACCAGCCGCTCGGCGGCATCCCACTCGCCCTCGGTGACCTCGCCATCGGTGCCTCCGTGCCGGCGCTTGAAGACCTCGATCATGCGCTCGATGATCTCTTCGCGCGGCAGACCGGTCTGGCTTCGCAGCGGATCGACGCGCTTCTCAGCGCTCGCGGTTCCCTTGTCGGAGAGCTTCTCGCGACCGATGCGCAGCACCTGCGTCATGGCTTCGGCATCCATGTCGTACGCCATGGTCACGTGGTGCAGCACGGCGCCCGACCCGAGGCGCTTCTGCGCCGCGCCGCCGATCTTGCCCTGGGGGCTCGTGATGTCGTTGAGCGGCTTGTACACCGCGTCGATGCCGAGCGACTTCAGCGCCTCGAGCACCCATTCGTCGAGGTACGCGTACGAGTCGGCGAAGCTCATGCCCCGCACGAGCTCTCCCGGGACGTAGAGCGCGTACGTGATGCAGGCCTCCGGCTCCATGTACATGGCGCCCCCACCCGAGATGCGGCGCACGATCTGCGCGTGGCGCGCCGCGGCCTGCTCCTCGTCGACCTCGTTCTTCACCGACTGGAAGCTGCCGATGAACACGGCGGGGGCGTTCCACTCCCAGATGCGCAGGGTCGGCCCACGAAGCCCCTCGCCGACGGCTGCGGTGAGCACCTCGTCGAGCGCGGCGTTCAGCACGGGGGCGATGGGCGGTTCGTGCACGATCTGCCAGTCGTAGTCGCGCCAGTGCGCGGCGCCGGTGACGGCGCGGCGGATCGCCACCCCGACCGAGTCGGGCGTGAACCCGAGCAGGTGCACCTCGCTCGGGAGCGCCTGATGGATGGCGGTCGAGAACTCCTCGATCGTGCCGTTCGGGTGGTGCCCCTCGATCGCCTCGTTGATGCACCCGAGCGCATCATCGGGTTCCAGGAAGAAGTCGCCGGAGAGGCGGAAGTCGGTGATGCGATCGTCGACGACCTCGAAATCGACGACGACCAGCTTGCCGCCAGGAACCTTGTACTCGCCGTGCATGCTCATGACTTCAGAGTACGCCCGCGCGGAGCGCAGCGACACTGCGGCTTCGGCGATCAGTCGCTCGCGACGCGCTCCTGGATCCAGGTCGCGATGTCGGCGAACACCTCGTCGCGGTTCGTCTCGTTCAAGATTTCGTGCCGGGCGTCGGCGTAGACCTTGACGGTCACGTCGCGCACGCCCTTCGCCCGATAGGCATCGGCGAGCAGGCGGATGCCGTCACCGCGACTCAGCGGATCGTGCGATCCGGAGACGATGAGGATCGGCACGTCAGGCGCGAGGCCGGATGCCGGCTTCCCGAACAGGCGAAGGCCGTCGGCGACGCCGAAGAGTCGCAGGATGTCGGCTTCGAAGCACAGGGGATCGTTCGCGAACGCCGCGGAGACCGCGGCGTCGCGGCTGAGCCACTCGAACCCGTTGGCCTCGGGAGAGGCCCACTTCGCGTTGAGATTGCCGCTCTCCATGTGGCGGAAGGTGCGGAACGCCGAGCCCGAGAGCACCACCGCGTCCCACGTGCGCGGGTGCTCGTTCATGATGCGCTGGGCCATGAGCGAACCCCAGGAGTGCGCGAAGGCGACGAGGGGCAGGCCGGGGTGGCGCTCGCGGGCGATCTCGGCCAGTCGGCGCACCGCTGCTTCTGCGGCGAGGAGCCCGCCGACCCCGAGCCGGCCCAGTCGGGAGAGATCGCCCTCGTGCTGGCGGCGTCCCGTCTCGCCGTGCCCGCGGTGGTCGTCGGCGACGACGGTGAACCCGATGTCGGCGAGGAAGCGCGCGAACGCCTCATAGCGCAGCGCGTGCTCCCCGATGCCGTGAGAGATCTGCACGACGCCGACCGGTTCGGCCGCGCGCCACTCGTAGCAGCGGATCTCGACACCGTGTGCGTCGACGAAGTCGAACTCGACGCGCTCTCCCGTGATGCTCATCTGCCCATTCTGCTGTCTCGTCGGTGCCCGCGCCAGGGAGCGCGCTGAACGCGCGTCGGAGTCACGAGCCGTCGCCGACGCCCCACCCGTACGCGAGCTTGTGCGCCTTCAGCACGAAGAAGGACTCGGTCGAGACGACGCCGGGCACCTGCTGCAGGGTGCTGAACATGAGGTCGGTGTAGTGCTCGATGTCGCGGCACACCACCTCGACCATCACGTCGAAACCGCCGCTGGTGAGCACGACGTAGCTGGTCTCGGGGAGTGCTGCGAGCGCCTCGCACACCCCGGGCGCGGTGCCCGCCTCGCACTTGATGCCGATGAGTGCGAGGCGGTCGAATCCGATGTTCAGCGGATTGGCGATGCCGACGATCTGGAAGAGCCCGCTGTCCTGCAGGCGCTGCACCCGGTAGCGCACGGACGACGCGGAGACGCCGAGATCCTGGGCGAGGCTGCTGAAGGGCGTACGGCCGTCGACCTGGAGCGCGGCGATGAGCTTGCGATCCAGCTCGTCGAGATCGAGGTGGGCTGCGGCGTGTTCGCGCTCCGTCATTGGGGCCTCCTCGGCTGATCGACGACGGAACCAGTCTATTGATGCGAGGATCAGCCGGCCGTCGCCACCTCGCCGTCGACGACGGTGAGCACCGCCGAAGCTCCGAGCAGCAGTTCGGGGGCCTCGACCAGGGGATTGGCCGCCCAGACGACGAAGTTGGCGCGGTAGCCCGGGACGATGCTGCCGAGCTCGTCGTCGCGTCCGGTCGCGTACGCGGTTCCGACGGTGAAGGCCTCGAGGGCCTGCGGCGGGGTGAAGACGCGCTCGGGCTGGTAGGGCGCGCGATCGCGCTCGAGCACCGACTGCGCGGTGAGCGCGATGAACAGATTGTCGGCCGCCTCGTGCGGAGCGGTCGGCGCGTCGGTGCCGAGGGCGAGTCGCACGCCGGCTTCGCGGAACTTGTGCCAGGGGAACCCGGTGACGGCGCGCTCGTCTCCGAGCACCGCCTGCCAGTTGTCGAGCACGGCGGGATCGCAGTGCACGGGCTGCATCGAGGCGGTGACTCCCAGTTCGGCCATGCGTGCAATGGTGTCGTCGGCGACGTATTCGAGATGCTCCACCCGCGAGCGGCGGTCTGCGCGAGGGCCGTTGACGCGTTCGGCTTCGGCGACCATGTCGAGCGCGATGGTGCTCGCCTCGTCGCCGATGGCGTGGAGGGCGAACTGCAGGCCGGCCGCGTCTGCCGCGACGGCGACGGGCAGCGCGAATTCGCGCTCCCAGATCGGACCGGGGAGCGCGCCGTTCGCGTACGGTGCCCGCATCGCGGCGGTGCAGGCATCGATGACGCCGTCGAGAATGAACTTCACGCCCGCGATGCGCAGCCACTGGTCGCCGTACTTCTCGGCGACCTCGTCGCGGATCCGCGCGACCTCTGCGATCTCGGCGAGGTCGGTGTCGAGATCGCCCGATGCGGTGAGCAGCCAGTGCGCGTTCACGGGGAAGGGCAACCGCCCGTCGCGGTCGAGGAGGCGGCCGTAGGTCGCGAGTTCGGCGTGGCCGAACGACATCTCCGTCGCCCCGGTGACGCCGGTCTCGAGATATGCGGTGAATGCGTTGTCGAGGAAGCGGTCGCGGTCAGCATCGGTCGACATCGTCTCCAGGTAGCTCCAGGCGTACTTGACCGCTGCGGTCTCGAGCAGGAAGCCGGTCGCGTCGCCGTCCGCATCGCGCACGATCTCGCCGCCGACCGGGTCGGGCGTCTCGCGGGTGATGCCCATCGCGTCGAGTGCCGCCGTGTTCACCCAGACGGAGTGCAAATCGTTCGCGTCGAGCACGACGGGCACGTCGGCTACGACGGCGTCGAGCATCGCCGCGGTGGGGCGCTCGCCCTCGGCGAAGATGTCGAAGCGCCAGCTCACTCCGGTGAGCTTGATCGCTTCGGGGTCCGCCTCGCGAGCGGCGGCCAAGCGGCGCTGCACTTCGGCCACGGAATCGGCGTCGCGCAATTGGACCTTGCCGAGCGCTTCACCCAGCATGAGCATGTGCGCGTGGCCCTCGGTGATCCCGGGGGTGACGAAGGATCCCGCGAGGTCGATCTCACGGGCGTCGGGGCCGGCTGCGGCGCGCACCGTATCGAGGTCGCCGACGGCGAGGAAGCGGTTGCCGGCGACCGCGAAGCTCTCCAGCGGGGCGCGGTCTGCCGGTCCGGTGAAGACGACGGCGTTGCGGTAGACGGTGGTGGGGGCCGACATGAGGGGCTCGCTTTCGGTGCTGGTGCTGGTGCTGGTGCTGGGTGCCGAGTCCTGGGTGCTCGGCGGCTGGGGCTGGGTGCTCAGTGGACGGGCTCGGCGGCGCGCGCCGCCGAGCGGGCGAGCGCGCGCTCGGCTCCGGTCGATACGCGAGCGACGAACACCATCGGAAGGATCACCACGAAGCTGACGATACCGGTGATGAGCGTGAACGGGCCGATGCCGAGACCTTCGATGAGCACGCCGCCGATGAGCGGTGCGAAGCTGGAGCCGACGAGGTAGGCCCCGAGCAGTGGCCCCGACCAGCGGCCGCGGGCATCGAGGCCGGCTGCCGTGGCGATGAACAGGGCGAAGGCGAAGGCGTAGATCGAGCTCACCGCGATGATCAGCACGGCGAAGGTGGCGGGGTCGGCCGTGAGACCGGTCCAGATCTTGAGCACCCCGCCGATCGCGAGCGCGATGGTCAGGGGCCAGGCGCGTCCGAAGCGGTTGCCGATCACCGCGGCGATCAGCATGCCGAGGATCCCGCCTGCGGCGGAGAGGCTCAGCGTGAAACCGAGCGACTGCTCGCCGATGGCGAGCGCGTCGCCGAGTACCGGGGCCATCGTCCAGATCGCGTCTTCGCTCGTGCCCCAGATCGGGAAGAGGAAGAGGATCGCGACGCCCGCGAGCGTGATGCGTCGGGGCTCGGCGATCTGCAGGCTCTGCGTCACGTCGACGGGCGCCGCGTGCTCGGGCGCGTTCGGCAGCCACACCGCGAGTGCGAGCCCGACGAGGGAGATCAGTGCGAGCGTGCCGAACACGCTGCCCTGGGTGATGCCGATCAGGGGGATCACCGCGAGGATCACGGTGATGAGTGCTCGGTTGACGAGACCGCTCGTCGCGGAGATGCGATTCGGGTTGCGCAGCGCCGCGATGGCGGCGCCCGATGTCGAGATCGCCGCGCCGACGCCTGCGCCGCCGACGATGAGGCCGGTGACGATGACCGTCGATGACGGCACGAGCGCGGCGGCGCCGAAGGCGACCACGGCGACGATGAGCCCGGTGATGGCGAGCGGGCGGCGGAGTCGGCCGGAGGCGATGCGGCCGGTGCCGAGGCCGACGACGGCGGAGGCGAGCAGCGCCCAGGTGAGGATGTTGCCGGAGGCGACGGGGTCGAAGCCGAGGCTGCCGAGCGCGGTGATGATGAACGGTGCGAGGTTCGCCATCATCAGGCTGGCGAGTGCGATGAGGAAGGTCGCGCTGCCGTTGCGGAGGGTCAGCGGGAGCCGGGGATCGGCGTCGATCTGCGTGCGTGACACGGGAACTCGTTTCTCCGGCTGCGTCGCCGGGTGGATGCGTTAACCGAATTGGTTTCGGTTTAACCGCAACCATGTTCTCCCCGTGTGGGAGGATCTGTCAATACGGACCTGCAGTGCACCGGCATTGCGCGGCGACGGGAGAGGGAGACGTGGCGCGACCGACGACCGCACGACTCAGCCGGGAGATCATCGGGCGCGCAGCGATCGAGCTCGCCGAATCCGGTCGCGAACTCCAGCTGGTGCCGCTCGCGAAGAGGCTCGGGGTGAGCGTGTCGTCGCTGTATCACCACGTCGACGGACGCGACGGCGTGATCAGGGCGATGCGCGAAGTGCTCGTGCCCCGGTACCTCGTGGACGTGCCTGCGGGGTCTGGTTGGGAGCAGCGCATTCGCCTCGAGGTGGAGTGCACCTGGCGCATGTACGCCGATCATCCGCGGGTGCTCCAGTACATGGTCACCTCCGTCATCGACGAGCCGGACGTGATGCGCTTCTACAACGCGCTCGCCGACGCGCTCGCCGAAGCGGGCCTCCCGGCGGGCGAGCTGCTCACCACGATCGAGGTGATCGACGCCTTCACCTTCGGAGCGGCGCTCGACACGCTCTCACCCGACTCGATCCTCGATGCCGCGAGCGCCGGTGAGGTGCTCAGCGGGTTGCTCGCGAAGCACCCAGCGGGTGCCGAACGCAATCGACGACTGTTCGACCGCGGGCTCGATCTGCTGCTCGCGGGAATCGCCGCGCGCGTGGGGGCGTCGCGCTGACCGGTGCGCTGCCCGAGGCGCCGCGGCGAGCCGCGAGGCCCCGTTCGCCGGCCTTGAGCGAGTCGGGACCGCGACGTACGCTGGAGCCCATCGAGGTGCTCGCAGGGGAGTGCCGGGATGCCGAGTGGGGGGAGTCGCCGTGTCGATGCGAAGACGTGCCGCCCGGTGCGCAGGCGGAACCGCGGTGGCAGGGGTGCTGCTGGTCCTCCTCACCGCATGCGTGCCGAGCCTGAACACCCCCGATGCTCCCGACGCTCCCGATGCCCGCGACGATGCAGCTGATTCCGCCCTCGCCTCCGAAGTGCTCGGAACGTGGGCGGGGCAGGCCGAGGGAGATGCCGCTCCGGAGCTGACGTTCGTCGACGACGGCACCTTCTCGGGCACCGACGGCTGCAATCGTCTCGCCGGCCGGTGGGAGGCCGACGATGCGGAGATCGAGTTCGACGACGTCGCGATCACCCAGATGGCATGCAGCGGTTTCACGTCGTGGCTCGACCGTCTCGACACGGCTTCGGTGAGCGGGAACACGCTGACGGTGTTCGACGATCCGGGCGCTGAGATCGGCACCCTGACCAGAAGCTGAGGCGCTAACCCCGCCGCCTCAGGCCTGTCGGGCGAGCTCGTGGTAGGCGCCCCGGTAGAAGAGCAGAGGGTCGCTCTCGACCCCGGTCGAGATCCCGGAGACGGAGACGAGGAAGATCAGGTGATCACCGGCTTCGATCTCCTGCTCGACCGCTCCCGCGACCCAGCCGAGTGCGCCCGCGAGCACCGGCGCGCCATTGATCTCAGACGGGGCCCACTCGACGCCCGCCCATTTGTCGGTCCCCGAGCGCGCGAACTGCCCGCTCAAGTCCCGTTGCTGCGCGCCCAGGACGTTCACGACGAGACTGCCGTGCGCGCGCACAGCAGTGAGGCTCCTCGAGGTTCGCGCGATGGAGAAGGAGATGAGCGGCGGGTCGATGGACACGCTGGTGAATGATTGGCACGTGAAGCCGACCGGGCCCTCGGCGCTCTGGGTCGTGATGACGGTGATGCCGGAGGCGAAGGCGCCCATGGCATCGCGGAACTCACGCTGGCCGAATGGTGCGGCGGGGGGAGGTGAGGCGGAGGCGAGCGCGGCGGGGATGAGCGCGGAAGTGGTCGCAGAGCTCATGCGTCGACCTCCGATCGTGCCGGTGCGGAAGGCAGCCACCGGCCCTCCGACTCCAGCCAGGCGTCGAGAATCACGTCGCGGCGATCGAAGTGCGGCGTCGGGAACGCGAGCCCGCGCGTCGGCACGCTCGCTCCGAGCTCCACCAGCAGGGGGCGGAGCGTGAATTCGACGGCGAGCGCGTGCTCATCGGAGGCGGTGGTGAAGACCGGGACGGCCGTGACGCCCCGGAGCGCGTTCGCCGGGTAGCGGTCGAGGAATGCCTTCAGGAGCCCCGTGTAGCTGGCCTTGTAGGTCGGTGTGGCGATGATCGCGTAGTCGGAGGCGCGCAGCTGGGCGCTGATGGCGTCGACGCGCGCTGCGGGCCAGGCGAAGAGGTCGGTCGCGTGATCGATCAGATCGACGGTGGGCAGGGTGTCGGCGCCGGTGCGGGCGGCGATGCGTGATGCGAGGGCTTCGGCGAGTTGCCGGGTGCGCGAGTGCGGCTTCGGGTTGCCGACGATGACGGAGAGGGTGGACACATCGTTCCCTTCGGGAGGGCAGCGGCGCGCGAACGGCCTGTGCCGAGGGGCGCGGCTGCGCGGCGGGGGCGGGCGGGGGCCGCGCGGCACCACCGCTGCTATGGGCGGGCGGTCGTGATCCACGGTGAGATGTCGCGGAGTCGCCTCGGGATCTCATCCCGGGAGCTGCTGCTCAGTGTAGGTCGGTCTTCACGTCGCTCGGCGAGTGCAGCGCAACAGTGCGTAATGGTCATCGTTCGTCATGTTCCTTCCCCGATCGCGATTTCGCGCCATAAGCTCACCGCATGTCTTCCATAATCGAACCCAATCAAACTGGGGCACCCTTCACCGTCGGCATCGCGCTCGACGGCGCCGGTTGGCACCCCGCCGCCTGGCGCGACGGCAGCGCGCGACCCGACGAGCTCTTCTCCGCCGCCTACTGGGAGCAGCTGGTCGGCATCGCCGAAGCCGCCGGAGCCGACTACGTCACGTTCGCAGACGAGCTGCGGGTGCAGCCGGCGACCGGATCCCCGGCGCACGTCGATCCCACCGTCGTCCAGGGGCGTCTCGACGCGCTGCTCACGGCGAGCTGGATCGCACCGCGCACGCACCGGATCGGGCTCATCCCGACGGTGACCACGACGCACACCGAACCGTTCCACGTTGCGACTGCGCTGCAAACGCTCGACCACATCTCGGCGGGCCGCGCCGGGTGGCAACTGCGCATCTCAGCCGACTCGGAATCGGCTGCAGCCTTCGGGCGCAGGCCAGCGCCCCGCGTCGATACCGCAGCGGTCCTCGCCGGAGAGCGGGACGCCGGGCTGGCAGAGCTCGTGTCCGGTGCGGCCGATGCCGCGGAGGTCGCGCGGCAGCTCTGGGACAGCTGGGAGGCCGACGCGGTCATCCGCGACGCATCGACGGGCCGGTACCTGGACCGCGACCGCGTGCACCGCATCAACTTCGTCGGCGAGGAGTTCTCGGTCGTCGGCCCTTCGATCGTGCCGCGCTCGCCGCAGGGTCAGATCGTGGTCACGCTGCTGGCGCACGCCACGCCGGTGTACGAGCTCGCAGCGCGGGCGGCCGATGTCGTATTCGTCGCACCCGAGCACGACGCACGCCCGGCGGGCGCATCCTCCGGCACGGACGTCGCCGAGATCGTCGCCGAGGTGCGCGCGGCCGAAGCGGCGGTCGATCGTGCGACGCTCGGGTTGCCGCCGCTGCGCATCGTCGCAGACCTCGTCGTGGCGCTCGACACCCCTGCTGAACCGGGCGCGCATCGCATCGCACGTCTCGACGATCTCGCCGGAGCCCCGTTCAAGAGCGACGCGCGCGTCGAGAGCGGCCCCCCGACGCACATCGCCGAGACCATCGACCGATGGCGCGCCGCAGGCATCGACGGAGTGCGCCTCCGACCCGCAGCACTGCCGCTCGACCTGCAGCTCATCGCCGCAGAACTGCTGCCGCTCCTGCGGGCGCGGGGACTCGCGAGCCCGGAGACGCAGGAGACGGTCTCCCTCCGCGAGCGATTCGGGCTCGCCCCCGCCCCGAACCGATACGAACGAGAGCGCACCGCACAGGAGGTCGCAGCATGAGCGCACGACAGGCACGACTCGTCGCCCATTTTCCCGGCGTCAACAGCACGACGGTGTGGAGCGACCCCGCCTCCGGCAGCCAGATCGACTTCGCCTCGTTCCAGCATTTCGCGCAGACGGCGGAGCGCGGGCTGTTCGACTACGTCTTCCTGGCCGAAGGGCTCCGCCTGCGCGAGCACGGCGGCGAGATCCACGATCTCGATGTCGCCGGCAGACCCGCGACCCTCGCGATCCTGGCCGCAATGGCATCGGTGACGCGGAGCATCGGGGTCGTCGGCACCCTCTCCAGCACGTTCAACGAGCCCTACGAGCTCGCGCGGCAGCTCGCCACCATCGATCATCTCTCCGGCGGCAGGGTCGGATGGAACGTCGTCACCTCGTCCGACGCCTTCCACGGGGAGAACTTCCGCCGCGGCGGGTATCTCCCGTACGACGAGCGCTACACCCGAGCTGAGGAGTTCGTCGCACTCGCCAAGCGCCTGTGGGAGTCGTGGGAGCCGGGCGCCGTGCTCGCCGACCGAGCGGCGGGGCGCTTCGTCGACCCGCACCGCGTGCACGAGGTCGCCCACCGCGGCCGGCAGTTCGACGTCTCCGCGACGAGCACCGTGCCGCGGAGCCCGCAGGGCTTCCCCGTGATCGTGCAGGCCGGAGACTCCCCAGCCGGCCGTGACTTCGCGGCGGCCAACGCCGAGATCATCTTCTCCCGGCACACCGGGTTCGACGAGGGTCAGGCGTTCTACCGCGATGTGAAGGGTCGACTGCCGGCGTCGGGGCGCACAGAGGACTCGCTGCTGATTCTGCCCGCGGCGACGTTCGCGATCGGCGACAGCGATGCCGACGCTCGGGAGATCTCTCGGGAGATCGGCTTCGCGCAGACGTCTCCGCAGACCGCGGTCGCCTGGATCGAGGCGATCTGGGGTCGAGAGCTCCCCGGGCTCGACCCGGACGGACCGCTTCCGTCGGTCGAACCCGCGGAGGGCAATCAGCGCCTCGGTCAGGTCTCCACGAGAGTCGAGGATCGCGTCGCCCGCGCTGCGGCCCTGCGGGATCGGGCGGCGACCGAGGGGCTGACGCTCCGACAGCTCGTCGCCGCCGAGACAGCGTCTCATACCTTCGTCGGTTCGCCCGAGACGATCGCGGCGGAGATCGACCGCTACGTGCAGGGGCGCGCATCCGACGGGTTCGTGCTCGTGCCGCACCTGACTCCGGGCGGCCTCGACCCGTTCGTCGACCGAGTCGTGCCCGTGCTGCAGGAGCGCGGCGTGCTCCGCGACCGGTACGAGACCGACGCCGAGACCGGTGCGCCCGTCACCCTGCGGCGCACGCTCGGGTTGCCGCAGCCTCCCGCGGCGGCGGCACCGGTGCGCCGGGACGAGGTCGCGGCATGACCGCGGCTCCTCCGTCGCTCGCGACCTCGGCGGCTGGGGGCGCGACGGCGGATCGCGAGGCATTCGAAGTGCGCATCGTGCACCCGTCGGATCCGCTCGCCCAGCCGCTGCTCGCCGACCTGGAGCGCGAGTACGACGCGCGGTACGGCGTCGAGGTGTTCGGCGAGCCTGCGGCGGTCGAGATGAATCGGTACCCGCTCGGCGCCTTCGCGGCCCCGAACGGTGCGTTCATCGTGCTGCTGCTCGATGGCGAGCCCGTCTCCGGCGGTGCGTGCATGCGATACGACGAGCGCACGGCGGAGTTCAAGCGCGTGTGGACCCGTACGGACCTCCGCGGGCGCGGGCTCGCGCGGCGCGTGCTGAGCGCGCTCGAGCAGGAGGCGGGTCGCCTCGGCTATCAGCGGGTCACGCTCACGACGGGGCCGCGCCAGCCCGAGGCGGTCGCGCTCTACCTCAGGGCCGGGTACACACCGCTCTTCGACCAGGCGCTCGACGCAGCGACGATCGGCATCCACGCATTCGAGAAGACGCTTCCGCCGATCGTCGGCCGAGCGGCGCCCGTGGCGCAGGGCATCACCGGGATCGCACCGGCACCACTCACTCCCACCGCGCAGAAGGACCCATCATGACCGCAACACTCGAGACCCCGACGACCGAGGCGGCGGACCGCGCTGCGCAGCCGCACCAGCTCGACGTCGTACCGCTGCGCCACTGGTGGCGCTGGGCGTTCAGCGCTGTCGCCGTGTTCCTGCTCGCGCAGCTCATCTGGACGTTCTTCTCCAACCCCCAATGGCGGTGGAGCGTCTTCGCCGAGTACTTCTTCAACGACGCCGTGCTGCGCGGCCTCTGGCTCACCCTCTGGCTCACCGCCGTCTCCGCCGTCGTCGGCTTCGCGCTCGGCGGGATCCTCGCCCTCGGCAGGCTCTCGGGATCTGCGCTGCTGAGCTCGTTCGCCTGGGGGTTCATCTGGTTCTTCCGCTCGGTTCCGCTGGTCGTGCAACTGGTCATCTGGTACAACCTCGGGTACCTGTTCCCGACGCTCGGCATCGGCTGGCCGTTCACATACGACTTCTTCGTCGTCGAGTTCGACACCGTGCGGCTGCTGTCGGGATCAGTCGCGGCGATCCTCGGTCTCTCGCTGCACCAGGCGGCCTACTCAGCGGAGATCATCCGCGGCGGGCTCCTCTCCGTCGATCAGGGCCAGCTCGAAGCGGCACGCGCGCTCGGCATCCCGCGTGCTCGTCGCTTCTTCCGCATCGTGCTGCCCCAGGCGGCGCGAGCGATCCTCCCGAACGCCTTCAACGAGGTGATCGGCCTGCTCAAGGGAACATCGGTCGTCTTCGTCGTCGCTCTGCCAGAACTCTTCTACACGGTCCAGGTCATCTACAACCGGAACCAGCAGGTGGTGCCGCTGCTGCTCGTCGCCGCGGTCTGGTACACGATCTTCACCACGGTGCTCAGCATTGTGCAGTACTACATCGAGCGCCGGTTCTCCCGCGGCACCGCCCGAGAACTGCCCCCGACCCCGCTGCAGCGCCTGCGCCGCAAGATCACGGCGCTCTCGGGCGGCCGATCCCACGGCCCTCGCGAGCGCGCCGCTCGAAACGGTCGGACCATCGCGACGACCGGCCCCGTGTCCACCCACTCCGTCGCGGCGATCACCGCGCACGCCCAGTAGGAGCATCGCATGACTCTCACCACCGAAGCCTCGTCGGCGGCCCCTTCCGAACGGAGCGGCCTCGTCGAGATCAGCGGCGTCCACAAGTCGTATGGAGCCAACGAGGTGCTGCACGACATCTCCCTCCGCGTCGAACCCGGGCAGGTGGTGAGCCTGCTCGGCCCCTCCGGCTCGGGCAAATCGACGCTGCTGCGAGCGATCAACCACCTCGAGACGATCGACGGGGGCGCCATCACCATCGACGGCGAGTACATCGGGTACGAGCGGCGCGGCGGCAAGCTGCACGAGCTCCACGAGAAATACGTGCTCGAGCGCCGCACCCGCGTCGGCATGGTGTTCCAGAACTTCAACCTCTTTCCGCACCTCACCGCGCTCGAGAACATCATCGAAGCCCCCATCGGCCTGAAGCGGGCCGGGCGGCGTGAGGCGATCGCGCAGGCCGAGGTGCTGCTCCAGCGGGTGGGGCTCGCGGATCGCGCCGACCACTATCCTCGCCAGCTCTCGGGCGGCCAGCAGCAGCGCGTGGCGATCGCCCGTGCGCTGGCGCTCGAGCCCGACGTGCTGCTGTTCGACGAGCCCACCAGTGCGCTCGACCCGGAACTGGTGGCCGAGGTGCTCCGTGTGATCCGGGACCTCGCCCACAGCGGCACCACACTCATCATCGTCACCCACGAGATCGGATTCGCCGCAGAGGTCTCCGACCATGTCGTATTCCTCGACGCGGGTCGCGTCATCGAGGCGGGCACTCCGCAGCAGGTGCTGCGGGCACCCGAGCAGGCGCGCACGCAGGAGTTCCTCGACTGGGTCATCTGACTCGAGCCCGCTCACGACGAGTCGGCCGCCGCGACGCCGTCGCCGCTCCATCCGCCCATCCGCTCTGCATCCACCGCATCACGATTACGAAGGACGTCACCCATGCCCACGATCCCCACACCCTCCGCTCCCGCGCCGCGCCTCCGCTCCCGCGTCGCGCTCGTCTCGCTCGCCGTGCTCGCGCTCGCCGGTCTCACCTCCTGCGGCGCGGTCGTGACGGAGGAGGAGCAGGCGAACGCCGCTCCCGGCAGCGCGGCAGATGCAGCGCCCGCCGGCGACTCCCCATTCGACCTGACCAGCGCGAGCGTCGACGAGCGCCTGCGCATCGATCCCGTGCCAGAGGCGGTTGCCGCACTGGAGGCGAGCGGGTTCGATCCGATCCAGGAGGGCAAGCTGACCGTCGCTCATTCCGCGTACGAGGCACCACTCGGATTCCTGGCCGAGGACGACAACGCGACCCTCCTCGGCATCGAGCCCGACATCGCGAACCTCGTCGCCGACGGGCTCGGCCTCGAGTACGCGCCCGAGAACGTCGCGTGGGCGGACTGGCCGCTCGGCGTCGAGTCGGGCAAGTACGACGTCGTCGTCTCGAACGTGACCGTCACCGAAGAGCGGAAAGACCTGTTCGACTTCGCGACGCACCGCAACGACGTGCTCGCGTTCTCCGTCGCCGCCGACAGCGAGATCGAGGAGATCGCCGAGGCGAAGGATGTCGCCGGACTCACCGTCGTCGTCGGCAGCGGGACGAACCAGGAGAAGATTCTGCTCGACTGGTTCGCGGAGAACGAGCGGAACGGACTCGAACCGGGCGAAGCCGTGTACTACGACGACAACGCCGCAGGCCAGCTGGCGCTCGTATCCGGTCGGGTCGACGCCATTTTCGGGCCGAATCCGACCGCGTCCTACGTCGCCGCGGTGAGCGGTGAATCGAAGGTCGTCGGCACGCTCAACGGAGGGTTTCCCGAGAACGCCCAGATCGGCGTGACCACGGCTCGCGACAACGGGCTCATCGAACCCGTCTCGATCGTGCTGAACGCGATCATCGAGGACGGCACGTACGCGAAAGCCCTCGAACGCTGGGACCTCTCGGACGAGGCCGTCGCCGAGTCTCTCGTCAACCCTCCCGGCCTGCCGCGCCCGTGACCGAGCGCCGCTCCCGTTTCCGCACCCAGCACTCGGTGCCGCGATCCCGCCGCGCCGCATCCGATGGAGATCACATGACCGCCAGTCGCCACCGTTCCCCGCAGCACCACCGTTCCCTCCGGCGCGGTGCGGCCCTGCTCGCCGCGCTCGCAGCGACCGCCTGCGCCCTCACCGCATGCTCGGCGCTCGTGACCGACGATGAGCAGCGCCGGGGCGCGAGCACCGAATCGACCGCACCTGCTTCCGAAGCCGCCTTCGACCTCACCACCTCGAACCTCGACACCCGCCCGCACACGGACCCTGTTCCGCAGGCCGTCGAGGCCCTCGCCGCCAGCGGCTTCGAGCCGGCGCAGGCGGGGAAGCTCACCGTCGCGATTCTCGGCGCGGGATCCCCGCCCACCTCCTTCTTCGCAGAGGACGACGCGCAGACCATCATCGGCAGCGATCCCGATTTCGGATCCCTGCTCGCCGAGGGGCTCGATCTCGCATACGCGCCCGAGAACGTCGCGTGGGCCGATTGGCCGCTCGGCGTCGAATCGGGCAAGTACGACCTCGCCCTCATCAACATCGGCGTGACCGAGGAGCGGAAGGAGCTCTTCGACTTCGCCACCTATCGCGACGCCGTCATGGCGTTCACCGTGGCGGAGGACTCCGAGGTGACCGAGATCGCGGAGCCGGCCGACGTCTCCGGGATCAAGGTGATCGTGGGCAGCGGGACGAACCAGGAGCAGTACCTGCTCGACTGGTTCGTCCAGAACGAGGAGGCGGGCATCGACCCCGGCGAAGCCGTCTACTACGACGACTCGGCAGCGGGGCTGCTCGCGCTCACCTCGGGCCGCGCCGACGCGAGCATCGAGCCCTACGCGCTGGCCGCCTTCCGGGAGCAGACGCTCGGAGACACGCGCATCGTCGGCGCATTCAACAGTGCCTATCCCGTCGACGGGCAGATCGGCGCCGTGACCGCGAAGGGCAGCGGGCTCGTCGAACCGGTGCAGCTCGTCTTCGCGTCCCTCATCGAGAACGGGCAGTACGACGCGGTGCTCGAGCGCTGGGGGCAGGAGGACGAGGCGATCGCCGAGTCGCTCATCAATCCGCCCGGGCTGCCGAAGCCGTGAGCGACGGGTGGGAGGCCGGCGGAGCGGATCCGGTCGTCGTCGTATGCGTGGGGGCCGGCCCCGCGGCGATCATGCTGCTCGAGCGCCTCATCGCGAACCACGAGCGGGATCGCCCCGGGCTGCCGATCGAGCTGCACCTCGTCGATCCGCACCACCCGGGCGGCGGCCGCATCTGGCGGCGCGATCAGTCGCCGCTGCTCAAACTCAACTCCATGCTCGAAGACGTCGCCTGCTTCACCGACCCCTCCTGCACCCTCGACGGGCCGGTCGCCCCCGGGCTCTCGCTCGCCGAATGGGTGCGGAGCGTGCGCGCAGGCGAGATCCCGATGCCCGAATGGGCCGACGAGGCCGTCGAACGGGAGATCCGTGAGATCGAGGCGCGCGACTTCCCCACTCGACGGCTGAACAGCGCCTACCTCGGATGGGTGTACGAGGAGACGCTGCGTCGCGCGTCCGACCGCTTCACGGTCGAATGGCATCGAGACATCGCTGTCGCGGTCGAGGATCACCAGGACTCCGAGTCGGACCGGTCATCCGTGCACCTCGCATCCGGCGCAGCACTCGACGCCGACATCCTGGTCTACGCACTCGGGCACAACGGCACCGAGCCCTCCTCGGAGTCGAAGCGCCTCGCCGGTTTCGCCCGGCGGAACGGGCTCGAGTACGTGGCGCCCGCGTTCACCGCCGACCTCTCCCTCGACCACCTCCGAGCGGGCACCGATGTGATCGTTCGGGGCATGGGGCTCGCCGCCGTCGACCTGATCGTCATGCTCACGAGCGGACGCGGCGGCCGCTTCTTCGAGAACGCTCGCGGCGCATTGCAGTACGCCCCGAGCGGCCGCGAGCCGGTGCTGCATCTCGGCTCGCGCCGCGGTGTGCCCTACCGGTCGAAGATCACGAGCCGCATGGTCGGCGATGCCACCGTGCTCGAATACGTCGGGGCCGAGTTTCGCGCTGCCGTCGAGCACCGTGACGAGCCGCTCGACTTCGAGCGCGACGTCTGGCCGCTCGTCGCCAACGAGTTGATCACCGGGTACTACCGAGAGCTGTTCACCGGTCACGCCGAGCGCGTCGTCGGCGACTGGGCGGCGTTCTGGCCGCTCCTGCGCGCGGCACTCGCCCGCGACGGCGGCTACGCCTCAGCAGAACTCGCCGAACTCATCGCGACGCATGTGCCCGACTGCGATGATCGCTTCGATCTCGAAGCCTTCGAGCGTCCGCTCGCCTTCGCGCCAGCGGGCCGCGAGCCGCAGCCGCCCGGTCGTCCCGATGAGCGCACGCCGAGCGGCGACGTGCACCACCGCGTCGTCGAGCACGTCAGCACCGATCTGCGACACCGCACCGCTCAGCGGCACAGCGCCACCCAGGCCCTCTTCATGACCGGCCTGCACGTCTACATCTCGCTCGCCGAGATTCCCCCCGAGCGGTGGAACGCTCGAAGTCGCACACAGCTGCTCCCGCGCCGCTGGCATGCCACATTCAGCTATCTCGCCTCCGGGCCTCCGGGCCACCGGCTCGCAGAGCTCCTCGCCCTCGCCGACGCCGGGGTCGTGCGCTTTCTCGGGGGCGAGCTGCAGGTGAGCGCCGATGAAGACGGCGGGGCGTTCACGGCGACCGGCACCGCCGTGGTGAGCGAGACCGCGGTCGCGAGTGCGAGCATCACCGCGAGCACCCTGATCGACGCCTGGCTGCCCGAGGCTCGAGCGTCGCGCAGCGACAACCCCCTGCTGCGGCAGCTGGTGGCGTCTGGGCGCGTCTCCGAGCTCACCGTGGCCGACGCCGGCGCCGACGCCGTGGCCGACGCCGACGGCGCATCGACCACGGGGCAGATCGAGACCGGACCAGGCGGACGCATCCCCGGCCGAACCAGACAGTTCGGGCTGGGTCCGTTCGTCGCCGGACCGACCGGGGGAGCGTTCACCCGGCCCGGGCTCGACTCGCTGCCGTTCCGCATCCACGACCGGGTGGCGCGCGCGATCCTCGCCGAAGTCGCCGAAGTCGCCGAAGTCGCCGAAGTCGCCGATGTCGCGGAGCAGCGCGCCGTGTCGCACGACGGCCGGTTCGCAGCGACGCACCGCTGATTGCCGCGAGACACCAGCCGGTGCAGAATGACGCGTATGGCACTCGATCACCCGGGCACGCTCAGCGGCTCTCTCGTCACGCTCGACCCTCTCTCGCTCGACCACCTGGAGGGTCTCGCCGCGGCGAGCTCCGACGGTGAGCTGTGGAAGCTCTGGTACACCACGATCCCAGCACCCGACGAGATGGAGACCGAGATCCGGCGCCGCCTGAGGCTGCAGGACGCGGGTTCGATGCTCCCGTTCACCGCACGTCGCACGGACACGGGCGCGATCATCGGTATGACGACCTTCATGAACATCGATGCGCTCACGCCGCGCGTCGAGATCGGGTCGACCTGGAACGCCGCAAGTGCGCAGGGAACCGGCACCAATCCCGAATCGAAGCTGCTGATGCTGCAGCACGCATTCGAGGTGTGGGGGTGCAGCGCCGTCGAGTTCCGCACCGACCACAACAATCACCAATCGCGCGCAGCGATCGCCCGGCTCGGCGCGAAGCAGGACGGCATCCTGCGCGCCCACCTCCGGCCGGCCGCCGGGTATCAGCGCGACACGGTCGTGTTCTCGATCACCGAGCCAGAGTGGGCCGGCGTGCGGCTCGGGCTCGAGCATCGTCTCGCGAAGCGCCTGGCGGCGTAGCGCTTCAGAGGCTCGGCGGGCCCACGGCGACGGTGACGAGAGCCGCGATCGCGTCATCGTCGAGAGGGGTGCGGCTCAGCGCGCGGAGCAGGAGAGCCCCGACGAGCGCCTCGGAGATGTCGTCGACCGGAGCGCCAGGCGGCAGGTGCGGTTCGCTTCCGAGCGCCGCCGTGAGCCGCGTCGAGACGGCGCCCGACCCCGATCCGGCGATCACGTCGCGCAGACGCTGACCGACATCGGCGTTGTCGGTCGCCGCAGCGATCAGCGAGCGCGCCAGGCTCTCACCCTGCGGGCTGAGCAGTACATCGCCGACGGCGCGCAGCCACGCCGTCAGATCCCGGCGCACATCGCCTGTGTCGGGAACCTCGAGCCGTTCTGCGAGGATCATGCCCTCGAGCAGGGCCTCGGCGATGATCGCGCTCTTCGACTTCCACCACCGGTAGATCGTCTGCTTGCCGACGCCCGCGCGGGAGGCGATGCCCTCGATGGCGAGGTGGTCGTAGCCGCGTTCCGCGAGCATCTCGACGGCTGCCTGCAGAATCGCCTGGCGCGCGGCCTCGCTGCGCACCGGGCCGCTGCGGGATGACGCTGCCACGTGACCTCCATTCAGTAAAGACGAGACGGTCCGTGTTATCTTAGCCCCTGCTGGTCGACGACGAAGGCGGCCCGCCTGATGCGGCCGCCGCGAACTGGGGAGATTGCATGGCCGAGTTGCTGCACCGACTGGGAACCTTCGCCGCGAAACGCGCGTGGACGGTGATTCTCGCGTGGATCGTCATCCTCGGCATCGCCGTCGGCGGGTTCCTCATCGGGTTCAAGGGCCTGAGCTCCAGCTTCGACGTTCCCGGAACCGCCTCCGGCGAGGTGCTCGAGGAGCTCGAAGAATCACTCCCCGACTTCAGCGGCGCCTCGGGAACGGTCGTGTTCCACTCCGAGGACGGGGCGCCGCTCACCGACGCTCAGCGATCCGACATCTCGGAGCTGGCCGAGGCAGCGAAAGACCTGCCCGACGTGGCAGACGTCATCGACCCGTTCGAAGCCCAGCAGCAACTCGAAGAGCAGCAGCAGCAGATCGTCGACGGACGCCAGCAGATCGCAGACGGGCGAGCGCAAGCCGAAGCCGGTCAGCAGCAGCTCGACGCCGCCCGCGCGCAGATCGCCGAGGGGCAGGCGCAACTCGACGCGGCCGGCGCCCAGCTGGCAGCGATCGAGATGCCAGAAGAAGCGCGAGCGCCCCAGCTCGCACAGCTCGAAGCGCAGCAGCAGCAGCTCGACGCCGGGAACGCCGAGCTCGACGCGCAGCAGGAGCAGCTCGACGCCGGCATCGCCGAACTCGACGAGAACCAGGCGAAGCTCGAACAGGGCGCGGAGCTCGCCTCCTACGCCGAGAAGATCGGCGTCGTATCGGCCGATGAGGCGACCGCGCTCGTGAACGTCTCCTTCACGGAGCCCCGGCTCGACCTCTCGCAGGAGACGAAGGACGCCGTGGTCGAGCATTTCGAAGGCACGCCCGTCGACGGGGTGCAGGTCGCGATCTCCACCGACATCTCGCAGGGCGTGCCCGAGATCCTCGGCGTCGGCGAGGCGGTCGGCGTCGTCATCGCGGCCATCGTGCTCATCGTCGTGCTCGGCTCGATCCTCGCCGCCGCCTTCCCCATCGTCACCGCACTCGTCGGCGTCGGCATCGGAGCCATGGCGACGCTCGCGTTCTCCGGCGTGACGCAGATGGCCTCGGTCACCCCGATCCTCGGAGTGATGCTCGGCCTCGCCGTCGGCATCGACTACTCCCTCTTCATCCTGTACCGGCACCGCAAGCAGATGCTGCAGGGCGCCGGCGTCGTCGAATCGATCGGGCTCGCCAACGGCACCGCGGGCAACGCGGTCGTGTTCGCAGGCACCACCGTGATCGTCGCCCTGCTCGCGCTGAACATCACGGGCATCCCATTCCTCGGCCTCATGGGCACGGCAGGCGCCGTCAGCGTCGCCGTCGCAGTGCTCATCGCGATCTCCCTCACCCCGGCGCTGCTCGGTCTCGCCGGCACGCGCCTGCTGAGCAAGAAGGCCCGTGCGCGGGCTTCGATCGCAGCGGCCGGCGAACCGGGCACCGCCCCCGACGTGAATCGCGGCGTGAAGCCCATGACGAACCTGCGCGCCGTCGTCACGGCGGTCGTCGCCACGGTCGTGCTGCTCGTCATCGCGATCCCGTCGATGTCGATGCGTCTCGGTCTGCCCGACGGCGGGTCGGAGGCCGAAGGCTCGACCGCGTACGAGGCGTACACGTTGACCGACGAGGCGTTCGGCGAGGGCGCGAACGGGCCGCTGCTCATCACCGCAGATCTGCCCGAGGGGCTCGACGACGACGGAGTGCTCGACGCGCAGCTCGCCGTCGCACGCGAGCTCGCCTCCATGGACGACATCGATGCGATCGCTCCGGTTGCCGTCTCGGACGACCACCGTCTCACCGCCTTCCAGGTCGTGCCGGCCGAGGGGCCGAACAGCCTGTCAACCGAGACCCTCGTGCGCGACCTGCGCGAACTCCCGCCCGTCGACGGCGAGATCGTGCTCGGGGTGGCCGGCCAGGCCGCCATCAACATCGACATCTCGGAAGGGCTGCAGGAGGTGCTGCCGCTGTACCTCGTCGTCGTCGTCGGCCTCTCCTTCCTCATCATGGTGATGGTGTTCCGCTCCCTCGTCGTGCCACTCATCGCGACCGGCGGCTTCGTGCTGTCGCTCTTCGCGACGTACGGGGCCGTCACCGCGGTGTTCCAGTGGGGCTGGCTCGGCGAGTGGCTCGGGGTGCACAACCCCGGCCCGATCCTCAGCTTCCTGCCCGTGATTCTCGTCGGCATCCTGTTCGGGCTCGCGATGGACTACCAGCTCTTCCTCGCGACCGGCATGCGCGAGGCCTACGCCCACGGGGCGCCCGCGAAGCTCGCCGTCGCGCAGGGATTCCGGGCCGGTCGCACTGTCGTCATCGCGGCAGCCATCATCATGGTGGCCGTATTCGGCGGGTTCATCGCATCGGATTCGGTGATGATCAAGTCGATGGGCTTCGGCCTGGCGCTCGGCGTGCTGCTCGACGCGATCGTCGTGCGCATGCTGCTCGTGCCCGCGCTGATGCATCTCGTCGGGCGCGGCGCCTGGTGGCTGCCGAAGTGGCTCGACCGCATCATCCCGAACGTCGACGTCGAGGGGTCGGCGCTGGAGCGCCGCCACCCCGTGCACCACTAGCGGCGCGGCGCTGCCGCGGCCGCGCTGCCGCGCTGCCGCTGCCTCCTCAATCTGCGAGCGGGGTCACTTTGGGAGTGTGTCGCTCAGGAATGATCTATGACACGCTCCCAAAGTGACCCGCCGAGGAGAAATGGGTGGTCGCTCAGGCGACGCTGGTCTCCCTATCCGAGGTGTGCCCGCGCAGCTTCTATCGCCATGCCGAGGCCGACGAAGAAGCTGTGCGGGTCGTCGACGTCGGAGTCGAGAACTTGCAGAACAGTCCAACCTGCTTCGACCATGCTGCGGCGCCGTTGCAAGTCGAACCGCGCTTGATCGGGGCTCGAGAAGTGGTATCGACCTTCGTACTCAATCGCGATACGCAGTTCGGGGTAGCCGAGATCGGCATGGAACGTCCGTGCTCGCGTCGGCACAGGACAATTCACTTTCGGCTCCTCGAAGCCGGCAAGAATGATAGCAATTCGCAGAAAGCTTTCCGGAGGAGAATCGACCGGCGCGCGGAGTAGCGCGAGTGCGCGCGTGCGGAGTGGTCCGCCCACCGTGGTCCGATGGCGCTGGTGAGCATGTCGGAGCTCCTCGAGCGAGCAGAGTGGTGCGGCCCGCCCGCCCGGTGCGCCTCGGATTCGCGCGCCGGAGATCAGAAAATCTCCCGCGGCGACGAGGCCGGCGAGTGTAGTCACCGGGCCGAGCTGGCACCAGATATCACTGGCGGACGGAAGGGTGAGGCCGTGGTTTTCGGTCCACTGGAGTATCCCGCTCTTCACTCGGTGACCGTCGATGAGACGGTGCCGGGGTGCGCGTTGCGGCCAAAAGGAAGCGACATCGACGAGCCCCTGAGGGTGCGGTGGATGCGGAATCTCTAGCAGTGCTGCGGCAGATCGACGCGACAGGAAGAACTCCTGCCTGAGCGTCATTCCCACCGCGATGCAACGGTCGCGGTAGCTGAAATCGTCGTACTCGAAATTCGGGTGCAGCACGATCCCGCGCCCGATCCGGCGCACATCGTTTGCACCGAGACGTTTCGAATGCACTCCGGCCTGAATCAGCTCCGCGGAGCGATAGGCGCCGGGAGGAACATTGATGGTGTGCCGCCGTGACATAGTGCAAGCATCACTCTGCGCGGAATATGCCTGAGTCGAATATCAGTCTTGGTGGATATGTGGCGCGGATTCAGCGCTCCGGCAGGATGTGGGGGGAGAACCGCTGCACCCGGGGGAGGGTGCTAAACACGCCCCTTTCCCCCGCCCCATCGCTTCCGTTGTTCGAGCCGGGTCACTTTCGGAGCGTGTCGACACGCTCCAGAAATGCGACACGCTCCCAAAGTGACCCGGCTCGTTGAAGTGCGGGGCGCCGCGGCCGCAGCGCAGCGGGGCGCAGCCGCGGCCGCCGCCGCTGCAGCGCAGCGCTACGCGCCAGCGCGGGCGCGGGCCGCGGCGCCGTGCTCGAGCGGTGCGAGGCGCTGCAGCTGGGTGACGTGGGCGGGCTCGAGCTCCGCGATCGAGGCGACGCCGAGCAGCTTCATCGTGCGCTCGATCTCGTCGCGCAGGATCGCGATCGTGCGATCGACCCCGGCTCGCCCGCCGGCCATGAGTCCGTAGAGGTAGGCGCGTCCGATGAGGGTGAACTTCGCCCCGAGTGCGATCGATGCGACGATGTCGGCGCCGTTCATGATGCCGGTGTCGACCATCACCGTTGCGTCGCTACCGACCTCGCGCACGACCTGCGGCAGGAGGTGGAACGGGATCGGCGCCCGGTCGAGCTGGCGGCCGCCGTGGTTCGACAGGATGATGCCGTCGACGCCGAGGTCGATGAGCTTCGCCGCGTCCTCGACGGTCTGCACGCCCTTCACGACGAGCTTGCCGGGCCACATCTCGCGGATCACCTTGAGGTCTTCGTAGCTGATGGTGGGATCCATCGCGGCGTCGAGCAGCTCGCCGACGGTGCCGCCGGTCGTGGAGAGTGACGCGAATTCGAGCTTGGGGGTGGTGAGGAAGTCGACCCACCACCACGGCCGGGGGATCGCGTTCACGATGGTGCCGAGGGTGAGCTGCGGCGGGATGGAGAATCCGTTGCGCTTGTCGCGCAGCCGGGCTCCGGCGACGGGCGTGTCGACGGTGAACTGCAGGGTGTCGAATCCGGCTTCCGCGGCGCGGCGCACGAGGCCGTAGGAGATCTCGCGATCCTTCATCACATACAGCTGGAACCAGTTGCGGCCGTGGGGGTTGGCCGCTTTCACGTCTTCGATCGACGTGGTGCCGAGGGTGGAGAGCGTGAACGGGATGCCCGCGGCTCCTGCGGCGCCGGCTCCCGCGGTCTCGCCTTCGGTCTGCATGAGGCGGGTGAACCCGGTCGGGGCGATGCCGAAGGGCAGGGCTGATGATCCGCCGAGGACCTGCACCGAGGTATCGACGTTCGCGGCGGGCTTCAGGATGCCTGGGTGGAACTCGACGTCCTCGAACGCCTGACGCGCGCGGGCGAGGGAGAGCTCGCCCTCTGCGGCGCCGTCGGTGTAGTCGAACGCCGCTTTCGGAGTGCGGCGCTTCGCGATGGTGCGCAGGTCGTTGATGGTGAGCGCGGAGTCGAGGCGGCGCTTCTTGCCGTCGAACTCGGGGCGCTTGAACTGCATGAGGTCGAGAAGTTCGGAGGGGTTGGGGAGTTGACGCTTCATGTGAGCTGCCTCTCGGGTTGGGGTCGGGTCGGCGCGGTGGACCGGAACGCTATGCCGCCTGGCCGGCGGGGTTGGCCGGCTCACGTGCGGGCTCCTCCTCGACGTGGGCGACGCGCTTGATGAAGAGCGATGCCACGACGGAGATCGCCGCGCAAATAGCGACGTACAGCGCGATCGGCCACCACTGGCCGCCGCTGATCTCCAGCAGCCAGGCGCCGATGAGCGGGGCGGTGCCGCCGAAGATGGCCGCACCGAGCTGGTAACCGAGGGATGCGCCCGTGTAGCGGACCTCGGGGGCGAAGTTCTCGGCGATCAGGGTGCCGAGGATCGCGTTCACGCTGCCCCACAGGAAGCCGAAGCCGAGGATCGTCGCGACGAACAGCGCCCAGGTCTCGCCGGTATTGAGGATCAGGTAATAGGGGACGACGAGCACGATGGTGGTGCATGCCGACCAGCGGTAGAGGGAAGCGCGGGAGACCCGGTCGGAGATGCTGCCGAAGATCGGCATCCATACGGTTGCGACGAGCGCGGCTGCGGCGATAGCCAGCAGTACGACGTTGTCGCGGGCGCCGAGGATGTCGGTCGCATAGGCCACGATGTAGGTGCCGAAGATGTAGAACGGGCCGGTCTCGGCTGCCTTCGCACCGATAGAGACGAGCACAGCGCCCCAGTGCTTCGTGACGACCTCCTTGATGGGAAGTTTGAGGCGCGCCCCGGTCTCCTGCACGCGCTTGAACTCGGGGGTTTCGTCGAGGCCGTTGCGGATCCACAGTCCGATGAATACGAGCACGATGCTGGACACGAACGGTATGCGCCAGCCCCACGTCATGAACTGGCCGTCGGGCAGTTGAGTGAGCAGCGCGACCACTCCGGCCGCGAGCAGCATGCCGATGCTGATGCCCATCTGCGGCACCGCTCCGTACAGGCCGCGACGGTTCTTGGGGGCGTACTCGTAAGCGAGCAGCAGCGCACCGCCCCACTCGCCACCGATGCCGAGGCCCTGCAGAATGCGGAAGCAGATGAGCAGGATCGGCGCCGCGATCCCGATGGCCGCGTAATCGGGCAGCAGGCCGATCGCGACCGTGCCGCCGCCCATGAGCGTGAGTGTGATGAAGAGCGTCTTCTTGCGGCCGATGCGGTCGCCGATATGAGAGAAGATGATGCCGCCGAGCGGGCGGAAGAAGAAGGTGAGGGAGAACGACACGAAGGCGAGCATCGTGGATATGAATTCGTTGTCGTTCGGGAAGTAGAGCTTGTTGAACACGAGCGCGGCGACGGTGCCGTAGACGAGGAAGTCGAACCACTCGATCACGCTGCCGCTCAGACTGCCGAGGAGCACACGGTAATTGATGCCGGGTGTCGCATCGGGTCGGGTTGCGGTGGACGTCATGTCATCTCTCCCTTGAGATCTGCGGTCGTGAAGATGTCATCTCTGCGAAACAATTGTGGTCGGACCATGTGGTAGGACCACAAGTAGTGTAGGTCGCCCGTTCGCCGGTCGTCAATTCGCGCGAGGTGCAGTCGCTTCAGGCGGTGGGCTCGCGGTGGGCTCCGACTCAGCGAGCGGTCTCGACGTAGTAGCCGCGGATGTGCGCCCGGATTCGTTCGACGGCAGTGTCGCGCTGGCCGTCGCGCATGCTCTCGAGAATGCTGCGGTGCTCGGCGCGCAAGCGCTGCGCTGTGCGCGCCCAATCGGGGAGCGACTGAGCGCGTTGCAGCGTGTGATCGGCGATAGAAATGCGCAGGGCGTCCATCAGCGTGCTCGTCAGCGGGTTGTTCGCCGCGAGGGAGAGCAGCACGTGGAACTCAGCATCGAGGGCGAGGAACTCTTCGACCGAGAGTTCCGGCTCATCCATGCGGTCGAGGAGGCGGCTTGCGCCATCCCAGTCACCGCGCGCGGGATCGGAGTGCTCTGCTGCCCAGCTCTCCAGCAGCAGACGCATCTCGTAGATGTCGTGATGCTTCACCTGGCTCGTCGCGAGCTGCAGGTTGAGTGCGAGAGTGAGTGCCTGCTCGGGTGAGGCCGTGATCACGGTGCCCGATCGCGGGCCAGATCCTGTGGCGGTGCGAATCGTGCCCAGCGCCTCGAGAACGCGCAGTGCTTCGCGCAGTGAACTGCGGGAGACCTGCAGCGTCTCCGCGAGCGCGCGCTCGCCCGGCAGATGGTCGCCGATGTGGAGCCGCCCGCTCCGCAGCTCCTCCGTCACCCACTCCATGACCGCCTCGTGAGCCTTCATCGCCATCGATTATCGCAGCCGGTGTCGTTGTGCGAAGTCGAGCACCCGTTCCGCTCGGCGCGCAAGCGGGCCCCCGCGATGCAAGCGTCGGGGAGTTGACGGGTAACCATGACTGAAACCTAACGCGAAGCGGGGGTGTAACGGATGGGGGCGGTGGATCGGGCCACGACGGCGCGCAGCTCGGCGAGGCCCGGGCCGATGAGGCCGAGCGTCTGCGCCTGGATGAGCAGGTTGCCCATCGCGGTCGCTTCGACGGGGCCGGCGAGCACTTCGAGGCCGGATCGGTCGGCGAGGCGCTGGCAGAGCAGGGTGTTCTGCGAGCCGCCGCCGACGACGTGGATGGTCGAGACTTCGCGATCCGCCAGTCGGCTCGCCGTCTCCACGGCGTCGGCGAATGCCACGGCGAGGCTCTCCGTGATCGAGCGGACGATCTCGGCCCGCCCCTCGGGTGCGCGTTCGCCGCGTGCTTCGAACCAGCGCACGATGCGGTCGGGCAGGTCGCCGGGCGGCATGAACTGGGGGTCGTTCGCGTCGAAGACGGGGATGGGGCCGGTGACCGATGCTGCGTCGGCGAGCAGTTCGCCGAGCAGGCTGGATCGCTGCGCGTTCGTCGCACCGGGCTCCCAGTGCCGCAGCGACTCCGAGAACAGCCATGTGCCCATGACGTTGTGCAGGAAGCGCGTGGTGCCCTCGATGCCGCCCTCGTTGGTGAAGTTCGCGAGGCGGGCGGCGTCGGTGAGCACGGGAGCATCGAGTTCGAGGCCGACGAGGCCCCAGGTTCCGCACGAGATGTAGGCGAAGTCGGATCGCGTGGCCGGTACCGCTGCGACGGCGGAGGCCGTGTCGTGCGAGGCGACCGCGACGACGTCGATCGCCCGGCCGATGACCTTCGCTGCGTCTCCGGTGACGGGCCCGAGGCGGGTGCCCGCCTCGATGAGCTGCGGCAGGATGCGCGCGGGAATGCCCGCCTCTTCCGCGAGTTCGAGATCCCATTCGCGTGATCGCGGATCGAGCAGCCCGGTGGTCGATGCGTTGCTGCGCTCCGCGGCCTCCACTCCGGTGAGCCAGTAGTTCAACAGGTCCGGCACGAGCAGTGCGCGGTCGGCCACGTCGAGCAGGCCGTCCTCTGCGGCGAGCTGGAAGATCGTGTTGAAGGTGAGATGCTGCAGGCCGTTGCGGGCGTAGAGGCGCTCGGCCGGTACGCGCGCGTGCACGGCTGCGACGCCGGCTTCGCAGCGCGCATCGCGGTAGTGGTAGGGGATGCCGAGCAGGCGGCCGTGACGCAGCAGGCCGTAGTCGACCGCCCACGAGTCGATGCCGATCGACGCGATCTCCCCGGGTGCGCTGCGCTCGGCGGTGGCGAGCCCCTGCAGCGCCTGGTGGTAGAGCTCGAGGAAGTTCCAGTGCAGGCCGTCGCTCGTGCGCACGGGGTCGTTCGCGAAGCGCGCCACGTGCTGGGTGCGCAGTTCGGCTCCGTCTGGGCCGTGCTCGATGCGGCCGACGATGACGCGCCCGCTCGTCGCCCCGAGGTCGACTGCCGCGACGGCGCGACCGGCGGCCGGAGCGCCGACGTCGGCGCCGCCGACCGCCGATCCTGCAGCCGCGTCGCTCATCGCAGGAACGCCGCGGCGACGCCGGAATCGACGGGGATGTGGAGACCGGTGGTGCGGGTCAGCTCGGGGCCGGTGAGCACGTAGACCGCGTCGGCGACGTTCTCGGGCACGACCTCGCGCTTCAGGATGGTGCGGTTCGCGTAGAACTGGCCGAGATCCTCTTCCTTGACGCCGTAGGTCGCGGCGCGGTTGGCGCCCCACCCCGCTGCGAAGATCCCGGATCCGCGCACGACGCCGTCGGGGTTGATGCCGTTGACGCGGATGCCGTGCTCGCCGAGTTCGACGGCGAGGAGCCGCACCTGGTGGGCCTGGTCGGCCTTGGTGGCGGAGTACGCGATGTTGTTCGGGCCGGCGAAGACGCTGTTCTTGGAGGAGATGTAGATGACGTCGCCCCCGAGCTTCTGCGCGATCATGGCGCGTGCGGCGGCCTGGGCGACGAGGAAGGAGCCCTTCGCCATGACGTCGTGCTGCAGGTTCCAGTCGGCTTCGGTGGTGTCGAGCAGGGATTTCGAGAGCGAGAGCCCGGCGTTGTTGACGACGAGGTCGATGCCGCCGAATGCGAGCACCGCGGCGTCGATCGCGCCCTGTACGGCTGCCGCGTCGGCGACGTTCGCTGCCACGCCGATGGCGACGTCTGCATTCCCGAGCTCGGCTGCTGCGGCCTGCGCCTTCTCGAGGTCGAGATCGGCCACGACGACGCACGCGCCCTCGGCGGCGAGGCGCGTTGCGATCGCCTTCCCGATGCCGGAGGCGGCGCCGGTGACGAAGGCGATGCGGCCCTGGTGCGACTTCGGTTTCGGCATGCGCTGGAGTTTGGCCTCCTCGAGGGCCCAGTACTCGATGCGGAATTTCTCTGCGTCGCTGATGGGGGCGTAGGTGGAGAGCGACTCGGCACCGCGCATGACGTTGATGGCGTTGACGTAGAACTCGCCGGCGACGCGTGCGGTCTGCTTGTTCGCGCCGTAGCTGAACATGCCGACGCCCGGGATGAGCACGATGAGCGGATCGGCGCCGCGCATGGCGGGGCTCGTCTCGTCGGCGTGCGCCTCGTAGTAGGCGCGGTAGTCCTCGCGGTATGCCGCGTGCAGTTCGTGCAGGCGATTGATCTGATCCTCGGCCGTGGCGGTGGCCGGCAGATCGAGTACGAGCGGCTTCACCTTTGTACGCAGGAAGTGGTCGGGGCAGCTCGTGCCGAGCGCCGCGAGCGGGGCGAGCTTCTCGCGGGACAGGAAGTCGAGCACGGCGTCGGAGTCAGTGAAGTGCCCGACCATCGGCTTGTCGGTGCTCGCGATTCCCCGCACCACCGGCGCGAGCTGGGCTGCGCGGGCGCGGCGCTCGGTCTCGGGAAGAGGCTCGAATCCGGCGACGACGCCGCCGAAGGGTTCGGGTGCGCCGTGCTCGGCGATGTAGGCGGCAGCGGTGTCGATGATCCAGAGCGAATTCCGCTCGCTCTCCTCGCTCGTGTCGCCCCAGGCCGTGATGCCGTGGCCGCCGAGGATGCAGCCGATCGCCTCGGGATGCTCCGCCTTGATGGCGGCGATGTCGAGGCCGAGCTGGAAGCCGGGGCGGCGCCAGGGCACCCACACGACCTTGTCGCCGAAGATCTTCGCGGTGAGCGCTTCGCCGTCGGCTGCGGTCGCGATCGCGATGCCGGAGTCGGGGTGCAGGTGGTCGACGTGGGCCGCGTCGACGAGGCCGTGCATTGCGGTATCGATCGACGGCGCCGCGCCGCCCTTGCCGTGGAGGCAGTAGTCGAGGGCTGCGACCATTTCGTCTTCGCGCTCGAGGCCGGGGTAGACGTTCACGAGTGCGCGGAGGCGGTCGATGCGCAGCGCCGAGAGCCCGGCGGCGGTGAGCGTGCCGAGGTCGCCGCCGGAGCCCTTGACCCACATGAGTTCGACGTCTTCGCCGGTCACGGGATCGGTGGTGAACCCCTTCGCCGACGTGTTGCCGCCCGCGAAGTTCGTGTTCTTCTTATCTGCGCCGAGTCGGTTCGAGCGGGCGATGAGTGCCTGGGCGGTGGGGTCGGTCATGGGTGCCTCCGGAGCTGCCGTTTGTTGCTTCGTGTGAATTTAACACGAAATAACATGGCCGACAAGCGATCGTGCATCATCGGATCTCGACGAGGTCCCGATACGGATCGAGCCTGGGATCTGCGGGGTCGAGTTCGGTGATGAGCGTCGAAACGTCGGAGAGTTCGAGCGCCATGCCGGTCGAGCGCTTTCCGAGCTTCGACGAGTCGGCGCAGAGCACGGTCGCGTCGGCGGACTGCGCGAGGTGGCGCTTCACCTCGGCTTCCGCGAGCGACGCTTCTGAGGTGCCTCCCTCCGGGCTGATCCCGTCGGAGGAGGTGAAGAACACGCGCGTGTGCAGGAGGCGCGCTCCGGCGTTCGCAATCGGGCCGACCAGGCTGCCGGTGATCGCCTCGTGCGCACCGCCCGTCAACTGGGCCTCCACGCCGCCGAGACGCGCGAGCAATTCGAAGGTCTGGACGGAGTTGGTGCACGCGGTGAGCGCGCCGTGATCGCCGAGCATCTCAGCGAGGGCGTTGACCGTCGTCGATGCGTCGAGGGCGATCGCACCTCGGCGGGGCACGAGATCGAGCGCCTTGCGCGCGATCGCGCGCTTCGCGCTCCCGCGGGTCGCAAGCCGTTCGTCGTAGCTGCGCGGGCCGGTGGCGGGCACGGCGCCCCCGCGCACCCGTCGCACCGATCCCTCGACCTCGAGCATCTCCAGGTCGCGCCGAATGGTCATCGTCGAGACGTCGAACTGCGTCGCGGCCTGCTCGATGGAGATCTCACCCGCGGTGCGCGCGAGTTCGACGAGTTCTCTGCGCCGCCGCTCTCCCTCGATGCTTCCGTTCACGGCCATGTCTCTGAGCTTAGTGACCCGGCGCTACTACGCTAGGACCACCATGGTCTCCCTCGCCGCCGAAGAACGACGCGCCTGGCTGCTGCAGCGGCTCAGTGCGCTCCAGCGCGTCTCGCTGGCCGAGGCCGCATCGGAGCTGGGCGTCAGCGAGATGACCGTTCGCCGGGACCTCGACGGCCTGGAGCTGGGCGGCACCATTCGACGGGTACGCGGCGGCGCCATGTACACCGGTCCCGTGAGCTTTCACGGCCGCGAGCAGTCTCAGGCCGCCGAGAAGGCGACCATCGCCGAGAAGCTGCTTCCGCTCGTGCCGACCAGCGGAATGATCGCGCTCGACTCGTCGACCACGATGCATCAGCTCGCTCAGCGCATCTCCGGTTCGGGAGACCTCACCGTCGTCACGAACGGGATGCTCACCTTCCAGGCGCTCCAGGAGCGACCCGGCTTGACCGCCGTGCTCACCGGAGGAGCGGCCGATCGACGAAGCGACTCGCTGGTGGGGCCCGTCACCACGGGCTTCGTCTCCCGCGTCCACTTCTCGGCGTTCTTCGCGTCTGCCGCTTCCCTGGACGAGCGGGGCTGCCATGAGAGCACGCTCGAGGAGGCCGAGGTGAAGCGGGCGATCGCGCGTGCTTCGGAGCGCGTGCTGATCGGCGTGCACAGCGAGAAGCTCGGCAGTGTCTCCGTCGCGCACGCCGTTGATATCGATGAGATCGACACCCTCGCGACCGAGCTCGCCCCCAATGCTCGTGATCTCGCGGCGTTCCGCCGCCTCGTCTCCGACTTGCGCTGACGCGCCGAGGCGGTGGTCCGGGTCCGTGGGGCCGGGGTGCGCCGTTGCGTCATCGTTACTTCACAAAAGTTGACAAAACCTCACATCTTGTAACACACTCATGTCTTGAAGGTGACGCCACGATGACGTGAGGAGCGTGCAGCAATGTCCCTACAGGACGTATCGACGGCCACCGGCCGCGGGGCAGGTCTGTCATTGCAGGTCGACCGGCTGGTGAAGGAATACCCCGGGGTTCGCGCACTCGACGGCGTCAGTCTCGACCTGCGGCCCGGTGAGGTGCACGCGATCATCGGCGAGAACGGTGCGGGCAAGTCGACGCTCATCAAGACCCTCTCGGGCGCCATCGCCCCGACCAGCGGCACGATCACCGTCGATGGGGTGGTCCATGAGCGGCTCACGCCTCAGCTGGCCAGGGAGCTCGGGATCGCGGTGATCTACCAAGAGTTCACGCTCTTCCCGAACCTCAGCGCATCCGAGAACGTCTTTCTCGGAGAGTTCATCATGAAGGGGCCGGTGCTCGACCGCAAGACCATGGCGGCGAGATCGCGTTCGCTCTTCGAGCGACTCGGAGTATCGATCGCGCCGAACGCCCTCGTCGAGACGCTCACCACCGGCTACCAGCAGATCGTCGAGATCGCGAAAGCGCTGTCGAAGGAGGCGAAGCTGCTCATCATGGACGAGCCGTCAGCGCCGCTCACCGCCTCCGAGGTCGACGCCATGTTCGCGATCGTCGACGTGCTCAAGCGCGAGGGCATGACCATCGTCTACATCTCGCACCGCATGGAAGAGGTCTTCCGGCTCTCCGATCGGGTCACCGTGCTGCGCGACGGTCAGTACGTCGGCACGGTCGACACCCCCGCCACCGCGAAGCGCGAACTCATCTCGATGATGGTCGGCCGTGAGCTCGGGGAAGACTACCCGACGCGCACGAACGTGCTGACCGAACCGTCGCTGACGGTGACCGGCTTGACCGGCAACGGCGTGCGCGACATCAGCTTCGTCGCGCGAAAGGGAGAGATCCTCGGGTTCGCGGGTTTGATCGGCGCCGGTCGCACCGAGCTCATGGAGCTCGTCTTCGGGGCGAAACGGCCGGAATCCGGCACGGTCGACCTGCACGGCAACTCGGTGCTCTCGCTCAACCCGATCGCGGCGATCAGGAACGGCATCGCCCTGGTCCCTGAAGACCGCAAACGGCACGGCCTGATCCTCGAGTTCTCGATCGAGCAGAACATCTCCCTCCCACGGCTCCCGGCGATGTCGCGCGCCGGCGTCATCTCGACCGCGGCCGAGCGCGAACTCTCCGACCGCTACATGCGCGAGCTGCGCATCAAGGCGCCGAGCGGCGCCGAGATCGTCGGCAATCTGAGCGGCGGCAATCAGCAGAAGGTCGTGCTCGCGAAGTGGCTGGCCACGAGCCCGGAAGTGCTCATCTTCGATGAACCCACCCGGGGCATCGACATCGGGGCGCGGCATGAGATCTACCTGATCATGAACCGGCTCGCGGAGGAGGGGAAGACGATCCTGATGATCTCCTCCGATATGGAAGAGCTCATCGGCATGTCCGACCGGGTCGTCGTGCTGCAGGAGGGCCTGCAACGCGGGCTGCTCGAATCGGAAGACATCACTCAGGAAGCCATCCTCACGCTGGCTTCGGAAGGAGACCTCGCATGATCTCGAAGTTCCGACCGCGACTGCACGAGCTCGGGATCGTGCTGGTGCTGGTGCTGCTCATCATCGGTTTCAGCGCGCTCTCCCCGAACTTCTTGGACGCGAACAACCTGTTCAACATTCTTCGCCAGGTCACGACGCTCGGGATCGTGGCCGTGGGATTCGCGTTCGTGCTGCTGACCGGCGGCATCGACCTCTCCGTCGGCTACCAGATCTCGTTGTACGTCGTCGTGTGCGGCATCATGATGGCGCAATTCGACGTTCCCTGGCCGCTCGCGATCGTACTCGTGCTCGTGCTCGGCGTCGTGATCGGGCTGATCAACGGGCTGATCATCACCCTGACGGGTGTGGCCCCGCTGATCGTCACCCTCTCCATGATGACGATCCTCAACGGCGTCAGCTACCTGCTCTCCAAGGGCCTGCCGATCTCCGGCTTCCCGAGCGGCTTCTCCGTGCTCGGGCAGGGCGCCGTCATCGGCATCCCGATCTCCGTCATCGTGCTCGCCCTCGTCTGGGCGATCGGGTACTTCATCGCGAATCAGACCTGCATCGGTCGGTACTTCTACGCGATCGGCAACAACGTCGAGGCGGCGCGCCTGTCCGGTGTGAATACGCGACGCACCCTGCTGCTCGTCTACGCAGTGAGCGGCCTCTTCACCGCCGTCGGCGCGATCCTGCTGCTGTCCCGACTGAACTCGGCGCAGTCGGCCACCGGAGCCGGGTTCGAATTCAGCGTGCTGACCGCGTGCGTGCTCGGCGGCGTGAGCGTCATGGGCGGGCGCGGGAGCCTGTTCGGTGCGTTCATCGGCGTGCTCATCGTCGGCGTGCTCGACAACGGTCTCGTGCTGCTCAACGTCAGCGAGTACGTGCAGCTCGTGATCAAGGGCCTCATCCTGCTGGTCGCGGTGATCTACGACGCCACCTCGAAGCGCTCCGGCGGGCGGCGCAAGCAGATCGGTGGCGTGTCCATCTCACGAGGGCCGACGGCTGAACCGAAGACCGCGACCGTCCCCCTCTCCTGAACCCTCCGTTCTCACGGAAACCAACGAAAGGAACCCCATGAAGAAGATCACTGCGATTGCGGCGACAGGAGCACTGCTGCTCGTTCTCGCAGCGTGCAGCTCCGGCGGGAGCAGCGCCGCTCCGGCCGACACCGAATTCTCGGTCGGCGTCACATTCTCCGATCTCTCCAATCCCGTCTGGGCTGAGCTCGTGCAGGAGGCGCAGTCCTACGGCGCCGAGGAAGGCGTCGAGGTCAACTACGTCGACGCCAAGAGCGATGCAGCCACGCAGGTGACGCAGATCGAGAACTTCATCCAGCAGGATGTGGACGCGATCATCATCTGCGCCGTCGATTCGGAATCGCTCAAGGCGGCGACGCAGAAGGCGCAGGACGCGGGTATCAAGATCGTCGGGTACACCCAGGTGCTCGACAACTACGACGCCCAGTACCTGGTCGATGCATACGAGACCGGGTACGCGAACGGCGAAGCCGCAGCGGAGTGGATCAACGAGAACTACGGCGATGAGGACGTCGTCGAGTGGGCGCTGATGGACCTGCCGACGTTCCCCGAGATCATCGATCGCGCGAACGGCATCAAGGACGCCGTGGAGGAGATCGCGCCGAACGCCGAACTCGTCGCGACGAACTCCGCGCTGACCGCCGAGGAGGGCGTGACGAACGCCGAGAACTTCCTGCAGGCCAACCCCGATCTGAAGATGATCGCCACGATCGGCGGCGGCGGCGCGCAGGGCGGCAACGAGGGAGTCAAAGCGAGCGGGATCACCGACTTCGACTCCTTCGGACTGTTCGGGATCGACGCCACCCAGATCGAGATCGAGAACATCATCAAGGGCGACCCGCAGAAGAGCTCCATCAGCCTCGGCGGCGGCAAAGCGCACGGGCGGACGCTGATCGACATCACCTCCGACCTGCTGAACGGCGAAGAGGTCGAGAAGGACCAGTTCATGCCGATCACCGTGATCGACGAGAGCAACGCGCAGGACTATTTCGACGAGATGTTCGGCGGCTAATCAGATATCTGGGGCGGCGCGAACCGGATCGGGTCGCGCCGCCCTGTCACTGCCCGCACCGTCGCGCGACGGCAGGCGAACGTCGAGGAGACAGACACATGACACGCATTCTTGCGGCCGGAGACTTGTTCATCCGGTCGACCCGTCTTCGCAGCGCGATCGAACTCGCCCTGAGCGGGGCTGGGGGCCCGGGATCCGAGATCGAGGTGAGGGAGATCGAGTTCCCGTGGCCCGACGCGCCGTTCGGGCGAGTGGGAGAGGTCGATGAGGCCTCGGGGACGGAGGAGGAACTCATCGAAGCGCTCGACGGGGTCACCGCCATCGCCACGCAGCTCGCGCCGCTCACGGAACACGTACTCGCGGCCTGCCCAGACCTGCGTCTGATCGCGGTCTCGCGCGGCGGCCCGACGAACGTGAACCTCGACGCGGCGCGGGCCCGCGGAGTCGCCGTCGCGAATGTCCCGGGCCGCAACGGCATCTCCACCGCCGAGATGACGATCGGGCTCGCGCTCGCGCTTCTCCGCCGCATCCCGCTCTCGCACAACACGCTGCTGTCGCACGAGTGGCGGGGAGAGTTCTATCGGCATGAGGAGGTCGGCGGCGAGGTCAGAGGGTCGACCATCGGGCTCCTCGGCGCAGGCGCCGTGGGCGGGCACGTCGCAGGTGTCTTCGCAGCCATGGGAGCCGACGTGCTCGTCTACGATCCGTACGTGCAATCAGGATCACTGGGCTCCGGCGTGCGGTCGGCGCCCAGCATCGAGGACGTCTTCGCGCAATCGGATCTCGTATCCGTGCACGCGCGACTCTCTCCCGAGACGACCCATATGGTCAATGCCGAACGGCTCGCACTCATGCGCCCGGGTTCGCGTCTCGTGAACGCCGCGAGGGGCGGCCTCGTCGATTACGACGCCGTTGCCGATGCCGTGGAGCGCGGGCACCTGGCGGGCGCCGCGTTCGACGTCTTCCCCGAAGAACCGGTCGACTTCACGCACCGCATCTTCGGCCTGGCGGCCGCCGGGCACGACATCGTCTTCACCCCGCACATCGCCGGAGCGAGCCGTGAGACCGCGGATCGCGCGGCAGACGGCGTGGCGGAGGAGATACGCCGGTATCTCTCGGGCGAACCGCTGCTGCACCCGCTCGTCGAGGCGCCGTCCCCCACGATCACCCGAACCGCGCCGAGCCCGACCGCGCTGGGGCGGTAGCCTGCTCTGGCCCGTGCTGGGCAGGGCGCGACCGTCACCGGACCCTTCGACGAAGAGGAACTCACCCCATGACCCAACTGCTGCTCGGCATCGACGTCGGTACGAGTTCGGTGAAAGTGGTCGCGACGGATCGGGCTGGCATGCTCGTCGCCGATGCGTCGCAGCGATACCCGACCGCGACCGCTGGCGCGGCCGCCGAGCAGGATGCGACGGCGTGGTGGGAGGCGGTCTGCGCGTTGACGCGGCAGGTCGTCGCCGGAAGAACGGTACGGGCGGTCGCCGTCACCGCGCAGGCTCCGACACTCGTGCCCGTGGATCGGAGCGGATCGCCGACGTGTGCGGCGCTCACGTGGCTCGACCGGCGGGCGACGGCCGAAGCTGAGCGGATCGCGGAGATCGTTCCCCATTCGCGCAACGGCGCGGATCCCTTCTTCGGTACCGCGAAGCTGCCGTGGCTCGCCGCGCACCGGCCCGAGGCGCTCGCCGCCGCGGAGCATGTGCTGTCTGCGAACGGCTTCATCGTGCGCCGTCTCAGCGGCGTCGCCGCGCTCGACGACACGACGGCCGCACTCATGCAGGGGTTCGACGACGAAACCGGTGCCTTCGACGCGGCGCTGCTCGATGCCGAAGACTCGCTCGCATATCTGCCGCCCATCGTGGCCGCGCGAACGATCGTCGGCACCGTCACACTCGAGGCAGCCCAGGCGACCGGCATCACCGCGGGGGCGAGCGTCGTCGCCGGAGGCATCGACTCGATCGGTTCAGCGCTCGAAGCCGGCGTGGTCGAGGTCGGCGATCCGCTCGTCGATATGACCGGGTTCTCGAGCGTCACGATTCTCGCGGTACCGCGCGGCACACGCGTTCCCGGTTTCATCCACACGCGGCACTGCGTGGCGGACGTCGATCTGCTCATCACGGCGCAGGTGACCGCGGGCGCCACCATCGACTGGGTGAACGGCCTCGAAGGCGCAACGGACCTGCGCGAAGACGCCGTGCTCCTGCAGCTGCCGAGACCCGGCGAGCTCACCATGGTGACGAGCCTCGCCGGCGAGCGCACGCCGGGGTGGAATCCGCACTCCCGCGGAGTGATCGACGGCATATCGCTCGCGACGACCGCCTCTGATCTGATGCTCGCCGCGATGGAGGGCAACGCCCTCGCCCTGGCTCGCGACATCGCGACGGTTCGCGAGGCGGGGTTCCCGATCGATCGCGTCGTATCGACGGGCGGCGGGTCGGCATCGCGCGCCTGGTCGCAGATCAAGGCCGATGTGCTGGGGGTGCGCGTCGATCATCCCGCGAGCGGGCACGGTGCGGCGCAGGGGGCGGCCATGCTTGCAGGAATCGCGACGGGCGCGATCGACTCGCTCGACGCGATCCGCTCGCACGGTCGTGAACTCGAGGCGAGCTTCACGCCGGACGCCCTGTTGACAGCGGCCTACGCGGAACGGACTGCTCACTTCGCGACCCTCAGCGCCCTGAACGACCGCCGCCGCTGAGCCGCGCGAATCGACTCGCCCTCTGCCCCGTCGCGGAGACCCTGCCACCACCGACCCCGGCCAACTTCCAGCGGGGTCACTTTGGGAGGGTGTCGCGGTCGAATACCAGCATGACACCCTCCCAAAGTGACCCGGCTCGCTTGGCGGCCCGGCTCGCTTGGCGGCCCGGCTCGCTTGGCGGCCCGGTTCGCTTGGCGACCCGGCTCGCTTGGCGGCGGCGGCGCTGCGCGGTCGGTGGGAGCGGGTCAGCGGTGCGTACTGCGCGCGGGTCGACCGCTTCATTGATCCATTTCGGCGTCCACGGCCCGGGAATGCGTCGGGAGCGCGAGCGCCCGTGTCGAGCGATCGCGCAGCGCTGCGGGGAGATCCGGGGTAACGATTCCGTATCGGCCCCGCCGCCTATTGTGCCGCGCGAAACAATTTGGTAGTTTCAATGAAACCTTCTTGGTTCAATGAACCAGAGAAGCGCACGCAGCATCACCACAAAGGAGTGAGTAATGGCACAGGCCGGTCCATACGCGGGAGTCACGAGTTCTGAAGCCGCGATCGAACGCGCGATGAACGATGCGAACGGCGTGCTGCGTCTCGCTCCCGCTTGGGTGCCGCGCGCGTTCTGCACCCCGGGTCGGCGTATCCGGCTGCACCCAGACGACTACTTCCCGCTGGGCAAGGAGCGCGGCGGCATCGATGAGCGTTGGTTGGCGAGTGCGATCCGGGCCGAGAACGGGCCGCGAACCGACCCGTTCGAAGGTCTGAGCCTCGTGCGCGATCCCGACGGCGGGGTGATCCCGCTCGATGAACTCATCGCGCACGCGAAGGGCGATGCCATCGGCGCGCTGTGGGCGTCGCACGGCCTCTGGCCGATGTACTCGAAGTTCTTCGACAACGAGTTCCCGCTGCCGTTCCACATCCATCACCGCGATGAACACGCCGCCCTCGTCGGCAAGCCCGGCAAACCAGAGGCCTATTACTTCCCGCCGCAGATGAACAACCATGGCGGACAGTTCCCGTACACGTTCTTCGGGCTTCACCCGGAGGTCACGAAAGAGCAGCTCCGCGACAAACTCGAGGCGTTCCTCCGCGGCGGCGACAACCGCATCACCGACCTGTCCAAGGCGTATCGCATCACCCCTGGCACCGGATGGGACGTACCCGCAGGTGTCCTGCACGCACCGGCCAGCATGTGCACCTACGAGCCTCAGGCGGCGTGCGATGTGTTCGCGATGACCGAGTCGTGGTCGAACAATCGCGAGGTTCCGGACGAACTGATGTGGAAGGACGTGCCCGCGAGCAATGTCGGCGACCTGGACTTCATCGTCGATCTCGCGGACTGGGACCTGAACATCGACGCCGACTTCTGGAGTCACCGCTTCACTCCGCCGGTCGAGACAGTCGAAAGCCGCGCCGGGTCGCCTGAGCACACGGAGCGCTGGATCACCTACCGCGCGACTGCGTTCAGCGCCAAGGAACTCACCGTCGCTCCGGGCGGGTCCGTCACCGTGGGCGACCGGGACGCGCACGGACTCATCGCGGTCGCCGGGCACGGCAGCATCGGCGGGCAGCACATCGCCGCGATCTCGAGCATCCGATATGGGCAGTTCTCGAGCGATGAGTTCTTCATCACGGCGGGCGCCGCATCGGGCGGGGTGCAGGTGGTCAACACGTCGGCGACCGACGATCTGGTCATTCTGAAGCACTTCGGGCCGGGCAATCAGCAGCTCGCGAGCGAACGCGTCGAGCTGGGACTCTAACGATGTCCGCTCAACCGAAGCTGTACGGCCGGACACTCGCGGAGGTGAGGCGTCGCACCGGCTCGCTCCATCAGCTCGCCCGCATCGATCAATTCGACGAGACGCAGGGCGCGGCTCGGGGCGCTCGTCGCATCGTGCTCACCTCGGGTGGCGGGCTGACGGTCGAGCTGCACCCCGATCGCGCACTCGACATCGGCGCGGTGGCGTACCGGGGCGTCCCGATCGCCTGGCACTCTCCCACCGGATTCGCCGACCCCGGCCTCACCGTGGATTCGGGGACCGAGTGGCTCCGCACGTTCGGAGGCGGTCTGCTCGCGACCTGCGGGCTCGACTCGTACGGCCCCGCGAGCACGGTGGCGGGAGTCGAGTACCCGATGCACGGCCGAATCGGTTCGACGCCGTCGGTCGTCACTCGGGCGCAGGTGACCGACGCCGAACTCGTGGTGGAAGCGGAGGTGCGTCAGGCCAGCGTCTTCGGAGACAACCTGCTGCTCACCCGCCGCATCACCGTACCGCTCGGCGGGGCGTCGATCGTGGTGGAGGATCGCGTGACCAACGAAGGGTCGGCGGCGGCAGGGCACATGGTGCTCTACCACGCGAATCTCGGGTGGCCTCTGCTCGACGACGGCTCGGTGCTCGAGGTGCCGTCGGTCTCGGTGTCCCCTCGTGACGCTGACGCGGAACACGGACTCTCGCAGTGGTTCGAGATCACCGGGCCGGTTCCGGGGTACGCCGAACAGGTGTTCAAGCACGATTTCACCGGGCAGGGGATCGCGGAGGTGTCGCTCGACAACCCGACGCGCGATGTCCGCGTCGCCGTGCGGTTCGACACCGCCTCGCTGCCGGCGCTGCACCAGTGGAAGATGCTGGGAGAAGGGCATTACGTACTCGGGCTCGAACCGACGAACGTCGACTGGAGCCGCGGCCGTGCCGCCGCGAGCGAGGCCGGCGTCCTGCCGACGCTCGCCGCCGGGGAGAGCGCGGACTATCGTCTCGAGTTTCACTGCGGAGCGAGCCGGGTCGGCAGCTCACCCGAGTCAGGAGGATCCGCATGACCGTCGCACTGGAGATGCGCGGCATCTCGAAATCGTTCCCCGGCATCCGGGCACTCGCGGATGTCGATCTGGTCGCCAGAGCCGGTGAGGTGCACGCGATCGTCGGCGAGAACGGCGCAGGGAAATCGACGCTGATGAAGATCCTCGCCGGTGTGTATCAGCCGGATGCTGGCTCCATCGTCCTCGGAGGCTCAGAAACCCGGATCGCCGGACCCATCGACGCGCGAAAGCGCGGTATCGGGATGGTCTACCAGGAGCTGAATCTCGTGCCGGATCTGACGGTCGCGGAGAACATCATGCTCGGCGCGACCCCTGCCCGGTTCGGCTTCGTGCGTCGTCGGGCCCTCTCCGATGCCGCGTCTGCCGTGCTCGACGCCTTCAACGCTCGGATCGATCCCTCGGCGCTTCTCGGGTCGCTCACCGTGAGCCAGCAGCAGATCGTCGAGATCGCGAAGGCGTACGCGCAGCACCCGAGCATCATCGTGCTCGACGAACCCACATCGTCACTGAGCGAGCACGAAGCACAGGCGCTCTTCCGCATCGTGCGCCGCATGCGCGCCGATGGAATCGCGATCATCTACATCAGTCACCGGCTTCGCGAGGTGTTGGATCTCGCCGACCAGGTCACGGTGCTGCGCGACGGTCAGCAGATCGACACCCGGGCTTCGGACGGGTTGACGGCGGGGGAGATGATCCGCCTGATGGTGGGTCGGGATCTCACCGATATCTTCCCGAAACGCGTCGTCCCGATCGGGGACGTCGTGCTCGAGGTCGACGGGCTCACGCGAGCCGGAGCGTTCTCCGACGTGACGCTGAACGTTCGCGCAGGAGAGATCGTGGGTCTGGCGGGCCTCGTCGGGGCGGGGCGCACGGAAGTCGCGCGGGCCGTGTTCGGCTTGGATCGTGCGCAGGCGGGCGCCGTGCGCGTCGATGGAGCCGAGCTGGTCGCGCGCACACCGGCGCAGGGAGTCGCTGCGGGCATCGCGTACGTGCCAGAGGATCGGAAGCGCGACGGCATCGTGCCCTCCGCATCCATCAAAGACAATGTTTCGCTCCCCGTGCTGCGGAGCCTCTCGACCGCGGGATGGATCTCCCGCTCGCGCGAGCGGGACCTGGTGCGCGAGCAGGTCGAGACGCTCGGGGTCTCACCGCCGGTCATCGAACGCGCCGTCGACACCCTGAGCGGCGGCAACCAGCAGAAGGTGGTGATCGCGAAATGGCTCGCCGCTCGACCCCGAGTGCTCATCCTCGATGAGCCGACGCGCGGGGTGGACGTCGGCGCGAAGGCAGACATCCACGCGATCATCGGCGAGCTCGCCGCCGCTGGCACAGCGATTCTGCTCATCTCGTCTGAGCTGCCAGAGGTGCTCGCGGTGAGCGACCGGATATACGTGCTCAGTGAGGGGCGCGTGACGGCTGAACTGGATCGAGCCGAAGCCGACGAGGCCACCGTGATGCTCGCGGCAACGGGAGAGGCGGCGCACGCATGACCGATACGAAACTCGATACGACGATCACGGGGGTGCCGGGCACGAGCCGGGTCACCCGCGCCAATCTGGGGGCGCGCCTCGGTCCGGTGATCGGAATGCCCGTCGGCATCGTGCTGCTCCTCGTGATCGGCACGCTGCTCTCCGACCGGTTCTTCTCGGTCGGCAATCTGGTCAACGTGCTGATCAACATCTCGATACTCGGCGTGATCGTGGTGGGTATGACGTTCGTCTTCATCACGCGCGGCTTGGCCGATCTCTCGGTCCCGGCCACCGTGGCCGTCGGTGCGATTCTCACCCTCGGCCTCCAACCGGCCATCGGCACCTTCGCGGCAGCGCTCGTCGGGATTATGGCGGCGTGCGGCGCCGGGGTCGTGAGCGGCATCCTGATCGGGTATGCGCGCATCAACCCCGTGATCACGACACTCGGCGTCAGCACCATCGTGCTCGGCATCGCGCAGTGGAGCGTCGGCGGGGTCATCGTGTACGGCTCCGACGCCGACGCCCAGGCTTTCGTGAACAGTCGGGTGTTCGGGATCCCGGTGATCGTCATCATCTTCGTGATCGTCGCAGTCATCGGCCATCTGGTGCTCTCGCGAACGACGCTCGGTCGCTGGGTCTATGCGGCGGGAAGCAATCCTGACGCCACGCGGGCGAGTGCGGTGCCGCTTGCACGAACCCGGGCGTCCGCGTTCGTCATGACCGCCGGGCTGAGCGGGCTTGCGGGCGCGCTGCTCGGGATCACCCTGCAGACGGCGAGGCCCGCGATCGGGGTCGGCTACGAGTTCGACGCGATCACGGCCGTTGTCGTCGGCGGTATCAGTCTGCTCGGCGGGTCGGGCAGCATTCCTCGAGCGATCGGCGGACTCCTGTTCGTCGCCCTGCTCAACAACATCCTGGTGCTGCAGGGCGTACCCACGGCGGTCCAGGGGATCGCGAAGGGCTTGCTCATCGTCGGCGCTGTCTCGCTCGACATCTACCTCCGTCGGAAGGGAGGCCGCTCATGAGCGCGGTATCACCGTTGCGTGGCGGATGGAGTCTCGCGTTGCTCGGATTGGTGCGCTACCGCGTCATCGTGATCCTGATCGCGACACTCGTCATCGCCGCCACATTCGTCCCCGGGTTCTTCGAAGCTCGAACGCTCAGCCTCGGCATCGATCGCGTGGCGACCATGGGACTCATCGCGATCGGACTGACGGTCGTGCTGATCGCCGGCCAACTGGACCTCTCCGGGGGCGCGATCCTTGCGCTGTCCGGTATCGCGGCAGTCGGTCTCCAAGAATCCATGGGTCAGGTTCCCGCGGCCATCGCCGGCCTCGGCATCGGACTGCTCGCCGGCTGCTGCAACGGGGTGCTGGTGGTGCTGCTCCGGATCAACTCCCTCGTCGCGACACTCGCCTCGATGCTGCTATTCCGCGCGGTGTGCCACCTCATCACCGATTCGCGGCCCGTCAGCGGCATCGATCCGTTCTTCGGGATTCCTCTGACGCAGCCGGTCCTCGGCACGCTCTCCACGCGCGTCTTCATCTTCGTCGTGCTCATTCTCCTGCTGCATGTCTGGCTGACGCGGATGGTCTCAGGGCGAAACCTGTTCGCGGTCGGCAGCAACGCGACGAGTGCGGCGGCGAGCGGCATCCGGTCGCGCTGGTATCTCTTCGGAGCATTCGCCTTCAGCGGTCTGATGGCCGGTCTCGCAGGGGTGACGTTCGGCATCGCCTCCAATACGGGGTCCCCGGTCTTCGGCGACACGATCGTGCTCACCGCCATCGCCGCGGTGGTCATCGGAGGAACCAGGCTCGAGGGAGGCGTCGGTTCGGCCCTCGGCACACTCGGCGGGTTGCTCACCCTCGCCGCTCTGACGACCGCCATGGAGTACCAGAGCATCCCCGCGTATGTGCAGGACATCGTCACCGGTGCCATCCTGCTCCTCCTCATCCTGCTCGACCGTCTGACCCACGCGAAGCGTGGCACTGATGTATCACCTACCGCACTGCTGCGGCGCCTCTCACCGAAGAGGGATGTCGCCCGTCAACACGAAACCGAAAGGACACCCGCATGATCAAGAAGGTATTCCTTGGAGGGACCGCGTTCGCCGCGGCACTCCTCCTCGCCTCCTGCTCGACTTCAGGAGCCGATTCCGCCGCCGAGTCACCCGACGCCGAAGCCGGTGCAGGGGCGGAGATCTGCTACATCACCGCCGCCGAGTCGCACGCGTACGCCACTCCCGCGAACGAGGCGTTTCAAGCGGCAGCGGACGAGGCTGGGGCGAAAGTCACCATGCTGAGCCAGGATTTCGATGTCCAGACCGGCACTGAGCAGCTGACGACGTGCATCGGACGCAGCCCCGATGGGATCGTGCTGTGGCCGCTCGATCCGCAGGCGTACATCCCGGGGCTCATCCAGGCGCAGACGGCGGGCATTCCGGTCGTGCTGATCAACTCGCCGATGGACGACGAGGCGCTCGAGCTGGTGGAGAGTTTCACCGGCCCCGACGTCTACGAGGAGGGAGTGCTCTCGGCGGACGCCATGGATGAGGCGCTCGGCGGCGAGGGCGGGGTCGTCATCATCGCCGGCCAGGCAGGCAACGGCACGAGTATCGGACGCACCGACGGATTCACGGAGCAGCTCGAGAAGATCGGCTCGGACATCGAAGTGCTGCAGACCGTCAACGCCGACTTCGATCAGCAGAAGGCGCTCGTCGCGAGCCGCGATCTGATCACCCGCTTCGGGGACGATATCGACGGCGTCTACGCGAACGACGACACGATGGCGCGCGGCTTCATCGACGCGTGGGCTGAAGCGGGCAAGGATCCTGCGGAGATTCCGCCGATCGTCGGTATCAACGGCCAGCAGGACGCGTTCGAGTCGATTCGCGACGGTCAGTTCTACGCGACCATCGTGCAGTCGCCGGTCGAGGACGGCAAGCTCGCGCTCGAGACGATCGTCCAGGCCGCGGCGGGCGAGACCGTTGAGAATCGCATCCCCATTCCGCTGACGGTCGTCACTGCGGAGAACGTCGAAGACGTCGAACCCGCGTTCTAGGTCCACCCGCCGAGAGGCACGGAACGGGCCCCGCGTTGTGCAGCGGGCCCGTTCCTGTGCTGCGAGACCGCTCCCGATCAGGTGGAGGAGCGCACGACCAGTTCGGGAGCGAGCACGATGTGGTTGGCCTGCGGAAGCGGGCCCGGCCGGTCGATGAGTTGGATCATCATCTCGACCGCCGTGCGGCCCAACCGCTCTCTGGGCTGTGCGACGGTCGTGAGCGGTACCGCTCCGATCGATGCCCACTCGATGTCGTCGTAACCGACCACGGCGATGTCGTCGGGAACGCGCAAGCCGCAGCGCACGAGCTCCTGGATGAGGCCGAGCGCGAGCATGTCGTTCGCGCAGAGCACCGCGCTCGGTCGTTTGTCGTGCGGGCGCGCTGCGAGGGCCGCGCCGAGGCGCCGGCCCTCGTCCACGGTCCACGATGCCGTGGTCACGACTTCGAGGGTGATGTCTCCGTCTGATTGATGCACGACCTCGCGAGCGCCCTCGTACCGCGACCTCACCTTGGGGGAGCGGTGCGGATGCCCGAGGAACGCGATGCGCCGGTGCCCGCGCGAGACCAGGTGCCGAGCGCCCAGCCGTCCGCCTTCGCGGTCATCGATCACCACCGACCAGACGTCGCGGTCGTCGCCCACGCGGTCCACGAAGACCATCGGCACGCCGCGATCCTTCAGCATGTCGAGGCGGGAGCTGCGCTCGTCCACTGGAGAGATGATGATGCCCTGCACGCGCTGCTGCACGAGCAGGTCGAGATTCTGGGACTCCAACTGCGGATCGTACGAGCTGTTGCAGAGCACCACTCCGAGGTCGCGCTCCCGGCACACCGCTTCGGCGCCGAGTGCGACATCCACGAAGAACGGGTTTCCGAGTTCGGCGACGGTGATGCCGATGGTTCGCGTGCGGCCGGGGCGGAACTGACGCGATCGCTGATCGGGGATGAAGTCGAGCTCGGAGATGGCGCGCTGCACCCGTTCGCGAGTGTCGGCGCGCACGTACGAGGGACGGTTGAGCACGTTGCTCACGGTTCCCGAGGACACTCCTGCGAGGCGGGCGACGTCTCGAATAGTCGCCACGGGCTACCGCCCGGTGCAGTGAAGAGGATGGTTCATTGAACGATCCTATCGCGAGACGCGCAGCTGTTCGCCCAGAGCTCGCCATCGCCGCCACAACCCTCGGTACCTGCGTCAGCCACTCACCCACCCCAACACCCGCAGCGGGGTCACTTTGGGAGTGTGTCGCGGTCGAAAACACAGCAACACGCTCCCAAAGTGACCCCGCTCGCAGATGGGGAGGGGAGGAGTGGGGACGGAGGGGTGGGGACGGAGCGGGGAGGCGGTTACGCGCCCCAGCTCGCCTGAGCGCCGCCGACGCGGTCGGCGTTGATCTTCGCCTGGTAGCCCGAGGCGGCGTACGCGGCCATCGGGTCGGCGGGCAGGCCCCGCGACTCGCGCCACTCGGCGAGCGCCGGCCGCACATCGGTGTAGAAGGCGTCCATCATGATCGCGTTGGCTCCGAGCACATCGCCGGAGCGCTGCGCCGCACCGAGTGCGTCACGGTCGAGCAGCAGGGCTCGGGCCGTCATCTCCTGCACGTTGAGCACCGAGCGGATCTGGCCGGGGATCTTCTCCTCGACGTTGTGGCACTGGTCGAGCATGAAGCTGACGTCGGGGTTGTTCAGCCCGTCGCCGCGCACGACCTCGACGAGAATGCGGAAGAGCTGGAACGGATCGGCGGCGCCCACGATCAGGTCGTCATCGGCGTAGAAGCGGCTGTTGAAGTCGAACGAGCCGAGCTTGCCGAGCCGCAGCAGCTGCATCACGATGAACTCGATGTTGGTGCCAGGGGCGTGGTGCCCGGTGTCGAGGCAGACCATGGCCTTCTCTCCGAGCGACGCGACCTGGGCGTACGACGTGCCCCAGTCGGGAACATCGGTGTGGTAGAACGCCGGCTCGAAGAACTTGTACTCGAGCACGAGGCGCTGGTCATCGGAGAGGCGGGCGTAGATCTCCTGGAGGGACTCCTGCAGGCGATCCTGACGGCCGCGCATGTCGGCCTGACCCGGGTAGTTCGATCCCTCGGCGAGCCAGATCTTGAGGTCACGCGAGCCGGTCTCGTCCATGACGTCGACGCACTGCAGGTGGTGGTCGATGGCTTTGCGACGGATCGCGGCGTCCTCGTGCGTGAGAGCGCCGAACTTGTAGTCGTCATCCTGGAAGGTGTTGGAGTTCACGGTGCCGAGTTGCACGCCGAGATCTTCGGCGTGTGCGCGGAGCTTCGAGAAGTCGTCGACGAGATCCCACGGGATGTGCAGCGCGACAGCCGGCGCGAGGCCGGTGAGCCGGTTGACCTCGGCCGCATCGGCGATCTTCTCGAACGGATCGCGCGGCGTGCCCGGCGTGCCGAACACCTTGAAGCGCGTGCCCGAGTTGCCGTAGGCCCACGACGGGACCTCGATGGACTGCTTCTCGAGGGTGCTGAGGATTTCGGGAGTCAGCTGGGTGCTCATGTTCTGCGGCTTTCTGTCTGATGCTGCGCTATGCGCGATTCGTGCCCGCGTGGTGGCGCGCGAGTTGGTCTTCGAGGTGGAACACCTCGGAAAGTCGGGGGGCCGCCTGGTCGGGGCGGCCGGCCAGGGCGACGAAGTAGTCGGCCATCTTCTCCTCCCACGCGGCGGTGCGCGGGTCGGCTTCGAGCGCGCGCTGGGCGGCGTCGTCGTCATCGGTCTCGTAGTACCCGATGAGCAGTCCGTCGGGGCGGAGGAAGAGCGAATAGTTGCGGCGCCCGGCGTCTGCGATCGCCGCGAGCATGTCGGGCCAGACCGCGGCGTGGTGCTCGGCGTACTCGGAGAGGCGGTCGGGCTTGACCTGCATCTGGAAGCAGACTCGCATGTGATTCTCCGAGAGGCTCGCGGTCGAAGGGGGGAGTGGGGAGTGGGGGAGTGAAGCGGAGAGCGTGCGGAGGGGATCCTGATCCTGACGATCTCGGATCAGGATCCCCGCGCCCGGGGCGGCTTAGAAGTCGAAGTCGCTGATGTTGTCCGCGTTGAAGCGGAACGGATCGCCGAGGAGCACGACGCCGTCGGCGCCGACCGAGTACTCGCCGAGGTCGCCGGCCTCGAAGGTGTCGCCTTCCTTGCCCTCGATCTCACCGGTGGCGAGCGCGTTCGCCGCGTACGCGGTCAGGTAACCGAGGTCCTCGGGGTTCCAGAGCGCGAACTCGGTGACGGTGCCGTCTTCCACGTACTCGCGCATCTGGTTCGGGGTGCCGAGCCCGGTCAGTGCGACCTCGCCCTTCGCGTCCGAGGTCGAGAGGTAGCGAGCTGCGGCTGCGATGCCGACCGTGGTCGGCGAGACGATGCCCTTGAGCTCGGGGTAGGTCTGGAGGAGGGCAGCGGTCTTGTCGAACGAGGTCTGATCGTCGTCGTCGCCGTACACGACCTCGACGAGCTCGACGTCGGGGTGGTTCGCTTCGAGCTCTTCCTTCATGAGGTCGATCCAGGCGTTCTGGTTCGTCGCGTTCGCGGCGGCCGAGAGCACGGCGATCTCACCCTTGTCGCCGATCTGCTCGGTGATCATGTCGACCTGCACCTGGGCGATGCCGGCGGCGTCGGCCTGGTTCACGAACAGGTCGCGGCAGTCGGCGCTGGTGTCCGAGTCGAAGGTGACGACCTTCACGTCGTTGTCGCGTGCCTCGTTGACCGCGTCGCAGATCGCCTTCGGATCGTTCGCCGAGATGGCGAGTGCGCCGACGCCCTGCTGGGTCGCGGTGTTGATGAAGCTGACCTGCGCGTCGGGCGTGGCCTCGGTGGGGCCGACCTCGTTGAAGGTGCCGCCGAGCGCCTCGACCGCGGCCTTGCCGCCCTTGCTGGAGGTGTCGAAGTACGGGTTGCCGAGGTTCTTCGGCAGGAAGGTGATGCTCGCGCCCGATCCCTCGGATCCGCCTTCGGATCCGCCGTTGCCGGCGTCGCCCCCTGAGCAGCTCGAGAGCAGCAGGGCTGCGCTGGCGGCGAGCGCGAGAACGGCGCCTGCCTTCTTCTTATTGTTCTGGAACCACATCGTTCGTTGTTTCCTTTCATCACCCCGCGGTGCGGGGACTGGTGTGGGTGGTCGTGGAAGTGTGCTGGGAAAGCGTGCCGATGTGCGTCAGGACGTCGTCGCGGCCCGAGCTCCGGCGATCTGCAGCTTCTTTCCCGTTCTCCGCCGGTACTTCACCGCAGCGATCACGCTGGTCGAGATGACGGCGCCGATGAGCAGGGCTCCGGTGATGATGTTGATCACGTCGGAGGTGACGTTCGCGAGGCGCAGCGCGCTGCCGAGCACGCCGATCAGCACGACGCCGGCGATCACGCCGTGCAGGGCGCCGCGGCCGCCGAAGATCGACACGCCGCCGAGCAGCACTGCGGCGATCACCTGCAGCTCCATGCCCGTCGCGTTGTCGCCGCGGGCGCTGCCGTAGCGGAGGGTGAAGTAGATGCCGGCGAGAGCTGAGACCGCGCCGCTGAGCATGTACAGCAGCATCTTCGTTCGGGCGACGTCGACGCCGGAGAATCGCGCTGCTTCCGGCGACAGGCCGATCGCGAAGACGCCTCGGCCCAGCTTCGTGAAGTGCAGCAGGATCGCGAACGCGATCGCGAGTACCACGAAGAGGATCATGACGACCGGAATGCCGGTCGAGCCGATCTTCTCCTTCGCGAGGTCCGTCCAGAAGGCGGGGAACTCGGTCACCGCGGTGGTGCCGAGCATGCCCACGGCGATGCCGCGGAAGAGCGCCAGGGTGCCGATGGTCACTGCGAGCGAGGGAAGCCCCACCGCGGTGATGAGGAACCCGTTGATGGTGCCTGCGAGCAGGCCGGCCGCCAGCGCCAGCACGATGGTGAGCCCGAACGGCACCCCCGCCTGGGTGAGCACGCCGGTGAGCACGCTCGAGAGCCCGACGATGCTCGCGACCGACAGGTCGATCTCGCCCGTCACGATGATCGCCGTCATCGGCAGCGCGATGATGAGGATCGGGAAGATGTCGAGGAGCAGGTAGGTCATCGTGATCTTGCTGCCGAAGTTCGGCACCACGATGCTCGCGAAGAGCACGACGACGATGACGAGGGCGATGATCGCGCTCTCGCGGGTGAGGAGGAGGCGCTGCCAGAGCGGACGATCGTAGTCTGCGATGTGCCGCAGGCTGGTCGTGGAGGTGGTGACGGTGGTCTGAGCGGTCATCGCTGCGTCTCCCGTTCTTCGATGAGCTTCCGATGTTGTCGGAGCGACAGGACCCGGTCGAGCACGATCGCTCCGATGATCAGGACGCCGACGACGGCGCGCTGCCAGAAGTCGGGCACGCCGAGCACCGGAAGCGCACGGTTGATGGTCATGAGCAGTGCCGCGCCGATGGCGGCGCCCCACACCGATCCGACTCCGCCGAAGATGGCGACGCCGCCGATGACGGCCGCACCGATCGCGTCGAACTCCCAGCCGGCGCCCGCCTGCGAGTTGATGGTGCCGTAGCGGGCGGCGTAGAGCACGCCGGCGAAGCCGGAGAGTGCGCCCGACAGCACGAAGGCGGTGAGCACGCGGCGCGTGACGGGCAGCCCGTAGAGCTGGGCCGCGTCGGGATCGGAGCCGATCGCGTAGCATTCGCGCCCGCCTCGGGTGTTCTTCATCCACCAGGCGACGGCGATCAGCACGACGACGGCGATGATGGTGAGCACTGGGATCGTCAGCACCTGCGCCGTGCCGAGGGCGAGGAAGCTGCGGGGCATGTCGGAGGCGTTGATGCGATCCGATCCCGTCCAGAGCACGTTGATGCCGCGGAAGGCGTACATCGTGCCGAGCGTGATGACGAGGGCCGGCACTTTCGCGAACGCGACGAGCGCGCCGTTGATCAAACCGAGCAGGCCGCCGAAGACGATCGCGATCACGACGACGACGATGGCGGGCAGCCCCGGCGTGTCGATGAACAGGCGGCCGGTGAGGTACGCGCTGAGGCCGAGGATCGAGCCGACCGACAGGTCGACGTTGCGGGTGATCAGCACGACGGCCTGACCCACTGCGACGAGCAGGAGCAGCGACGGTGTCAGCCAGAGGTCGCGGTACCCGTCGGTCGAGAACAGGAAGTTGGGGTTCTTGATCGTTGCGGCTGCGACGACGAGCATCACGGCGAGCAGAATGCTCGCCTCGCGCGCCCGTGTCAGGCGGCCGACGATCGCACCGAACCCGACGCTCGGGGCCTTCAATGTCGTGGCGCTCATGCGGCGTGCTCCGATTCCGTGCTCGAGCTGTGGGTCGCGGCGCGCATGACGTTCTCCTGCGTCGCGTCTTCGCGATCGATGGTGGCGGTGATGCGGCCCTCGTGCATGACGACGACGCGGTCGGCCATGCCGAGCACCTCGGGGAGCTCGCTCGAGATCATGAGCACGCCCATTCCCTGGCTCGCGAGCGTGGAGAGCAGGCGGTGCACCTCCGACTTGGTGCCGACGTCGATGCCGCGCGTCGGTTCATCGATGATGAGCACGCGCGGATCGGTCGCGAGCCACTTCCCGAGCACGACCTTCTGCTGGTTGCCGCCCGACAGGGTGCCGGCGATGGTGGTCAGCGCGTTCGCCTTGACCTCGAGCTTCTCCGCCCACGGGCGCGCGGCGCGGTTCTCCGCGCCGGTCGTGACGATGCCGAGTTTCGCGAGGGAGTCGAGGATCACGGACGTGGTGTTGCGGCCCACGCTCGAATCGAGCACGAGACCCTGCTTGCGGCGATCCTCCGGCACGAGCGCGAGTCCGGCGCGCATGGCGGCCGTCGGCTTGTTCTTCGCCACCTTCGTGCCAGCGACGGTGACGGTGCCGGTGCGGTAGGAGTCGACGCCGAACACGGCGCGGGCGACCTCGCTGCGGCCGGCGCCGACCAGTCCGGCGAGCCCGACGATCTCCCCGGCGCGCACGGTGAAGCTGATGTCATTGAAGATGCCGGGGCTCGTGAGCCCCTCGACGACGAGCAGCGGCTCGCCGGCTTCGGTCTCGATCTTCGGGAAGAGGTCCGTGATCTCGCGACCGACCATTTCGGCGACGACGCTGTCGGGATCCGTCTCGCTGATGGCGCGCGTCGAGACGTAACTGCCGTCGCGCATGACGGTGATCGTGTCGCAGAGCGCGAAGACCTCGTCGAAGCGATGCGAGATGAAGACGAGCGCGCGGTTCTCATCGCGGAGCGCGCGTGCGACCTGGAAGAGGCGCTCGACCTCCACACCGGAGAGCGCTGCGGTGGGCTCGTCCATGACGAGCACGCGTGCGTCGAGCGAGATCGCCTTCGCGATCTCGATCATCTGCTGGTCGGCGATGGAGAGGCCGTCGGCGGTGCGATCCGGATCCATCACGACGCCGAGGCGGGTGAAGAGCGATTCGACCTCGGCGCGCATCGCACCGCGATCGATGCGGCCGAGCCGACCGCGGGGTTGCCGGCCCATGAAGATGTTCTCGGTGACCGAGAGATCGGGGAAGAGCGTCGGCTCCTGGTAGATGACCGCGATGCCCGCGGCCTTCGACTCGGCAGTGGTGGAGAAGTCGACCGTCTCGCCGTCGTAGCGGAAGTCGCCGCTGTCGCGGCGGTAGAGACCCGCGATGATCTTGACCAGCGTCGACTTGCCCGCGCCGTTCTCGCCGACGAGGGCGTGGATGGATCCCGGGTAGAGTGCGAGGGTGCTGTCGCGCAGTGCAATCACCTGGCCGAAGGCCTTGGCGACGCCGCGCAGTTCGAGCAGCGGCTCGCAGGCGGGTGGTTTCTTCATTGAACTCACGGACTTCCTGCCATTGGAAGGGCATATCAGGGGTGGTACGCGCTTGAACTTGTGAATCGTTTCAATCGCGATTGAGGTGAGTTTATGGCGCGAGTCTCCAATGAGTCAAGTCGATGTCGAGACGGTTTCACAGTCGTTATTGAAGCGTTTCAAAAGAGTGATGCGATCGGTAGACTGCTGCCCAGCACAGGGCTTTACGACAACGAAGTGGGAGATCACGCCATGGCAGCGAGTATCCGCGACGTCGCGCGCGAGGCGGGGGTGTCGGTCGGGACCGTCTCCAACGTGCTCAACCGGCCGGAGATCGTCGCCGCAGGCACGGTGGCGCGCGTCACCCAAGCGATCGAGCAGTTGGGCTTCGTGCGCAACGATGCCGCGCGACAGCTGCGCGCCGGGCGCAGCACCAGCTTCGGACTCGTCGTGCTCGACACCCGCAACCCCTTCTTCATGGACCTGGCGCACGGAGCGCAGCGCCGCGCGATCGATGACGGGTACACCGTGCTGATGGGGGGCAGCGATGACTCTCCGCAGCGCGAGCACAGCATCCTCGAAATGTTCGAGGAGCATCGTGTCGCAGGCGTCCTCATCTCTCCCGTCGATACCGACCTCACGCAGCTCTGGAGGCTGCGCCAAGCCGGGATCCCCGTCGTGCTCGTCGACCGCGGTTCGAGCGACCGCTCCTTCTCCTCCGTCTCGGTCGATGACGTGGAAGGCGGGCGCATCGCCGCCCGCCATCTCTTGGAGCTCGGGCGCCGTCGCATCGCGTTCGTGGGCGGACCGCCAGGCATCAAGCAGGTCTCCGATCGCGTCAACGGCGCGACGTCGGTGGTCGCCGAGACGTCGGGAGCGACGCTCGAGGTGCGCGAGACGCGCGCATTGAGCGTGCTCGAGGGGCGCAGGATCGCCGAGGAGATCATCGCGCTGCCAGCCGACCGCAGGCCGGACGCCGTCTTCGCCGCGAATGATCTGCTCGCCATGGGAGTGCTGCAGGCCTTCGTGATGACCGGATCGCTGCGGGTGCCAGAAGACATCGCCCTCATCGGATACGACGACATCGACTTCGCGAGCGCCGCGGTGGTGCCGATCACGTCGGTGCGTCAGCCCGCGGTCGAGATCGGCGCCACCGCGGTGGGGTTGCTGCTGTCAGAGGCGCAGGCCGGTGCCGATGCGACGCGCGAGCAGATCGAGTTCACCCCCGAGCTGGTGGTGCGCGCCTCGACGGTGGGCGGCGCCTGACGCTGCGGCGCGCCGCTGCGGCGCCGCCCGGCGCGCCGGAGAGCGCCGTGCTCCCATCCCCCCTCCTCCCCTCTCCCCCCTCCCCCCTCCCCTCCCTGCGAGCCGGGTCACTTTGGGAGGGTGTCGCATCTGCGAAAGCGCCCAACACGCTCCGAAAGTGACCCCGCTGCCATCTCGAGGCGCACAGCTGCGCCGGCGCCGGGCCGCGAGCGGCGGGCTACGGCCGCGTGTGCACCCACACGACCGCTTGAATGCGGTCGCGCACGCCGAGTTTCTGCAGCAGGTTCGACACGTGCGTCTTGATGGTCGCCTCGCCGAGGAAGAGCGCCGCAGCGATCTCGCCGTTCGACTTGCCCTGCGCCACGAGGGCGAGCACTTCCCGCTCGCGTTCGGTGAGGCCCGCCTCCGTCATCGCCGTGGCCGCCGCATCGGGTACCTGGCTCGATTCGGGATCGCCGCCCGCCTCAGCGGCCCTCGCGTCGACGGCGGTACTCGCCGAGACCCGCTCGATCACGGCGCGTGTGACGTCGGGGCCGAGCAGCGCGTTGCCCGCCGCGAGCGAGTGCACGGCGTCGATGAGCTGCTCGGCGCGTGCGGTCTTCAGGAGGAAACCGCTGACTCCGGCGGCGAGTGCGTCGAAGAGGTACTGCTCGTGCCCGAACGTCGTGAGCACCAGGATCGCCGGAGCCGCGCAGCCCGAAGCCGATGCGACCGACGAAGCCGACGAAGCCGACGAAGCCGACGAAGCCGACGTCAGGATGCGCCGCGATGCATCGATCCCGTTGAGCACGGGCATTTCGACGTCCATGCAGATGACGTCGGGATGGAGTTCGGCGGCGAGCGCGACGGCGACGGCGCCGTTCTCGGCCTCACCGACCACCTCGATGTCGGGCTCCGACTCCAGGATGATGCGGAAGCCCGAGCGCACGAGCGCCTGGTCGTCGACGAGCAGCACGCGGATCATGTGAGCCTTTCGGGGAAGTGGTGCATGTCAGCTCGCGGCAGCGGCAGCGGCAGCAGCAGCGCGGGGATGGGCGGCGGCGAGTTCATTCGGCACGCACGCGCGGACGATGAACCCTCCGCGCTCTCGCCGCCCGGCGTGCACGGTACCGCCGACGGCGCCGATGCGCTCGCGCATGCCCTGCAGGCCGAGGCCGGACCCGCGGGAGCGCTGCGTCAGCTCCTGCCGCACCCCGTCGTCCGCGACCTCCACCTCGACGGCATCCGCGCCGAATCGCAGGCGCACCTCGGCGGTCGCACCGCGGCCGGCGTGCTTGCGCACATTCGTCAGCGCCTCTTGCACGACGCGGTAGAGCGCGACGTCGACGAGCATGGGGATGGGCCGCGGCGCACCGGCGACGATGAGTGTCGTCGGCGTGCCAGAGCTCTGCGCCTCTGCCACGAGCTCGGTGAGGTGCGCGACGCCGATCGTGGTCGGCGCCGACCCTTCCTTCGCCGGGTCGCGCAGGGTGCCGACGAGCCGTCGCAGCTCGTCGACGGCGGTGCCCGCGCTCTCCTCGACGACGCCGAGGGCTGCGACCGCACGGGCGGGATCGCGCTCGATGCTGCGCCGCGCTGCGGCCGCCTGAATGCCCATGACCGACACGTGGTGCGCCACGACGTCGTGCAGCTCGCGCGCGATCGCCAGCCGGTCGAGCGCAATGGCCTGCGCCGCGCTCGTCTGCCGTTCGAGATCGAGCTCGCGCCCCTGCGCCTCGAGCAGCGCCTGCTGACGCGCCGAGCGCCAGGAGCGTTCGCCGAAGAAGTAGGCGCCGCTGAAGTACAGCAGGTTCGTGATGATCTGGATGACCGCGAAGGTGGCGTATGCCGAGAAGATGCCTGATCGCGAAATGCCCTCGAAGGCGTCATCGCTCGAAGACGAGACGATGAGGACGACGGTGATCCACACCATCATGGCGACCCCGATGCCGAGGCGCACCCAGAGCGCGAGCGCGCGCCGGCGCTCCCAGGCGCCGACGGTGTAGAGCGCGCAGAACAGCGCGATGTTGATGATCAGCACCTCTGGCACGCCGAACTGGCCGCAGACGAAGAATCCGATCGACACGACGATCGCGACCGGCACCGGGTAGAGGCGGCGCAGTGCCAGCGGCAGCGTCGTCAAGCCCAGCCCGACGGCCCAGACCCAGGGCTCCGCTGCTCCCGGGTACATCCCGGTGCGCTGGTAGAGCAGCGCGGTGGTCACCGACGCGAGCGCGAGCACCAGCGCGAGCGCGATGTCGGCGCGCAGGCCGCTCCGGCCCGGGCTCGGCCGACTCCACTCCGCGTGATCCTCCATGGCACCAGCGTAGGGTGTGCCGCCGACACGGCGCTTCCGTCGCGCGGGGGAGGGCGATCCGCCCCTCGCCGCAGCAATCAGCCGTGAGGGGGAAGCGCGTCGCGCCGGTGCCCCGCCATGCTGGAATCACACGATAGAAGGGATCGAGATGATCGACATCGCAGGCGTCACCCGCAGCTTCGGCGAGCGGCGCGTGCTCGACGACGTGAGCTTCACGGTCGAGGGCGGTCGCATGACCGGTTTCGTCGGAGGCAACGGCGCGGGCAAGACCACGACCATGCGCATCATCCTCGGGGTGCTCTCCGCCGACGCAGGCTCGGTCAGCCTCGACGGAGCGCCCCTCACCCCGGCCGACCGCGCGCGCTTCGGCTACATGCCGGAGGAGCGCGGCCTCTACCCGAAGATGCAGGTGCTCGAGCAGCTCGTCTACCTTGGGCGACTCCACGGCATGAGCGCGGGAGCGGCGAAGAAATCCGCGGCCGACCTCATCGAGCGGCTGGGCCTCGGGGACCGCGGCACCGATACCCTCGAGAGCCTCTCGCTCGGCAATCAGCAGCGCGCGCAGATCGCCGCGGCACTGGTGCACGAGCCGTCCGCCCTCGTGCTCGACGAGCCGTTCTCCGGCCTCGACCCCATGGCTGTCGAGGTCGTGCTCGCGGTGCTGCGCGACTATGCCGCGCAGGGCGCCCCGGTGCTCTTCTCCTCGCACCAGCTCGACATCGTGGAGCGGCTCTGCGACGACGTCGTGGTGATCGGCGGGGGCAGGATCCTCGCCTCCGGCTCGCGCGAGGGCCTTCGGGCGCAGCACTCCGGGAGCAGCTTCGAGCTCGAGCTCGCTGGGCCGGCGGCCGACGCCGGCTGGGTGCGCGAGCTGCCAGGGGTCGAGGTCACGCATCTCGACGGCGGGTTCGCCCGCTTCGATGCTCCGGACGAGTCCGCCGCCCAGGCGGTGCTCGCTCGCGCCGTGCAGCACTCCGCACCCGGCACGTCGGTGCGGCGCTTCGCCCCCATCACCCCATCACTGGCTCAGATCTTCAAGGAGGTCGTGCGATGACCGCCCCACTCACTTCCCAGTCTCGGCGATCCTCGTCGCGCCCGATCAGCGGGGCTCAGGGAGCCTGGCTCGTCGCCGAGCGCGAGATCACGACGCGCCTGCGCAGCAAGGCATTCCTCATCTCGACCGGCATCCTCCTGCTCGTCGTGCTCGGGGGCGTCGTCATCAGCGGGCTGCTCTCCCAGAACGGCGGAATCGGAAGCCCCACGCAGGTGGCGACGGTGGCCGGTGCGAGCGGGGAGCAGGGGGACGCGCTCACCTCCGCCGGTTTCGAGGTGACCGAGGTCGGTGACCGGGCCGAAGCCGAGCAGCTCGTGCGCGACGGCGACGTCGAGGCTGCGATCGTTCCCGGCGGAGACACCCCGCTCGATCTCACCGTGGTCGCGCTCGACAGCGCTCCGACCGATCTCGTGCAGGCGCTCTCGGTGGTGCCGTCGGTCGAACTGCTCGAACCCCTCGGCACGAACCCGTTCCTCGCGTACATCATCGCCCTCGCCTTCGGCATGATCTTCTACACCACCGCGCTCACCTTCGGCACGACGATCGCGCAGAGCGTGGTCGAAGAGAAGCAGACGCGCATCATCGAGATCCTGCTCGCCACCGTCTCCGCGCGCACGATGCTCGCGGGCAAGATCCTGGGCAACAGCATCCTCGCGCTCGGCACGGTGGTCGCGATCCTCGCCCTCGCCTCGGTCGGCATGCTCGCGACGGGGCAGGATCTGCTGCTCGGCGAGCTCGGCGCCTCGCTCATCTGGTTCGGCATCCTGTTCGCGTTCGGCTTCGTGCTGCTCGCTGCGATGTACGCGGCCGCGGCAGCGCTTGTCTCGCGGCAGGAGGACATCGGATCGGTGACGAGCCCGGTCATGATGCTCGTGATGATCCCGTTCTTCCTCATCATCCTCTTCAACGACAACCCCCAGGCGCTCGCGATCATGAGTTACATCCCGTTCTCCGCCCCGAACGCGATGCCGATGCGCCTCTACCTCGGCATCGCCGAGTGGTGGGAGCCGATCGTGTCGCTCGGCATCCTGGTCGTCACCATCGCGGTCGTCATCTGGATCGGGTCGCGCATCTACAGCAACTCGATTCTGCGCACCGGCGTGCGCGTCAAGCTGCGCGATGCGCTGAAGGACTAGTCGCCGACATCAGTGCAGGATCGGAACGCCCGGGG
>NZ_BAAAOP010000004.1:0-67931 GCF_039530485.1 Leucobacter alluvii | reverse complement strand
GCCCCGGGCGTTCCGGGTTCTCGCAGGCCCGGCATCTGTGCCGCTCGGCTGGGCCCGCGGCCCGGATACGCTGGATGCATGGCACACGACATCGACTGGACCGAGCTCACGGACGCCGCGCTCGCCGCAGCCGAGCACGCGTACGCCCCCTACTCGGGCTACGCCGTGGGGTGCGCCGCGCTCGTCGAAGACGGCCGCCTGATCACGGGCTGCAACGTCGAGAACGCGAGTTACGGCGTGACCCTGTGCGCCGAGTGCACCATGATCGGTCAGCTGCACCTCGGAGGGGGCGGGCGCCTCCTCGCGTTCGCCTGCGTCGGCAACGGTCAGCCGATCACGCCGTGCGGGCGCTGCCGGCAGCTCCTCGCCGAGGCCGCCGCACCCGGGATGCTGCTGCAGACACCCGCGGGAATCCGCACGATCGAGCAGATGCTGCCCGAGAGCTTCGGCCCGTCGGAGATGGCCGGCACGACTCCCTAACACTGTCCGCGGCCAGGAGTAGTCTTCTCGGGTGAGCACCGAAACCCCCGCTTCCCCGAAGCCCGAGATCCGCCCATGGCCCGCCCTGTGGTCGCTGGTGCTCGGCTTCTTCATGATCCTCGTCGACACCACGATCGTCTCCGTCGCGAACCCCTCGATCATGGAGGGGCTCGGCACCACGATGGTGGCGACGCTCTGGGCGACCAGCGCGTACCTGCTCGCGTACGCGGTGCCGCTGCTCATCACCGGCCGGCTCGGAGACCGCTTCGGGCCGCGTCGCATCTACCTCTTCGGGCTCACCGTCTTCACGCTGTCGTCGCTCGCGTGCGGCATGGCCGGGACGATCGAGGCGCTCATCATCGCGCGCGTCTTCCAGGGCCTCGGCGCCGCGCTCATGACCCCGCAGACGATGGCGGTGATCACCCGCATCTTCTCGCCCCGCAATCGCGGTTCGGCGATGGCCGTCTGGGGGATCACCGCTGGCGTCGCCACGCTCGTCGGTCCGATTCTCGGCGGCGTGCTGCTCGACGGGTTCGGATGGGAGTGGATCTTCTTCATCAATGTGCCCGTCGGCATCATCGGCTTCGTGCTCGCGATGCGATTCGTGCCGAAACTCGAGACGCACGCCCACCACTTCGACTGGATCGGCGTGCTCCTGAGCGCCGCCGGCATGTTCATGCTCGTCTTCGGCATCCAGGAGGGCGAGAGCTACGAGTGGGGTGTGATCTGGGGGCCAATCTCGGTGTGGAGCCTGATCATCGTCGGCGCGCTCGTACTGGTGCTCTTCGTCATCTGGCAGCGCGTGCAGCGCGGCGAGCCGCTGCTGCCGCTCGAGATCTTCAAGGACCGAAACTTCTCCGTCGGCACCGGCACGATCGTCACGGTCGGACTCGCCGTCACCAGCATGGGGCTGCCGCTCATGTTCTACTACCAGCTCGTGCGCGGCCTCACGCCGACCCAGTCGGCGCTCATGCTCGTGCCGATGGCGCTGCTCTCGGCTGGCCTCGCACGTCCCGTCGGTCTGCTCATCGATCGCACCGATCCGCGCCGCATCGCGACCTTCGGGCTCGCGCTCGTCGCCGCCGGTATGCTGCTGTACTTCTTCCTGCTGCGCCCCGAGACGCCGCTCTGGCTGCTGCTCGTGCCGAGCGCCGTGCTCGGCGTCGCGAACGCCTGCATGTGGGGGCCGCTCGCATCGATCACCACGTTCAGCCTCGCTCCGCAGCTCGCGGGCGCCGGCTCCGGCGTCTACAACACGTCGCGCCAGGTGGGCGCCGTGCTCGGGTCGGCCGCGATCGCCGCGCTGATGCAGTCGCGCATCGCCGCGGAGCTGGGCAGCGCGAGCGGTGGTGGTGCCGGCGCTGCTGGTGCTGCCGGTGGCGAGGCCGGGATGGGCGGCGGCCAGCTGCCCGAGGCGGCGCGCGAAGGGTTCGCCGCTGCGATGGCGCAATCCATGCTGCTGCCGGTGGCCGCGATCCTCATCGGGGCGATCGTGTCGCTCTGGTTCGCCCGCCGCCCGCAGAAGACCAACACCAACCCCATCGAGGTGCCGGCGGAGGCGTAGCGCTCCGCCCGGCTCGTCTTATCGGACCCGAGAAAGGAACTCGATCTCCATGATCCTCGCATTCTCAGTCGCCCCGTCGGGCACCGGCAACGCCTCCGTCTCCGATGCCGTCGCCGAGGCGGTGAAGGTGGTGCGCGCATCGGGCTTGCCGCACCGCACCTCCTCGATGTTCACCGAGATCGAAGGCTCATGGGATGAGGTCTTCGACGTCGTGAAGCGCGCGACCGAGGCGGTGCTGCCCTTCGGGTCGCGGGTGTCGCTCGTGATGAAAGCCGACATCCGTCCCGGGTTCGAGGGCGAGCTCGACGGGAAGCTGGAGCGGCTGGAGGCTGCGATCGGGGATGCGGGCGAGTAACGGGCTCGGCAGCGCCTGCCGCCAAGCGCGCCTCACTGCATGCGCGCGCACGCTCGCCGCTCACGACGTCGGGTCCGCAGACCAGCAGCTCACCGTCCGTAGTGCCGAGCTACCGCCTCCATGCCTGCGGCGAAACTCACCGCGGGTTCCCACTTGAGCACTTCGCGTGTGCGGCGCTGATCGAACCAGTGCGCGGTCGACATCTGCTCGGCGAGGAAGCGGGTGAGGGGCGGCTCGTCGTCGTGCTCCCGCAGGTTCCAGACCGTATCCACGGTGGTGCCGGCCGCGAGGGCGAGCCTGACCGGGAGTCGAAGCCGAAGTTTCCGCGCACCCCCGGCCAGCGCGAGGCGTTCGATGAACTCTGCGATCGGCCGCGGCTCTCCGTTGGTGACGACGAGCGCTTCCCCGTGCACGCGGGTGACCGCGTCGAGTGCCGCGATCATCGCGTCGACGGCGTTGGAGAGGTAGAGGGTGTCGACGAGGGCCGCGCCAGAGCCGAGGATCGGCATGCGCCCCTGTCTGGACCGCACGATGATCCGCTCGGTCAGCTGGGTGTCGCCCGGGCCCCAGACGAGGTGCGGGCGCAGCACGAGCACAGGGAACTCATCTGAACTCGCCTTGAGGGCGAGGAGTTCGCCCTCGCCTTTCGTGCGCGCGTACTCTCCACGGGCGGAAGCCGGGTCGGCATTCTCGGCCGGCGCTCCGACGAGCGACGTCCCCGAATGCGCGACGGAGGGTGAGGAGATGTGGACGAACCGGGTCACCCCAGCGCTCCGCGCAGCATCGAGTACGCTCCGCGTGCCGTCGATGTTGACTCTCTCGAAGTCCCTCGCGTCACCGGCCATCGATACCTTGGCGGCGAGGTGGATCACGGCGGCCTGCCCGGCCATTGCTCTCGCAACCGCGTCGTCCTCGGTCACGCTCCCCAGCACATCGCGCGCGCTCTCGACGCCTGAGGGCCGGCGCTGCAGCGTGGTCACTTCGTCTCCGCCATCGATCAACGCCCGCACGACCGAGGAGCCGAGCACGCCCGAGGCGCCGGTGACGAGTACCTTCACGGGAGTTCCCTTCGCGCCGAGTCGATCGGTGTCACGGCGCGCCGACGCGCTCACCGCGCAGCACGGCGTCAGCCCACACCGACAGTCGTGTGCGATCGATCTTCGAGTTGTGACGGATGTCGGTCGGGAACGAGGTCGACACCAGCACCGCGGCGACGTCGTGCGGGAAGTGCTCCGCGAGCGCCGTCCGTACCGCGTCCGTGAGCTCCAGAGGAGCAAGACCCGACCGCATGCGGGTCCCAGGCGCTGGTTCGACGACGACGACGACGGCCTGCGCTCCTCGCGGGCCGGCCCCGACGACGGCCGAGCGGTACACCTGGGGCACCTGGTCGACGACGGCTTCCAATCCACCGGGGCCGAGCGGTCCGGACGAGGTGGTGAGCACGTGCTGCAGTCGCCCCTCGATCCAGATCCGACCCTCGGGGTCGATGTGGCCGATATCGCTCGTGCGGTGCCAGACCAGGCCGTCGAGCGTGTCGCGCTTCGACGCCGAGTCGGTGTGCCACAACCCGTCGTAGCCCGCTTTGAGGTGCGGGGCCGAGACGACGAATTCACCGAGAACGTCGACGGCTGCGGTGTCCGTGAGGAGAGCATCGGCGGGCCGCCCGGTCTCGTCGAGCGGCGCCACAGCGATTCGCACGCGCGGAACCGGCTTCCCGACGCAGACGCCGTGATCCCGGGATTGAGCGACGGCGGCCGCGACGCCCTCGCGATCGATATCGGTGAGCATCAGGCCCTCGGTCATGCCGTAGGGCGAGCGGATCTGCGCGTTCGGAAAGAGCTCCGCGAGGTTGTCGAGCAGTCGCAACGGCACGGGAGCTCCGGCCGACAGCACGAGCTCGACGCCCGCGAGGGCCGTGCGTTGCTCGGAGGTCAGGTCAGCGGCGGTCGCCTGCACGTTGCGGTACGCGGCAGGCGACGCGAAGACCATCGTGCATGCGCCTGCGAGAATCGCATCGGCGAGCGCGGAGGCCGTCAGGGTGCGTGGCTTCGTGACCGACATGTCGGGAGTCACGCTGCGGATGCCGAGGCCCGGTCCGAGCAGAGCGAAGGGGGCGAATCCGGCCGCCCAGCTCGTTTCGCCGTGCACGGTGAACTGCTCGCGGAGCGTGCGGGCCAGCGCGCCCAACCGGGCGTGCGTGTACCGCACGCCCTTCGCCGGCCCCGTCGACCCAGAAGTGAACAGGATCACGGCGTCATCATCGGGGTCGGGGGAGCGGATCGGCTCGTGGCCCGGCGCGCGCGACAGCTCGGTCACACTCGTCTCGACGCCCAGTGCGGCGCGTTCGAGTGCGTTCAGCCGTCGAACGGAGATGCGCCGGCCGGGCCATCCGGCGGCTCGGGCCAGGAGCAGGCCGGGCTTCTGGCCGATGATCCACTGCGGATCGGATGCTTTGACGGCACGGGTCATGCCGGCCGCGCCGAGCCCGGAATCGGCGACGACCGCCACTCCACCCGCCTTGAGCACGCCGTAGAGCACCGCGGTGAGATCGTTGCCCGGAGTCACCAGCAACGAGACCCGGTCTCCCCGTTTCAGGCCCAGCTGCTGCAACCCCTGCGCGATTCCATCGCTCACGCTCGTGAGCTGCCGCCAGGACACCTCGTGCGGCGGGGTGCGCGTCATGTCGACGCTCGCCACTGAGGAATCACTGCGACGGGCGTCGAGAGCTTCGAAGATCATCGGAGCGCGAGGATCGCGCGCGGCGGTGACGGCGCCCTCCGCGCTCTGGCGCGATGCCCCTTCTGGGGACGGGGTCTCGCCGGGGAAGCGCTGCCGAAGCCAGGCGAGGATCAGGGATGCGACGTCGGAGTCCTCACTGACGAGGTGCGAGGCCTGCTCCACGCGATGCACGTCCGCCTGCGGCAGTCGCTGACGGAGGTCGCGCAGGAAATGCTCACCGAACACCGGGTCCTTCGGTCCCCAGACGAGCAGCGCCGGAGTGTCGATGCCGCTGATGTCGGCAGCCGACTGCTGGAGCTCGGCGTACGACGGATGGGAGGGATCGACGGGAACATCGGCGACGAATGCGCCGATACCGCCTCGCAGACCGGCGGCGCGATACGGAGCGCGGTACGCGTCACGAATCTCGGATGGGATGGGCCCCTGACCGAGATGCAGGGTGGTGCGCAGAAACCCGTCCGTGAACACGGTGGAGATGGGCAGGATCGGCCCGCTCAGCGCCAACCGGAGCGGGGCCGGAAGCGACATCTCCGCGGGGAGGTGCACGCCCGTGTTGAGGCTGATCACCCCGTCCACGATGTCGAGGTTCCGTGCCGCCCAGGTGAGCGATACGATGCCGCCCCAGTCATGGCCGAGGGTGACGATCGGATGCGAGGGCGATCCCTCGGCCCCGGCAGTGTCGGCGAGGAGCGACCGCACGACCGCGTCGAAATCACGCACGCGTTCGGCAAGACGACGGTATCCGGACCCGTGCGTCGTGGGCAGCGCATCATGCGTGAGGCGCTCGGAGTAGCCCATGTCGAGCTGATCCGGGGCGATGACGCGCCAGATCCTTCCTGTGGCGTCGCTCAGTGCTGCGGCGGCGACGCCGCGCCACAAGTACGACCACGTGGGGTTTCCGTGCAGCGCCAGAATGGTGCCACTCGGCTCGAGACCTCGCGCCTGCAGCGCTGGAAGGGTGTCGAGTACATGGAACGTGCGTTCGCCGTCTCCTGTATCCACCGTCACGAGACGCGACCACTGCTGGTCCCACTCGGGGAGGAGGCCTGGGAGAACCGCCGGACGCGCCGTGAACCTCACCAGGTGATCTCCACCATTGCAGTGTTCAGACCTGATCCGACGCCCAAGCAGAGAACGCGGTCGCCTGGCTTCATCTTCGGAGCTGTGCGGGCGAGGGTGATCGGCAAGGAGGCCGGGCCCACATTGCCCAGCTCCGGATAGGTCTTGGCGATCCTGGACTCGTCGATGTCGATGGCGTTCGTCAGGGCATTGACGTGGACGTTCGAGACCTGGTGCGGAATGTAATGATCCATGTCCTTCCAGTTCCAGTCGTTCTCGTGAGCCTCGTGCCAGGCGTCGGAGATGAGTCTCATGCCGTTGCTGAGCAGCCCTTGCGTATCGGTGAACATGCCCTCGTAGTCGCCCACGCAGAGCGCGTGATTCCACGTCGCTGCGCGCGAGACTCCACCATGGATACGGTGCCCTTCGGGGTGCAGATCCGCTCGTCCGAGCACGGCAGCGGCGGCTCCGGAGCCGAGGGTCAGCGTCGCGAATTCGTTCAGGTACTCTTCGCGCGTGATACCGTCGCGATTCAAGCGGGCGACGGTGGCCTCTTGCACCCGCGACATGTCCTCGCCCGCGACGATGAGTGCGTAGTCGATCTGGCCGGCATCGATCATGCTCGCAGCGACGGTGATCCCGTTGACGAATCCCAGGCATGCATTGGTGATGTCGAAGTTCATCGCTGCCGGGCCGAGGCCGATGCTGTCGTGGACGGCGACCGCGACGGATGGCTCGAGCGCCTCGCGAGAAACCGAGGCGTTGATCAGAAGCCCGATCTTCTCTGCGGGGATTCCTGACTCGGCCAGCGCCTGACGTCCGGCGGAGGCCGCTCCTTCGATGTAATCCGTTGGGCGTTCCCAATTGCGTTTCGCGGAGACGCCTGCGACCCGCTGGAGCAGGCCTCGCGGAAGGTTCAGACTTTTGAGCGTGTCGCTGAGTCGTTCGTCGAACGATTGGGAGGTCACCTCGACCGGTGCGACAGCTTCGGCGAGCCCGAGAAGTGCGACGTTCGAATGTCGTGAGTTGCTGTTCGCGGCGTCTGCATCGGACCCGGTGGCCGGCGACGGGGGTTCGGGTTTCATTGGGGTCAACTGTAGTCGTATGACATAACTCAACCTTCATATGTCGAGCGCAGCGACTGCCCGGTACGCGTTTTTCGACACGGTGCCCGTCACATTCGTCGGTCAGAACGAGGAGGGGAGCGGCCACCCGGTGTACGCCTCGGCCAGGAAGCGCTGGCCGGCCTCAGACTCGATGACGCCTCTGAGTTCTCCGAGCTGCCGCTGGCGGTCGAACGCGTCGGCGCCAGGCACCGCGTGCAGCATGCTCGTCATCCACCAGGAGAAATGCTGGGCCTTCCAGATGCGGCGGAGCGCCGTTTCGGCGTACGCGTCGATGCCCCGCTCATCGTGCTCGACGAGGAGACGCCGCAGTGCATCGCCGAGCAGCAGCACGTCCGCGATCGCGAGATTCATGCCCTTGGCCCCAGTCGGGGGCACTGTGTGCGCGGCGTCGCCCACGAGCGCAGCGCGACCGCGCCGCAGCCCGCCGGCGACGAAGCTGCGGAAGCGCAGCACGTCCCGTTGGAAGATCGGACCCTCGGTGAGGTGCGTACCGGGAACCCGACGCTGCAACGCGTCCCAGATCTCGGCCTCGCTGAGCGCCTCTGGGTCGGTGCTCGGGTCGCACTGGAAGTACATGCGCTGCACCGTCTCCGACCGCTGACTGATCAGCGCGAAGCCGTCGGGCGCATTGCTGTAGATCAACTCGTCCGAGCTCGGCGCCGCCTCGCACAGCACACCGAACCACGCGAAGGGATACTCGCGGAATGCGCCGTTCCCGCGGTCACCGGCGACCGCGGGGCGCACGACGCTCCGCGATCCATCAGCGCCGACGACGAAGTCGCAACGGATCTCGAACGGGGCTCCGTCAGAGTCCGTGCCGACGACGCGCGGCTCCGAATCGACGTCGTGCACGGCGGTGACGCTCGCGCTGAACCGCAGATCTTGCCCGGCGGCGAGGCGCGCAGCGATGAGGTCTTTCAGTACCTCGTGCTGCGGATAGAGCCACACAGACCGTCCGACGAGTGACGGGAAATCGATGCGGTGGCCCTCGCCGGCGAAGCGGAGTTCGATGCCGTCGTGGCGGTGCCCGACGGTGCGGGCACGGCTGCCTTCGATGCCGTCGAGCACCTCGACCGTCCCCTGCTCGAGAATGCCTGCGCGGATGGTCGTCTCGATCTCCTGACGACTGCGCGCATCGACCACGATGGATTCGACGCCTGCCGCTGCCAGCAGGTGCGACAGCAGGAGGCCGGCGGGCCCCGCTCCGACGATGGCGACTCGGGTGCGCTCGACGGTCATGGGTCTCCTTTGGCGGGGTCGAAGGGGGGGGCGCCGGTATCGCGCGCGGCTTGCGAACGGCGCGTGCCGAGTGCAGCCATGGCGGTCCGCGACCAGTGTGCTGGGATCGGCCCCGCCCGGCCGCACTTTTCTCACTCACTGGGAAACCGGCCGGACCTGCCCCACCCCGCCCGCCCGCTACGCTCGGCAGGAGGTGAACTCGAGGAGGCGAGATGGCGGAGCAGGCGACGCCTGGCGTGCTCGACCGCGCGCTCGCGGTGTTGTCGTGCTTCAGCGAGGACGAACCCGAGCTCTCCGCCGGTCAGCTCGTCGAGCGCACCGGCCTCGCCTCGTCGACGCTCCACCGCCTCGTCGCCATGCTCGTCGACCGCGGTCTGCTCACGCGCCTGCCGAATCGGCGGCTGGCGGTCGGTGCGCGGCTGTGGGAGCTCGGCGAGCTCTCCCCGCTCGCGCTGCGCCTGCGCGAACGCGCGATCCCGCACCTCATGCGGCTCTACGAGGTGACGGGCGAGAACGTGCACCTCGGCGTGCTCGATGGGCCGGCGGAGCGCGCGAGCGTGCTCTACGTGGGGCGCGTCACCGGCCGCCGTTCGATCCCCACGGTGAGCCGCGCGGGCGGGCGGGGCCCGCTGCACACGACGGGCGTCGGCAAGGCGCTGCTCTCGGGGTGCGACGACGCCTGGTTGCAGCGCTACTTCGGCGCGAGTCCGCTGCTCCGGGAGACGACGCACTCGATCGTCGACGAGCACGCGCTCCGCACCGACCTCGCCGCCGGCCGCGCGCGCGGCTACTGGAGCACCCGCGAGGAGATGACTCTCGGCAATGTGTCGATCGCCGTCGCACTGCCGAGCGTCGACGGATTGCCCCCGATCGCGCTCGGCGTCGTGGTGCACCTCGAGCGGGCCGACGAGCGGCTCCTGTCACGGCTCGTGCAGCAGGCGGCGAAGGAGATCCACTCCGAGATACGGAGCATCTGATTCCCGCTCAGTGAGAACTCCGGGAGCGATCGGCGTCGTCGGCTGCCACGCTGATGCGCAGGTCACGACCTCGAAGGAGAGCACCTCATGCCCGAGCACCCCATCGCCTCGGCACCGGAAGCCCTGCTCGCAGCACCCGATCAGGCTTCTCAGCAGCAGATCTCGGAGGAGATCGCGTCACTCCACGCCGACTTCTTCCGCCGCGCTGCCGATGGCGAACGCCTGCCGCGCACCATGTACGACTTCCCGCCGTACCGTTCGAGCCTGCTCCGGCATCCGACCAAGGACCCGCAGCTCGTCGATCCGGAGACGATCGAACTGTTATCTCCCGCCTATGGGCAGCGCGATGTCGCGGCGATCGAATCGGACCTGACGCTGCACCACACGGGTGAGCCCCTCGGCGAGCGCATCACGGTCACCGGGCGGTTGCTCGACGCGTGGGGCCGCCCCGTGCCGAATCAGCTGATCGAGATCTGGCAGGCGAACGCGGCGGGCCGGTACATCCACCAGCGCGACCAGCATCCGGCACCGCTCGATCCGAACTTCACGGGTGCGGGTCGCGCGATCACGAATGAAGCCGGCGAGTACACGTTCACGACGATCAAACCGGGGCCGTATCCGTGGAAGAACCACGTGAACGCCTGGCGGCCGGCGCACATCCACTTCTCGGTGTTCGGCCGATCCTTCACGCAGCGCCTCGTCACCCAGATGTACTTTCCGGGCGACCCGCTGTTCGCGCTCGACCCGATCTACAACTCGATCCGCGAGCAGAAGGACCGTGATCGGCTCATCGGCGTCTACGACCACGACCTGACGGTACCGGAGTTCTCGATGGGCTACCGATTCGACATCGTCTTGGACGGCCCGCAGGCCACCTGGTTCGAACCCGAGGAAGGGGAGCACTGATGCCCCGGCAGCCCGCGCCCCAGCAGCACTCGCCCGCGCCCGCGAAGACGCTCGCCCCGACCCCGGGCCAGACGGTCGGCCCGTTCTTCGCGTACGGCACCACGTTCCCGAAGCAGCACGAGATCGCCTTCCCGCACTCGCCGGGCGCCATCGTGCTGGCAGGAACCGTCTTCGACGGGGCCGGCACCCCGATCCCCGATGCGATGATCGAGATCTTCGCCGCCGATACGGATGGCAGTGTGCCGCGAGCTCGAGGCACGCTGCGCCGCAACGATCATGCGTTCACCGGTTTCGGGCGAGCCTTCACCGACGACGAGGGGCGCTTCGAGTTCTGGACCCGCGACCCCGGGTCGTCGTCGGGCGAGGCGCCGTTCTTCGCGGCGATCGTCTTCGCTCGCGGTCTGCCCGACAAGCTGCACACGCGGATCTACCTCCCCGACGATGCAGCGCGCCTCGACGCCGACCCGCTGCTCTCCGTGCTTTCGGCCGAACAGCGGAGTACGCTCGTGGCAGCACGCACGCCAGAGGGCCATCTCGCTCATGACATTCACCTGCAGGGTGCGAAGGAGACCGTGTTCCTTGCCTACTGATCCGGATGCACACGCACCCCGCCGCGAGTTCGACGCAGGGCTCCTCTCGCCGGTGAGCGCGGGGAGCGACGCCGTACTGGCCGATGCGGAGGTGCTCGGCGCGCTCGTCGCGACCGAGGTCGCACTGGTGCGGGCGTGGGCGGAGATCGGTGTCGCACCCCGCGCACAGGCTGCCGAACTGTCATCCGCCCTCGGCTGGAGCGGAACGGGCGACGTCTGCGCGGGCTTCGACGCCTGGCTGCCGCAGCTCGCGGCGGAGGCCCCGGGCGGCGGCAACCCCGTGATCCCATTGGTGCCGAAACTCCGCGACCGCACCGCCCCCGAGCTGCGGCACTGGGTGCACCGCGGTGCGACCAGTCAAGACGTGCTCGACTCCGCGCTCATGCTGATCGCGCACCGGGCAGGCCGGGAGACGCTGCAGCGGTTGCGGCAGACGGAGACCGCGCTCGCGCGGCTCGCGAGCACCGAGCAGGATCGCGTCGCCGTCGCCCGTACCCTGACTCAGCACGCGGTGCCGACCACTTTCGGCCTGCGCGTCGCCGGGTGGCTGCGCGGGGTGCGGCGCGCCGCCGACCGTCTGTCAGGCGCGCTGTCGGAGCTCCCGGTGCAGATCGCCGGGGCGGGCGGGACGATGGCGGGATACGTCGCCATCGCTCGCGCAGAGCTCGGTTCGGACGAGCGCGCCGTGCGCGCTGCGGGGGAGCTCCCCGCGGCGTTCGCCGCAGAGCTCGGGCTCGCGACCCCGGACGGGCCGTGGCACACGGTGCGCTGGCCGATCACCGAGCTGGGCGACGCACTCGTGCAGTGCGTCGATGCACTCGGCGTGCTGGCGGCCGATGTGGCGACCCTCAGCCGCACAGAGATCGGCGAGGTCGCGGAGTCGCGCGGCGGTGGATCATCAGCGATGCCGCAGAAGCGGAATCCGGCGCATTCCGTGCTGATCCGCTCCGCGGCGATCCGCGCACCTCATCTCGGCGCGACGCTGCACGCCGCTGCGGCGCTCGCCGTCGACGAGCGACCCGATGGGGCGTGGCACGCCGAGTGGCAGACGCTGCGCGAGCTGCTCCGCGTCACGCTCGGCGCGAGTGCCCATGCCGCCGAGCTCACCGTGAGTCTCGCCGTCGACACCGACGCGATCGCACGCAATCTGGGGATGACGAACGGCCTGATCGTCGCCGAGCGGCTCTCGATCGTGCTCGGCGCGATCATCGGCCCCGAGCGGGTGCGCGACATCGTGTCGCGGGTGCGGGGCGGGGCGGGGCTCGCCGACGCGCTGCACGCCGAGCCCGGCCTCGTCGATGCTCTCGCCGCCCGAGGAGGGCCGACGATCGCACAGCTGGCTGATCCTGCGCAGTACACCGGCCTGGCCCACGGGCTCGTCGATCACGCGCTCGCACCCGGCGCTGCCCAGGAGGGCGGCGCCCGCCCCGCAGCCGACGCGCCCGCCCCGACCGAGGAGCCAGGATGACCGCCCCAGAAATCGCACTCACCGAACCGATCGGCGCCGACGGTGCGCCGCTGATCGTGCTCGCCCACTCCCTGGGCACCGGCCCGCTCATCTGGGAGCCCGTCGTGCCGCTGCTCGTGAAGGATTACCGCGTGTCGCTGCTCACCCTGCCCGGCCATGGAGTCGCGCCGGTGCCCACGGACGCGTTTACGCTCGACGAGCTCGCCGATGTCGTGGCAGATCGCGTGCGCGAGTTGGCGGGCACGATCGGCACCGCGTACTTCGCTGGGGTCTCGATCGGCGGTGCGCTCGCCCTCACGCTCGCACTGCGGCACCCCGATGTCGTCACGCGTGCGGCCAGTCTCGCCTCGGCCGCATCGCTCGGCTCGTCGGAGCACTGGAAGACGCGTGCGGCCACGGTGCGCACGCGATCGACCTCGGCGCTCATCGCGGCATCCGCGCAGGCGTGGTTCGCGCCCGAATCGATCAGCCGCGAGCCCGAGCTGACCGGGCGCATTCTGCACGCGCTGCAAGACACATCCGACGAGGGGTACGCTCGCTGCGCGGAGGCGCTCGCGACGTACGACCTGCGAGACCGGCTCGGTGAGATTCGCATCCCAGTCCTCGCGCTCGGGGGCCGCGAGGACCAGGTCGCTCCCGAGGAACGGCAGGACGAGCTCGTCGCGGGCATCCCGAATGCGCGGAGACTGATGATCGAGGACGTGGCGCATCAGCCTCCGGCAGAGAACGGTTCCGCCGTCGCGGAGGCGCTCCTCGCGTTCTTCGGTGCGGACGCGAGCGGAGGGGGTCGGGCATGAACGCCGAGTCGAGTGACGCGACGGGATCAGTGGGCGCAGGAGCAGGCGGGCTGTCGGACGCGGGGCGCTTCGAGCAGGGCATGGCCGTGCGCCGCGCCGTGCTCTCGGACGCGCACGTCGATCGCGCGAATGCGCAGATGACCCCGTTCACCGCCGACTTCCAGGACTTCATCACGCGCACCGCGTGGGGCGACATCTGGTCGCGGCCAGGGCTCGACCGGCGGTCGCGCTCCGTGGCGGTGCTCACCGCCCTGATCGCGCTCGGTCATGACGCTGAGCTCGCGATGCACGTGCGCGCGGCGCGCGCCAACGGGCTCACCGTCGACGAGATCAAAGAAGTGATTCTGCAGGCCGGGCTCTACTGCGGGGTGCCGGCGGCGAACTCCGCGTTCGGCGTCGCGCAGCGGGTGCTCGAGGAGCTCGGGGATCTGTAGCTCCGGGTGAACCTGCTCAGCGCACGTCGACGACGGTGCTTCTCATGGGAGTCATCGCCGGCGGGCATCACGGGCTCCGGGCGCGACAGTGCGGTACGAGCAGGGGACGGATGATGGCGCGAGAACTCCTGTGGACCGGATTCATCACGCTCGACGGGGTGATGGACTCGCCCGGCGGCCCGAGCGAGGGGCACCCGAGCGGCGGGTGGGTCATGCGCACGCCGTTCGACGAGGCGGCGTTCTCGCTGAAGGGCGAGGAGCTCGAGGAGACGACGGCGCTGATGTTCGGGAGACGCAGCTACGAGGCCTTCGCCCCGATCTGGCGGGATTCCGAGGATCATGCCGCGTACCGGGATCTCCCGAAGTACGTCGTGTCGTCGAGCCTCGACCCCGAAGGGCTCGTAGCGGGGTGGGGGCCGAGCACCGTGCTGCGCTCCGAGGCGGATGTCGCGGCGCTCAAGGAATCCGACGGGGTGCGATCTTCATCCACGGCAGCGGAGAGCTCGCCCGCCGGCTGTCGCGCGCCGGACTGATCGACCGGTATCACCTGCTGGTGTTCCCGGTGCTGCTCGGCACGGGGAAGCGGGTCTTCCCGAGCGGTGTGCCCGGCGAGCAGAAACTCGTGGTCCGGGAGTCGGAGGCCTACGGGAACGGGGTCGTGAAGGTGATCTACGACGTCGTTCGCTGATCCAGCGGCTGAAACGTGCGGCGTCGACCGCATCGACCGCATCAGTGCTCGCACACAGCACAATGCCCCTGGTGCGGAGCGGACTCCGGACCAGGGGCATTGTCTTCGTTGCGGGGGCGGGATTTGAACCCACGACCTCCGGGTTATGAGCCCGGCGAGCTACCGAACTGCTCCACCCCGCGGCACGTGACAACCGTATCGCGGCAGCCGGGGAAGTTCGAATCGGGGAGCGCATCCGGCGCGTCGCCGCGAGGAGCCGGGGGCGGTGTCACCGACCGGAGGGCGGAAGCTTGTCGATCCCGTGACGGTTGGGCTCACTCGGTTCCGCCGCGGTGTCGGGCGATGCCTGCGTCGCGCCGGAGGGGGTCTCGCCGGAGGTCGGGTAGCTCGGCTTGTCCGCTTCGGTCGGCGCTTCGTGTGCGGCGTCGCGCTCGTCCTGCGGCGGGAGGTGGTCGAGGGGCTGCTTGATCTCGTCTGCGTTCGTCATGCACTCCACCCTCCGTCGAAGTCGCCGGAGGGGCCAGGGGATTGCACTCGCGCGGGTGATGTGTTGGACCGAACCGGTCCGCCGGAGCGGTGACCGTCGTGCGGTGACTACGATCGAGAGAACACGCGCACTGAGGAGGCCCACACGTGGATGACGTGCTTTCCGAGCTGGATCGCCGCATCGTCGGCGCACTGCAGGTCGACGGCAGAGCGCCTTGGAGCAGTGTCGCCCGTGCGCTCGACGAGCCACTGCGCACGGTCGCTCGCCGCGGCAGGGTGCTGCTGGAGTCGGGGATGCTCTCGGTGGTCGGGCTGCGCAATCTCGGCCCCACCTGCGTGATCGAGATCACCTGCAAGCCGTCTCGTCTGGAATCACTGGCGGAGGAGCTCGCACAGCACCCGGGAGTCGTCTACGTCTTCGTTCTCGCGAACCCGTCGAGCGTGCTGGTCGAGGTGCACGAGCAGATGTTCGATCTCGGCACGATGACGCTCTCGGTCATTCCCGCGTACGCCGGTGTGCTCGAGGTGTCGGCTACGCCGGTGCTCCACTATTTCAAGACGAACGCCGACTGGCAGCCGGGGTTGCTGACGGCGGCCGAGACGTCGATGCTCGGATCGCGGGCCCGCGTCGAGGAGTCGACGGCGCCGCCAGAGCGCCTCGACGCCGCCGACAGTGCGATCGTTCAAGCGCTCGAACGGGATGGGCGAGCGGGAATCGCCGAATTGGCCGAGCTCGCGGGGGTCACCGAGCCGACTGCGAGGAAACGGCTCGCAGACCTCGATGCGCGCGGAGCCGTCGCTGCGCGCGTGCTGATCGATCCGCACCTGCTCGGGTTCGGCATCGAAACGTGCGTGCGCATCGACTGCGTCCCCGGCGAGGTGCGGGCGGTGGGCGAGGCGATCGCCGATCTGCCCGAGAGTCGGTACGTCGCGGAGTTGCTCGGCGAGCATTCGCTCATCGCGCACTTCGCGGCCGACGACCTGCCGCACGTGCGTCGACTGCTGCACGAGGAGTGGACCACGAGGGTCGGTCGCCTGCATCCGGCGCTCGTCACTCGAGTGGTCAAGCGAAGTGGACGCATCATCGCCGCCTGAGAAGCGCAAAACGAAAACTTTTGCGTCGGTGTTGGCGTAAATCCAAAGTCGTGGTTAACTTGCTGACCGTAGTAGTAAGTCAATGACGATGGGAATGCGCTATGGCCGATCCGGCCGAACTCTCCGCCACGGAACTCCGAGCGGCACTGGGTGCCCGTGACATCAGCGCCGTCGAGGCGGTGACCGCGTATCTGGCGCGCATCGAGCGCGGCGCGGCAGTGAACGCGATGGTCACGGTGGATGCCGCCTCGGCGTTGCGACGGGCAGCGCAGCTCGACGCCGAGGGGCCCGACCCGAGACTTCCGCTCTTCGGGCTCCCGGTCGGCATCAAAGACACCCACGACACCGCAGGCATGCGTACGACATACGGCTCGATCCGCCACGCCGAACACGTGCCGCAGCGCGACGCACTGCACGTGCGGCGCATGCGGGAAGCCGGAGCCATTGTCATCGGGAAGACGAACGTGCCCGAGTACGCCGCCGGTTCTCACTCCGTCAACCGAGTCTTCGGTGCGACGCGCAATCCGTACGCGCTCGACCGTTCGGCGGGGGGAAGCAGCGGCGGGGCGGCTGCGGCGCTCGCCGCTCGCCAGGTCGCGCTCGCCGACGGGAGCGACATGGGCGGCTCGCTTCGCAACCCCGCCTCCTTCTGCAATGTCGTCGGACTGCGGCCCTCGCCGGGAGTGGTTCCCGAAGCCGAATCGACCAATCTGCTCACGCCGCTCACCACCGCCGGGCCGATGGGGCGTACCGTCGACGACGTCGCACTGCTGCTCTCGGTGATCGGAACTCCAGATGCGCGCACCCCGATCGCCGCGCCGTCCCTGGGCGCCGCGGGCGAGCCCCGAGACCTCCGCGGGTTGCGGGTGGCCTGGGCGCCGACGCTCGGCGGCAACGCGCCGCTCTCGGCTGACGTCGCCGAGGTGCTCGAACGCGCCGTCGCGCTGCTGGCGGAAGCGGGGGCGAGCGTCGAAACGGCCTGCCCCGATCTCAGCGGCGCAGCAGACGCCTTCCTCACCCTGCGCGCAGCCGAATTCGAGATGACGTGGGGCGATGCGCTCGACGCCGACCCAGAAGACTTCAACGAGCGCCTCACCTGGAATATCACGCAGGGGCGCTCGCTGACCGGACGCGACATCATGAGCGCGCAAGAGCGCCAGACCGCACTCATGCGCGGGGCCGCGCGCTTCTTCGAGAACTTCGACGTGCTCCTCGCGCCGGCAGTGACGGTCGCGCCGTTTCCCGTCGACTGGGATTACCCGCGCACCATCGCCGGTGAGGTGCAAGCGCACTACCTCGACTGGATGCGCGCGGCCACGACGATCACCGTGCTCGGCGTGCCGGCGCTCTCCGTACCCGCCGGTTTCACACGCGAGTCGCTGCCCGTCGGCCTGCAGATGGTCGGGCCGTTCGGCAGCGATCACCGGCTGCTCGGGATCGCCAGAGCCTACGAGGCCCTCACGGGCTTCGCCCGTCACTCCCCAGAACTTCCGACCGCCTCTCACCATTGGAGCAATGAAGCACGATGAAACCTCGACTGTTCACTCTCGGAAGGCTCGCGATCGTGAGCGTTCCGGCCCTCGGATTCTTCGCGATTCCGTTCTTGCCCTTCGCCCAGCAGCCCGTGCTCTGGCTCGGCCTTCCCGCAGTGCTGGTGTGGAGCGCGCTGATGGTGCTGCTCTCAGTCGCCGCTCTGCAGGTCGTCGAAATGCTCTACCTGCGCGCCGGCGGACGTGAGGCCGATCTGCAGGAGGCCGAGCGCTTCGCCACCCAGCAGATCGAGCAGATCCGCGCGGCTCGCATCGCCGCAGAGGGCAGCGAGGGCGTGCGATGACACTCTCCATCATGATCGTCGTCGGCATTGTGCTGATCGGCGCACTGGGCGTCGCGAGCCGACGCCGCCAGAAGAGTATGAGCAACTGGACCGTCGGCGAGCGCAGCAATCCGAAATGGACCTCGTGGTTCCTCCAAGCGGGAGAGTCGCTGACCACGTTCAGCTTCCTCGGGCTCGCCGGCATCGCGTTCGGCGGGGGCGTCAGCGCGACGTTCGCCGTCGCCTACCTGACGATCTCGTGGCTCGGCCTGTACTTCGTGGCGCCCCGCATCCGCGAGTTCGGGCAGCGTCGCGGATACCTGACCCTGGGAGACTTCTTCGAGGACCGCTTCCGCAGCCGCTGGCTCGGTCGCATCGTGTCGGTGATCGGTGCTCTGGCCCTCATCCCGTACCTGCAACTGCAGATCACCGGTCTCGGCCTGATCGTCGAACTCGCCACTGGGAGCGAGCGCGCCCGCGGGCTCAGCATGGTCGTGGCGAGCATTCTGGTCGCCGTCTTCGTCGCATGGTCGGGACTGAAGGGCATCGCCCGCGTGGCGATCCTGAAAGACATCATGATGGTCGTCGCCATGGTCGTCATCGCTGCCGGGCTCATCATCTCATTCGGCGGGATTCCCGAGATCTTCGGCCAGATCGCGCGCGAGGCTCCCGTGCTGCTCACCATGCACGTCGACGGCTACGATCCCGTCTTCTTCATCACGGCGACGCTGGTCACGGTCATCGGGTCGAGCTTCAACACGCTGCCGCACCTCTGGCCGCCGGTGCTCGCTGCGAAGAGCGGTGAGGTGCTGCGGAGCAACGCGAAGTGGCTGCCGATCTACCAGCTCGTGCTCTTCCTGCCCATCACGGTGGGCCTCGCAGCGGTGCTCGTACTGCCGGGCGATACGACGGGCAACACGGTGCTGCTCACCATGTCCGGCGAGATCCTCCCGGATTGGCTCGTGGGAATCGTCGCGATCGCCGGCGCCTCAGCGGCGATGGTACCGGCGTCCGCGATCGTCATGGGAATCTCCACTCTCGTCACCCGCAACGTGATCGGCGAGCTGCGCGCGAAGCACCACATGACGGTGAACTACCTCGTCATCGTGGTCGCGATCGGCCTCGCGCTCGCCTTCGGTCTCGTGCGCTCGGACATCGGGGCCCTGCTGCTGCTCACCTACGGGTGCACCACGCAGTTCGCCCCGGCGATCGCGATCGCTCTGGCCGACCGCGTGCGGGTCGGCGCCTGGCCGGTGGGGCTCAGCATCGCCACCGGCGCGCTCACCGTGGCGGTCATCACGTTCGCGGAGATCCCGATCGGCAGCTGGGATTCCGGCCTCATCGCCCTCGTCCCCAATCTCGTCGTCCTCATCGTGGCCGAGGCCATTCGCCGGGCACGGGGCGGACGCGACGTGGAGCAGGTCGCGGTACCGGAGCCCGAGAGCGTGATCGGGGGGAGATCCGTGTCCGCTCTGAGCTGACTTCTGGCGAGTATCGGCGCAGTGCCAGCCCCAGGGCGTAGCCTGCGAGCGAGGCCGGTACGAGAGCCCGGCACGTGAAAGGGGAACCGATGAGCATCATGTACACCGCTGAGGCACTCGCGACCGGAGACGGGCGCAATGGCCACGTCAAGACCGTCGACGGGCTCGTCGACACCGATCTGCGCGCTCCGAAGGAGATGGGCGGCCCCGGCGGCGCCCCGAACCCCGAGGTGCTGTTCGCCGCAGGCTACGCCGCATGCTTCCACGGCGCCCTGCAGGCGGTTGCGCGCGAGAAGAAGGTCGACATCGCGGATTCCAGTGTCGGTTCCCGCGTGCACCTGAGCAACGTCGACGGGGGCTTCGAGCTCTCAGTCGAGCTCGAGGTCGTGCTCCCGCATCTCGAGCACGCGCAGGCTCAAGAACTCGCCGACGCCGCGCACCAGGTGTGCCCGTACTCGAAGGCGACGCGCGGCAACATCGAAGTGAAGGTCACCGCCTCCGACGACTGAGCCTCGGCGGGCGCCGAACACCCGCCGAGACGCCGAACCCCTGCCGAGAATACGTGATCTCGGCAGGGGTTCTGCGCGCAGGCAGGGGCTCGGCGAGGGGGCGCCTAGCGGCGCTCGTAGCGGCGGGCGCTGCCGCGCAGACCGGCGAAGCGGAACGGAGCCTCGGTGACGCGCGGCGTCTCGACGTCGACGTTGCTCGGCAGCTCGCGCGCGTGCAGCTCGCGGTATTCGGGCACGCTGAGCGGAACTCGCGCGTCGAGCACTGAGGTGAAGTGGTCGCTGCGCGATGCGGCCGCCGGCTGCACCACACCCGTCAAGAATTCGCTCACGCTGCCGGAGCCGTAGCTGAACATGCCGAGGCGCTTGCCGACGAGGTCTCGCTCGTGGTCCAGCACCGAGGCGACGCCGGCGTACAGTGAGGCGGTGTACGCGTTGCCGAGGCGACGGTTGTAGATCGCGCCCGGCACGAGGCCGTCATCGCCGAGGTCAACGCCCGTGTGCTCGCCCAGGCGAGCCTGCGCCTTGCGCGCCATCTTCGTGTACGGCTGGTGGTAGACGAGGCGGTCGATCTCGGTGAAGGCGGGACCGCCGTGCGCGGCGAGATCGTCCCAGGCGCCCGTCATGGCGTCGAGGTACGCCGAGATCGACAGAGCGCCGTCGACGATCGCCGTCGACGAGTCGTTCGGCCGCCAGAAGTCGTCGACGTCGGCGGAGAAGAGCCCTGAGGCGGGCTCGATCTCGACGAGGGCCGGATCGACGCCGATGAGGATCGCTGCGGCGCCCGCGCCCTGCGTGGGCTCACCGGGGGAGTCCAGCGCGTAGCGCGCGATGTCGCTCGCGATCACGAGCACGCGCTCGTTCGGGTTGCGCTGCACGATACCGACGGCGGCCTGGATCGCGGCGGTGCCGCCGTAGCAGGCCTGCTTGATCTCGGCGACGCGCACCTGGGGCGGCAGTCCGAGCAGCTTGTGCACGAAGACGCCGGCAGCCTTCGAATGGTCGAGACCGGACTCGGTCGCGAACAGCAGGGTGCGCACCCCGTCGAGTCCGTTCCGGTCGAGCAGCGCGAGCGCGGCGGTGGCGCCCATGGTGACGATGTCCTCGTCAGCCGCGGGAACGCTGAACTCGTCTTGCCCGAGGCCGAGCCGGTACTTGGCAGGGTCGACGCCGGTCGTCTCGGCAAGCGTGCCCAGGTCGAGCAGGTGGTGCGTGGTCGCCAGTTCGATGTCGTGAATGCCGATGGAGGTCATGCGTTCGGCGTCTCCTTCCGCTCGATGCGCAGGTGCGCAGCCATGAGTTCGCCCGGGTTCGTCTGCGCTGCGATGAGCGAGAGCTCGCCGCAGAGCACGGTGGCGGCCATGAGCTCGGCGAGACGGCGGGCGTTCTCGCCCGGCTCCCGATCCTCCCGGCAGCCGATGCGGGTCAGCGCCTCCTCGATGTGGGGCAGGTGCTTGCCGTTGCCGACCGTTCCCACGATGAGGTGGGGCACGGTGCACGAGAAGTACAGCCCCTCTTCCCGGTTCTCCGCGTAGGTGATCCCCTGCGATCCCTCGACGATGTTCGCCGCGTCCTGCCCCGTCGCCAGGTAGAAGCCGAGCAGCATGTTGGCGTAGTGGGCGTTCGCCGAGCGGATCGCGCCGGCGATGGTGCTGCCCACCAGGTTCTTGCGCACGACCATGTCGGTGACGCGCTGGGCGTCGGTGCGCAGTCCGCTCGCGACGAGCTCGTGCGGGATCAGGATCTCGGCGACCACGCTGCGCCCGCGGCCCAGAATCCCGTTCACCGCCGTCGCCTTCTTGTCGGAGCAGTAGTTGCCAGAGATGGAGCCGTATTCGATCTCGAGCCCCCACGACAGGATCCGCTCCATGAGCGCATCGGCCGCGTTCGTCACCATGTTGTGACCCGACGCGTCACCCGTGGTGAACGCGAAGCGGACGAACAGCAGGTTGCCGACGATCTCGGGGTGCGCCTCGAGCAGCTTCGCGTGACGGCTGCCAGCGGTGACGACCTCCTGCAACTCGCCGAGGCGGGCCTCGATGGTCTGCGCGGCGATCTGCGCACCGACAGCGCCACGCGCCGTGAAGAGCACGGACCGGGTCATCCGCTCACCGGTGACGACGGTGCGGATGCCGCCTTCGACGGCGCGGGAGACGCGAGCACCGCGTCCGACGGACGGCCAGAGCGGTGTCTCGTAGGTGGCGAGGGGCACCGAGATCTCGCCGGAGACCGAGGATCCCGTGATCCTGATCGGGCCGACCCAGCTGGTCGGGATCTCCGTGACGGTCTCGCGGTGGGCCTGTTCGGGAACGCTCATGGCTTCCTTCGTGAGTGAGTGCGTGGGTGCTGGGTGAAGTTCACGGGCGTCGCGCCTCCGAGCGGAGCGCGAGCGCACTGAGGTTAACGCCGCGGTCGGCGCAGAATTCCCTGAGCCTGCCGCGCAGGATGACATCGGTGGCGAGCAGATCGTCGCGTGTGACCGCGCCGAGCAGCGCGTACACGGCCCGGGTGCGCAGCTTCCAGTCGTCGACGAGCGCGATGAGGCGCTCGGCGCCGCCGGACGCGCCGTCGCTGCCGATGGCGGCGAGGAAGGCGCCGGCGACGCCGACGGCCTGGGCGCCGGCGGCGAGCGCCTTCACCACGTCGAACGGCGTGCGAACGCCTCCCGATGCGAGCAGCGTCGGCGCGTTCCGCGGGGCGTCGAGCAGGCTCGCGAGCGCCGACTGACCGAAGCCGGCGAGCATCGCGTACTCGCCGGCCGAACGACGCGCGTTCTCGATCCGCAGGAAGTCGGTGCCGCCCCGGCCGCCGACATCGGCGATGCCGACGCCGATATCGGAGAGGTGCCGCAGCGCGCTGCGGCTGAGGCCGAAGCCGACCTCTTTCACGACGACGGGCACCGGCGAGGCGGCTGCGAGCTGCTCGACCGACGAGATCCACGACGAGAAGTCGCGCGAGCCCTCCGGCATCGCCGTCTCCTGCACCGCGTTGACGTGGATCTGCAGCGCGTTCGCGCCGAGCAGCTCGACGGCACGCGGAGCGTCGGAGGCGGGCCGGCCGACGCCGAGATTCGCCATGACGAAGCCGTCGGGGTTCTCGGCGCGGATCACGGCGAAGCCCCGTGCAGCGTTTGGATCGTCGAGCGCGACCGATACGGAGCCGCTGGCCATCGGCAGACCTGTCTCACGCGCTGCGATCGCGAGCTCGCGGTTGATGCGCGTGGTGCGATCGGTTCCGCCCGTCATCCCGTTGACGTAGAACGGCGTCTCCCAGTGCCATTCGCCGGCGGCGTGCTGAGGGCCGGCGCCGAAGGCGATGCCCACACCGAGATCGACGCGCTCGGCGTCGACGCCGTCGAGCGCCTGATGCACGAAGTCGAGGTCGTCGAATTCGTTGTGCGCGGCGCCGTCGCCCTGCTGTCCGAGCGCGAGGTCGACGTGCTCGTCTTTGCGGGCCGCGCGGGAGCCGTCGGTCTCGAGAGCGGGCGGAAGAGCTGCGGACACCTGGTCCGAATCGAGATCAGAATGCATCGACGCCTCCTGACGCGGGGTGCGGAGCGAGGCTGAGGCGACGGATGTCGTTGGCCTCCCACTCGCGCAAGATGGGGTCGGTCGCGAGATCCGCGTCCGCAAGCACGATACCGCAGTCGCCTCCGCCGGCTCCCGACGGCTTGCCCGCAGCCCCGTGGCGCTCGGCGATGTCGCAGAGCGCTTGCAGCTGCGGTGTCTCGATGGTGATGCCCGATGACGCGCTCAACCGCTGCAGCACTCGGCGAGCCCGTCCGATGACCTCGGGGGCTCCCGCCCCGCCCCGTCCGAATGCGTCGACGAGGGCGTCGACGAGAGCGCTGCTGTCTTCGATGAACGTCGCGTACGGTTGGACCGGTGTGCGGCTGTCCGAGGTGCGCACCTGCTCGACGAGCCGTTCGGTCGAGGCCGGAGATCCGGTCCAGCCCACGAGCAGCTGCACCGCGTCGGGGTGGTCGAGCCGCGTCACGCCGCTCCCGGACCACTGCTGCGATGCCGCCAGCGCGGCGGAGACGCCGTGCGCGGCGCGGTACGTGCGCAGTGCGCCCCGGTCGGGGGAGGCGTAGCTGATCCAGCCGCCGAAGGTGCTCGCCGCGAGGTCGCCGCCCGAAGCCGTTGGCGCGACCTCGATGGTCGCCAGCAGGGCGAGCTTGAAGCGGTCGACCCGGCTGAGGCCCAGACTGTAGAACTCGTCGAGCGCGGCGACGACGGCGACGGTCACCGCGGCCGAGGAGCCGAGCCCGAACTTGCGGCCGCTGACATCGTCGAGCTCGCTGCTGATGTCGAGATCGTAATAGCGGGGCGGGAGGCTGAGCTCCGAGCGCAGCTGTTCGACGGCGGTGATCGCTGCGAAGACGTAGTCGTAGGGCTGGTGCTCGAGCACGATGCGGTCGTTCGCGTCGTCGCGCACCCATACGAGCGGGGAGCGGCCGTAGGCGCTCGAACGCACGCGGCCCACCTGCGATCCCTCGGTGAGCTGCACCGTGATGTAGCGGTCGACCGCGACGATCACGGCGGGCTGCCCCGGGTCGACGACGGCGTACTCGCCTGCGATGTAGAGCTTGCCGGGCGCACGCTGCTCGATCATGCGCCGGCTCCGGGTCTGGCTTCCGCCGCCGCAGTCGCTCCCGCATCGATCAGGCGCGCGCCGTCGCCCGCGCCGACGAGCCGCACCGACCCGAAGCCCGCAAGGGCGTCGCGCAGGTCCTCCGCCTGCTCCGGCCGCACGATGACGGCGACGTTCGGGCCGGCGTCCGCAGTCGAGTACGCCTCGAGACCCTGCTCGCGCAGTGCCGCGACCGCGTCGAAGACGGCGACGCTCGTGGGAGCGAGGTAGCGGATCGGCGGGTCGCACGACTGGATCACCGCGTGCATGCGCAGAGCGTGCGACTCGGTGATGCGTCCCACCCGGGTGAAATCGTCGGCGGCGCAGGCCTCGAGCATCGCCGCGAGCGACTCCTCGGTCGATGAGATCCACGCGGGGAAGAACGGGGACGTGAGCGCGGTCCGCCGCATCGCCGCTCGGCTCGAGACGGCCTTCTGAGCGGTATCGACCGTGACGATCACCATCCGCATATCCGGTCCTGCAACGGCTTCGGCGTACGAATGCGCGTCGTCGCCGGCGTGCCAGACGGCGAGGCCGTCGACGAGGCTGCGCGATGCGGACCCGGATCCGCGGCGTGCGAGGCGGCTGAGGTCGCGGCGATCGAGATCGAGGCCGTACGCGGCGGCTGCGGCGGTCGCGAGGGCGGCGAACCCCGAGGCCGAAGACGCGAGCCCCGCCCCCGTCGGCGCCTCGTTCGTGGACGTGACGGTCGCACGGGTCTCGGATCCGGCGAGCTCGCGCACCCGGTCGAGGAACCGGGTGACCCGCCCTGTCGCGTCGGCGCTCGCGACCGCGCCATTCAGGCTGAACGTGTCGATGTCGGTATCGGTGCCGGTCGCTGCGTCGAGCGCGACGGTCGTCGTCGTGGGGAAGGCGTCGAGCGTCAGCGACAGGCTGCCGGCGACGGGCAGAATCAGATCCTCGTCCTGCTTGCCCCAGTACTTCACGAGGGCGATGTTCGGATACGCGCGGGCGGTTGCGGTCGTCATACGGCGGGAACCTCCACGGTCCAGGTGCGTTCGGCGCCGGCGCCGCGCATGGCGACGCCGATCTGCTCGGCGTGTGCTTCGGAGTCGGCGACCGCGATGATGCAGCCGCCGAGCCCGCCTCCGGTGAGTTTCGCCCCGGTCGCGCCGGCGTCGCACGCGGCGGCGACGATCGCGTCGAGGCGATCCGAGCTGACGCCGACGCGATGCAGGATCGCGTGGGCTTCGCTCATCGCGGCGCCGACCGCACCGCGATCACCCGTAGCGAGATCGTCGATCGAGTGCTCCGCGATCTCGGCGAGTCGCGAGAGCAGCGCGTCGGTCGACGCCGGCTCGCGTGCGCGCAGCGCCTGCACGGATGCCACCGCCTGAGCGGTGGAGCCGGGGTGGCCGGTGTCTGCGAACGCGAGGATCAGCGGCTCGCCGATCCGGATCGGAGCCACCGAGCCGCGGTTGAACCGGATGGCTCCGGTCGCCGCCACGGTGCGGGCGTCGATGCCGCTCGGCGTGCCGTGGGCGACGCGCTCCGCCGTCTGAATGAGGTCGAAGAGCGTCTCGCTGTCGAGCTCGGCGCCCGCGAGGTCGAACGCGGCGCGCGCGATGGCGGCCGCGACCGCGGCGCTCGAGCCGAGGCCTCGCTCGTGCGGAATGGAGCTCGCGATGGTCACGGTCGCGCCGGGCCCCTCCGCGACCGTGCCGGGTGCGCTGCTGTTCGCGGCGGTGCTGCTGTTCGCTTCGCACCGCGCGAGTTCCGGGAGTCCGGCCCGCTCGAGGGCGGCGCGGATCACCGTGACGACCGGGGTGAGTCGCGCGGGCGCACCCGCGACCGGTCCCGTGTAGAGGGAGCTGGCGATCCGGAGCCCCGCAGCGCCGCCCACGTCGATCGTCGCCTCCGCCGTCAGGCTGTCGACGGGGATGGCGATGGCCGGGGCGCCGTAGACGACGGCGTGCTCGCCGAAGAGAATCGCCTTCGCATGCGCGGCGCCGACCCCGCGGCGCTCGCCCGCTGCCGGAACCGGGGATGCCTGAGCAGCGTGCGGTTCCACGCGGGGGGTCTGGGACATTCGGATCCGTTTCGGTCGACTCCCGGGGCGAAATCCGCGCTCGGGCACGCGTGAAGAGGGCCGGACACCTCCGTCCCCCTGCACGTCAGATCTATTAGGGTATTCGCAACCGCCTGAAGATGCGACCCGGGGGTACTCGCCCGAGCATGCGCTGACATACGGGAACACCAGATGAGGCCCGAGTTCGCGCCGAAAATCCGCTGTCGGCGGACGCGGCGGGGTTGCGCAGCGCGCCGATTCGGTGAGTGTCGCGCACCAGCCTCCGGCGAACACGGCCTCCGGAGTGCATCGCGGCGCGCTATTCTCCGAAGCATGAGCATGGGTGGCGGGCCGGTCGGGAGGGGATCCCGCATCTCGGCGGGAGACGCCGAGCTGCAGCGCAAGCTGAACCGCGACGCTCCCGCCGTCGAGGGGCTCGGGCGGCGCATCGCCGCGCTGTTCCGGCCGTACCGCATGCAGCTCGTCGTCATCATCGCGCTGGTGCTGGTGTCTGCGGCGCTCGCCATCCTCCCGCCCCTGCTCACGCAGCGAGTGTTCGACGACGGCCTCTTCCCGCTCGACGGGGGCGGCCCGCATCTCGCAGTGCTCGCCTGGCTCGTCGGGGCGATGATCGCCGTCTTCATCGTCTCCTCCGGGCTCGGGATCGTGCAGACGCTCTTCACGGCGCGCGTCGGCAACCGGGTGATGGGCGACCTCAGGGTGAAACTCTTCTCCCACCTGCAATCGATGGAGCTCGGCTTCTTCACCCGCACGAAGACCGGTGTGATCCAGTCGCGCCTGCAGAACGACGTGGGCGGCGTCGCCAACGTGCTCACGAACACCGTGTCGAACATCATCGGCAACACCGTCACGGTCGTCGCCGCAGCGGTGGCCATGCTGCTGCTGAGCTGGCAGCTGACGCTGATCGCAGTCGTCGTCATGCCGATCCTCGTGATCGCGCAGCGCCGCGTCGGCCAGATCCGCGCCAAGATCGCGGGTCACACGCAGGAATCGCTGTCGGAGATGAGCGCGATCACGCAGGAGGCGCTCTCGATCTCCGGGGTGCTGCTCGCGAAGACCTACTCGCGGCAGAGCGCCGAGACCGAGCGGTACGCCGCCGAGAACCGCAACCAGATCGACCTGCAGGTGCGGCAGACGATGAGCGGGCAGCTGTTCTTCGCGCTCGTGCAGGTCTTTCTCTCCGCGGTGCCGGCGATCGTGTACCTGGTCTCGGGGTGGCTGATCGCACGCGGCCAGGGGGAGGGGTTCGACCCGGGCATCACCGCCGGTACCATCGTCGCGTTCACCACGGTGCAGTCGCGGCTGCTCTTCCCGCTCATCGCGCTCATGCGCATCACGCTCGACCTGCAGACCTCGCAGGCGCTGTTCGCCCGCATCTTCGAGTACCTCGACCTGAAGCCGGCCATCGTCGACGCCGCCGATGCCCGCGAGCCGTCGGATGAGCCCGGCCGCGCGGGCCGCATCGAGTTCGACTCCGTCTCCTTCCGCTACCCCGACGCGGGGCCCGACGATCGGCCCACGCTCGACTCCGTGTCGTTTCACGTGGAACCGGGGGAGTTCGTGGCCTTCGTCGGCGCATCCGGATCGGGCAAGACGACGATCGGGTCGCTCGTGCCCCGCCTGTACGACGCGACAGCGGGCAGCGTGCGCTACGGCGACGACGATGTGCGCGAACTGCGCCAGGAGGGGCTGATGGATCGCATCGGCGTGGTGACGCAGGAGCCCTACCTCTTCCACGCCTCGGTGCTGGCCAACCTGCAGTACGCGAAGCCCGACGCGTCACTGCACGAGGTGCAGGCCGCCGCCCGGCTCGCGAACATCCACGACACGATCGAGAGCTTCGCAGACGGATACGACACCATCGTGGGCGAGCGCGGCTACCGACTCTCGGGCGGCGAGAAGCAGCGCATCGCGATCGCCCGCGTGCTGCTCAAGAACCCGCGCGTGCTGGTGCTCGACGAAGCGACGAGCGCGCTCGACACCGTGAACGAGCGCATCGTGCAGCACGCCCTCGAGGATGCGCGAAGCGGCCGAACGACCATCGCGATCGCGCACCGCCTCTCGACGATCGTCGACGCCGACCGCATCTACGTCGTCGGCGGCGGGCGCATCCTGGAGCACGGCACGCATCAGCAGCTGCTCGCCATCGGCGGCGCCTACGCCGAGCTCTACGACCAGCAGCAGTAGCGCCGCGCTCGGCGGTTGCGCCCCCCCCTGGCTGTCTGTCTGTTGCCGGAGCCGGGTCACTTTGGGAGGGTGTCGGCGCGCGTTGCGGACGCAACACCCTCCCAAAATGACCCGGCTCAGTGGGGCGGTGAGGCGGCGCGGCGCAGTAATGGGTGGCGCGGCGGACGGCCGTGACTAGCCGCGGGCGGCGAGCAGATCCGCCCCCGTCAGCGAGGTCGCCACCGACAGGGTGACCCGCAGGGCCTCATCCGACGGAAGGCGGCCGGCCACGACGGGGATCGCGATCCCGTCTTCGACCGCGAGAATCGCCCGGGCCGTCTCCAGGGCTCCGTAGGGCAATCGCATCGTCCCCTCCGCGACGCCCTGGTCGAGGATCTCGCCGAAGAGTCGCAGCTGCTCGGCCTCGAACTCCAGCCCGGAGGCGACGATCCGCTCCCGCCTGATGGCGAGCGCGGAGAGCTCCATCAGCAGCACGGTGGCCGCGCGTGAGCTCGTGCCCGCGTGCGGAACGCCCAACGCGATGCACTCGACGAGGCGCTCCACCGCTGGTGCGATCTCGGAGACCTGCTGGCGGCGCCGCGTGAGGTACTGCTCGGTCGCCGTCTCGTAGGTGTCGGCGTAGAGGTCGGCGAGATCCGGGTAGTAGTAGCTGACGGCAGCGGGGGTGAGCGATGCCGCCTCGGCGATATCGACGAGGCGAGCGCCTGCCTGGCCCCGTTCGATGAGGAGACGGGATGTGACCGATACGAGCTCCCGCTTGCGTGCTTCTTGATTGCGAGGGCGGGCCATGGGTTCATTCTTCCAGACGCGCAGGTCGAGAGCGTTGACACGTGCGCATTAGTTATTTAAAGTTTCAGTAATTAATGGAAGGAAGGCTATGAGCCGATCACTCGGTGTTGCGCTGGTGCAGCACCACGCCATCACACTGTCCGATTTCGAGGAGCATCTCAGAAGGAGCACCGCCGCCCACCCCGAGATGACACTCTGGGTCTACCCCGAATTGCACCTCGACACCCCGGTCGGTTCACCCGACGTCGAGCGCCTCGCCCGGCCACTCAGCGATGAGCGGTTCGTTCGGCTCGCCGCCCTCGCCGCCGAACTCGGGATCTGGCTCGTTCCGGGTTCCTTCTACGAGCGCGCCGAAGACGGCCGCGTGCACAACGCGGCAGTGGTGTTCGGTGCCGACGGCGACGTGCACGCGACGTACCGGAAGATCTTCCCGTGGCGCCCGGCAGAGGCCTGCGCTCCCGGTGGGGAGTTCACCGTCTTCGACATGCCGGGCTACGGCCGCATCGGCCTCTCCATCTGCTACGACATCTGGTTCCCGGAGCACGCACGCCACCTGGCGTGGGACGGGGCTGACCTCATCCTGAATCTGGTCCAGACCAACACGAGCGACCGCGATCAAGAGCTCGCGATCGTCCGCGGGAACGCGATCATGAACCAGGTGTGGATCGCCTCCGTGAACGCGGCCGCACCGACGGGGCGGGGCCGGTCGCTCGTGGTGGATCCCGACGGCGCGACCCGCATGAGCTCCGCGACCGCCGAGCAGGAGATCCTCACCGCCGTGATCGATTTCGGGCAGGTGGAGGCGGTGCGAGCATTCGGCACCGCAGGAGTCTCCCGGCCCTGGTCGCAGTTCCGGGCGAGCGATGCTCCGATCGACCTCCCGCTGTACGGGGGGCGCATCACGCCGACGAATTGGACGCCCCGCCGAGCGGAGACGAAGGCATGAGTGCCGACACCGCGCTGCAGACGGCGCAACCCGCGAAGCTTCTCCCGCGCCTCGGACTGCTCGGCGTCGTGTTCTTCGGGCTCGCCTACATGTCCCCGAGCATCGTCACCTCGACCTTCGGCGTCGTCTCCGAGACGAGTCGGGGCGCCGCACCCACGGCGTACCTCGTGGCCACTGCGGCGATGCTCCTCACCGCGATCGCCTACGCGGTGCTCGCGCGGGCCTACCCCACTGCCGGATCCGCCTACACCTACGTCGGCAAGACGCTCGGCCGCGTCGTGGGGTTCTTCGCGGGATGGGTGATCCTGCTCGACTACCTGTTCCTGCCGATGGTGGCCTGGCTGATCCAGTCGACCTATCTGCACGCGCAGTTCCCGGGAATTCCGCTCTGGGTGTGGTTGCTCGTCAACGTGGGCGCGACAACGGTGATCAACCTGCTGGGCATCGCGCTCGCCGATCGCGTGAACATCGTCCTCACGATCACCGCGATGGCGTCCGTCGCCGCCCTCGTCATCGTGCTGCTCCTCTTCCTCGGCCGAGAGGCCGGCGGGGCTCCGTCGACCGCGATGTGGAACGATCAGACGAATATCGTCGCAGTCAGCTCGGCGGCCGCCGTCGCCGCGTACTCGTTCCTCGGCTTCGATGCGATCAGCACCCTGAGCGAGGAGACGAAGCACCCGCGGCGAGACATCCCTCGGGGTATCGTGCTGGCCGTGCTCATCGGCGGGTGCATCTTCGTCGGGGTGTCGTTCCTCATGCAGCTCGTGCATCCCGGCGGTGTGTTCGAGAACGCCGATACCGCGGGATACACCCTGTCGATCTTCGCCGGCGGCGCCGCGTTCACGAACGTCAACAATCTCGTGAGTGTGATCGCAGGATTCGGATCGGGCCTCGCCATCCAGGCCACATCGAGCCGCCTGCTCTTCGTGATGGGACGCGACGGCGTGCTTCCCCGCGCGGTGTTCGGGCGGCTCAGCTCCGCGTTCCGCGTACCGTGGATCAACATCCTCCTCATCGGGGCGATCGGCATGCTGGGCATGCTCCTCGACATCGGCAAGGCGACGGCGTACATCAACTTCGGGGCCTTCCTGGCATTCGCGCTCGTGAATATCGCGCTCCTCGTCTGGATCTGGCGGAATGCCGCGCCCGCCCGGCCGATCGCGGTCACCGTGCTGCTGAGCGTGATCCCGGTCGCCGGCTTCGCGGTCGACCTGTATCTGTTCTCGAAGCTGCACCCGGAGGCGTACGCGATCGGCGGCGCATGGCTGCTGCTCGGCGTCGTGATGCTCGCCGTCGCGACGCGCGGCTTCCGGCGCCCCGTCCCGGTGCTCTCGGAGCGCTGAGCGGCCCGTCAGCGGCCGTGAAGTGAGTCACCTTTACCGCAGCCGGGTCACTTTCGGAGTGTGTTGTGGCCAGTTCGACCGCGACACACTCCGAAAGTGACCCCGCTCGCAGTTTTGGTCGGGCGCAGGCGCACCCTGCGGCCGGCACCGTAGGATCGTGACCGTGCGGAACATCACCCAGTCACGGAAGCTCGCAGGGGTGCGCTACGACGTGCGCGGACCGATCCTCCAGGAGGCCGAGCGCCTCGAACGGGAGGGGCATCGGATCCTGAAGCTCAACATCGGCAACCCGGCGCCGTTCGGGTTCGAGGCGCCGCCCGAGATCGTCGAACGTCTGCAGGAGGCCCTCTCGGAGGCGCAGGGATACAGCGATTCGCGGGGCATCCTACCGGCGCGCGAGGCCGTCGCGCGGTACTACTCGGAGGAGGGCGTCCCGGGCATCACCCCCGACGACGTGTTCATCGGCAACGGGGTGAGCGAGATGATCTCGCTGGTCGTGCAGGCGCTCGTCGATGAGGGCGACGAGATCCTGGTCCCGTCGCCCGACTACCCGTTGTGGACGGCGCAGGTCACCCTGTCGGGCGGCCTCGCGGTGCACTACCCCTGCGACGAGTCGAACGGGTGGATGCCCGATCTCGCAGCGATCGAGCGCCTCGTCACGCCCGCGACGAAGGGCATCGTGCTCATCAACCCGAACAACCCGACGGGCGCGGTGTACTCGGCCGAGCTGGTGCGCGGGTTCGCAGCGCTCGCCGAGCGGCACGGCATCGTGCTGATGGCCGACGAGATCTACGAGCGCATCCTGTACGACGGGGTGGAGCACGAGCACGCCGCGCTGCACGTGCGCGACACGCTCTGCCTCACCTTCAGCGGCCTCTCGAAGGCGCAGCGCGTCGCGGGCTACCGGGCGGGCTGGCTCGCGATCTCCGGCGACCGCGATCGCGCCCGAGACTTCCTCGAAGGCCTGCAGCTGCTCGCGAACATGCGCATGTGCGCGAACGTCCCCGCGCAGCACGCGATCCCCGTGGCGCTCTCGCCCGCCTCGAACTGGTCGGGCATCGCCGAGCTCTGCGCTCCGGGAGGGCGCCTCCGCGATCAGCGGGACACCGCGCACCGACTGCTCACCGAGATTCCCGGTGTCAGCTGCGAGCTGCCCGGAGGGGCGATGTATCTCTTCCCGCGGCTCGACCCCGAGGTGTATCCGATCGTCGACGATCAGCGGTTCGTCATCGACGTGCTGCGGGCGACCCATGTGCTGGTGACGAACGGCCGAGGGTTCAATCTGCCCACGCCGGATCACCTGCGCTTCGTGACCCTGCCGGCGATTCCGGTGCTCACCGAGGCGATCGGGCGCATCGGCGAGTATCTCGAGACGCAGCGGGCGTGAGCGTCAGAATCCTCGCCGTCGGCAAGAAGCACGAGAGCTGGGTGTCCGACGGCATCGGCCGGTACGAGAAGCGGCTGCGCAAGCCGTTCGACGCGGCGTGGCAGCTGCTGCCGCATTCGTCGCGGGAGGGCGATGCGGCCCGGGCCGAGGAGTCCGACCGGCTGCTCGGCAAGCTGGATCGCGACGCGTTCGTCGTGCTGCTCGACGAACGCGGCCGCAACGTCGACTCTCCGTCGCTCGCGCGCACCCTGCAGGGGGCGTTCGATTCGGGCAAAACGGTCACGGTGATCATCGGCGGCGCGTACGGCGTGGATGACCGGGTGCGGTCGCGCGCCGACTTCGTGTGGAGCCTGTCTCAGCTCGTCTTCCCGCACCAGCTCGTGCGCCTCATGCTCGTCGAGCAGTTGTATCGTTCGCAGGAGATATCGGCGAACCGCTCGTACCATCACGTGTGATGCGATCCGGATCGCCCGCAGTTCTCCGCTCTCCAGGAAGGTCCGCAATGCCGCGTTCGCCCCGCCTCGCCGCCGTCGGCAGCATCAACATGGATCTCATCGCTCGCACGGCGACGCTGCCGCGCCCCGGGGAGACGGTGGGCGGGGGATCCTTCTCGCGATTGCCGGGCGGCAAGGGCGCGAATCAGGCGATCGCCGCAGCAGCGCTCGGCATCACGACTCGGATGATCGGCGCGGTGGGCGACGACCCGGATGGGGCGCTGGTGCGCGCCGCGCTCGTCGATGCCGGGGTGGAGGCGTCGGGGGTGCGCACGGCGAGCGAGCCGACCGGCGTGGCGCTGATCGGCATCGACGCCGCCGGGGAGAACCAGATCAGCGTGTGCCCCGGGGCGAACGCGGCGGTGTCGGTGCCGGCCGACGCGTTCGCCCCCGGTGAGGCGGTGCTCGTGCAGCTCGAGGTGCCGATGCCCGTCGTCGTCGATGCGGCGCGCGCCTGCACGGGTTTCTTCGCGGTCAACGCGGCTCCTGCGGCTGAGCTGCCGGCAGAGGTGCTGCAGCGCGCGGATCTCGTGATCGTGAATGAGACCGAGTTCGCGGCGATCCCGGCCCTGCACGGGGACCGGGCGGGCGGTGCCGGTCGTGAGGCCGCGGGCGCCGACGCTCGCGCCGCCGGCCCGCTCGTGGCCGTCAGTCTCGGGGCCGATGGCGCGAAGCTGCTGCGCGACGGCGTCGTCGTGGCGCGCGCCTCGTCGCGGGCAGTGGCGGTGCGCAGCACCGTGGGCGCGGGTGACGCGTTCTGCGCCGCGCTCGTAGCGGCGCTCATCAGTGGTGTGCCGGAGGACGCGGCGCTCGCCGCAGCTTGCGCGGTCGGGGCCGCTGCGGTCGCCGATGAGCGCTCGCAGCCGGCGCTTCTGGCACTGGAGGAGTATCTGCCGGAGTGAGCCAGGGTCAGACGGGGTGGCCCAGGGTGAGTCGCCTTCGTGCTGATGTCAGTGACGGGCCGTCACCGCGCGAGCAGAGGCGCTCCATATGACTGTTGGCGCTCCCCATGAATGTCGGTGGGTTCCGCGATCATCGACACATGATCCCCTTCCGCCTCTCAGCCCGGCTGCAACCGCGTTCGGCCGCGGCCGCTGCCCTCGCGGCCGTGCCCCCGCGCGCGGCGGTCGGCGCTGCGGTGTCGGCGCAGGAGGCCTCGCAGAGTGCGGTCGTCGTTCCCTGGCGGGTGGCTCAGCGGTCGGCGAGCGGGGTGATCGAAGTGGAGAACACGAGCACGATGGCTCTGGATGCGGTCCGCTTCTCCCTCGCGGGCGACGGGCTGCTGGGCCTGTCGCTGCCGCACACCGTGCTGCCCGGTGAGCGGCTGCGCGTAGTGCTGCGCGGCTCACGGGCCGAGGTCGCCTCCGTCGCTCCCGATGCGCTGCTCGTGCTGCGCTGGTTTCAGGCCGATGGAAGGGAGCTGCTGTGGCCTGTTTCGGTGAGTTGAGGGGTGCTCATCCGACGCCTCGCCCGACACGCCGAGACGTGTGTGGAAAGTGGAATTTTTTGGGGCTGGCGACGTTGGGGATAAGTGAGGGAGAAGTGCGAAAACGCGCCGAAAGTTCTCCCCAATCCGGCTCCCGGATCCGGGAAAAGTCGGTGCAAAACTACATTGGTGTAACTACATCATGTTGTGGTCGGCCCCGGTGTGGTTCACTAGATGTAGTGCCTCGGACGGGGCGGAAGAGATTTTTACCGAAGGGCGTGACATGGCGATCACCGTATACACCAAGCCGTCGTGCGTACAGTGCACGGCGACCTACCGGGCGCTCGACAGCAAGGGCATCGAGTACGACATTCTCGATCTCTCTCAAGACGAAACGGCGCTCGAAGCGGTGAAGGAGCTCGGCTACCTGCAGGCTCCCGTCGTGGTGACCGACGACGAGCACTGGTCGGGCTTCCGCCCCGACAAGATCTCGGAGCTCGCGGGTCGCCTCGCGTAAGGCTGATGGGACGGGGCGGGAACACGCATGGTTCTCGCCCCATTCAGTATTTTCGGCGCTGGAAGAAGGAGGAGCGCATGGCGGATCTCGTTTACTTCTCCAGCGTCTCCGGCAACACGCACCGGTTCGTCGAGAAGCTCGGCCGTCCGGCCGAGCGGATCCCGGTACGCGCGGGCGACGAGCCGCTCCGGGCGACCGAGCCCTACGTACTGCTGCTCCCCACATACGGAGGCGGCCCGGAAACACGGGCCGTGCCGAAGCAGGTCATCAAGTTCCTCAACGTCGAGGAGAACCGCAAGCACCTGCGCGGGGTGATCGCCGCGGGCAACACCAACTTCGGTGAGGCCTACGGAATCGCCGGCGACATCGTCGCCAGGAAGTGCCAAGTGCCCTTCCTCTACCGATTTGAACTCTTTGGAACGCCGGACGACGTCATCGCCGTCCAAGAAGGATTGGAACAGTTTTGGTCTCGACAGTAACAACGGCTGACACGGCACCTGCGGTGATGGAGCCCGGACTCGAATCGTCGAAGATCAGCGACATGGATTATCACGCGCTGAACGCGATGCTCAACCTCTACGACGCCGACGGGAACATTCAGTTCGACCGCGACCGAGAGGCTGCCCGTCAGTACTTCTTGCAGCACGTCAACCAGAACATGGTGTTCTTCCACAACTTCGAAGAGCGCATGCGCTACCTGATCGACAACGACTACTACGAGTCGGCCCTGATCGAGCAGTACGGGGTGCCGTTCATCGAAGAGCTGACGAACGAAGCGTACGCAATGAAATTCCGCTTCCCGACGTTCCTCGGCGCCTTCAAGTTCTTCACCTCCTACGCCCTGAAGACGTTCGACGGCAAGCGCTACCTCGAGCGCTTCGAGGACCGCGTCGTCATGTCGGCGCTCGGCCTCGCCGAGGGCGATCGCGAACTCGCCCGGGGACTCGTGCGGGAGATCGTGTCGGGCCGGTTCCAGCCGGCGACGCCCACCTTCCTGAACCTCGGCAAGGCGCAGCGCGGCGAGCTCGTCTCCTGCTTCCTGCTCCGCATCGAAGACAACATGGAGTCGATCTCGCGCGGCATCAACTCGTCGCTGCAGCTCTCGAAGCGCGGCGGCGGCGTCGCGCTCCTGCTCTCGAACATTCGCGAGACCGGGGCGCCGATCAAGAAGATCGAAAACCAGTCCTCCGGCATCATCCCCGTGATGAAGCTGCTCGAAGACAGCTTCAGCTACGCCAACCAGCTCGGCGCGCGTCAGGGCGCCGGCGCCGTCTACCTGTCGGCGCACCACCCCGACATCATGCGCTTCCTCGACACGAAGCGCGAGAACGCCGACGAGAAGATCCGCATCAAGACGCTGTCGCTCGGCGTCGTGATCCCCGACATCACGTTCGAACTCGCCAAGAAGGGCGAGGACATGTACCTGTTCTCGCCGTACGACGTCGAGCGCGTCTACGGCGTGCCCTTCGGCGACATCTCGATCTCCGAGAAGTACTCCGAGATGGTCGACGACGCGCGCATCAAGAAGACGAAGATCAACGCGCGCCACTTCTTCCAGACGATCGCCGAGCTGCAGTTCGAGTCGGGCTACCCCTACATCGTGTTCGAAGACACCGTGAACCGTGCGAACCCCATCAAGGGCCGCATCAACATGTCGAACCTGTGCTCCGAGATCCTCCAGGTCAATACGCCGACCACGTACAACGAGGATCTGAGCTACGGCGACATCGGCAAGGACATCTCCTGCAACCTCGGCTCGATGAACATCGCCGCGGCGATGGACGGCGGCAACCTCGGCGGCACCGTCGAACTCGCGATCCGCGCCCTCACCTCGGTCAGCGATCAGAGCCACATCTCCTCCGTGCGCTCGATCGAGGACGGCAACGATCAGTCGCACGCCATCGGCCTCGGCCAGATGAACCTGCACGGCTACCTCGCTCGTGAGCACGTGCACTACGGCTCAGAAGAGGGCATCGACTTCACGAACATCTACTTCTACACCGTGCTGTTCCACGCGCTGCAGGCCTCGAACCGCATCGCGATCGAACGAAAGAGCGTCTTCGGCGGTTTCGAGGACTCGCAGTACGCGTCGGGCGAGTTCTTCGACAAGTACACCGAGCAGGAGTGGGCGCCGGCGACGGCGCGCGTCGCCGAGCTGTTCGAGCAGGCGGGCATCGTGATCCCGAACCAGGCGGACTGGCTCGAGCTCAAGGTCAGCGTGATGCAGCACGGCATCTACAACCAGAACCTGCAGGCCGTGCCGCCGACCGGCTCGATCTCGTACATCAACAACTCGACGAGCTCGATCCACCCGATCGCGTCGAAGATCGAGATCCGCAAGGAAGGCAAGCTCGGGCGCGTGTACTACCCGGCTCCGTTCATGACGAACGAGAACCTCGAGTACTACACCGACGCTTACGAGATCGGCCCGGAGAAGATCATCGACACCTACGCCGCGGCCACGCAGCACGTCGATCAGGGCCTGTCGCTCACGCTGTTCTTCAAAGACACGGCGTCGACGCGCGACATCAACAAGGCGCAGATCTACGCATGGCGCAAGGGCATCAAGACGATCTACTACATCCGTCTGCGGCAGCTCGCGCTCGAGGGCACGGACATGTCGGAGTGCGTCAGCTGCATGCTGTGATGCGCCCGACCCGCGCATAGGTATCGAGAATCCACCGGAGTAGAGAGAACCCGATGAACTTCAAGCTGGGCCACGCCGTGCAGGCGATCAACTGGAACCGGATCCAAGACGACAAAGACCTCGAGGTCTGGAACCGTCTGGTCAACAACTTCTGGTTGCCCGAGAAGGTGCCGCTGTCGAACGACGTGCAGTCGTGGGCGACCCTGACCCCGCAGGAGCAGCTGCTCACCATGCGGGTGTTCACGGGCCTCACGCTGCTCGACACCATCCAGGGCACGGTCGGCGCCGTGTCGCTGATCCCCGACGCGATCACCCCTCACGAGGAGGCCGTCTACACGAACATCGCGTTCATGGAATCGGTGCACGCGAAGAGCTACTCGTCGATCTTCTCGACGCTCTGCTCCACGCAGGAGATCGACGACGCGTTCCGCTGGTCGATGGAGAACCCGAATCTGCAGAAGAAGGCGCAGATCATCACCGACTACTACGAGGGTGACGATCCGCTGAAGCGCAAGGTCGCCTCGACGCTGCTCGAGTCCTTCCTCTTCTACTCCGGCTTCTACCTGCCGATGTACTGGTCGAGCCACGCCAAGCTCACCAACACGGCAGACCTGATCCGCCTCATCATCCGCGACGAGGCCGTGCACGGGTACTACATCGGCTACAAGTTCCAGAAGGGCCTCGAGAACGAGACCGAGGAGCGCCGCCAGGAGCTCAAGGACTACACGTTCTCGCTCATGTACGAGCTCTACGAGAACGAGGTCAAATACACGGCCGACCTCTACGACCCCGTCGGCCTGACCGAGGACGTCAAGAAGTTCCTCCACTACAACGCCAACAAGGCGCTGATGAACCTCGGATACGAGCCGATGTTCCCGAAGGAGATGACCGACGTCAACCCGGCCATCCTCTCGTCGCTCTCGCCCAACGCCGACGAGAACCACGACTTCTTCAGCGGCTCGGGCTCGTCGTACGTCATCGGCAAGGCCGTCGCCACCGAAGACGAGGACTGGGACTTCTAAGGCGGTTCCGGCCGAGCGCCGCGGAAAGGCCCCTGACCAGCGATTCTTCGCGGGTCAGGGGCCTTTTCTCGCGCTTCAGCGGGGTTATTCCGTGCGTCCGCAGTAGAGCGGAGTGGTTCATTCGCTCCTCGCGGACCTGCACGGCACACGGCGCACGGAGCACGGCGCATGAGCGTCCTGCGGTGAGAAATCGCGCGTCGTAGGATCGCATCGGACCGGGATTATCGGATGCGTCCTGCCGCGGTTCGGCAGACTCGTTCTGGAAGGGGGTCGCCATGATCACCGAACTCAATGCGCTGATCGATCACGTCGAGTCGCACCTCACGGACGACCTCGACGTGTCGGAGCTCGCAAGCGCGCTGGGAACGACCGAGTATCACTTGCGGCGCATGTTCTCCTCGCTCGCCGGGCTGCCGCTCTCCGAGTATGTGCGCCGGCGTCGCATGACGGTGGCCGCGACGGAAGTGATCGAGCACACGGGCATGTTGGACGTGGCGGTGCGATACGGCTACAGCTCTACTGAAGCGTTCAACCGAGCGTTCCGCGCGGTGCACGGCGTGAGCGCCGCTCACGTGCGGCAGCATGGCGGCCCCCTTCGCGCGCAACCTCAGCTGCGGCTGCGCCTGACCGTCGAAGGGAACACCACTATGCACACTCGCCTCGCTGAACGACCTGCGTTTCGACTCGTCGGCCGCACCGCACGCGTCCCGCTCATCCACGACGGCGCGAACCCGTACATTCAGCAGCACATTGCATCCATGCCCGATGGGGAGCATGAACGCCTCAAAGCGCTCAGCAACTGCGAGCCCGGGGGATTGCTGCAGATCAGTGCGGACGTCAGCCCCGACTTCGAGGAGGGCAGTGAGCTCACGTACATGCACGGCGTCGCAGTCGAGAATGCGACCGATGCGCCCGACGACCTTGACATGATCGAGGTTCCCGCCGGGACTTGGGTCGTCTTCCGAGCGACGGGCCCGTACCCCGCCGCGCTGCAGGAGAGCTACGCGGCGTCGGCGACGGACTGGTTCCCATCGAACCCGTGGCGGCTGCGAGAGGGGCCCTCGATCGTCGCGGTCGTCGATCGTGCAGAGGACTTCAGAACCGCGACCAGGGAACTGTGGATGCCGATCGAGCGTGCGGCATCCGACTACGTCGAGTGAAACCTCGCGAGCATCGACCCCGTGGCGCAATGGAGGTCGCGGACGTAGGCTGTCCGCACCACGCGGAACGGGCGGGCTCACATCGGAGGACGGCATGTGCACAGGGGCGAATTACACCACGCGGGACCACTACTTCGGTCGCAATCTCGACCTGGAGTTCTCGTACAACGAGACGGTCACCGTGACGCCGCGCAATTTCCCGTTCGCATTCCGCAGATCAGAGTCGCTGGAGACCCATCACGCCATGATCGGGATGGCGACGATCGCCGACGGGTACCCCCTGTACTACGACGCGACGAACGAACAGGGCCTCAGCATGGCGGGTCTCAACTTCCCGGGGAACGCGGTCTACCACCCCGAGGCGCCGGGCCGGACCGACATCACTCCGTTCGAGTTCATCCCGTGGATTCTGGGGCAGTTCGAAACCGTGGGTGAGGTGAAGTCGGCGCTCGAAACGATGAACCTCGTCGACATCTCGTTCAACGAGACCTTCCCGTTGTCGCCGCTGCACTGGATCATCTCTGATCGGACCGAATCGATCACTGTGGAGAGCGTCGCGGAAGGGCTGAGGGTGTACGACAACCCGGTCGGGGTGCTCACCAACAATCCTCCGTTCGACATGCAGATGTTCAACTTGAACAACTTCATGCACCTCTCCAAGCACCCGCCGGAGACGCACTTCTCAGATGAGCTGGAGTTCGATATCTACAGTCGGGGGATGGGCGCGATCGGCCTGCCCGGCGATCTGTCGTCCGCGTCGCGATTCGTCAGAGCCGCGTTCACGAAGCTGAACTCGGTGTCCGGGGAAACGGAGTCGGAATCGATCAGTCAGTTCTTCCAGATCCTCGGATCCGTCGCCCAGCAGCGCGGGTGCGTGGAGGTTTCTCCAGGCGAGTTCGAGATCACCATCTACTCCTCCTGCTGCAACACCGACACCGGCGTCTATTACTACACGACGTACGAGAACAGTCGGATCACAGCGGTGGACATGCATCGAGAAGACCTCGACGGGCGAGCGCTCATCGATTACCCATTGACCCACGAGCAGCAGATTCTTCGGCAGAACTGACAGTCGCGTTCTGCATGGGATCCGCGGTCCGCAACACGCAAAACCAGGCGCGGGGCTTGTAGATCGCGGATCGACGGCATACGGCGGCGGCTCGGAGGCGTCGAGCCCGCCCTGAAGAGCCCTGATGGGCGCACCCGCCACAATAGAGGGGTGTCGATCCCGCTGATTCCCGAGATGCCAGAGCCCGTGTATGTGATGTCGGAAGAGGGGTTCCGCCTCGCCACCTATACCTGGGGCGACGACGACGCCCCCGTAGTGCTGGCTGTGCACGGCTTCGCGTCGAGCTGCCGCGACAACTGGGTGAGCACGGGCTGGGTCGGCGGGCTGCTGCGCGAGGGATTCCGCGTGCTCGGCATCGATCAGCGCGGGCATGGCATGAGCGAGAAGCCGGTCGAGCCGCGCAACTACCAGATGCCGCTCCTGGTCTCTGACGTCGAGGCGATCCTCGACACGTACATGATCGACCCGGTGCTCTACCTCGGGTACTCGTTGGGCGCGCGCGTCGGCTGGCACGTGGCGGTCGACCTCGGGGACCGGATCGAGCGAGCCGTGCTGGGCGGTATTCCCGACGGGCGCCCGCTCGGCCGCTTGGACCTCGCGCAGGCGAACGCCTACCTCGAGCACGGCACGCCCGTCACGGACCAGGCCACGCAGAACTACGTCAGGCTCGCCGAGCGCGTGCCCGAGAACGATCTCGGAGCGCTCATCGCTCTCGCCGGAGGTATGCGGTTCGGCGACGAGAACCCCGACATGGGGCGTCCGCCGCAGCAGCCGGTGCTCGTCGCGACCGGCACCGAGGATCGCATCTTCGACGACTCGAAGCAGCTCGCCTCACAGCTGCCGAACGGCACGTTCGTGGAGATCGAAGGACGGCACCACTTCAACGCGCCGGGCGCGCGAGACTTCAAGCGGTTCGGCATCGACTTCCTCCGCGGCGGGGCATAACCGACGCGGCGCCGCCGAAGCGCTCACCCGCCGCCGAAACGCCCACCCGCCCCTACGCCGCCTGCAGCCAGAGCGGTTCGGGCCGTGACGCGATCAGGCGCTGCGTGTACTCCTGCTGCGGGTCGGTGAGGATCTGCGTCGTCGTTCCGTACTCGACGACCTCGCCGCGCTGCATCACGAGGGTTTCAGCGCAGATCCGAGAGACGACGGCGAGGTCGTGCGTGACGAAGACGATGGTGAGCCCGAACTGCTCGCGCACCTCCTCGATGAGTTCGAGTACCTGCGCCTGCACCGACACGTCGAGTGCGCTCGTCGCCTCGTCGAGCACGAGCAGCTTCGGCTTCGCGGCGAGCGCCTTCGCGAGCGCGACGCGCTGCCGCTGCCCGCCCGAGAGAGCCTTCGGCCTCGCGGCGAGCTGGTCGGGCCGGATGCCGACGCGCTCCAGCAGCGCGCCGGCCGCCGACTCGGCGTCTCGACGCGTTCCGCCGGCGTGCAGGCGCACGACGTCGGCGACTGAACGGCCGATCGCGATGCGGGGGTCGAGCGAGAGATACGGATCCTGGAACACCATCTGGGTGCTGGATGCGAGTGTCCGGCGTTCGGCTCCCGAGAGCGCGCGATCGGGTCGCGTGACGCCCTCGACCACCAGCTCTCCCTCGTCGGTCTGCTCCAACCCGACGAGGATGCGCGCGAGCGTCGATTTGCCCGAGCCCGATTCGCCGACGATGCCGAGCGATCCGCCGCGCGCGAGCGAGAAGTCGACGTCGAAGAGCGCCGTCACATCGTCGCGCCCCGTCACCCGGTAGCGCTTCGTGAGCCCCGAGGCCACGATCAGCGGGGGGTCCACAGGCGCCGAAGCGCCCGCTGCACCGGTGACAACCTCTCGCACCTCGATGCGCGGTGTCGCGGCGAGCAGCTCGCGAGTGTAAGCCTCACGAGGCGTTTGGAAGATGGACTCGGTCGCGCCCGCTTCCACCACGAGCCCGCCGCGCAGCACGACGACGCGCTCGCACAGCGATGCGGCGAGCCCGAGGTCGTGCGTGATGAACAGCATGCCCATCCCTCGTGCCGCCTGCTGCTCGCGGAGCAGATCGACGATGCCGGCCTGGGTGGTGACGTCGAGCGCGGTGGTCGGTTCGTCGCACAGCAGCAGATCGGGTGAATCGAGCAGAGCTGCGGCGATCATCACGCGTTGCAGCATGCCGCCCGAGAGCTGGTGCGGGTACTGGTCGAGCAGCGAGGCGGCACGCGGCAACCCGACCTGCTCCAGCTGAGCCACGGCGCGCGCCGCGGCGTCGGATCGGCTCAGTCCGTGCCAGCGCACCAGTGTCTCGGTCAGGAAGTCGCCGAGTGTGCGCACCGGGTTGATGCCGGCGCGGGGGTCCTGGAAGATCATCGACGCACGTGTGCGGCGGATCGTGCGCAGCTGCGCCTCGCTCGCCGTCACGGTGTCGATGTCGCCGACGCGTACCGACCCTGCGAGCGATGCGTGGTCGGGGAACAGGCCGAGAGCAGCCCGGGTGGTGAGCGATTTGCCCGATCCGGATTCGCCGACGAGGGCCACGGATTCGCCGGAGGCGACCGACAGCGACACCCCGTTCAGCAGCGGGCCGCGTCCGGGAACGCGCAGGGAGAGATCTGCGATATCGAGGAGCTGGGTCATGAGAAGTTGCCTCCGATGCGGTCGGACAGTTCTTCGCCGATGATGTTGATGGCGACCACCACGAGCACGACGACTGCGGCGGGCACGAACGTCGGCAGGAGCGCCCCGCTCATGAGTGCCCCGCGGCTCTCATTGATCATGGAGCCCCAGTCGGCGGTGGGGGCCTGCACGCCGAGGCCGATGAACGACAGGGCGGCGAGGTCGGCGAGCACGTAGCCGAAGTTGAGCGTCGACTGGGCGCCGACAGTCGGCACGACGTTCGGGAGCACGCGGCGCAGGGCGATCCACGATCCGCGGAACCCGAGCACTCGATAGGCCTGCACGTAGGGCCGGGTGCGCTCCGCCACGATGAGCCCGCGGGTGAGCCGGGCGACGTAGGGGATGTAGGCGATGGTCATGGCGAGCACCGGGGCGAAGAGTCCCTTGCCGAAGAGCGCGACCGCGAGAATCGCGAGCAGCATCGCCGGGAACGAGAACAGGAAGTCGAAGACGCGCGAGAGCACGGCGTCGATCCATCCGCCGCGCCACGCGGCGATGAGGCCGAGCAGGAGGCCCAGCACGGTCGAGCCGATGACGACGATGAGCGGACCGATGAGGGAGGTGCGCGCGCCGAACATCAGTCGGGTGAGCAGATCGCGGCCGAGCGCGTCGGTGCCGAGCCAGTGCGCCCAGCTGGGGCCGGAGAGCACGTTCTGCAGGTCGACGTGATCGGGGTCGTAGGGGGCGATCAGCGTCGCGAGCGCCGCGGCGAGTACGACGATCGCGACGAAGACGAGCGACACCGTGGCCTGGACGGAGAAGCGCCTGCGCCGCAGCGACTTCGGCACGGTGAGGGCGCGGGTGGCGTTCGGCGGGACATCCGGAGACGATCCTGAGGTGGCGGGCCGCGGTGCGGCCTGGGAGGCAGAGGTGCTCATCGGGTCTCCGATCCTGCGGCGATGCGGGGGTCGATCAGCGGTTGGATGAGATCGACGATGGTGTTGATGGTGACGAAGGCGACGACGACGACGAGCACGATGGCCTGGACGACCGGGAAGTCCAGTCGATCGACCGACTGCACGAGCAGCGACCCCATGCCGGCGAGTCCGAACGTCTGCTCGACGATCGCGCTCGAGACGAGGAGACCTGCGACGAGCACGCCGCTGACGAGCAGGATCGGACCGACCGCGTTGCGCAGTACGTGCCGCAAGACCACCGATGACCGGGTGAGTCCGCGGCTGGTGGCCACCTCGACGTGCTCGCGCACGAACTGCTCGTTCATCGAGGAGCGGGTGACCCGGGCGATGAGCGCGACGAACGCGAGGCCGAGGGCGAATGCGGGGAGGATCAGGTGCATGAAGCGGTCCCAGCCGGCGTCTCCGCTGCCGAAGGAGGGGAACCAGCCGAGTTGCACGGCGAACACCGCGATGAGCAGGATCGCGATGACGAAGGCGGGCATCGCGCCGAGCGCCGTCGACGTCATCAGGATCACGCGATCCGTCAGCTTGCCGCGCCGCAGACTGGCGAAGATGCCGGCCGCGAGCCCGAAGAGCACGATGATCACCGCGGCGAGGGCGACGAGTTCGAGGGTGACCGGGAGCCGGGCCAGCAGCACGCTCGACACGTCGTCGCGGTATTGGAGCGAGCGGCCGAAGTCGCCGCGCACCACGCCGCTGATCCACGAGAGGTACTGCTCGATCGGGGGCTTGTCGAGGCCGTACTGCTTCGTGACCTCGGCGATGGCCTCCGGGCTCGGGCTCCGGCCGCGCAGGAGGAAGCGCGCCGGGTCGCCCGGCACGACGAAGCGGGAGAAGAATACGACGAGCGAGGCGGCGAACAACGTCGCCACGAGGCCGACGAGGCGTCCCAGCACGAACCGCGCGGTCGTCCCACTGCGGCGGCCGCGACTGCGGCGCCCCCCGCGCTGAGGGCCGGACGAGGTGCCGTCCTCGCGCAGTCGCACGGCCCGCGTCTCGTTTGCAGCAGCGCCAGTTGATGTCATCACTCCGCCTTCCCGATCGTCGCGGCCCAGGGGTAGTACATGTAGTAGATCGATGGATCGACGCCCGTGATCCGGTCACCGAGCCACAGGGTCGTCGGTACGTCGAAGAGCGGAATCCAGGGGAGCTCCTCGCTCGTGAGGCGCTGCGCTTCGGCGGCCAGATGGGAGCGCTCGAATGCGTCGTCCGTCTGCAGCGCCTCGTTCACGATGGTGTCGAACTCGTCGTTCGACCACTGGCCGTAGTTCGAGAACTCGCCGGTGCGCAGCACCGCGTACATCTCGAGCGGGTCGGTACTCGAGAGGTACCAGCGCGTCGTCATCAGGTCGACGCCCTCGAGCGCGGTGGGGTCGGAGAACAGCAGCGTGTACGCGTTCGGGGTGCGGGTGTCGATCTCGATGTCGAGGCCGATCTCGGCGCCCGCCGACGCGACCGCCTGGGAGATGACATCGAAGGAGGCGTCGAGCGACGCGGTCGCGTACGTGATCTTCGCGCCCTCGGCGCCGGCCTCCTGGACGAGGCGCCGCGCCTCTTCGAGGTCGTAGTCGTGGTTCGGCAGGTCCTCGAATGCGGTTTTCGCGGCCTCTGGGTCGCCGTTGATCCACACCGATTCGGATGTGAGCGCGTCGGTCGGCGTCGCGTAGCCCTGCACGGCGGCGCGCACGAGCGCCTCGCGATCGAGCGCCATGGTCAGAGCCTGGCGCACGCGCACGTCGCCGAGCGGGCCGTCCATGTCGGACACGATGAGGCTCTGCACCGTCGCGTTCAGGCCGAAGTGCACGCTGCCGGTGTCGCTCGCCCGCAGCACGTCGATGGCGTTGCTCGGGATCGTCCACGCGCCATCGATCTCGCCGGTCTGCAGCGCGTTGACGCGCGCATTCGGGTCGGTGAGGATCACGAAGGTCATCTGCTCGGCCTTCGCGCGCAGCTCGGGATCCCAGTAGTCGTCGAAGCGGTCGAGGGTGATCGACTCGCCCGAGCGCCACTCGCCGAAGGAGAACGGGCCCGTGCAGTTGACCCCGGTCGACTGGTTGCCGTAGTCGGCACCCGCCGCTTCGGTGGTCGCGGCCGACTGGATGACGCCGGGGGCCGCCGACATCAGCTGATTGAACTGCGAGTCGGGTACGACGGTGCGCACGGTCACCTCGTGCTCGCCCGTCTGCTCGATCGTGTCGACGTTCTTGAAGGTGTCGTACCAGAACGACGCCACCTCGGGATCGAGGTGCCGCATCAACGAGACGACGACGTCGTTCGGGGTCATCTCGGTGCCGTCGTGGAACTTGACGCCTTCGCGGATCGTGTAGACCCAGGTGAGCGGGTCGGGGTGCTCGAAACCGGTGGCGAGGCCGGGCGAGACCGACAGGTCGGAGTTCCAGCGGAGCAGGGAGTCGCAGACGTTCGAGAGCACCGTGTTGTCGGCGTAGTCGAATGCGTACGCCGGGTCGAGGGAATACGGCTCGGTGCCGAGCGCCCACGTGTACGAGTCGATCTCGCCCACGGGAGCGGGAGTGCTCGCCTCCAGCTCGAAGGTGCCGGCATCCTTGCCGACGGCGCTCTGCCCGCAGCCGACGAGGCCGGTGACGAGCAGGATCGCCGTGCCGAGGGCGGCCGTACCGCGCATGCCGCGGCGGGTCAGGCGGCGGGTCACGCTGCGTCCTCCGCTCGCGAGTACACGCGCTCGCCGCCGATCCATGTCTCGTCGACGCGCGCGGTGTGCAGATCTGCAGGGGCGAGGTCGAAGAGATTGCGGTCGAGAATGGTGAGGTCGGCGTAGTAGCCGGGCTCGATGCGTCCGGTGACGTGATCGAGGTGGTTCACTCGGGCCGTGCCCTGCGTGTAGGCGTCGAGCGCCTGCGCGAGGGTGAGCCGCTGCGACTCGGGGCCGAGCGGGGGCAGGTCGTTGTGCGGCGAGCGCCGGTTCACTGCGATGTGGATCGCCTGCACGGGGTCGGGGCTCGAGACCGACCAGTCGCTTCCCGCTGCGAGGCGCGCACCCGCTGCGACGAGTTCGCCGAAGGGGTAGTGGTGCTCTTCGGCGTCGTCGGCCAGGAAGGGCAGCGTGAGCGTGTCCAGCTGATCCTCGTGGCACGCCCACAGCGCCTGAATGTTCGCGGTCGCTTCGAGCGGGGCGAAGCGGGCCACGTCCTCCGAGCGCACGACCTGCAGGTGCGCGAGGTGGTGGCGGTTTCCGCTCGCGCCGTTCTCCTGTCGGGCGTGCTCCACGGCGTCGAGCGCGTCGGTGACCGCGCGATCGCCGAGCGCGTGGAAGTGCACCTGCATCCCTTCGCGGTCGAGGGCGGCCACGAAGCGCGCCATGTCGCGTGGGTCGAAGAACGAGATGCCGCGATTCTCGGTCGCGTTGCCGTGGTGATCCCGGTAGCACTCGTGCATCGCAGCGGTGAAGTTCTCGGCGACGCCGTCGACCATGACCTTCACGGAGGCGAGCGAGAGCTGGTCGGGGTGGCACTGGCTCGCGACCTCGTCGCGGCGGGCGAGGATCGGCCCGAGCTGGGCGTCGCCGTCCTCCCGGTTCCACCACTGCGCTCCGCGCACGCGCACCTTGAGCGCGCCGTCCCGCGCCGCGCGCAGGTACACCGGCACCGTGTCGGGGCTGCCCATGAATTCGCCGACCGCTGCGTCCTGCCAGGCGGTGATGCCGAAGGAGAGGAGGTGCTGCTGCGCGGCGAGGAGCCCGGCGTACGCCTGCTCGAGTGTGGGCCGCGGCCGCACGGCGCCGAAGAGGCTCATCGCTCCCTCGTGGGCGGTGCCGGCCGGGGTGCCGTCGGGTTCGCGCTCGAAGCGCCCGTCGGCTGGGTCGGCCGTCTCTGCGGTGATCCCGGCGAGCTCGAAGGCGCGGGTGTTCGCCCACGCGCCGTGGTGGTCGCGATTCTCGAGCAGCACCGGCCGGTCGGGCACGATCTCGTCGAGCATCTGACGGGTGGGGGTGCCGCCGGGGAAGGCGTCCATCGACCAGCCGGCCCCCTGGATCCAGGGGAGATCGGGGTGCGCGTCGGCGTACGCGGCGACGACGGCGAGCGTGTCCGCTGCCGTCTCGCAGCCCGAGAGATCGCAGCTCAGCAGCTCGACCCCCGCCATGACGGGGTGCACGTGCGCGTCCTGGAACCCGGCGATCACCAGTCGGCCGTCGAGGTCGACGCGGGTGGTCGCTGATTCGGCGACGCGTGCCACCTCGTCGGGGTCGGTCGAGAGTATGCGTCCGTCGGCGATGGCGACCCCGCCGTAGACGGGGGAGCTCTCGGTTCCGGTGTAGACCCATCCGTGCTCGAGCACGGTGTCAGCGGTCGGGGTGTGCGTCACCGCAGCCTCCTTCGGCGTATCTTCTTCGATGCGTAGGTGTTCAAGGTATGCGCAATCGAGCGCTGAGTCAACGTTGTTGACATGATCGTTGACTTTCCGTGACGCCGCCTGGTTACACTGATCCCACACCGGAATGCGCCGGATGCACCGATCAAGATGGAGGCCGATGGTGGCGAGTGGTCCGAGCACGAGACGCGTGCGGCTCGATCAGCGCACCATCGTCGACGGGGTGCTCGAGCTCGCCCGCACCGAACCGACCTCGCGGGTCACCTTCAAGCGTCTCGGCGAGCATCTCGGCGTCGACGCCTCGGCGATGTACCGCCACTTCCGCAACAAGGACGAACTGGTGCGGGCCTCGCTCGACCGCATCAGCGGCTGGGCGTCAGAAGCCGGCCGTGCATCCTCCGGTACGTGGCGCGAACGGCTCGAGATCGTCGTGACGCGCACCGCGGAGCTGAGTCTCGAGTACCCGGCGATCGGCAAGGAGGGCGCGGTCACCGACCCGGCCGGCCCCGGAGATGCCTCGGCCGTCGAGTTCCTGCTCGAAATGCTCGTCGAGGCCGGGTTGAGCGGTGACGCGCTCATCCGGTTCTACGCGGCGATCTCGGGGTTCATGCTGGCGCACTCCTCGGCGATGGCGAACGAGGCCTTCCAGCGGGGCCACGCCGCCCGCGACGGATCGATTCCCTGGATCAGCACCTTCGGGCCCATCACCCTCAGCGACTACCCGCTCGTGGACGCCCACCGCGATGCGCTGCTCGCAGTCGACGGCATGGCGGTGTACCGCGCCGGCGTCTCCGCGATCCTCGATTCCGTCGAACGCGCTGTTACGGCCTGATCCTCGCCGTTTCCATCCCGAGTAGGGTGGAGGGGTGAAGCGGGCGCGGCCCGGGAAGAGGAGGTGGCTGGCGGTGTCTGAACGCGGCGATGCATCGAGTGCTCCGACCTCGACCGCCCCCGCGAGCGGGTCGGCAGCCGACACCATCGCGCTGCTGCGATCGCTCATCCGCGAGGCCTGCGTCAACGACGGCAGTGTCGCATCGGGGCAGGAGATTCGCAGCGTGCGGGTGCTGCAGCGCTTCCTCGCAGAGGCCGTCGCCACGGGCCGCGTGGAGACGCACGTGCTCGAATCGGCTCCCGGCAGAGCCTCGCTCGTCGCGCGGCTGCGCGGAACCGACCCGGATGCTCCCTCGCTCGGACTGCTCGGGCACCTCGACGTCGTGCCCGTGGATCCCGACGGGTGGACCAGAAACCCCTTCGGCGGTGATCTCATCGACGGAGAGATCTGGGGCCGCGGCGCCGTGGACATGCTCTACCTCACCGCCGCATTCGCCTGCGTGCTGCGCGACGCGGCGCTGGCACCGGAGCCGCCGCGAGGAGACCTCGTGCTGCTCGCGGTCGCAGATGAAGAGGGCGGCGGGGAGTACGGCATCCACTGGCTCGTACGGCAGCACCCGGAGACGGTGCGCGTCACCGAAGCGCTCTCCGAGTCGGGTGGCATGCGCATGGGGCGTCATGTGGCGATCGAGGTGGCCGAGAAGGGGTCCGCCGGTCGGCGGCTCATCATCCACGGCAAACCCGGCCACGCCTCGATCCCGTACGGCGCGAAAAGCGCGTCGTACCGCGTGGGCGAGGTGCTGCAGCGTCTGGGTGAGGTGATGCCCGCCGCGCGGCTCGGTCCGCTGTGGAACGCGTTCGTCGGCGCGCGTATTCAGGATCCAGCGCTGGCCGAGCGACTGCGCGATCCGGTGCGCCTCGACGCCGCGCTTCCGCACCTCGGCGGCATCGCCGGATACGCCCACGCGGTCTCGCGCATCACCATGTCGCCGACGGTGCTGCGCGCCGGCATGACGCACAACGTGATTCCCGCGATGGGCACGATCGACCTCGACATCCGCACCCTTCCCGGCACGACGGACGCCGAGGTCGATCGCCTGCTGCGCGCCGTGCTCGGGCCCCTCGCCGACGACATCGAGATCGAGCACCTGCGCGGGTGGGCCGCCACGGCCTCGCCGTCGGACACGCCGCTCTTCGCCGCGATCGAGCGCGCGGTCGAGGCGGTCGCCGACGCCCCGGTCGTACCGATCATGGCGGCGGGCGGTTCAGACGCACGAGTGCTGCGCGAACTCGGCATTCCAGCGTACGGCTTCGGCTTGCTCGGCCCCGAGTGGAGCTATGAGCGGTACCGCGAGGGCGTGCACGGCAACGATGAGCGCATCGACGTGGAGTCGGTCACCCTCTCGCTCGAAGCCTTGCAGCGCATCGTGGCCGATCGTCTCCGCTGAGCTCGGAGCCGGCTCCCGTTACGACTGCACCGCGTGCTGAGCGCCGGCGATGGCCGACTCGATGAGGTTGCTCGCGGGCACCGAGGTGCCGGCAGCGGTGGCGGTCAGCCACTCATCGGTCGACGCGACGGCGGCCCAGTTGGACTGCAGCAGCGCCATCAGCGTCTGGTGCACGGTCGTGGCCGAGGCCGATCCCGCCGCGTTCGACAGGTGAATCGCTCCGGTCGCGTCTGACAGGACCTCGGTGGTGAAGCCGAGCACCTCTGCCTCCGCAGCCGATGCCAGAATGCAGTTGTTCGTCATGTAACCGGCCAACGTGACGGTGTCGATGTCGCGCTCGCGCAGCCACTCCGCGAGACCGGTGCCCGGGTAGACGGAGCTGTACTGCTTGACGACGTGCTTCCAGTCGTCGGTGCGGAGCCGTTCGATCTCGGGGTGCAGCGCGAACGACGCGCTGCCGGGGCTGAAGACCGGGGCGCCCTCTCCGCCGTCGTGCTGCACGACCACGACGGGCATGCCGGCCTCGGTCGCAGCCGTGATCGCGGCGGTGGTCTTCGCGAGTGAATCGGTGATGCTCGGGTAGTGGATCTCGAGTGGGCCGTCGAAGTACTGCTGCTGGATGTCGACGAGGACGAGGGCGCGGCGCGGGGATGCCATGGGAAGCTCCTGGAGGTCAGCGGGTGCGCATCCGGGTGCGGATGCTCTCCCTACGATCTGTCATCGGAGTCCCCCTCACAAGTGGCAGAAATGCCGCGATATGATGGTTTCGGGCCAGACTGAATCTCGGAACGACGGGAGCATCGATGCGGATCGCGATATACGCCTTCCCCGGCGTCACCATGTTCCATCTCGCTGTCCCGCAGATGGTCTTCGACGAGGTGCGCCGCCTCGGTCTCGCCGATTGGCGCACCGAGCTGTTCTCAGACACGGCGGGCGCGATCCGCACCGCTGAAGGGCTGACGCTCAGCGGGGTGCACGGTGCCGATCGCGCGGATGAGGCCGATCTCATCGTGGTGCCCTCGTGGTACGAGGACGGCCGGTCGCCCGATTCCGGCCTCCTCGACCTGCTTCGACTCGGGCACGCGCGAGGAGCGACGATCGCCGGTCTGTGCCTCGGTGCGATTCCCGTGGCCGACGCCGGAATCCTGGCGGGGCGCCGCGCCGTGACGCACTGGCAGGCGTTCGGCGCTGTATCGGAGCGGCACCCCGACATCGATCTCGACGAGACGGTTCTCTACGTCGACCACGGAGACGTGCTCACGGCGGCGGGCACCGCCTCCGGGCTGGACGCGTGCCTGCACATCGTGCGGGGACGTCTCGGCGCCGACGCGGCGAACCGCGTCGCCCGCAGTCTCGTGGTGGCCCCGCATCGCGACGGTGGGCAGGCGCAGTACATCGATCGACCGCTCCCAGCGGCATCGGCCGGAGATCCGTTCTCGGACGTGCTCGATTGGTCGCTCGCCCACCTGGACCAACCCCTCTCCGTCGACCGGCTCGCGCACCGAGCGCACATGAGTCGCAGAACGTTCGTGCGCGCATTCCACGCAGCGACAGGATCCACGCCCGCCGCCTGGGTGCGTGCGCGCCGCCTCGACGAGTCCCGTCGCCTGCTGGAGACGACCCAGTGGTCGGTCGAGCACATCGCGGAGGCGTGCGGATTCGGCAGTCCCGTCACCTTCCGTCAGGGATTCGCCGCGGCCTACGGCGTCGCGCCGTCCCGGTATCGCAAGACGTTCGAAGCGGTGCGCGCCTGACGCGATCGGGGTCGGGCGGCGCCTAGGCCCACCCCACGACGAGGCGCGCGGCGTCTGCGGGCACGAGCGGGTCGACGCCGGTGAGATCGGCGAAGCGGCGCAGTCGGTTCGCGAGCGTGTTGCGGTGGCAGAACAGTGCATCGGCGGCCGCGCCGATGCTGCCGGTCTCGAGGTAGCTGCGCGCCGCCTCCTCGAGCCGCGCTCGCTCTGCCGGCGTGCATCCGGCGAGCGCGTCGTGCACATCGGCGAGGATCGGGTTGCCGGCGTCGAGCAGGCTGCGCGCGGCCAACCGCGCCCAGCCGCGACTCCAGGTCATGGCGCCGGATTCGTCGGCGACGAAGGCGCGCGCGAGCGACGCCGCGGTGGTGGCGGCGCGTCGCAGGTCGACAACGCCCCCGGGGGCGAGAGTGATGCCGACGCGCAGGTCGAGCACGCGCACGGCGACCTCTGACAGTCGCGACCCGGGAAGGGCGACCTGGCGCATGAATGCGATGAGCGTCTCGCCGAGGTGGTGCGTGAACACCTTCCCGCCCGCCCGCTCGAGCTCGGAGATGTGCACCCGCAGGGCGGCGACGTCGTCATCGACGGCGGCCACGACGTGGAGCGGAGCAGCGTCGCCGAGCCCCAGGTCTGCGGCGATCGTCTCGAGCCGCTCTGATCCCGGTTGCACGTCTTGGAAGAGCGCTGCGATGAGGCCCTGCCGAACTGACGCCTGCTCTTCGTTCATGCGCTGCAGCTCGGCGAGGTACGCCGCTTCGGTCTGGTGCACGTAGTCGTCGACCGTGCGCAGCACGATGTTCGTGTGCCGCACGATGAGCTGCGCGTCTTCGGCGGTCGCCGCCCGGGTGAGCGCTTCCCACAGCACGGTGAAGTCGTGTCGAATGGCCGTCATGAGGGAGGTGAGCGGGATGCCGGCGCGCGCTCGCGACACGCCGACGTCGGTCGCGACCGGCACTGGCGCGGCGAACCCGCCGGCGCGCAGCCCCTCGATCAGGGAGATGAATGAGAGCGTGCCCGTGCGTCGCAGTTCCGAGACGGGAATGGGCGCCGGGTCGTAGCCGGGCACCGTCCCAACCTGCGCGAGGAACCGGTCGGTGAGCGACTCCGGGTCGAGCTCTGCGAGGAGTTCGAGCCATCGATCCCGGTCGGCTGCCTCGGGGGTGTCGCTGAGCGCGTCGGCGAAACGATCATCCATTCGGCCAGTGTATGTGCACATGCACTGAAATCTTGTCGCGTTCGGGGGCGATATGGCACCCGCGATGTGCGGATTCCCTGCAATGATCGAGTACCGACGCCCGCGCAACCGCGCGAGAGCCGCACCTCACGGATCCCGCATCCTCGACGGAGAGAACGCATGAGCGAGACAACCCACACGGCATCGATCGAATACGGTGCCACGCAAGAACTCAGCGTCAAAGACGCCAACAAGGTCGCACTCGGGGCGCTGATCGGCACCGCACTCGAGTGGTACGACTTCTTCCTGTTCAGCGCCGCCGCCGCGCTGGTCTTCAACGTCCAGTACTTCACGAGCGAGAACGCCACTGCGGCGGCGCTCGCATCGTTCGCGACGTTCGGCGTCGGCCTCGCCGCGCGCCCCATCGGCGGCATCATCTTCGGGCGCATGGGCGACCGCATCGGTCGCCGCAAGGTGCTCATGATCACGATCGTCGGCATCGGCATCGTCACCGGCCTCATCGGCCTGCTGCCCACCTACGCCGCCATCGGCATCGCCGCCCCGATCCTGCTCGTGCTGCTGCGCGTGCTCCAGGGCCTCTTCGTCGGCGGCGAGTGGTCGGGCGCCATGACGATCGTGGTCGAGAACGCGCCGCTGCACCTCCGCGCCCGGTACGCGGCGATCCCGCAGATCGGCTCGCCCATCGGCACGATCCTCTCCTCCGGCGGATTCTTCGTGATGACGCTCATCCTGTCGCAGGAGAGCTTCAGCTCCTGGGGCTGGCGCATCCCGTTCCTGATCGCATTCCCGCTGCTCATCGTCGCGGTCTACATCCGCTCGAAGCTCGAGGAATCGCCGGTCTTCCGTCAGCTCGAGGAGTCGGGCGAGATCGACAAGACCCCGGTGGCCAGCACCTTCAAGCACAGCTGGAAGCAGATCATCGTCGGCATGGCAGCAGCACTGCTCGGCGTGGGCGGGTTCTACCTCGTCACCGCGTTCTGTGTGTACTACGGCGTGAACGTGCTCGGCTACGACTCCTCGCTGATGCTGCTCGGCAGCATGGTCGCCGCCACCGTCGAGATCTTCGTCCTCATCTGGGGCGGTGTACTCGGTTCCAAGTACGGGGCGAGCAAGGTCATCCTGTGGGGCGGCGTGACGTCCGCCGTCGTGGCGATCCCCGCCTTCCTCATGCTGGCCTCCGGCAACCCCGTGCTGGTCGTGCTCTCGATGACGCTCGCCGTCGCGGCCCTGTCGCTGCCGTACGCGGCCTCCGGCACTGTGCTCACCGGGTTGTTCCCGGCGAAGACGCGGTACACCGGCGTCGGCCTGGCGCAGAACACCGCAGGCATGCTCTCGGGCTTCATCCCGCTGCTCGCGACCGGCTTCGTCGCCGCGGCAGCCAACCACTGGTGGCCGGCTGCCGCGATGCTCATCTTCCTGAGCCTCTTCTCGGCATTCGCAGGCGCCGTCGCGCCTCGCCTGAGCGTGAACCTGCCCGGCTTCAAGCACTGATCGAACGGGTCGGTGCGGATCTCCGGAAGGGGACCGCACCGGCCCTTCTCGTTCTCATCCCGTTGTACCCCGGAAGGATCGCACCACATGTCACAGTCGGCAGGCCACCTCATCGTCCGCACCCTCGAGGCGCACGGCGTGCAGCGCGTCTACGCCGTTCCGGGTGAGAGCTACCTCGACGTGCTCGACGGTCTGCACGATTCGTCGATCGACACGGTCGTCTGCAGGCAGGAGGGCGGCGCCGGGTTCATGGCGCTCGCCGAGGGGCGGCTCACCGGCGTGCCGGGTGTCGCGATGGTGACGCGGGGCCCCGGCGCTGCGAACGCGATGATCGCGATCCACACGGCGTGGCAGGACGCGACGGCACTGGTGCTCTTCGTCGGCCTCATCCCGGTCGCCGACCGCGAGCGCGACTCGTTCCAGGAGTTCAGCCTGACGGGCTGGTTCGGGTCGACGGCGAAACGCGTCATGACCATCGACGATGCGGATCGCGCGGGCGAGCTCGTGGCAGAGGCCTTGCGCACTGCAGCTGCCGGTCGTCCGGGCCCGGTCGTCATCGGTCTGCCGGAGGACGTGCTGGTGGAGCTGACCGATGCCGCGCCGAGCGCGCCCATCGCGGTACCCGACCCGCAGCCCTCGGATGCGGAGATCACCGCGCTCGCCGAGCGGCTGACCCGCGCCGAGCGGCCCGCGATTGTCGCCGGCGGCGACGGCTGGCACGGCGGCGCGGGGCGCGCGCTGCTGGAGTTCGCCGCCGCGGCGGGCGTTCCCGTCTTCACCGACTGGCGCGCCTACGACGCTGTGCCGCACGAGGGTGCGGCGTGGGCGGGTTGGCTCGGCTACGGTCGCGCTGACGCGGTAGCGGCGGGGTACGCGGCGGCAGACCTCCTGGTGCTCGTCGGGTGCGGCAGATCCGATGTGATGAGCGACGGATACCGTCTCGGCTTCGGAGCCGAGACGGTGCTCGTGACGATGGACCCGGAGGCCACGATGCATGCCGGGCGCATCGACCAGCAGGTGCTGTCGTCCCCTGCGTCGTTCGTCGCCGCGCTCGGCGCGCTCGACGCCGCGGACATCCGCGGCGACCGAGACGACGCGTGGATGCGCGACCGGTCGGAGGCGCAGCAGCGCTTCGCGGCGCACCGACCGGATGCGTCAGTGCCCGGTGTCGCCGGCGCCTCCGGGATCCCTGCGGAGACCGAGCACCCGGGCGTCGACCTCGGAGTCGCGTTCGGCGAACTCGACGACCGCCTCGAGGGGCAGGCCGTGCTGACGTTCGGCGCGGGCAACGCGACGATCTGGGCGCATCGATTCGTCACCCATCTCACCCCTGCGAGCCTGGTCGGCGCGCGCAACGGCGCGATGGGCCTCGCGGTGCCAGCAGCTGTCGCGGCATCGCTCGCGTTCCCCGATCGCCGTTCGGTCGCGGTCTGCGGCGACGGCGACTTCATGATGAACGGGCAGGAACTCGCCACCGCCTTCGCGCACGGCGGCACGCCGTTGGTCATCGTCGTCGACAACGGCATCTACGGCACGATCGTGCAGCACCAGGAGCGGCACTACCCGGGGCGCCCATCGGGCACGCGCATGGCGAACCCCGACTTCGCCGAGTGGATGCGCGCCTTCGGCGGGCACGGCGAGCGAGTCGAGCACACCGATGACTTCGCCGGAGCGCTCGATCGTGCGCTCGCAGCCGACCGCCCAGCACTCATCCACCTGCTCATCGACGACAGCGTCATGCCGCCCGCCGCCGACGAGATCGCAGCCTGAGGAGACCCCCATGCAACTCGACCTGATTCTCACCGCTCGCGAGATCCTCACCATGGATCCCGCGCGCCCCTCCGTCACATCGGTCGGCGTCCTGAACGGCCGAATCGTCGGCTTCGACGAGGAGATCGCCGGCCTCGAAGCCGTCACGACCCACGATTTCGGCGACGCGTGCGTCACACCAGGCCTCATCGATGCGCACTGCCATACCGCCTGGTGGGGGCTCGGGCTCGCGTCGATCGATCTCAGCACGACCCGCGGACTCGATGCCCTGTACGCCCAGATCGCGGCCGAGGTCGAGCGTCTCGACGCCCTCGGAGACGCCGACGCATGGGTGCACGGCACGGGCTTCAACCAGGCGCACCACGGCGGGGCGTTCCCCGACATCGCGCGTCTCGACGAGATCACCGGCGAACGCCCGCTCTACCTGCGCCACACCTCCGGCCACGCTTCGATCACGAACAGCGCCACGCTCCGGCTCGTCGGCGCGTTCGGGGCCGACTTCGAGAACCCCACCGGCGGCGTCGTCGTGCGAGACCCGCAGGGCGCGCCCACCGGTCTGCTCGAAGAAGCCGCGCAGGGGCTCGTCCAGGCGCTGCTGCTGCCCTACTCGACCGAGCGACTCGTCGAGGCTCTCGAAGCGGCGACCAGCCGGTACGCCGCGCAGGGGATCACGAGCTTCACCGAAGCAGGCGTCGGCGGGGGATGGATCGGCCACAGCCCCATCGAGGTCGCGGCCTACCAGGCGGCGTCCGAGCGGGGACGGTTGCACGCGCGCGCCCAGCTGATGCCCGCGATCGACGCGCTCAGGCCGCTCACCGGGCACGCCACCGACTTCGCCGGCGAAGGTGCAGGGGCGGGCCTCGATCTCGGCATCCGTGCAGGCTTCGGCGATGACGCCGTGCGCTTCGGGCACGTCAAAGTCTTCCTCGACGGTTCGCTGCTCGGAGCCACAGCGGCCGTGACCGAGGACTACTGCGGGCACGAGCACAACACGGGCTATCTGCTCGACGAGCCGGCGGTCTACCGCGAGCGCGCACTCGGCGCATACCGGGCCGGGTGGCCGCTCGCCCTGCACGCCATCGGCGACGCGGCGATCGATCTCGCCCTCGATCTCATCGAGGAGGCGCAGGATCGCTACGGACGGCTCGACGTTCCGTGCCGCATCGAGCATTTCGGCATCGCCCGACCCGACCAGGTGGAGCGCGCCGGGCGGCTGCGGGTGGCGGTCACGCCGCAGGCCGGGTTCATCAGCGCCTTCGGCGATCAGATGGCGGATCGCGTCGGCCGCGACCGCGCGGACTGGCTGTACCGCGGGCGGTCCGTGATCGACGCCGGCATCATCCTCGCCGGCTCCTCCGACCTGCCGGTCGCTGACAACAATCTGCGTCGCGGCATGCAGGCGGCCGTCGACCGCCGCACGGAGAACGACACCGTGCTCGGCGAGGCCGAGGCCATCACTCCGGAGGAAGCCCTGCGCACGCACACCGAATGGGCGGCGCGCGCGACGGGGCAGTTCGCCGACAAGGGAACGCTCGAGCGCGGCAAGCTCGCCGATTTCACCGTGTTCTCGGCTTCGCCGCTGACGGCGCCCGACCTGGCCGAACTCGGCATCGTCGCCACCGTGCTCGGCGGTGCGCTGAGCTACGACTCGCGATCCTGATCGATCGGGTCCGGGTTCCGGCCGAACGCCAGCAGGGCTCGCGCTGCCTCTGCCGGCACGGTCGGATCCCACCCCGTCACGCGGTGAAATGCCTGCAATCGGTTCACCACGGTGTTGCGATGCACGAACATCTCCTCTGCCGTGCGCTTGATCGAGCCGTTCGCGCAGAACCGCGCGAACGTGTCGAGCAGCCGCGCGCGCTCGTCCGCGCGAACCTGCTGCATCGCGTGACGCGCATGGGAGAAGACCTGCGGCATCGCTGACAGGACCGTGTCGGACGCGAGGGCGAGCCAGAGGTCGTTCTCATCGCTCAGCCGCCCGGGTGTCGCGAAGGGGAGCAGCTGGTGGGCGAACTCGACGGCAGGCGGCACTGCGGCGAGGCCTCGAACCGTGGAGATCTGCACGCCGCCGATGCTCGTCAGCGGATGATCGCCTGCCACGCGCGGTCTGACGAACAGCACGCTGTCGTCGAAGTCCCAGGCGAAGAAGCGCTGCCGGGTGCGCTCGAACGTGATGGCGATGCGGCGGGCGTCAGCAGCCGAGAACGTCGGGATGAGGCAGATCTCGAATATCGCATCGGCCGGAAACCGCAGTCGTGCAGCGATCTCGGCGGCGATGCCCGCCGGGTCGTCTGCGGCCAGCAGTTGCGCGAACGCCCGTGTCTCCTGGGTGCGGCTGTCGGAGGCGAGCGCTTCTCGCTCGTCGAGGAACGCGACCTGCACCGCGTGAATGTAGTCCTCCACCGAGGTCAGCACGGGTTCAGCGTGCTGCACCAGTTCGTCGGCATGGGCATCGCCGGCGATCGAGACGAGGCCGGCCCAGAGCACCCGGTAATCGAGCCGCACGGCTTCCAGCAACTGATCGCGATCGACTCCTTGCCGTGCGCGCCTCACCCCGAGCCGCTGCGGCAGATCGACGAGGCCGCGCGGTACCGGTCGACCGGCCAGTCGCGCGATGAGGTAGGAGAGCGTGTCATGGGCCGTCTGCCGCAGGTCGGCTTCCTGCACGGAGGCGTACCCGCCCCTGAGTCGAGTGAGGCGGGCGAGGAAGTCGTCGACGAGCGCAGGGAGATCGGTCTCCAGCCGCTGCAGCGCGACCGACCACCAGTCGCGGGTGTCGGCGGAGGGTTGAGCAATCACACACCCCATTTTGCTTGATCGCCCATCGATCGGCTCGCCCCTTGTGCATTTCACTAGAACTTCGCGGGACTCGTGTGCAGATGCTGCTTGTCGGGGCCTCGGAGCGCTGGGAGGGTGAACTCTGACCCGATCGCCACTCGAATCACAGGAGACTCGATGACTACGACGCCCGCTCAGGACACGGAAGTCCGCAGCGCACGACTGGACCAATCCAAGATGAGGAAGATCGCCACCGCGAGCGTCATCGGCACGACGGTCGAGTGGTACGACCTGTTCCTCTTCGGAACCGCTTCCGCGCTCGTCTTCAATCAGGTGTTCTTCCCCGATCTGCCCCCGGCGGTCGGAACGATCCTCTCCTTCCTCACGTTCGCCGCCGCCTACGTCGCGCGCACTCTCGGCGCGATCCTCTTCGGCCACTTCGGCGATCGTCTGGGCCGCAAATCGATGCTCCTCATCTCGCTGCTGACCATGGGCGGCGCGACGCTCGCCATCGGTCTCGTGCCCGACTTCGCGACGATCGGCATCGCGGCGCCGTTCATCCTCCTGACGCTGCGCATCATCCAGGGCCTCGCGCTCGGCGGTGAATGGGGCGGCGCTGTCCTGATGACCGTCGAGCACGCTCCCCAGGAGCGCCGCGGCTGGTACGGATCGCTCGTCCAGGTGGGCGTCCCGTTCGGAACGCTCCTCGCGAACGTCGCCTTCCTCATCGTCACGGCGACGGTGTCGACGGAAGCGCTGTACACGTGGGGCTGGCGCGTTCCGTTCATCGCATCGGTGCTGCTCGTCGCGGTCGGCATCTACATCCGACTCAACATCGAGGAGACGCCGAGCTTCCAGCAGGTGCGCGAACAGGGCGCCAAGGCGAAGCTCCCGTTCGCCTACCTCATGCGCCACTACTGGAAGCAGGTCATCCTCGGCGGTGTGGCGACACTGTCGACCGGTTCGAGCTTCACGCTCATGGTCGCATCCGGAGTGAACTACGGCACGAGCGAGCAGGGGTACTCCGCGAACCTCATGCTCTGGGTCGTGCTCGTCGCCTGCCTGCTCGGCATCTTCTTCATCCCGTTCTTCGGGCGGCTCTCCGACCGAGTCGGACGCAAGCCGATCATCGCCGCGGGTATCGCTGCTGAGGCCCTGCTCGCGTTCCCATTCTTCTGGTTGCTGAACACGGGCAACCCCGCGGCCGTGTTCCTCGCGTACGGCCTGATGATGATCGCCTTCTCGGCGAACTACGGGCCGATCGCCACCTTCCTCGCCGAACTGTTCGGAGCGAAGGTGCGGTATTCGGGGCTGTCCGTGGCATACATGCTCTCGGGATTGCTGGGCTCGGCGATCACCCCCGCCGTGACCGTGTGGCTCCTCAACCTGACCGGGCAGAGCGATTCGATCGCCTGGTACATCGCCGCCTCAGCAGGGCTGTCGTTCGTGGCGCTCTTCCTGCTGGGGGAGAACAGCCAGAAGAACATCGACCGGGTGGAAGCGACCACCAGCGTGGACGTCGCGCCGTGATCCGGCGGATCAGCGCAGCACCGGGGCTCGCCCCGGTGCTGGGTCCGTATTCGCAGGCGGTCGTCGCCAACGGCTTCGTCTTCACGACGGGCCAGGTGCCCTTCGGCGCAGACGGCTCCGCGCCGGACGATTTCGAAGACCAGGTGGCGCGCTGCCTCGAGAACCTCGTCTCAGTGCTCGCTGCGGCGGGAAGCGGCCTGCAGCACGTCGTCAAAGTCAACGCCTACCTGACATCTCCGGAGCAGCGCGAACCGTTCAACCGCGTGTACGCGCGGTACTTCACCGACGACCTGCCCGCGAGGACGACGGTCTGCGTGTCGATCTGGGAGATCGCGCTCGAGATCGAGTGCGTCGCGGTGGTGCCCGAGGTCGTCGCATGACGCTCGAGCACGCTCAGCTTCTCGACGCTCTGCGCGAGGTCGAGCTGCCGACGCTCGGCCACTTCATCGAAGACGGGTTCGTCGACCCCCGGGTGCATCCGGTCACGCGGAGCCCGCAACTCGTCGGTTTCGCGAGGACCCTCGACCTGCGCGAACCCGACGCGTACGAGGTGAACCGAGCGCTTCTCGCAGCCCGGCCCGGCGAGGTGCTCGTGATCCGGGTCGCGGGCGGTGCGCACGCGCCCGTCGGAGCCGTCACCGCGCGAGCTGCGATCGCGCAGGGTGCGGTCGGCATCGTGGTCGACGGCCCGGTCACCGACGTCCAGGCGCTGCGCGAGACGCAGGATCGGCTCGCCGTGTACGCGACCGGGCTCACCGCTCGAACGACGAAACGCACCGGCGCACTGGCGGGAAGCGCTGTCGACCAGCCCGTCGTCATCGGCGGCGTGCCCGTGTCGACCGGGGACCTCGTGCTCGGCGACGCGCACGGCGTGCTCGTCCTCCCGGGCGGCCGCATCGACCCGGAGGTGCTCAGCGCGGCTCAGGCATCGGATCGCGACGAGCCCGAGCTGCTCGCGCGGATCGCCGCGGGCGAATCGCTCGCATCCCTGCTCCCGATCGGCCCCTGACCCCGGACTTCACAGTCTCACTCACACCGTTTTTGGAAGGATTATCGTATGTCGCAGTCGGCCGGTCATCTCATCGTTCGCACGCTCGAGCAGCACGGGGTCTCCCGTGTCTACGCAGTGCCAGGGGAGAGCTACCTGGACGTGCTCGACGGTCTGCACGATTCGTCGATCGAGACGGTCGTGTGTCGGCAGGAGGGCGGTGCGGGGTTCATGGCGCTCGCCGAGGGGCGCCTGACGGGCGTGCCGGGGATCGCGATGGTGACGCGCGGCCCGGGGGCGTCGAACGCGATGATCGCGATCCACACGGCGTGGCAGGACGCGACCCCTCTGGTGCTGTTCGTCGGGCTCATTCCGGTGGCCGACCGTGAGCGGGACTCGTTCCAGGAGTTCAGTCTCACCGGATGGTTCGGGTCGACCGCGAAGCGGGTGCTCACGATCGACGACGCCGATCGTGCGGGGGAGCTCGTGGCGGAGGCCATGCGGGTCGCGGCCTCCGGCCGCCCCGGTCCGGTCGTGGTCGGGTTGCCGGAGGACGTGCTCGTGCACGTGACCGAGGCTGCGCCGAGTGGGCGGATCGCCTCCCCGAACCCGCAGCCGTCACGTGCCGAGATCGAGGAGCTCGGTGAACGGATCGCCCGCGCCGAGCGCCCGGCGTTCGTGGTCGGAGGTGACGGCTGGCATGCAGGAGCTGGCCGAGAGGTGCTCGCTTTCGCCGAATCCGCAGGCGTCCCGGTGTTCGCGGATTGGCGTGCGTACGACGCGGTGCCGCACGCCGGAGCCGCGTGGGCTGGCTGGCTCGGGTACGGCCGCGCGGATGCGGTCGCTGCCGCGTATGCGGCGGCAGACCTCCTCGTGTTCGTCGGGTGCGGTCGATCCGACGTGATGAGCGACGGATACCGACTCGGATTCGATGCGGAGACCGTGCTCGTCGGCGTCGATCCCGAGGCGACGATGCATGCGGGGCGACTCGATCAGCACCTGCTCGCAACGCCGGAGGCCTTCGCGAAGGCGCTCTCCGGTGTCGATGCCGCTGCAGTTCGCGGCGACCGCGACGATTCGTGGATGCGAGACCGGTCAGTGGCTCAGGCGCGGTTCGCGGCGCATCGACCTGACGCGTCGGTGCCCGGTGTCGCCGGCGCTTCGGGGATCCCGGCAGATGTCGAGAATCCGGGAGTCGACCTCGGCGTCGCCTTCGGCGAGCTCGACGAGCGGTTGCGGGGCGAGGCGGTGCTCACCTTCGGCGCGGGGAACGCGACGATCTGGGCGCACCGGTTCGTGAAGCACCTGACCCCGGCGAGCCTCGTGGGCGCGCGCAACGGCGCGATGGGCCTCGCCGTTCCGGCGGCCGTCGCGGCATCACTCGTGTTTCCCGATCGACGTGCGGTCGCGGTGTGCGGGGACGGCGATTTCATGATGAACGGGCAGGAGCTCGCGACCGCGGTCGCGCACGGCGGGAAGCCGCTGGTGATCGTGGTCGACAACGGGATCTACGGGACGATCGTGCAGCATCAGGAGCGGCACTATCCGGGTCGACCGTCGGGCACGCGGATGGCGAATCCCGACTTCGCGGCCTGGATGCGGTCGTTCGGAGGGCACGGTGAGCGCGTCGAGGCCACAGAGGATTTTGCGGGGGCGCTGGATCGCGCACTCGCGGGAGATGCTCCCGCATTGATTCATGTGCTGATCTCGGACAGGGTGATGCCACCGGCATCCGACGAGATCGCGGCCTGAGGCAGTCGCGCAGTAGACGACAGTGAAGAACGAGAGAACAGAGACGACCATGACGCAGCACCTCGATGACGCATTCCTCGCCGACTGGGCCGTGCACTCGCGCTTCGGTGCCGTGCCGGGCACGAACGGCGTCGACCGGCAGGCCGCGAGCGCAGCCGACGGCGAGCAGCGCGCCTGGTTCGCGCAGCTGCTCGAGCAGCACGGATTCACGGTCGAGCGCGACGCGGCCGGCAACCAGTTCGGGCTGCTGGAACTCGTGCCCGGTGCGCCCTACGTGCTGACCGGGTCGCACCTGGACTCGCAGCCGACCGCCGGCCGCTTCGACGGCGCCTTCGGCGTGATGGCGTCGGCCCACGCGTGCTTCCGCGTGGCCGATGAGCTTCGTGCCGATCCGTCGGCTGCCCGTGTGAATCTCGCGGTCGTCAACTGGTTCAACGAGGAGGGGTCGCGCTTCAAGCCCTCGATGATGGGCAGTTCGGTGTTCACCGGCAAGATGCCGCTCGACGCAGCGCTCGCGACGACCGATCCGCGAGGGGTGACGGTCGGCGACGCGCTCGATGCGATCGGGGAACGTGGCGCCGGTGACGTATTCGGAGGCGACTCGGGCCGCGAGGTCGCCTCGTACGCCGAGATCCATGTGCAGCAGGGTCGGAGCATGGAGGAGGACGGCGTCACGATCGGTCTCGTGAATGCGACGTGGGCGGCGCACAAGTTCGAATTCACGGTGACCGGGGCGCAGGCGCACAGCGGGTCGACGCTGATGGTCGATCGGCGCGACGCCCTGCTCGGCGCGGCCAGGCTCGTCGTGGCGGCGCGCGAGCTCGTCGACGAGTTCGAGCCGGGCGCGCTGCACACCGCGTGCGGTGAGCTCAACGTGTATCCCAACTCGCCCGTGGTCGTCGCCAGTGAGGTGCGGTTGCTGCTCGACCTGCGCTCGCCGAGCGCCGACGTGATCCGGGAGGCCCATGCCTCGCTGCAGCGCACGATCGAGCGGGTGCAGCGCGAGGATCGCGTGGAGATCGCCGTCACGGCCGAGCACAGCTGGGATCAGAACCCGTACCCCGAAGCCGGCGTCGAGCTCGCCCGTGAGGTCGCGGAGGAGCTCGGTCTCACCCATGATCGCGTGATGACGGTCGCCGGGCACGACTCGACCAACATGAAGGACACGGTGCCGACCGTCATGCTCTTCGTGCCGAGCGTCGCGGGCATCTCCCACAGCCTCGACGAGTTCACGGAGGAAGCCGATCTCGTCGCGGGAGTCGACCATCTCACCGGCGTCGTGCGCCGGCTCGCCGGTGGCGCGCTGCTCGATTGAGGTCGTTGGGGTCGATTCCCCGTTCTGCAATGGCCCGGATCTGGGCCCGGCTCAGCTCCAGGTGAAGAGCTCGCGGGGGTGCGTGAGGCGCCAGCCGTAGTCGGGCGCGGTGATCGCGGCACCCGTGACGACGTCGAAGGCGCGCTCGTCGGATTCGGTGGGGCCCGAGAGGTGCAGGATGCCCACTCGTCGCCCGGCTTCGGCATCGGCCCCCGTGAGTCCGGCATCCGGCGCGCCGGCCTCGGAGAACCCGCCCGTCTCCAGGGCGACCGTTCGCTCTGCGGCTTCTCCGGGGAGGAGCACGACTTCGGCGCCGTCGCCCGATATCAGGATCGGGATCTCGACGCCGTCGACCGTTCTCGCCGTGCCGACCCGCTCGTCGTGCGCCACGATCTGCGTGCGAGCGGGCGCGGCGTCCAGCGCGGAGAACATGCTGAGGCTCGCGCTCAGGCGATCCTCGGCCGTCGCTCGGCCCAGCACGACGGCGAGCTGGACGACGTCGCGACCCAGCGCATCGCTCGTGCGCGCCGCCGCGAGGTTGTAGCCGGCGACACTCGTGCGCCCGGTCTTCATGCCGATCACACCGTCAAGCGCTCCGTACAGCGGGTTCGTGTTCTCCACGGTGCCGATGCCCCATGGAAGGGAGACCTGCGGCATCGCGACGATCTCGGCGACCGTGTCGTTCGCGAGCGCGAGGCGCGCGAGGCGCAGCACGTCGGACGCGGTGGCCGCATTGCGCTCGTCCATACCGGTCGGCTCGAACAGCGAGAGCGATGCGAGACCTTCGCGGTCCTGCCAGGCCCGGACCGCGGCGAGAAACGCATCATTGCCGCCGAACACCGAGTACGCGTAGGCGGCTGCGAAGTCGTTCGCCGACGGTACGAGCGCGAGCTGCAGCATCTGACGCGCGGTCACCTCGGTGCCGACGGGTATGGGAAACGCGACGCCGTCGTCGGCGACGTACCGTGCCTGCCGCGCGGCGTCCTCGGCCGTCCAGACGTGCGTCGGCCCATCGGCGCCCGCAGCCACGGGTGCTGCATCGAGCGCGACGAGCACGGTGACGAGCTTCGAGATGCTCGCGATCGGCGCTGGGCGCTGCGTGTTCGTCCAGATCTCGTCGTCGTGCAGCCATCCGATCGCGGTCGGCTCCGGCTCGGCATCGACCGCCCGTCGCACGCCGGCATCGTCGGCCGAGATCGTGACCGCCGCGGGTGCGTCCAACGTCACCACCGGTTCTGGCAGCGGAGCGATGGCGCAGACGACGGCGTAGCCTGCCGCGAGCACGATTGCGAGGGATCCTGCACCGATTCCGATGACTCGCCCCGCGCGTCGGCGGTGCCCGGCGGCGGTCCGCGGTGCTGTTCCGGAGGAGCGCTCGTCAGGGGGGCTCGGTGCTGCGTACGGGCTCACTCGACCCACACTAGGGGCTACAGGGGCACTGGACACTCGGGTGCTGGAGCGCTGGGATGCTCGGTAGCCCTGATGATGGGAATGAAGATGCGCAAGGTTAGGGCCCGCGTCAGAACGGGTGATGCGCGAAGTCTCGTTCATGCTCGGGTTCTCTGCGTTCACGCTCGGGTTCTCGGCGTTCGATTCGTCGCGTCGGCCCCGGTGGCCCGGTCTCTATAAACCTCACGCGGCTCGGCGGTCGGTCGACGTAGCGCCTGCCCGTGGGGCTGGTCCAGTGCAGTTCAC